>DKIV01000013.1 GCA_002454425.1 Sphingobacteriaceae bacterium UBA6709
AGACTCGAACCAGGTAGGTAGCTGGTGGGTTGCAGGCGGGCTGCGAAGAACGCTTAGCCTGAGAATGAAAAAAGATCCCGGGAGCGGCTACGTTTCCGACATCTGAGGATGCGGGGGGCGTATGCGCAGGTGGGTTAAGGAAGCATAACCACGAAAAAAATAGCATGCTCAAAGAACATGATTTAACAATTACGCATGATACTAATAACGAACTGATAGTTAAACGACTAGATAAATGATCGGGCAGTCGCGAAAAGGCGAAGACAATACTTGTAGTTAAATTGTAAATCCCAATTGGCAGTGTACTTTCAAGCAGGCAAAAGTTTAATCGGCAGGAGAGTTAGCATGAGAGGATGTATCGCCAGAGCATTATCCAAATATCATCAGGATCACGACAGCGAAAACACTGCCGAAAAACGCTATTGAACACTTTCTCCATCGGCTACTCAAACAAGATGATCGTATAAAAGCCAGCATCCTTGAATTTTTAGCTACGTAGAAAGGATTAGAAAATGTGCACACGTTTCAAGAAAATAATTTTCAGCATCCTGGCAATATGAAAACCCAACATCGACCGACTCAAATAAAACTCCCAACCGAGGGCATCTCCTTCTGGACGAGGGAACGCCCCCAGGATATGTGGCAGCAGAATTGCTGTTTTAATCTGAATCGAAAAATCCCAGCGTATAAATAGGCTTAAATATTAGCACTAGTGCTGAAAACCTAAAAATGGACCCAGATATCAGACCATATTCGGGTTTGAAAACAGTTTTTTTCAAGACAACGCTATCAAAGACCGTTCCTGTTCGATATATTTACCATCATAGGCTGAAAACCCTGACTTTGTTCGATGGAAAACTTACTAACAGACCGCGCGTTTTGGAAAAAATTCTGGGAATCTAAAACCGGATTAATATTCGAAATCAGCAGAAAATACTACTTCGGCGATCTTCTCGCTCGACTAATAAAGGAAAATGGAATTCGTTCGGCCATTGAACTCGGCGGATTTCCCGGATATTACGCTACCTACCTGCGCAAATATGAGCGATTGGATACCACCTTGCTCGACTATTTTATTCATGAAGAGATTACACACAAGCTGTTACGTGCTAACGGGCTTGCTGAAAATGAAATATCCATTATTGAAGCAGACCTTTTTAATTACCGGACTTCAAGGCAATACGACATGGTGCTATCCTTCGGCCTTATTGAGCATTTTGAAAACACTCGTTCCATCATCGAAACGCACCTTCAGTTTCTAAAGGAAAAGGGCGTATTGTTCATTACACTTCCGAATTTTACCGGCGTGAACGGCTGGGTGCAAAAGACTTTTGATAAAGACAACTACTCCAAACATAACATTAAAAGTATGGATCCGGAGATGCTGGCACTAATCTTTCGCGATTTGGGATTGCAGGACGTTGAATCCTGTTACTACGGCAGATTTTCTGTATGGCTAGAGAACAAATCTCAGAAGTCCTTCTTCGCTCGCACGCTGGTAAAGACCATTTGGTATGCGGGAAAAATCCTTACGAAGGCAATTCCTTTTGAGAGCAGGCTCTTGTCGCCCTATATCGTTGTCCGAGGTATCAGAAAATAAGCTGTTAGAGAAATGCGATGAGATAATCTCAGACCTACCTGTAGGTTAATATAAGTTTCAGCTAGCTTCCGTTCTATGCAACGGAGCCCCGCTACACTCGCAGTAACTGCCGCGACCCAGCCCAGTATGTGAGCGGGAAAGGAGTCCTACCCTCAAGAGTGGGTTCTCCTGCACGCGGCCGCAGCATAAGAACTTCGATATAAGGGATTCTAAAGGCCAGAATTAAATATTTCGCTGCCATTAAAGTTACTGTTAACCAATCGGACTCCAGAAATCAAAACGGGTTGGATGCATGTATTCGCATCATTTTATTATCTAAATCAGAAATGGACCATTTTTTGATATTTTTTCCAGATGAGTAATAGATAGCAGCAACTTCAAATGAGGACCAATAATAACGTGAGTGTCTTTATCGTTAAGTATGAAGAGCGCTTCAGTCCTCTAACATCCATAAATACAATTTGTTATCTTTGTAAGATAATATTATGAAGTCACTAACAATAAAAGCAAGTTCTAAAAAGCTTCAAGTAATCAAGATGTATTTAGAGGCTTTTGGAGTAGAAGTTATCGAAAATGATTGTTCTATAAAAGAGAATGTTATGTCGCCAACTTTTGAAGCGATGCTTGTTCAGTCGGAAGCTGGTATGGGTACTTTATTAGAGGATGAGGAGGATGTTTCCAATTTCTTTAAATCTATATGAGTTACAGAATAGAGTTCAAAGAACTCGCCAAAGATCAGCTTAAAAGACATAAAAAAAGCCGGCAATACGGTTTGGCTAGAGAAAATTGAAAATTTAACAAAGGAATTGATCATCTCGCCGGAATCCGGGACAGGCAATCCAGAGCGATTAAAATATAAAAAAGATGAAATAATCTGGTCTAGGCGAATTAACCAACAGCATAGGCTGATTTACAAGATTGACTTTGCAATCACGTTAGTTACCATACTATCGGTTTGGGGGCATTATCGGGATAAATAGCGCTACTTTTTTATACCTAAGCATACGCCCCGCCCTTCAAAAACCTTAAAACCATTCCACCTGATAATACTGTAGTAGTTTGGAAGTTAGATTGTCTAGGAAGATCCCATACCGATTTAATTTCCCTGGCCAACGAGTTTAACGCAATGACGGCTGATTTTACCCCGCTGAAAGCCAAAATAGGTACTCATTCGTCAGCTGGAAAATTAATATTTAATTGACAGACTCAATCGTTAGTACGTCTATGTTTAAGAAAATATGTTGCCAGGCGAACCGCAATTAAGATGTGATTAAAGAAATTCGGAATGCGTCCGTAATAATGATTGAAAATCTGATAGCGCTCTTTAAGACTTTGACGATGGCGTTTTTTCGACATACCGCCTACCAGATATTTAGCCACCAGTCTATGAACATTTACCACTTTCCGGGCCTTGGAAAGAGCATTCAGAATCCAGTCAATATCCGCGCTTAACTGATAGATTGGATTATATGATGAACACAGTGCGCGACGGATATAAATCGCCTGATGGCTCACACTCATGCCATATCTAAAACTTGAATGCCTTAGCTGTTCCGGCACGCGATGTCTGCGCAAGCCAAGGCTCTGCAGCTGTTCGTTGATCATCTCGGTTTCACCGTAATAAATATCTGCATCAGGCGCCGAGGCAAACACTTCTGTTACGGTATCTTTATCGTAGAGTTCATCACCTGAATTCATAAACAGGACGTAGTCGCCTGTAGCCAAGGCCAAGCCTTTATTCATGGCATCATAAATTCCGCGGTCCGGCTCCGAAACCAGTACCTGGATCTTGTCCTTATACTTTAAGATCTGTTGCACGGTACCATCGGAGGAAGCGCCATCGATCACGAGATATTCGATATTGGAATAGCTTTGAGAAATTACAGAGCAGATTGTACGCTCGATGTGTTGCACATTGTTAAAAACGACGGTAATGATGCTGAGGCGAGGATTAAACATAAACTTATAGCGAGTGGTACAACTGAATATGACGAGAGGCAACGATTTCAGGACTGAAATGTCCCAGCGTATATTCGCGGGCATATGCCGATAATGCCGCAGGATCCGGATGATTAAGAATCTTGCCTATAGCCTCCGCTAGTCCCATGGTATCGTAAAGAGGCGCCATATATCCGTTAGCCTCATGCCGCACCACATCTGACACGCCGCAGGTATCGAATGCAGCAACAGGAGTACCACAGGCAAGG
Organism: Sphingobacteriaceae bacterium UBA6709; assembly: GCA_002454425.1. Taxonomy (GTDB): domain Bacteria; phylum Bacteroidota; class Bacteroidia; order Sphingobacteriales; family Sphingobacteriaceae; genus Arcticibacter. The sequence goes on from DKIV01000013.1 coordinate 3,808, forward strand.
CTTTCCATAGCGGTATAAGGAAGATTCTCGTCCAGCGAGGAAAGGACAAACACATCGGCGGCGTTATAATACTTCACGAGCAGCTCATCATTTTTAATGACGCCTGTAAAGCGATATCTCAAAGGCAGCTCTTCATTGAAATCTTCACCTCCGGCACCAAAGAAGCATAGCTCTGTATTGCCGAGGTTAATATCTTCGAGTTTTTCAAGATTTCGAATGGTGCTGATAAGCTCGGGCAAACCTTTATGGCGACTGAACTGTGAAGGCATAAATCCGGCAAGGATAAGCTTCTTATCAGGATCCAAGCCCAGCTCAACCTTACACCCGCGTTTATCAAGAGGTTTAAAGATGTTCATTTCCAAGCTATTCGGAATAGCTTCCGTACGACGTCCCGCGCCAAGGCTTGAACGTCGAACCGTCTCCGACATCCAGGTACTAGGCCCCACGAAAGTGATGTTAAGGTCGCGATAGCTGTCGGCTTTACGGCGCCATACGCGATGGGAAAGATCGCCGGGTGCAGGATCTATAAGTACCGGACAATTGCCGCAGCTTTCTTTGAACCGCTGGCAATCGTACTTCACATGGCAGCCCCCGGTTACAGGATTTGAATCATGTAAGGTCCAGACAATTTTCTTATTGAGTGCCGCAAGCTGCTTCAACTGACGGTCAGCCAGATACCCGTGATTTATCCAATGGAGATGGACAACATCAGCGTCGCGTACCAAGGGATGTTTATGAATAGGAAACCCAAAACTGTTCAAGGAGAAGGGGACTTCTCTATTTTTCAGAAAGGGGCGAACAAGAAAACGTTCAGCGAATATATTTGCTACCGCGCGTATTTTGCCCGGCAGATTATGATAGGCGACGGCAGCTCCGGAGCTGGGATTAAAGGAGTAAAGACTCAATACCGAGGATTCTATACCCGTTTCATTAAGCGCCTTATTCAAACGAAGTGCAGCTCTCCCGGCTCCGCCATTTCCGTCATAAGTATTCAGGTGTACTACTTTCACTTAGCAAATATACTATATTTGCAATCATGCGTCGGCTGACGCTTTATGCATTATGTTAGAATCCGTTTACAAAAAGTCCGCTAAATTTATCGAGTCCTGCATCGCTGTTTTCATAACTATTCTGAAAATATTGGTACGCTCAAAGTTCGGGTTGAAATTGCCGCAAACAGATAAAAACGAATGCGCGATCTTAGGAAATGGTCCTTCACTAAAAATCAGTCTTGAAAAGGATATCGACTTTCTGAAGCGCACAGAGCTTTTTTGCGTAAACAATTTTATACAGGCTGAGGAATTTGAGTTGCTGCGTCCAACGAATTACGTGATCCTTGACAATTACTATTTCGTTTTCGACGGCAAAACGCATAACCCTCCCATTATACGGGAAACCTTCGAGAAGTTTAAGACAGTGAGCTGGCGTATCAGGGTATATGTTCCTTATCTTGGCAAGAATTCCTATTTTGTAAAGAACCTGCAGCAAGCGAATAGTAATATAGAGTTCTGCTATTTCAATTACGTCATTACCAAAGGATTTTCGTGGTTCAGGCATTTCATTTTCCGCAATAACCTGGGTGTTATGCAATGCGAGAACGTGCTTGGAGCCAGTCTGTTTGTGGCTATAAATTCAGGATACAAACGCGTATTTTTATTTGGCGCCGATCATTCATGGCATGAAGAATACAAGGTTGAAAACAACCGCGTGATGATAAATGATTATCATTTCTACGATAAAGACCCGGTAAAACCCCTGTTGATGCACGACCATGTTAAAAACAGAAAAATCACGATCGCCGATCTTTTTCTCTCTTTGCATAAAGCCTTTCGTTCTTATCTCGTGATACGAGATTATGCGGATACCCGGGGATGCTTAATTTTAAATGCGTCAGCTAAAAGTTATATCGACAGCTTCGAGCGCGTGGAAATTGGAAAAACCGCATGAGAAATGCATCCTTAACCGGCGGGCATTAGTCAGCAGGGTTCAGCAACCCTCAATTAGCGCGATAATTAATTCCGGCTACGCTCAGTAAACTTCAGAGGGCATCTTATATCGACGTGATGGAAAAAATAGGCATTATCACTCAGACATATACAAGGACTCCAAATGCTTCTGGAATAATCTTTAGGAAGAGCAAGGAACGTCCGCTGCTGGAATATCACCTCTCCCGGTTAAAACAGACCGGCTTTGAAACAGCTATCTCGACGAGTATTAACGCGGAGGACGATGAGCTCGCGGAGTATGCGCGAGAGAAGGGAATTCCCTTCCTAAGGAGTGCTGCAGAAGATGCACTTGGTCGCTTTCATGCTACAGCTAAGGCCATGGGGTATGATATCCTGGTGCGGGTAAGCCCGACATGTCCGCTCATAGACCCGCATTTGATTAGAAACGCAATTGAAAAATATCTGCGGTTCAGCAATCCAAGGCTTTACATCAGCAATACAGTACACCCTAGCTTTGCTGAGGGCTTCGGGTTTGAGATATTCAGCTTTTTGCTTCTCGATGAGGCTTTTAAGCATGCTAAGGATTTACGAGATAGACAGGAGGTGACTCCTTATATTTTCAGGAATACCTCGGGATTGAACGAATGCTACCACATCAGACAAGGTGAAGACAACAGCAGGCTGAGAGTAAGCGTAGATCGGCCACACGATGTGGAGCATGTATGCCGACTTATTGAGGATTACAACGCCGGAGAGCTCGACTATCACAGCATTGAGCAGCTTTTATTAGGAGACCCAAAGTTGGCAATGTTGACTACCTAAGCAGGATTTTTCTGGACGGAGAACAAGGATAACAAGCAATGATGAATATAAAGCCAACAATTCTTTATTTTGGGGGAATATTTAGTTATGATAGGCAAACAAACGATTAAAGGAAGTATCTATTCATATCTGGGCGTAATTATTGGCTTTTTCAGTGTTACCATGCTCCGATCTCATGGTCTGACCACAGAGCAGAATGGAGAGCTGGAAGTGATTTTGTCAATATCGATTATCCTTACCCAGTTTGGCTCCCTTGGTTTCTTTACCGCCAGCACTCGTTGCTTTCCCTATTTTCGGAACGCGGAGAAAAACCACCACGGCTTTCTATTTCTGCTGTTAGCTGTTCCCGTTGTCGGCACATTACTTATATGCCTGCTATACACCTTGTTTCGCCCTCTGATAGGCGATATAGGCAACTACGCTGTGTTTTTGGATAACTATTCGCCTGCTATACTCACACTCACTGTTGGCACCTTGATTTTTAGTGCTTTCGATAACTACAATAGAGTAGCCTTGATGGATGCTGCTACCGGCACCATTCTAAAAGAGTTTTTACAAAAACTTACGGTGGCCATGGCACTGGCGGCAATCTTCTTTTTCCCCATATCCTTCGATTTGTTTTTATGGATCTGGTTGCTGGCTAATATCATTCCATCTGTATTGATATTTATGAATGTACGTGCGAAGGAGAAAATCGACCTGCGTCCGGATTTCAACTTTTTACATGGCCCCATGGTCAAAATGCTGGCGAGCGTAAGCTTCTTCGCGGTGGTAACGGGCTTAACGACCATGATTATTCAATACATCGATCGTATTATGATCAAGGGGATGATCAATGAATCGTTGACCGGGATCTACGGCATCACAGCCTTTTTCGGCACTGTGGTAGCCATGCCCTCACGTATCATGTACCGCATTGGGGGGGTAATTATTGCAGAGAAATGGAAGAATAATGATCTGCCGGGCATAAACTCTATCTATAAGAAGAGTTGCTCCAGTCAATTGCTCATTGGCCTCTTGCTATTTGTCGGCATTTGGGCCAATATTGATAACATCCTTAAGATGATCCCCGCGGAATACGCGGCGGGAAAATATGTAATCTTCTTTGTGAGCCTGAGCGGATTGATTGATATGGCTACCGGTATGAACGGTATGATTCTGGCAACCTCTAAATATTACAAATACGATACCTACTTCTTCCTTGGGCTTATTGGTGTTACCATTGCCGCCAACTACTTCTTTATACCCAAATGGGGTATCACGGGAGCGGCCATAGCAAGTGCTATGACGACGCTGCTCTTCAACCTATATCGCTATTTCTTTATCTACAAGAAATTCGGATTTCAACCCTTTGACTATAAAAATGCCCTGATCTTACTTACCGGCTTGCTGATTCTGTGGATAATATCGTTTATGCCGGAACTCCCCCTCATTGCCGACATTGTCTTGAGGTCGTCATTGATTACCTTATTCTATGTAGGCGTAATTTATCTTTTAAAGCTATCTCCGGAAATGAATTCCACTATTGAAGGAGTAATCAAGCGCCGATAACCAAAACAGATTCTGAGCCTGGCTGCGTAGAAGGATTTGTCGTTAAATGAGAGCGTCATGCAATACACTCAGGAAAAATTTTACCACTTCCGCCTTACGCTGCTGCTGCATAGCGCCAAGGTTATTTAATAGCGCTTTCTCTACATCTGACGTTGCCATAACCTCCCCTTTATCACTGATGATCATTGCTGTTCGCGCATTCCATGGATCAACAGAAAGCGCAATGCTCATCAAAACCTTATTACTCCGGTCGCGTAACTTCACGCTTCTATTGCCCATCAATGATGTTGCAGGCTTAAGCGAAAAAAGGACCTTTCCATCTTCTCCATATAAAGTACGCACAGTACCTCCTAACGTTGCCACACTAAGCCTTAGAGAGCACACAGCACGGTCGGTCTGATCGGTGATTGAAAACTCGCCAAGAGTAGTAATACCGCGCGCGCCGGAAGTCTTAACTTTTACAGGATTTGCGGTCCCGAAGATATTTGCAATACGCTCAAGCATCATATTACTATCTTTTCTAAAGTCATAGGAATAAGAGGAACCGTAGGCGGAGGAATTGGATTTGTCAAGACCGATAGTGTTCGGAAAAAACGCATAATCCGAGGGATCCAAATCAGCATTCTTGCCCTCATTTCCAATTGAAAAAGCATCGGCACTTTCGTCTCGGATCTCTAACTGCCGCAATTGCCTTCCATTGCCATCTCTCACGGTGATTATCTTATGCCCGAAAATATCGGTTTTATGCTCAACAGAGCGTAGCAGCTGGAGGTTGTCACCATAGTACTTCTGAGTAACATCGCCGAATATATCCGTACTAGACTCCATTCGACCTACTGTCCTACCCATACCATCAGAAATTGACAGTCTGTTATTACCAAAGATGTCCTTATCTTCCTTAGCAGTCTTGACGGTACGCCCCATACCATCTTTGACGGTATACACTTTGTTTCCAAAAATATCCCGGGAATACGACCACTCTGCGACTTTCTGGCCAATGTTGTTTCGATAGGAAAACACGGTATCGCCAAAGATATTGACAGAGCGTGAAATTGATGATGTTTGAGCCTGACTGAAACAAACAACAAATAGCAAAAGGCCGGTGATTAAAGTTCTTGCGTTCATTCTATTTATTAGGTGTGTGGTATGGGTAAGATAGGATTTTTAGAGGAACGTTTAAATCTAGCGAATAATTATTTCTTCTAACGATTTAAAACGGTAGTACGTATGCGGTTGCAAATGTCGGTTGTACCTGAGCCGGTGAAGATCAGGAGTATTCCCTCGGACATGAGAAATAAGGTTTAAGCTATAGTTACATATGGTGCCGCAAAAACTGAGGGCTTTTTAAATTAATAAAAAGCCCTCAGAGATCGTCTGCAAACAATCAGGTTTAGATATATATCTTGCTTACCAGCCTTTATTTTGTGTGAGGTTGGTATTTCTGTCAGTCTCAACCAATGGAACTGGAGCTACACGACGGTAATCCGTATATTTGATAGTATTATACTCCAGACCAGAGGCGTTCGCGGAGGTCCTTGCAAGAATATCGCGCTTAAGCCTGTTAAGAGTAAATAAGCGATCCCCTTCAAAAGCAAGCTCCTTACGTCTTTCTGTAATAATGCGATCCAGTAGCGCCGTGCCACTTTCGGTTACCGCAGCGGAAGGATCCCGCTCCGAAATAAGCGTTTGCAGATAGTTACGAGCACCGTTCTCATCGCCAAGATGGAAAGCTGCCTCCGCGGCATTGAGGTAAACCTCTGACAAACGAAGGATCTTTTTACCGCCATAATTAACAACGTCAGCGTTCTTCGTTGCAATATAAGCGGGATTCTCGCCTCCTGTTCCCTGGCGCACACCTACTTTTACCAAAGACTTTCTGACATCTTTATCGCCATATGTCTTATAGAAATTTTCGTTGACAAGCATGTCTCCATAACCTTCCTGAGAGTAGATATAAGAAAGCTCGTTAAAGCCATTATTGTCAATTCTGTCAGAGATCACTTCAAATAAAGTTTCTGTACCCAAAGGCTCTGAGGCGGACTTCTGCCAGTAGGCTTTCAGGTTCGCGGCATTTACCAATGAGATACCGGAATTATTGATAATATCAGTACAAAGGCTCAAGGTCTTCTGATAAGAATGTGTGGTGCCCATGAAGAGATTTACTCTCGCCTGTAATGCGTGTACCGCTGCCGGAGAGAATCTTCCTGTATTTGTACTGCTAGTCATCAGGGACGATGCCTGATCCAAATCTGCCAATATCTGCTTATATACATCCGCAACGCTGGCACGCTTAGGCTTGCCGTTGATATCAAATTGCAACACCAGCGGTACCCCGTCTGCGTTAGGATCGTCAGTGTAAGGACGAGCAAAGAAGTTTACCAGCTCAAAGTAAGCAAGCGCGCGTATGGCATAGGCTTCGCCTTTATATTGATCGACCATTCCACCTGTAACTTTCGCATTGATAATATTGTTTACACGATTAATAACCACATATCCATCCTGCCAAATGTAACCTATGGAGGCGTCGTTCACAGTGAAATTATATTGGAACTGCGCAATGTAACGACCTGAATTTCTGTTGGAAACTACAACATTGTCGGCCATCAGATCTCCTAATAAAGGAATCGTACGACCAAAGAAATCGGCATCACGAAGCCCTGCATAAGAGCCAATGAGTGCTGACTCCACATCCTTCTCTGTATTTAATGCCTCATCAGCCGGGCGTGAAGTATATGGTTTTCTGTCGAGGAAGTCTTTTCCGCAAGAACTAAACATCAATGCGGCAAAGACTAACGAGCTTAAAGTCCAGATTTTTATTGTTCTCATAATTGTCTCTTATCTTAAAATGAAACATTAACACCCAATGTGAACGTCTTAGGGATGAACATATCGAAGTTGGATACCCCTTCCGTACCACCGCCGACCGCTGAACTGCCTGCTTCCGGATCGAATGGAAGCTTATCATCTTTGATCCAGGTCCAAAGGTTCGAACCACGAGCGTAAACTTTAACAGCACTCAAGTTGAGGTGAGACAGTAATGTCTTGGGAAGATTATAGCTCACGGTAACATCACGCAGCCTTACGAAATCACCGTCGCGCAGCATCCTTGTCGAGGTATTGGCGGCGTTGCGTCCTTGTCCGTAGATGGGCACCGGGTTATCGTTAACATCGCCGGGCTTACGCCAGTGATCTAACTCCAGCTTACTTTGATTACGGCTTCCATAGTATGCTCCTGAGCTGTTTTGGAAACCGAACATTCCCTGAAATATGGAGTTTCCATAACTGTAATAGAACATGGCGTCAACGCTAATATCTTTATAGTGCAGGCCTGTGCCGAAGCTGCCGAAACCTTTAGGCATCGGCGACTTGTCTAAAAGAACACGTTTTGCCTGGCTGTATACGGTGGTGGTCTTCTCTTTACTTCCGTCAACAAACCAGGAAGGAGCACCAGTCTGCGGATCCGCACCGGCCCACAGTGGTAAATAATACGACCAGTAGTTGTGCCCTACAGATCGTAGAAAAGGACTGCTTACCTGATTATCGGCAAACAGTTTCGTTACTGTATTACTATTTGTTGAGAAGTTGAAATTCAGATCCCATGAGAAGTCTTTTGTTTTCACAGGTGTTCCACTGATAGCTACTTCGAATCCTCGGTTCCGCATACCTGCAAGATTTGAGATGTAGCCGCTAAAACCGGAGGTAAGAGGAACGGTGACATTTGCGAGCAAACCGTTTGACTGACGGTTATAGAAATCAACATTTACAGAAAGGCGATCTTTCAATAAGGAAGCATCAAGGCCAATGTCGAACGTATGAGTCTTCTCCCAGGTAAGATTGCGCAATCCGTATTGTGAAGGACCACTACCAATCTGACCATCGTACACGAAGTTATATCCAGTTCTGGTATAGCCATATAAGGTGCGCCATGCGGCGTTGCCGATACCTGCATTTCCTGTAACACCGTAAGAGCTACGTAATTTTAAGGCGTTGAAAACATGCAAATCCTTGATGAACTCTTCCTGATCGATGTTCCAGCTTCCTCCAACAGACCAGAAGTTACCGTATAAACGGTCAGGGCCAAATCGGGAGGAACCGTCTCTACGGAAGCTTGCCGACACCACATACTTATTTTTATAAGTGATATCACCAATAGCAAACATCGAAGCAAAAGCATAGTCTTCCTGGCTTCCGGATGCTGTTACGGGCGTAGCTCCATTTGAAGGGACAGTGTAGTCGGCGTTCAAAGGCATATTATAGACTTCCGCCGTAGAACTATAGTATTGTGATTTCTGAGCTTCGTACCCTAACTTAATGTTTGTTGAGAAGTCATGAGCGAAATCTACGTGATAATCCAGCAGGTTCGTCCATACCCAATTGAAGTAACGGGTATAAAATCTGCCGGAGTATCCACCATTTGTATAGCCATCTCCGTAAAACGGATTCTTATAATTATCTTCTTCAATATTGTTATAATCGATACCAAACTTAGAGCTCAGCTTCAGGTTATGAAGAATCTTATATTCTCCGAATACAGATCCCAATGCCTTCTGAGTATTATTGACACGAGAATCGTTATCAAGCACATACAGCGGATTGAAGATTCCGGCATTCTGCCCTAACCCTCCGGAGATATTGGGAGAGCCATCAGCATTGCGTGCTGCAAGATAAGGCAATAGTGAGAAGCTCGCATAAACTGGGTTACTATAGTTACTGCTGTTAAGCACACCTTTCATGTTAGCCGTTGAAAGCATGATGTTTGTCCCGATCTTTACTTTATCATTTAGCTGGTTATTTACATTAACATTCGCGGAATAACGACTAAAGCTCGATGAGGGGATCGTCCCATCCTGATGGAAATACCCGCCACCGATGTGAAACTTCGTTTTCTCATTTCCGCCATCGACAGAAAGATTATACTGCTGTTGCTTGCCTGTTCTTGTTACAAGCTCATACCAATTAGTATTTATAGTTGTATCGATGCCAAATCCCGCTGAGGATGTGAGGAATTGGTTGATGTTCCCAGGCGTAAGACCGTATTTAGAAACGTACGAAGGATTATTCAGTAGCGACTCTCCTAAAAGAGTGATTGTTTCCGCGGTATTTAACGGACGGGTTGCTTCATTGAGCTCTCCTGGAGTTACCACACCATAGTCGGCATCTAAGCGAACTTTCGTCTTACCGGCGATACCTGATTTGGTAGTGATGAGGATTACACCATTAGCGCCCCGGGAACCATAAATGGCTGTAGATGCAGCATCTTTAAGCACGGTGATGTTATCAATGTCGTTCGGATTAATCCCCGCTAATGCATTAGCACTCGTTGAAGCGCGAGAAAGGTCGCCTGAATTAACTGGCACCCCGTCGATGACAAACAAAGGAGAAGAACTTCCCGAAATAGAACCTACACCACGAATACGAATCTGCTGCAACGCACCGGGTTGTCCCGAGGAACTGGTAGATTGCAAACCCGCAACTTTACCTTGCAGAGCACGATCTACTGAAGAAAAAGGCGTTTGCTCCAGATCTTTTGCGGAAACTTTTGAACTGGATCCCACCTGCCTGATCTTGGTGGTTGTGCCATATCCGGTAACGATAACTTCTCCCAACGCGGTGGCGTCAGGATTGAGTGAAATGTTCACTACAGAACGCTTTCCTACAACAACTTCCTGTGTTGTATACCCGATATAGGTAAAAACGAGTACTGCATTATCCGCGGGTATCTGTATTGAATACTTACCCTTAAGACCACTTTGTGTTACAGATGTCGATCCCTTGATCTTAATGTTGACACCTAAAAGCTCTAACCCATCATCTTTTCCCTTAACAATGCCTGTTACGGTTCGCTGTTGCGCATATGTCTGCGTAACAAGTAGTAAAATGATGAACAAACTTGTGAAAAGTTTTTTCATACGCTAATTCATTTAAACAGAGGGAGCAAAAGTGTAACATTTGCATTACAAAACAAAGACTACAAAGGCTCAGGGGGCGTAGCAGAAGCTAAATGATCAAGGCACTTTTAGTGTAAAAATAATGTTAGTCACAAATTATGTTATTATCAACCGAGAGGCCACGATTGAGCAAAAAACATAAAAATCCATGTCAATCATTACTTTAGTTATGATATCCGGACTGCGCCAAGCAAATCAGAAAAACGCTCTGGAGATAAATAATGATTGAAGTCACCTCGAGAAATTTCACAAACCTGATTCTCATCACTCACGCATTTTTTTTAAGGATATAGGGTTCTCTTTAATGAAAACGAGCATCTTTCAGCTCAGATCTTAACAACCAGGAAAGACGCACATAAAAAAAAGCCGCCAGAAGATTACACTCCCGGCGGCTCTAACCAAACTTAATATTTTAGGAACTCCTTATTGGAATTTCTTAGCATTTACTTTACGCTCGTTCTCGGTAAGATAGATCTTACGGAGACGCATGCTCTTAGGAGTAATCTCGATATACTCATCGTTCTGAATATATTCCATAGCTTCCTCAAGAGAGAACTTAATGGCCGGAGCAATACGAACGTTATCGTCACTTCCGGAAGCACGCATATTTGTAAGCTGCTTGCCTTTAACCACGTTTACAACAAGATCGTTATCACGAATATGTTCACCCATGATCTGTCCTTCGTAAACATCTTCTCCCGGCTCAATAAAGAAACGGCCGCGATCCTGCAATTTATCGATTGAATAAGCAGTGGTCTGACCTTTATCCATGGAGATCAATACGCCGCTCATACGACCAGGGATGTTACCCTTCCAAGGCTCGTACGACTTGAAGCGGTGCGCCATAACAGCCTCACCTGCAGTAGCGGTAAGCACGTTATTTCTCAAGCCAATGATACCACGTGAAGGAATCTCAAATTCAAGGTGTTGAAGATCGCCCTTAGGCTCCATAATAAGTAACTCGCCCTTTTTCTGCGTTACCAACTCAATTACTTTACCGGCAACATCACCAGGAACGTCAACAATAAGAGTCTCAACAGGCTCACACTTAACGCCATCGATTTCCTTTATGATTACCTGAGGCTGACCTACCTGTAATTCATAACCTTCGCGACGCATAGTTTCAATCAATACTGACAAGTGAAGAATGCCTCGACCGTAAACAAGGTAAGCATCCGGAGAATCTGTCTCAACCACACGAAGGGCAAGATTTTTCTCCATTTCCTTGTACAGACGATCGCGAATATGACGGGAAGTAACGAACTTACCTTCTTTACCAAAGAACGGAGAGTTGTTAATAGTGAACAACATGTTCATGGTAGGCTCGTCAATGTGGATTACCTCCAATTGTTCAGGGTTCTCAAAGTCAGCAATTGTGTCACCAATATCGAAGCCGTCAATACCTACCACAGCACAGATATCGCCAGATTTCACTTCCGACACCTTTATCTTACCAAGACCTTCGAATGTATAAAGTTCTTTAATTCTCGATTTCTGAATAGTTCCATCACGCTTAACAAGAGACACAGGCATGTTTTCCTTGATAAGGCCACGAGCAACACGGCCGATAGCGATACGACCAACAAATGAAGAGTAGTCGAGCGAAGTAATCTGCATCTGTAACGTTCCTTCTTTCACAGGTGCCGCAGGAATGTGTTCCAGGATCGCGTCTAGAAGAGGCGTAATATCCTCTGTCTTAGTCTTCCAGTCGGTATTCATCCAGCCTTGTTTTGAAGATCCGTAGATTACAGGGAACTCTAACTGCTCTTCAGTAGCTTCAAGGTTGAAGAATAGTTCAAAAACAGCTTCATGCACCTCGTCCGGACGACAGTTTTCCTTGTCGACCTTGTTGATTACAACGATCGGCTTTAGTCCAAGAGCAAGTGCTTTTTGAGTAACGAAGCGAGTCTGTGGCATAGCACCTTCAAAGGCATCAACCAGGAGCAGTACTCCGTCAGCCATCTTAAGCACACGTTCAACCTCTCCTCCGAAATCGGCGTGACCCGGGGTATCAATGATGTTAATCTTGATGCCCTTGTAATTCACAGATACGTTCTTAGCAACGATTGTGATACCACGTTCTCTTTCGAGGTCGTTATTGTCCAAAATCAACTCGCCTGTTTCCTGATTATCTCTGAACAGCTGGCAAGTGTGTAAAATTTTGTCAACCAGTGTAGTTTTACCGTGGTCAACGTGTGCAATGATTGCAATATTTCTAATATTCTGCATGAAAATTCTGCTTCCAAAAATTTGGGCAAAGATATGCTTTTATATTTGAAATTCAGCGCTTTTTATAACCTTAAAAACAAATGACAATCAGCACTTAACAATAGCTTAATTTTGCTACATGGAAATTCAGGAGATAATTGTCGTCGTACTTTTTCTTTTATGTCTGTTTTTTATTGGAAAAACGGTGTATAAAAATTTCCGTAGTAAGGATAATTGCGGTGGAGGATGCTCCAAATGCGCAATGGATCCGAAAAACTTTCCTAAAGACCTGAAAAGCTAGCAGGCTATTATTACCTATATCTTTTCAATGAGACATACGGCATAAGCCACCACCCCTTCTTCCCTACCAATAAAGCCCATACTTTCGTTCGTAGTAGCTTTGATAGAAATATCTTCTTCAGAAATTCCGATGGCGCGAGCTATATTTTCTTTCATTGTTGGTACGTGCGGATTGACCCGCGGCGCCTCCAAACAGATCATCGCATCAATATTGCCGATGGTCCAACCCTTTTGATCAAGGAGCTTTACACATTCCTGCAACAGGATGATGCTACTTATACCTCTCCAGCGTTCATCCTTATTTGAGAAATGGTGACCGATATCCCGAAGGTTCGCCGCTCCTAATAGGGCGTCACAGATAGCGTGCAACAACACATCAGCATCTGAATGACCATAAGCTCCTGAATGATGGTCGAGTGCCACTCCTCCCATGATAAAAGGATGCCCTTCTTTCAACTGATGGACATCGAACCCGAAGCCTACTCTGATTTTCATGTTGCTTAATTTTGATGTGCCGGTTTCATTACCGGATGGCAAAGTAACGCATAAATGTTTGCTTATTGGAACGCGGCATTATCAAAGCTTCAAATAGGCAAATAAACAGGAGTAGTAAAGTGGTTAAAAGGAACCTTTTAGGTGGAAAAGGTTTTTTAAGAAGTTTTACACAGCTTTTGCAACTAATTCGTTTTTTTGTCGTAAAATAGATGAACGCTAAAAACTGTATCTGTCAGCCAAAAGAACGAGCTGCCACAGCTATACTAAAGGCATGTAAATGAAAAAAATAACTCTACTTTTAACTACTGGGATTTGTGCTCTTGGTCTTTTAGGAACGTCGTGTAAAAGTAACAATAACCGCTCTTCAAAAACAGGCTGGGCTTATAATGATAAGAACAATGGAGGCTTTTCCGTCGCTAGCAAGGTTAAACCTGGTCCTGGCCCCGGATTGATAGCCATTGAGGGCGGAACCTTTGTTATGGGAGGAAGCATGGACGAAGATGTCGCCTACGAGAATGATAACTTCAAAAGAAGGGTCACCGTTGCCTCCTTTTACATGGACGAAACCGAAGTATCTAACGTCGACTGGCGCGAGTATCTTTACTGGATTCACCGTAATTTCCCTCAGGATAAAGAGTATTATTACAACGCTTTGCCCGACACCCTGGTATGGCGTCGTCCTTTATCATACAACGAACCCTACGTGGAAAACTACCTTAGACACCCGGCATATTCAGATTATCCGGTGGTTGGCGTTAGTTGGGAACAAGCCCGGGAATATTCTGAGTGGCGTACGGATCGCGTGAATGAAGAGATCTTACGTCAAAGAGGAATTCTCCTTGATTACAAAACCCTCGCAGGAAAACAGCGCGGTGGTAATACTACGCCTGCAACGGGAAAAGAACCTTTCAATACAGATATTTACCTGAATGGTCAATACAGAGGTGAAGGTATTGATGGCAAGAATATGCCGAAAGACCTGAATCCTGCGGCAACGGCTACAAATAACGGTGGTCGCGGAAATGAGGCGCGGCGCGCGGTGACAAGAGAAGACGGTATATTGAAGGAACACTATCGCTTACCCACCGAAGCCGAATGGGAATATGCGGCTCTAGCTCTTGCCGGAAATACCGAGTATGAGAATATTGATAACGGTAAAATATATCCATGGAATGGACTGGGTGTGCGTTCCGCGAAGAAGCGCACGCAGGGAATGATGCTGGCTAACTTCAAACGCGGCGCCGGTGATAACATGGGAACAGGTGGCTATCTGAATGATAAGGCTGACATTACTGCTCCGGTTAAGAGTTATCTTCCGAACGACTTCGGCTTGTACAATATGGCAGGAAACGTAAACGAATGGGTGGAAGACACCTATCGTAAGCTTTCTTTTGAAGATGTTGAAGACTTCAACCCTTTCCGCGGAAATCAATATACAGATAAGCGTCTAGCTGATAAGAAATCCTGGACCTACGCCAAAGATAAATATGGCCGCCCGATAAAAGACGCCGCCCCTTCAAGACGAAAACAAACATGGGCAGAGTTAAATGGTCAGACAGACAGCACAGCCAAGGCCCTGCAGCCTAAGTTTAGCGCTGACATGCGGGGTTACAAAGATACAACCAATGCTATGTTATATGGCAGCGTAACTCTCATAAATGATAGAACAAAGGTTTATAAAGGAGGCTCATGGAATGATCGCGCGTATTGGCTGAATCCTGCGACGCGTAGATATATGCAACAGGACGAATCCAGTGCGGAGATTGGCTTCCGTTGTGCTATGAACATGACCGGCTCAACAGAAATATTCCTGTTTGGTAAGCCACACTTTAAGCAACCGAAATCCAAGGCTAATAACCGCGCGAAGTAATAAGTGCATCATTTGCCCACTGCGGTAGCTCCCATCAAACAATAAAGGCCTTGCAAATGCAGGGCCTTTATTGTTTGATGAGAGCTGATTTAGCACTCACTTATTGCGATTAATATAGTTTATCTCGAAACACGCGGCCAGCGCCGCTGTCTCCGTTCTTAACCTCGACTCGCCCAAACTTATGGGTCTAACCTGATGCTCCTGTGCTACCTTTAGTTCTGCAGGACTAAAGTCTCCCTCCGGACCTATCATGATAGTGTAGGATCCTCCAGGGGAGACCAGGGAATTCAACAATTCTTTGCTGCCTTCCATACAATGTGCTATGTAGTAATGGGAGTCGGCGTATTGAATAAAGTCTTTAAAACTCTGAGGGGCATTCAACTTAGGATGATATGCCTTTAGCGACTGCTTCACTGCTGATGTGATGATCTTTTCAAGCCGAGATACTTTCACATCTTTCCTCTCCGAGCGATCGCAGATAATGGGAGTTATCTCATCAATGCCCATCTCCGTAGCCTTTTCGAGAAACCATTCTATTCGTTCAATATTCTTCGTCGGAGCAATGGCTATATGGAGATAATGATTGCGCTTACCATAAGCCTCTTTTTTGCTGACAACCTTTAAAAGGCAACGCTTAGGATGATCTTCGATGATCTGTGCGTCATAAAAGCCTCCACGACCATCAACCAGCTGTACAACATCTCCTAACGATAGCCGCAATACCTTAATAGCATGACGGCTCTCCTCTTCATTGAGCTGATATAGATCGGCTTCAATATCCGGAGTATAAAAAAGATGCATAATTATAACTTAACGATTATCTACCGTATCCTCTTTGTTTATTATAAGATCCAGCTTTACGGATTCTACGTTTTGGTCTGTCTTCTTCAATATCGTTACGATATATCCATAGAATTCCTTGCTTTCTCCAACCTCCGGGATTTTCCCAAAGAGGGAACCCACAAGCCCGCTGATAGTATCATAATCTTCATCTTCAGGAAGATCATGAGGCAGGTACTCGTTGACATCATAGATCGTTGCCGATCCGTTTATTATGTATTCCAGATCGGAAATCTTTTCAACGATAGGCTTCTCCTCATCAAATTCATCCTGAATTTCACCAACCAGCTCTTCGACAATATCTTCAAGAGTAACGATTCCCGCGGTACCGCCAAACTCATCAAGAACAATCGCAAGCTGAATGCGCTTCAACTGGAACTCTTTCATCAGATCATTGATTTTCTTACTTTCAGGGATGAAATAAGGTTTACGAAGAATCTTTTCAAGAACCAAAGGCTGTTTCCCTACCAGTAAAGGCAGAATGTCCTTGGCATGTATAACTCCAATAATCTTATCAATAGTGTCATCATACACTGGCACCCGGGAGTAACCTTCTTTTAAAACAAGGTCGATGATCTCGTCAGAGGTCATTGATCGCTCTACTCCAGCGATTTTAGTACGGGGAACCATAATGTTCTTTACCACCCGCTCATTAAAGTCAAACACGTTCTTTATAAGCTGATGCTCGGAATAGTCAAGCACACCGCTCTCACGTCCTTGCTCCAGCAGATATTGTAATTCCTCAGAGCTATGCGCCGACTCGTGCCCCACTCCGCTATTGATACCAATTAGTTTTAGAATTGCATTTGCAAAGCCATTTAATAACCAAATGAACGGTCGGAAAACAATATAGAAGAAATGCAATGGCAACGAAATTCCCATAGTAATAGCTATAGGTCGTTGAATCGCAATAGACTTAGGAGCCAGCTCCCCAAAAACGATATGCAGGATGGTTATAATAGCAAACGCAATTATTGGCGCTGCCGTAACAGTAAAGGAATGAACAAACTCAGGAGCAGCACCAAAAGCAAACAGTAAATTGCTCAGCAAGTGCTCCATTACCTCTTCGCCGACCCAGCCTAAGCCGAGCGACGCTAATGTAATACCCAATTGTGTAGCCGCCAAATAGGCGTCAAGATGTTGAGTGATGTGCTTTGCGGTAGTGCCCATACGGCTTCCCGACTTAGCTTGTATTTCTATTTGAGATGCACGAACCTTAACAATTGCGAACTCTGCCGCAACGAAAAATCCGTTCAACAAGACAAGGAAGAATGTTATGAATATCTGAAATCCCATTTATCTATACCTTAGACACAAATTTCTGGTTATAGAGCTCAATGCTATCATTAATTACTCTATAAGCATCCTCTCGTCCCAGCAACTTCTCCACCGTGACGTTTTTATGCTCCAGCGCTTTATAATCCTGAAAGAAACGGACAATCTCTTTCATTGTATGTGGAGGAAGACTCTCCAACTCGTCTATGTAATTTACAGACATGTCATTCTTAGCTACCGCGATAATCTTATCGTCCTGCTCACCGTTATCTACCATGCGCATCACCCCAATAACCTTCGCCTCGATAATAGACATCGGAAACACGTCAACAGAACATAACACCAGGATGTCCAATGGATCCTCATCGTCACAGTAGGTTTTAGGAATGAAGCCGTAGTTCGCAGGATACATTACAGACGAGAAAAGAATCCGGTCTAGTCGTAAAAGCCCTGAGTCTTTATCAATTTCATATTTCCCTTTAGATCCCTTTGGTATTTCTATAATAGCATTAACAAAAACCGGTAGTTGCATACCCGGCGACACTCGGTGCCAGGCATTATCGTCGCTAGTTATCATTCAATTATTCTTTTATCTCTTTATTTTTTAAAAACTTCCTTTTAAAGTAGGTCCAAACCAGCGGAATAGCCGTAATTACGATGAATCCAACTATTATGTAAGCAAGATATTGGTCGATTTGTTTCTCGAATCTTTTGCCTAAAAAGTAACCTAACAACGTCAGGGACGACACCCATAATACCGCGCCTGCTACATTATAAAGTGAGAAACGTTTGACATCAATCCTTATGATGCCAGCCACTATTGGAGCAAAGGTACGAACAATGGGAATAAAGCGCCCCATGATAAGCGCAAATGCACCCTGCTTTTCATAATACTCCTCGGCAGCCTGTATGTATTTCTTCTTGAAAAACAGTGAATCTTTTCGTTGATAAAGAACAGGACCCGTGCGCCGCCCAAACCAATACCCGACATAATTACCTGATACAGCGGCAAAAATAAGTCCGATAACGAGCGTTGCCACAGACACATCAAGCTTGCCGGTTGCGACAAACATTCCGGCAAGGAATAATAAATAATCGCCTGGCAGAAAAAAACCGAAGAACAGCCCTGTCTCCGCAAAGACAACGAACAGGACGAGATAGAATCCCCCTTCCCGGAGAAGAGTCTCAGCATCAATCAGTTTATGTAGATGACTCCAATAATCGTGCATAATGAATATCGTAAATCTACATAAATTCTTATGAATTTCACTGTAAACTTATTTTGTTATATAGTAACGACAATATAAACAAATTGAGACTTGGTTTACAAAAAGATATGGAGGCTATAATTGGATTATTTTTCTAAATAGCCCCGTCATAGTTATGACGGAGCTACTGAATATATTTATCAAAACAATGTCGATAGTAACTGCGGGTATATTCCGAGGACAAGCGTTGCGAGCGTTGAAAAAGCCAACACAAACTTATATGCTACAGGAATAGTTAGTTCGCTACGTTCCTCCGCTTTGAAATACATGGCAACGATAACGCGGAAGTAGTAAAAAATACCTACTCCTGCATTCAATACCGCGAACACCACCAGAACAATATGATATCCTGAAATCGCTCCGGCAAACATCATGAACTTGCCAATGAATCCTGCAGTAAGTGGGATACCTGCAAATGATAACATCGCCACGGTAAGGCAAAACGCGAGAAATGGATTCTTCTTATGCAGACCATTAAAGCTGCTAAAGCTGTCATTACCAACCTGACGCTGTAATAGAATCAGCGCTGCAAAAGCAATCACGGTAGCCAGAGAATACGCTCCAGCGTAAATAAATAAAGAGTTTGCGGAGCTGGTACCCGGCGCCATCAATCCGAAAAGCATGTACCCCGCATGTGAGATGCTCGAATATGCCAGCATTCGTTTAAAATGCTGCTGGTATACGGCCGTAATGTTTCCTATAAGCAGTGACAGTGAGGCAACAACAAGCAGAATTGGAAGAATAAAAGCCATCTTAACGCTGAAGCAGATCATCAGAATACGTAAAAATGCCGCGAAGCCCGCAGTCTTAACGACCGTGCTCATATACGCCGTAATGAGTGATGGCGAGCCCTCATACACATCAGGTGTCCAGAAATGGAATGGCGCTGCGCCTACCTTGAAGCATAAGCCTACAAGAAGAAGAATAATGCCCGTATACAACAGTGGCGAAGCTGTCTTAGTCTGAACAACATATTCTCTGATTACGCCGAGATCAAAAGATCCGCTGGAACCATAAATAAGTGCGATACCAAATAAAAGGAAACCTGTTGAGAAGGCTCCCATTAGGAAATATTTCAGAGCAGCTTCATTTGATGCCACATCCTTCTTCTTTATACCCGCAAGTATGTACAAACATACAGACATGATCTCCACACCAATAAAGAGCATGGATAAGTTATGGTATGATACCATCAACACAATTCCCGCCAGAGAAAAGAGTATCAAGGTATAATACTCAGCAACCTGATCACTGATACGTTGAAAGTAATCACCAGAAAGCAACAACACCAGAATGGTAACAAACGCTGTAATAGAAGTAAACGCCACCGCAAAGTTATCAAACAACATCATGTTGTTGAAAATTGGAGCTGCCCCACTATTCCATTCACAGATTGCGGCAGCCATAGCAGCAATAAGTCCCAGTATTGAAACAGGTAACAAGGCCTTGCTGGCCTTAAATAATCCCAGGTACAGTACCAGTATGGCTAAAACAGATATAATGATTAAAGAATTCATTTCACTAAGTACATTAAATGCTATTAAAATAAACCCGCAGGCGTGTTAATCTTCGTTTCCACAAATGTGATCAACGCCTTTACTGAAGCTTCAGAAATGTGAAGAATACAATTAGGATAAACACCAATAAATACTATCAGAATACAAACCACCGAAAGTACGATCTTCTCGACGGCATCCAGTGGCGCAAATGAGCTAAGGGATATCTTAGTCTCGCCCAGCATCACCCGTTGATACATCCTCAGCATGTAAACAGCACCGAATATGATAGTCAAACCTGCTAAAGCCGTTGCGTAAATATTGTATTGAGAAAGCCCTACAAGCAACAGGTACTCACCAACAAAGCCATTTGTAAGAGGAAGAGCTACTGAACCCAGCACAATTATCATAAACGCGACCGACAGCTGCGGAGCTATCGACGCCAATCCTCCCATCTCGTCGCTATTGCGAGTATGCAAACGACGTTGAATTATATCAACAAGGAAAAAAAGACCAAAAACATTAATCCCGTGGTTCAGCATCTGGATTACCGCACCCTGCATACCCTGTACATTCCAGACAAAAATCCCCGCGGCTATTAAGCCAACGTGTCCAATAGAAGAATATGCTACCAGACGCTTAACATCTTTCTGCGTAAAAGCAATGATAGAAGCATACACAATTCCAATAATTGCCAGCACCAGGATGATCGGCCCTGCTTTCAGATATCCTAAAGGAGCAACAGGAATCAGCCAACGGATACATCCGTAGATTCCCATCTTAAGCATAATTCCGGAGAGTAGCATCGTGCCGGTGGTAGGAGCCTCAACGTAAGTATCCGGCTGCCAGGTATGAAATGGAAACAGCGGCATCTTGATTGCGAAAGCAATAAAAAAGGCAATGAAGATCCAAAGCTGCGCTGATGCAGGTAACTGGGCATTGTAAAATGCCGCCAATGAGAATGTCCCCGCAGGATTATGCGCCGCCATATAAATAATGCCGATAAGCATTATTAAGCTTCCCAAAACAGTATATATAAAGAACTTCAGATGAACACGTATACGATTTTCGCCTCCCCACATAGCACAAATGAAATACACAGGAATCAGGGCTGCTTCCCATCCAATATAGAACAGGAACGCATCTAAAGCCGTGAATACCAAGAGTAAGCCGCTTTGCATAAACAACACCAATCCATAGAAAACTCCTGGATTGGAATAGTTGTGCTTGAAGGCAGAAAGTATTATAAGCGGCATGAGACCGTTGGTCAGCAGCACCAGAACCATGGAAATTCCGTCGACGCCAACATTAAACCTGATACCGTATTTCAAAAACCATGCGTAATCATACACGAATTGCTGCTCTGCCGATCCCGCATCAAACTGAATCAACATATAGGCACTTAAGCCTAAAGAAAGCAAAGACCAGATCAGGGCAAAGACCTTTGCCTGCTGAGACCTGCCCATAAACAAAGCCGAGGCACAAGCGCCGAGCAGTGGTAAAAATATGAGAAGTAAAATTTCCATTAATTGATACTAATGCTTCTGTTATACATTATAAAAACCATAGATGAGCAAGGCAAGAATACCGGCGACCATCATAAAAAGATAAAACCCTACATTTCCGGCCTGCAACAAGCGCAGTCCCCTGCCCGCAACCACCGTCAATCGACCGATCCCATTTACAAGGCCATCAATCAAACGTACATCGATAATCTTATAGAATATCCGCGAACACCAGTCCAGCGGTTTTGTAAACAAGGTATTATAAAGCTCGTCAACATAAAACTTGTTATACGACAGGCGCGCGAAGAATGAGCGTGGTGCAGCGTCTTCAACAGGCACATGCCCCTTTGACGTATATCGTACAGCAGCAATTACCGCAGAAATAAGAGCAGCGGCAACTGATACACCCATTAACAGATATTCAGTACTATGATCCAGATGTCCATGCTCCCCGGCTAGCGCAGCTGATTTTTCAAATACGGGACTAAGATACTGGGCCAACCAGTGGTGCCCCCCGAAGATTTCAGGAATCCCGATAAATCCACCAACAACAGACAGGATCGCCAAAACAATAAGCGGAAAAGTCATGGAAACTGGCGACTCATGCAGGTGATGCTCCTGCTCATGCGTGCCTCTGAAGTTACCCCAGAAGGTAAGGAACATCATTCTAAACATGTAGAACGCTGTTAGCATAGCTCCAAGAACCCCCAATACCCACAACAACGGACTGTGTTCGTAGGCATGAGCAAGAATTTCATCCTTCGAGAAGAATCCCGAAAAAGGAGGTATTCCCGAAATTGCGATCGTAGCCATCAACATGGTCAGGAAAGTTATCGGCAGCTTTTTCTTTAAGCCACCCATCCGGCGCATATCCTGCTCGTTACTCATCGCGTGAATAACAGAACCCGCGCCAAGGAATAATAACGCTTTAAAGAACGCATGCGTGATAACATGGAAAAACGCGCCTGTAAACGCGCCCACTCCTAATCCTAAAAACATATATCCCAATTGAGATACCGTAGAATATGCCAACACCTTCTTAATGTCGGTCTGTGTAACAGCGATTAACGCAGCGAGCAATGCTGTGGCAATACCAATAACCGCGATAACATTCATCGTAAGCGGCGCTAAAGTGAACAATACACTAGAACGCGCGATCATATAAATACCCGCGGTAACCATCGTCGCAGCGTGAATTAACGCCGACACAGGCGTTGGCCCCGCCATAGCGTCAGGAAGCCATGTAAACAAAGGAATCTGAGCTGACTTGCCCGTTGCGGCAACAAATAATAGCAATGTAACCGTAACGATCAAAGCAGATCCTGATGGAACAAGAGCTACCTTTGCGAACAAATCGTTAAACTCCAACGTTCCAAATACCCGGAACAATAAGAATATGCCCAAAAGAAAACCAAGGTCTCCGATACGGTTCATCACAAAAGCCTTCTTGGCAGCCGCAGCGTAACTCTGGTTCTTAAACCAGAAGCCGATAAGCAGATACGAACATAAGCCCACGCCTTCCCAGCCAATAAACATCACCACGTAATTGGAACCCAACACGAGCAACAACATGAAGAAGACAAATAGATTCAGGTAGGCAAAAAATTTGTTAAATGCCTGATCCGTGTGCATATATCCGATAGAATACAGATGAATCAGAAATCCGATACCTGTAATTATCAACAACATCAGCGAGCTTAGATGGTCAACCTGAAAGGAGAAAGGAATAGAGAGCTTACCCGCATTTATCCAATCGAACAAATGAATGATATGCGAACTCTGCGCAGCATCCTTCAGCTCAAGAAAAATACCGATACTAAGAACAAATGACAGCAGTACCGTCAAGCTTCCCAATATACCGGCAAAGGCCTTTGGCATAGCATTTCTTCCCAACCCATTAATCAGAAAACCTGCCAGGGGAAACAAGGGAACCAGCCAGATGAGTTTTATTAACATGTATATTGTAGTAAAAGATTTATTATTTAAGTCTATTTCCAGTGATTACCATTTCAATCTGTTCAGCACGTTAATATCGGTAGATTGGGTATTTCGATATATCATCGTTATTATCGCTAAGCCTACAGCAACTTCAGCAGCGGCCAGAGCCATGATAAAGAATACAAACACCTGTCCCGAAGCATCGCCACGATATGCTGAAAACGCCACTAAAAGCAGGTTGACAGCATTAAGCATTAGCTCTACTGACATAAATATCACGATCGCGTTCCGACGAATGAGAACTCCCATAACGCCAATTGAAAAAATAATCGCGCTGAGGATGATATAATGGTTTAGGGGAACCCCTTGAATTGACTGAGTAATATTTTCCATTATGCCTTCTTTATATCATTTTTTGCTAATAACACCGCGCCTACCATCGCTGATAATAACAGGATAGACGATACCTCGAACGGAAGCAGAAACTCGTTAAAAAGTACCCTTCCCAGGTTCTTCACCAAGCCTATGTCCGGGTTTCTAAGGACTAAAGGCTGCGACACCTGCAGTGCCTTCACTGACCCGGCGATCGTAATGAGGAGTGACATCCCAGCCACCACTCCGGCAATCTTCACTAAGTTCGACTTCATCGGCTCCGTTTCCTTATTCAGGTTCAGCAGCATCAATACATACAGGAACAATACAAGAATTGCCCCCATATACACAATGAAGTTTACGATAGCCAAAAATTGCGCATTCAGTAAGATATAGTGAACCGTAAAAGTGAAAAACGTCACTACGAGATACAATACACTATGTATCGGATTCTTGCTAAAGATTACCAATAGCGAAAAGAATATCGAAAGGAATGCTATTAAATAGAATAAGTTCATTATTATAGTTTTTAAAGCCTGAACAACAGGCAAGAAATGCTCTTTTGATTATCCGATCTGCTCTCTGGCAACTTCATGGCCTTTAAAGGGAGCTTCTACCAACTTATCCTTTCCGTAAATAAAGTCCTTCCTCAAATAATCCGCCTGCACGAAAGGACCATCTAAATAGATCGCCTCTTTGGGACACGCTTCCTCGCACAAGCCACAGAAAATACAGCGAAGCATATTAATCTCATATACCCCGGCATATTTTTCCTCACGATACAGATGCTCCTCACCCTTCTGTCTTTCGGCAGCATTCATCGTTATCGCCTCTGCCGGGCAGGCTAGGGCACATAAGCCACAGGCGGTACAACGTTCGCGGCCGTGCTCATCACGCTTCAGAGAATGCAATCCTCTCCAGTTCTCAGACACCGCCCGATTCTCCTCCGGATAATAAATTGTCTCCTTTTTCTTGAATATATGCTTGAAAGTGATCACCAAGCCCTTCAATATCGCTGGAAGATAGATGCGCTCCGAGAACGTCAGAGGCTTCTGCTCCAATACTTTTTTTCTATTTGTTAACGATTCCATAAAACCTCTCTCAAATATAAATTCCTTACTAAATTAAATCCTTAACGGTCATCCAGATACCTGTAATAACAATATTAGCTATTGCCAACGGAATAAGAATCTTCCAGCCAAGGTTCATCAACTGATCATACCGGAAGCGTGGCAATGTCCATCGAACCCACATGAAGAAGAAAATGAAGAAGAAAATCTTCGCAAAAAGGACAACAACGCCAAGGATACTTATCAGATTGGCTGATAAGCCAAGGTCATGCATGAATGGAAAATTGTAGCCACCGAAGAACAGGGTCGACATTACCGCTGAGGATACGAACATGTTAATATATTCAGCAAAGAGAAATGCCCCCAGTTTAAAGCCTGAGTATTCTGTGTGATATCCGGCAACCAGCTCATTTTCACTTTCCGGAAGGTCAAAAGGTGTTCTGTTACATTCGGCAAAAGCACATATCAGAAAGATAAGGAACGTAAGCGGTTGTTTAAACACATACCACGTAAACCAGCCATCAGCCCAAAAACCATCTTGCTGCGTTGCAATACCTTTTAACGATAGGGTACCCGTAACCATCAACAGCGCGATGATCGAAAGCCCCATAGCAATCTCATAGCTAATATTCTGTGATGCCGCGCGAATAGCTCCCATCAATGAATACTTGTTATTTGACGACCATCCCCCGATCATAATCCCGTATACTCCAAGCGATACTACTCCGAAAATATATAAGATACCAACATTGATGTCAGTCACCTGCAATTCTATAATCCGCCCGCCAATATCCAATGGAGTACCCCATGGAATCACAGCACTACCTATACTTGCGGTAAGCAAAGCCAGGGAGGGCCCAGCGATAAACAGAATAGGATTTGCCTCACTTGGAATAATTTCTTCCTTAAAAAACATCTTTCCACCATCAGCCAAAGGCTGGAACATACCGGATGGTCCCGCGCGATGCGGACCTACACGTCCCTGTATAAAACCGGCAATTTTACGTTCTGCCAGCGTGGAATAAGCTGCTATTCCCAATGTTATCAGGAAAATAACAACTACAAGTACGAATTTCTCTATAATAAACGCTGTCTCCATTATAATCGCGTTGAACGTTCAAACTGTTCCTTATTTGCTTCCTGCAATGCCGCACTCGTTCTGATCACTGAAGGAGGGCTGGCAAGCTCGTAATGGTTAGCTGAAATAACCGAATGTGACGATATCTTACGAGGTCCTTCAATAACCCAGTCACTGGTACTTTTCTTGTCAAAGCGACATTCGTTACATATAAATTCCTCAACCTCGCCAAACTCATCCTTTCTGGCTGTCACTCGAATCACCTCTTCTCCCTTATACCACAAGTTAACTTTACCAGAGCAATGCGGGCAATCTCTATGAGCATCAACAGGCTTGGTAAACCATACTCGATTTTTGAATCGGAAAGTCTTATCGGTCAATGCCCCTACCGGACATACATCAATAACATTCCCGGAGAAGTCGTTATCGACAGCTTTTTGTATATAAGTAGAGATCTCAGCTGCGTCGCCACGTCCCAGCACGCCATGTACGCGTCCTTCCGAAATCTGATCAGCAGTATAAACACAACGATAACAAAGAATACAACGAGTCATATGTAGCTGTATCTTATCACCGATGTCAATGCGATCGAAAGTTCGGCGTTCAAACTCATAACGTGTCGCTTCGGCGCCATGCTCAAACGCCAGATCCTGCAAATGACACTCCCCTGCCTGATCACAAATCGGGCAATCCAGGGGATGATTGATGAGTAGCATTTCCACTACCCCCTTACGGGCTTCGATAACCTCCGGGGAGGTTATATTCAGAACCTCCATACCGTCCATTACAGCAGTACGGCAAGATGCTACCAATTTCGGCATAGGTCGCGGATCCTTTTCCGAACCCTTACTTACCTTAACCAGACATGTACGGCATTTACCTCCACTGCCTTGTAGCTTTGAATAATAGCACATCGCGGGAGGAACAATCTCCCCGCCTATCATGCGTGCAGCATTTAATATCGTGGTACCGGCATCAACCTCAATACCAATGCCATCAATGGTTACTTTAACTTTCTCGGACATCTAACTCTTCCTTGTATGTTAATTAGCACTCGACGTTTCTAACTTAGGCAGGGGATCTGCGTAATGCCCCAGACCAAAATTCCTGCTCACTGCTTCGTGAGCATGAGAAACATGCCACTCAAACTCCTCTCTAAAATGTCTGACAGCACTGGCGACAGGCCAGGCGGCAGCATCTCCCAGAGGACAAATCGTATTTCCTTCAATCTGCTTAGACACATCTACCAGCAAATCCAAATCGCTCAGCTTGCCATGACCGTATTCTAAACGGTGCAGCACCTTCTCCATCCATCCCGTTCCTTCCCGGCATGGCGAACACTGCCCACAGCTTTCATGGTGATAAAAACGAGCAAAGTTCCAGGTATTACGAACAATACACTGATCCTCATCCATCACCACAAAGCCTCCCGATCCCAGCATCGTTCCCGAGGCGAAACCGCCATCGGCAAGCGACTCATAAGTCATCAAACGATTATCACCGTTTACGGTCTTCAAGATCAGGTTAGCTGGCAAAATAGGCACCGAAGATCCACCGGCAACCACCGCCTTCATCTTCTTGTTATTAGCAATACCCTGACAGTATTCATCAGAGTATATAAATTCTTCTACCGATACACCAAGCTCAATTTCATATACTCCGGGACGTTTCAAATTCCCCGATGCCGAAATCAGCTTCGTTCCTGTACTTCTTCCTACACCTATACGGGCGTATTCCTCACCGCCATCATTAATAATCGGAACAGTAGCCGCGATGGACTCAACATTATTAACTACCGTCGGACAATTATACAAGCCTGAGATCGCTGGAAACGGTGGCTTGATACGTGGATTACCACGCTTTCCTTCCAAAGACTCTATTAAAGCAGTTTCCTCTCCGCAGATGTAAGCACCTCCTCCTGGCTGCACATACAATTCCAGATCATAACCGGTACCCAAGATGTTCTTACCCAGGAAACCGGCGTTCCGTGCTTCCGCGATTGCTCTTTCCAGGATGCGAATCTGCGGCATCATCTCTCCCCTCACGTATATATACGAAGTTTGAGCACCTAAAGCAAAGCTCGACACGATCATTCCCTCAATCAATAAGTGAGGAATATGCGTCATCAGGTAACGGTCCTTAAAGGTACCCGGCTCCGATTCATCGCCATTGCATACCAAATAACGAGGCTTCCCCTCTGGTTTAGCTAGAAAACTCCATTTCATACCAGTCGGGAAACCCGCGCCACCACGTCCGCGCAAACCAGATTTCTTCACCTCCTCAACGATGTCTTCCGGAGACATCGTCTTCAAAGCTTTTTCAACTGCCCGGTAACCACCTTTCTGCCGATAAACCTCGAACGTTTCGATGCCCGGCACATTAATATGTTCAAATAATAGCTTACGACCCATATTATAGCACTTCAGTGTTTTCGGATGACTTCCGACGTAAAGATTCTATCAGCTCATCTACTGATTTCTCAGTAAGTTGCTCATAATAAGTATATTCAGGACTAATCTGTAATACGGGGCCTGTTCCACAGGCGGCAAGACATTCTACCCCCCGCCAGCTGAACAATCCGTCAGCAGTAACTTCACCCTCCTTAACATCAAGCTTCTCCTCTATATATTTCATAATCTTCTCTGCTCCAACTACCGCGCATGGCCCGGTCCGGCACACCTCAAGCATATACTTCCCTTGAGGTTTCAGAAAAAACATCGTGTAAAAAGTAGCTACCTCATAAACCTCTATCGGTTTAATTTCCAGATACTCCGCCACCTTGTCCATAGCGGGAGTACTTACCCAACCATATTCGGCCTGAACAAGATGAAGTATAGGCAAAAGACCTGACTTTTGCTTTCCTTCCGGATAGCGACCTACAATCTCATCGAACTTTGCTACAAGCGCAGGTCTGAACGTAATATCTTCGGTGTTTGAAATCTTAAGCATCTAATTCTCCTGCAATAACATTTAAACTACTCATGTTTATAATAGCATCCGACAATAACATTCCTGCTGTCATCGGAGCATACATCTGATAGTTGATGAAGCTAGGTCGTCTGAAATGTAACCTGTAAGGGCTACGACCGCCATCATTTACCAGATAAAAGCCCAACTCCCCGTTTGCTCCCTCCACACAGTGATATACCTCAGATCTCGGGCTGTCTATTTCGCCCATGACAATCTTAAAATGATAGATCAGCGCTTCCATATTATTGTATACTTCCTCCTTTGGAGGCAGATAAAACTCAGGAACGTCAGCATGAAATATGCCCTTCGGCTCTTTTTCAATTTTATCCAGCGCCTGCTCAATGATTCTGATGCTTTGATACATCTCCTCATTTCTTACCATATACCGATCATAAACATCGCCGGTCTTTCCTACCGGAATGTCAAAATCAAAATCTTCATATGAGGAATAAGGCTCATTAACACGCACGTCATAATCAACACCGCATGCCCGTAAGATGGGTCCGCTCCAGCTATAGTTTAAAGCCGTAGCGGCGTCTACCGGAGCTACGCCCGCTGTTCTGTCAATAAAGATCTTATTGCGTGTAAATAACTCTTCAAATTCGCGCAGCACCGGTGGATATTCTTTGACGAACTTCCGGATCTTCGCCCAGGCAGTATCATTGAAATCGCGCTCAAAGCCCCCGATACGTCCTATATTTGTCGTTAAACGCGCGCCACAGATCTCCTCATATATCTCATATACATGCTCGCGTTGCTCCATCAAATAAAGGAACCCGGAGTACGCGCCAGTATCCACACCCAAAATCCCATTACAGATAAGATGATCAGTAATGCGAGCCAACTCCATGATGATTACCCGCATATAATCCACCCTCTTGGGTGTTTGTATGCCCAGTAACTTCTCAACCGTCATGTGCCATCCCATATTATTAATAGGCGATGAACAATAATTCAGACGGTCGGTTAAGGTAGTTATCTGATAAAAGGGGCGGTGTTCTGATATTTTCTCAAATGCTCTATGAATGTAGCCGATCGTTGAAACTCCGCTCACGATACGCTCCCCATCCATTTCTACAACATTCTGAAAAACTCCATGTGTTGCAGGGTGCGTCGGACCAAGATTCAACGTCGTGGTATCCTTACGCTCTGGCTTATTATTTATATTTATAGGCTGATTGTTCATAAAACTATCGTCCAAAGTAAAAATCCTTCTTATCGACCCGATTTGGATCCTCCAATGGATACTCCTTGCGCATTGGAAACGCTGTTAAATCGTCCATATTTAAAATACGGCGAAGGTCAGGATGTCCCTCGAAGTTCACACCAAAGAAATCATAGGTCTCCCGTTCCATCCAATTGGCGCCCTCCCATAAAGTCGAAGCCGTGGGAATACTGGGGTTTGCAGCCTCCAGAAACACCTTTATTCTGATACGGACATTGTTCCGAAAACTATGTAAGTGATAAACCACCCCGATAGGCAGCTCACGTTCCGGATAATGTATTCCAGTAATGTCTGTAAGATAATTGAAGTTAAGCTCGCTCTCTTCCTTTAAAAAACGAAGCAGCTCAGCGATCGACTCTTTATCCGTCTCAATCGTTAACAGGCCATATGGCTCGGCGGGCATGCTAATATGTTCTCCAAAACGATCAGCAAGCTTTTGAAATATAGATTGATTTGAGATCTTGCCCATATTACTGAATACCGTACTTGTTTAACAATTCTTTATATTCCGGCAGATTTCTTCTTCTCATAGGCTCGTTTCTCACGAGATCCTGAAGTTTCAAAACACCGCTTAAAATAGCTTCCGGTCGCGGCGGACATCCAGGAACGTACACATCCACGGGAATTACTTCATCGATGCCCTGCATTACGGAATAAGTATCGAAGATACCTCCACTACTGGCGCAAGCTCCAACGGCAATCACCCAACGCGGCTCCGCCATCTGTATATACACCTGACGCAAAATCGGACCCATTTTCTTCGCAATCGTTCCCATTACCAACAACATATCGGCCTGACGCGGCGAGAAAGAAGGACGCTCTGACCCAAAACGTGCCAGGTCATAATGTGCTCCCATGGTTGCCATAAACTCAATACCACAACACGAGGTAGCAAACGGAAGAGGCCACAACGAGTTAGCCCTCGCCAATCCCACCACCTTATCAAATGATGTAGCAAAAAATCCGGCGCCGGTAATTCCTTCTGGTGCCTCTGCTATCTTAATATCACTCATTGTTTCTCCTTTACTTGAATAACGTATAGATAACGCTATTGAATTCGTCACTAACCTAAAAAACTGTTATATAACGAAGTATTTACAATTATTGGATTCCCTGAAACTCAGGAACTCTTCTTCTTCATATACAAACGGGGAGAGTGGCGGCAGATAAGTAGTATAACGTCGATCAGTACAGGCGCGAAACCATTACTCCCCAATAATGTAATTTTCTACGTTAGAATCGCCTCAAAGTTACTAAATAAATAGAAGCCATAACATTTAGCCACTATTTAGAACGATTTTAATCGTTGATCCAATCCAACGTTTTCTTCTTTATAACGTAGATAAATCCAAGTAATAATGTGCCCATGAAAATGAACATCTCGATCATTCCCGTTAATCCCATTTCGCGGAAATTTACCGCCCAGGGATACATAAAGATCACCTCAACATCAAAAAGAACGAAGAGAATCGCCACTACAAAATACTTAATATGAAACGGAGCCCTGGCGTTCCCCACAACCTCAATTCCCGATTCAAAGG
This sequence comes from Sphingobacteriaceae bacterium UBA6709, assembly GCA_002454425.1. Classification (GTDB taxonomy): domain Bacteria; phylum Bacteroidota; class Bacteroidia; order Sphingobacteriales; family Sphingobacteriaceae; genus Arcticibacter. Next base: position 35,526 of record DKIV01000013.1, read on the forward strand.
GACTGAGCTTATCCGCTGTTTTACGTTTAGGGCCAATAAGATGTGTCGCCGTCATCGTAAGCACGACAAAGCCGAGTGCAACTAACATCTGTAAGATAATTGGCAAATAGTCAATAGGCATATCTGTATTTTCCATAAACAAAAGTATAATGCGCCAAATATATAAAATTTGTTGACCGCTGATTGTCACAATATCTATTCATAATCGGTTTAAGAGAAACACCGCTAAGCATCTCCGATATTGAAATTATCAGAAAACGAAAGAGGCCGTAAGTTCATTACGGCCTCTTAAAAGAAAAATCAATTTATATCTTACTGAAGTGCCTTAAGCATATCAGCAGCATACTTATTAGCTGGATCTAAAGCTACAGTTTTAGAGAAATAATCCTTCGCCTTCGCATTATCAGTCTTAGTGTAGTAATAAGCACCAAGGTTATTATATGCTTCAGCAAGATTACGCTGGAAACGCGCTTCTTTCATAACTTCCGGCTTCTCGCTCAATACAGAGATATACTTTTCGTAGAACGGAACCATATATCCGTGGCTGTTCTGATCGTCATCTAACAGGCGATTTACACGCGCTCTGTACAGGTAAGTATCAGGTGTAGATGGCGACTTCTGCGCTACAAAGCTGAAAGCTGAATCTGCCTCTACTAACAGCTCTTTACTTGCTTTCTGTACTTCCGGAGTTTTTGAAGCATAATTGAAGTAGTTAGCCATGCCGATATAGAAATGGTCAATTACCCATGTCTTTGAAGCTGAGTTTTTAACAGCAAGCTGATACAACTCTGAAGCCAAAGCATAATTCTTTTCACCGAATTTAGTTTTTGCCAGGTCACTTAAAGGCACTGCATAAGCAGAGTCTGTATCTACAGCTTTGCTCAAATCAGCAAGACCTGTGCTGTCATTATTCGCAATCTTCGCACGACCCAGGTAGAAGTAATCCTGAGCAATAACACGCTCCGGAGATACTTTTGTGATAAAGGAATTCAATGCAGAGATACTTTCAGGGAAGTGACCATTCTCAAACGCTGAATATCCTAAATAACGATAGATACGTGGATTTGCTTTGTCCATCTGCGCCATTGCCTGCGCTTCTGTTTCTAACTGCTTATATTCACCAGCTAAAACCAAAAAGTCGGCATAACGCATTCTTGACTCAAGTGAGCGATCGGTAAGATCCATGAACTTCTGATAATACTCCAAAGCCTGTTTGATCTTTGCCTGATATTCTGACGGCTGATCTTTCGCCCACTGATAATATGTTTCAGCAAGTTCACGATATGCCGGCGCGTAGTTAGCATTCTCAGTAACGATAGCGTTCAACTGATCTACAGCCTCTTGGAAAGCCTTAGAATGTCTCACTGTTTTAGCCTGCTCAAGCTTAGCTCTATACATGGTCTTGTCCAGATCTACAGCCGTACGGAAAGCGGCGAATGCTTCGCTATTCTGCTTATTTCCATTGTACGCTTCACCAAGTGACATGAAAATCTGAGGGTCTTTCTCATTAATGGTCTTAGCCTTCTCAAGATTTTCAATAGCCTTTGTAAAATCATTAATCGCTAAATAGCCACGTCCGATGTACAGATAAGGTGTATAATCCTTTTTCTTTGCTAACGAAAGGGCTTTCGTAAACTTAGCTTCCGCTTCTGTAGATTTCTTTTCAAGAAGATCAACAGTTCCAAGGCCTACATAATTCAAAGGAAAATCATCCTCCGCGGTCACCCCTTTAGTGAAAAATACTTTAGCTGAATCAGCATATTCATTTCTCAAATAAACGTTTCCCAAATAGAAGTAATTGATACCATCCGAAGGATGAGAACTAATTAAACCATTAAGAATAGTTTTAGCCTGCTGATATTTCTCCGCGTCAATTGCCTTTTTTGCATCATCAACATTTTGTGCAAAAACTGCAGTCACACCCAACACCCCTACCAGGCCTGCTTGTACTGCTCTTTTGATTAATTTCATAATACTAGTTATACGGTTGATTATTATTTAATTAAAATTTCACGTGGCGGAATCTTCACCGGCAACAAACCTGACTTTAATACAATACGCTGCCCCGTTTCTCCGCCTAAGAATGCCGAAAATCCCCAACCCAGACCATTGCCACCTTCGCAATTGAGAACATAGAGCGTCCTTCTCAAAGGATATAGTTCCATTGCCAGGTTATCCTGACTCGGTTTATAGAATTTATCTGCTCCCTCCTTACCCGGAAGGTTTTTAACACCCAATACCTGAATACCTTCAATCAATGTTGCCAGGTCTGCCGGAGGCTGTTTATACCAATTAATACCAATAACACCTATAGTGCCCGAATTATTGTGTACAAACTGAATTACCTCTGCATTTGTTTTTAGTGCATACACTCCTTTAGATGGCAATTTAGTAATTTTTGCTAAATCTTTTAAATATCTAACGGTACTTGAGTTCGCATTATCAAACACCAGACTTCTTTTTGACACCTTTCCCTGCATAATGTCAATTATCTCCTGTACAGTAATCGTAGAATCCGCCGAATTTTTACTTCCAATTAACGCAACGCCATCTATTGCGAAGGGAGTAGACCGGATTTTTATCTTTTTGGCATCAAAAACCGAGGCTTCCTCTTTACTCAGCTGTCTTGATAACACCGCAACGCGGGCAGTATCCTGCATCAGATGATTAACAACCATATTCTCCGGCTCGTACATAAGCTTGATCTTGGCCCGTGGATACTGGCTTTCAAAAACATACCACTGATCTTCAACAATGGGAGCAAAACTTTCGTCGACCAACACCTCGGTTGATCCGGAAGTTTCCGTTTGTCTCTCATTTTGCGAACAGGCGGAAGCCAACATCAGCACGCCCAACAAGCAGAAAAGGTAGATCTTATTCATGTTAATCATTACGGGTTTGTAGCAGCCTTACCAAACGCAGGAAAGAATATGCGATAAGGAAAACGCCAAAAACGACTTTATATTGTCTTTCTAACTGTAATGGAATGCCATCCCAAAACATAATGGCCAGTCCCAATGTCAGGTAGAAAAGGAACATGAATAGGCCAAAAATGAACAAAAATCGCCTTGCGGGCGATTTTTGCTGATTATTTCTATCAATCACGATTTTATTGTCCTTCGAGGTTCAACACAATTGGGAGTGTATACTGTACACGAACCGCGCGACCATTTTGAATACCAGGTTTCCATTTCGGAGACTTCTTAAGCATTCTGATGGCCTCTTCGCCTGTGCCCATTCCTAGATCTCTCGCAACCTTGATATCAGTAAGGCTTCCGTCTTTCTCCACAACGAATGTCATGAATAAACGACCTGATACACCTTGCTCTCTCGCTGCTGCCGGGTACACAAAGTTTTTACCTACGTATTCGTAGAACTTCTTCATACCACCTGGAAAATCAGGCATGGTCTCGATGCTTGCGAAGTCGTGAACCGAGTTATCCTCAACCACTGCTTGCTTTGTTGGTGGCGCTTCCCCTACAGGTTCATCGATGCGGATGTCCGCATTCGGATCTCCTGCGATGGTCTTCTGACCTGGATCTGCAACCTTTAACTCTTCAACAGTCGGTGGTTCCTCATCTCTAACCTTCTCTGCCGGTACAACTACCGGAGGAGGGAACCTCACCTGGTCAACTTTCGGTCTCGGCGGCTCTGCCGGTGGCGGCGGAGGAGGAGCCTGTTCGTCAACTGGTGGCGGAGGTGTTAACACGACCTCGGTTTCTATTGTTCTGGCCTGCTCCTCTTCCGGAGCCATCCCTTTGATAAACTTAGCGATCAGCGGTGAGCTGATTGCCAGGATAAAAAGGATACAGCCAATAATCAGGGCTTTGTTAGTCGTCTTGGCATTGTCCTTACGAAGCTGATACGCTCCGTAGGCTTTGTTTCTGCCAGTGAAGACTACCTCGATCCACTGAAGATTATAAATATCTAACTTTGCCATTTTCTAATATCTTTTTGATCCTAATACGCGCTGTCTCTTTTAAGTAGTCCAACCTCGGGTTCAGTGATGTCAACAATAGCATACGACTTAACGTCTACAATTTTCATCTCATCCAATATATCTACCAGATTTCTGTAAACCGATTTATCACTAGGCTTAATTAACACGATCATATCCTTGCCTGTTTTAGCCTTAATATCACGTGCATTATCTAAAAGAGCTTTACGGATTCCATTCTTTCCGTAACCAATAACAGTAGGAGGCGTCTTTGGATCATCAACTAAACCAATGTACCATTCAATCTTATTGTTGCTACCCAACAATATGGTCATGGTACGCGTATCCGCTACGTCCAACTGCTGCTCGTTCTTCTCGTCCTTATCAGGCATCGCCAGGTCCATTGCCTGGGGTTTTGCGAGCGTAGTAGTTAACATGAAGAAGGTGATAAGAAGGAACATCAAATCCACCATCGGGGTCATATCCACTCTGGTCGACTGCTTTTTACTTCTTACTTTCCCGCCTTTGTGTTTACCACCACCCCCACCGGTATCTAATTCTGCCATTTTATTACTTTTAACAAATTAATTAGTCAGCGCCTTCCAGGGAAGTGATTAAGCTAAACTTATTAACTTTCTGCTTTTGTAAAACATCAATAATCTTTTTAACTACAGGGTATGATTCTTTGGCGTCGCCTTTGATAGATACACGCATCTGTTCATTGGCAACCTCTTTGGTCGCTAAACGAGCTGTGTAAATCCAATCGTGAAGCTGAGAAGGTCTCTGACCCACTGAATCCGCAGGGATACCAGTTTGCAATCCCGGTTTATTTCTGTCAGCACCAGATAAAGCAATTACCTGCTTTAACTGTCTGATGTCAATACCGAAAGATTCCATCAGAGAAAAACGCTTTTTCTCATCTTCAGTAAATTTGATACCGTATCTTTCGCCCATTTTATCGAGCATATTCATACGGATCTCCTGGCCTTTAACACCAAAGAATACTTTTCCTTCTCCTACCGTCAGCGTTCCTATGTTCGTTTCCGGAACTTTAATTTTTACTGTTGAGGTAGGAGTATCTACTGTCAGAGGCTCTGGCTGGCGCGCTGTAGCTGTTAAGATAAAGAATGTTAACAACAGAGAAGCAACGTCACACATCGCCGTCATGTCAATAGCGGTACTCTTTCTAGGTACTTTAACTTTAGGCATCTTTTAATTTTATAATGATCTGTTAATCATTTAATATTTCAACGAAAAAGGACCCGGCATAGTATGTCATCCGGGCATTAAACCCTCTCTCTATTAATTATTTATGTGTACTTGCGTAAGTCTGTACAATTGAGAATCCAGCTTCGTCAATTGAATAAGTTAACTTATCGATCTTTGATGTAAAGATGTTGTACATGATGATCGCTACAGTTGAAGTCGCGATACCTGTAGCTGTATTGATAAGTGCTTCAGAGATACCGTTTGCTAACTGTGCCTGGTCAGGAGCACCAGCTGTTGCTAACGCCGAGAACGACTTGATCATACCTGTTACTGTTCCTAACAGACCTACTAATGTACCTGTAGATACAAGAGTTGCGATAATTGTCAGGTTCTGCTCTAACATTGGCATTTCAAGAGCTGTTGCTTCTTCAATGTCCTTCTGGATAGCTAAAGATGCCTGATCGTTATCTAACGTTCCGTCAGCTTCTACTTCTCTGTATTTCTTCAAACCAGATTTGATTACGTTTGCTACAGATCCTTTTTGCTTATCGCATTCTGCCATTGCAGCTTCGATGTTTCCTGTAGTCAATAATGACTGTACTTTCTTCACAAATGTTTCTACGTTTCCACTACCGGCAGCCTTAGAAATTACGAAAAAGCGCTCAATAGAAAACACAATTACCATCAGGAACATTCCCATCAGCATTGGTACGATGATACCACCTTTGTAAACCATTCCGAAATAGTTTCCTGGAAGTGGGTGACCGTTTTCAGGATCGCCACCTTCAAAGTTTACAGGGCTTCCCATTACGTATTTCCAAAGTAATACGCCGACGATAAGACAGATAATAATTGTAAGACTTGCAAAAACGTTAGAACCAGTGCTTTCTTTTTTTGCAGGTGTTGGTTTTGGTGCGGTTGCCATTTTGTTTAAATTTTAATTAATTTTTAGTTTTTGATTTAATATTTAATTGCTACTTACTTGCTGTTTTGTTACATCTTCTGATTCTCAAGAAATGTTGACTTGCAAATCCACTCGATGCTTTATCCTTCTTTGTCCGGACTTTTTTCAGTTTCTGTGATCTTTTCTAATTAACTGTCAGAATTACGCCAGATTTATTCTGCAATAAAAACTATTTTTTTTTTCAAATGCAAATCGCAGACAAAAAAGAAAAACAATTTATGAACTTTTATGGTTTAATCTTGTTAATACCTTTTAGCCGCCTGCTTTCTTGGCTTTATATCCTTCAGCTTTCAGGAAATCCATAACCTTGTCACGAAAGTCCCCCTGTATCACAATCTCTCCGTGCTTCGCGGAACCACCGGTTCCACATTTCTGTTTAAGTTTCTTTCCTAAAATTTCCAAATCCTCTTCTTTACCCACGAAACCCGTTATCAGCGTTACCTGTTTGCCGCCCCGTTGCTTTCTATCCAGTTGCACCCTAAGGTCCTGAGCCGAAGGTGCCGGCGTCTCTTGTTCTTCATCCGAATCATAAATATAATCATAATCGGGATTTGTTGAATAAACAACGCCTTCAATCTGTTTGTTTTTCTTCGACATCTATACCTTTTAAAATATCTTTAGCTAATATAATACTACAAGCGATTGCGGATCTACTTTCACGTCAAAGACATCCGACCTCAGCAACTTAGGCTCCCCGTCGAGATGGATCTTTCTGTTGTCGTATGATAAGATACGTATATTCTTACCTTTTATTATCTGAAGATACGAAGATCTGTCGGCTCTTTTTGTAAACATCGTCCAAACCAACATCGGAAATGCCCATAATCGAAAAGGCCTTAAAATACATACGTCAACCAATCCATCACTAAGATCCGCCGTCGGCGAGATGTAAGCGTTATTTCCATATTGTGCTGAGTTGGCAATGCTGATCATAAACGCCCGCCGTTCCAACTTCATATCATCCACTTCGATGTCGTAGAGAAAAGGTTTGTACGAAAGCACCTCTTTCAGCGTCGTCCTGACATATCCCAATAAACCCCGCTTTCTCATGCCGGCAAAGGCGTGACTGATATTCGCATCAAATCCGATACCCGCCATATTGAAAAAACGAACCCCATCGACTATCGCGGAATCGATCCTTCGCGCCCGCAACTGATTGAGTGCTTTTACAGCCTCTTCATTGTTGAGTGATAAGCCTAGTGATAATGCCAAACCATTCCCCGAACCACACGGAATAATGCCCATCATCACTTCCTGATGTACCAGGGCGGAGGCGACCTCATTGATAGTACCATCGCCACCTACGGCCACAATCACCTCGAAGCCATCTGACAAACCTTGTCTTGCCAGTTCCATTGCATGTCCCACGTATTCGGAAAAAACAAATTCAGCATTAAACAACTCCGCGTCAAGCCACCGTTTTACTAAGTCCGGAAAGCTTGTCTTGTCCTTTCCTCCCGATATCGGGTTGATAACAAATAATATCTTCTTCTTCAAAAAGCCGAGCACTATAGGGGACTAAAAGTAGTGGATAATTATCGGGTATTCAAATGTTAACCGGCAAACAGCTTATTTTTTTAACTCCTTAAATCAAAAAGTAAGATAAAAAACACGGCAAACTATTAAAAAACAGCCCATTTTACCCACATTGTCACTTTATTAAATTTATGTTAACAAAAACCCTACACGCCTGGAATGGAGCTAAAAAGTCGCGCTATTAGAACTTTCACCCACAGGCGCTGATATCTGAATTGTGGATCTAAAAAGCCTTAAAGGAAACTCTGGGCGCTGCAACATTTAAGCAAGGGTCACGACACAAGCATCACTCCGGAGCTACTCTCCTATACTTATTCTACCGATCGATACACCATCAATTATTGCCAGTCTTTGATTTGTTGAAAGCCGTTACTACTCCTGCCCCTGAGCACTAACTTCGCCAAGTTCCTTGTTCCGTCAATTAATTAAGTATTTAATATTCATTAAGAAATTTGTCGTACTTTCGCGTTGAAAAGTGGACTGATTTGCTACGTTCCATGAGGAACGAGATTGCAACCACGTAAAAAAATGCTAATTCCGTTATTTTACCCATCTGCATTTTAAATCAGTCTCCTGTTAACATTATTTCATTTATCCCGATGCTCTATGCAAAAGAGTTCCGTGATAAGAGTTTATTAATATTATAAGATTATGTCATATCTTTTTACGTCAGAATCAGTGTCTGAAGGACATCCGGACAAGGTAGCCGACCAGATTTCAGATGCACTGATCGACAACTTCCTCGCCTGGGATCCAGATTCAAAGGTGGCATGCGAAACATTAGTAACTACCGGACAGGTTATTCTTGCCGGCGAAGTGAAGTCAAACACCTATCTGGACGTTCAGAAAATCACTCGCGATGTTATCCGTAAAATCGGATACACCAAATCGGAGTATATGTTCGAAGCTAACTCTTGTGGTATTCTTTCTGCAATCCACGAACAATCAGCTGACATTAATCAGGGCGTCGACAGAAAAGAAAAACAGGAGCAAGGTGCCGGCGACCAGGGCATGATGTTCGGGTACGCAAACAATGAAACCTCCAACTACATGCCGCTGCCTTTGGATCTGGCTCACAAAATCCTGATCGAACTGGCAGCGCTTCGTCGCGAAGATCAACAGATCAAATACCTGCGTCCTGATGCAAAATCTCAGGTGACCATCGAATACAATGATGATCATCAGCCTGTACGTATCGATACCATTGTAGTATCAACGCAACATGACGACTTTGGCTCGGAAGCTGAAATGCAACAGAAGATCAGGGAAGATATCATCAACATTCTTGTTCCCCGTGTAAAAGCACACCTCCGCGCTGACCAACAGGAACTTTTTAATGCCGATATAAAGTACCACGTAAATCCTACGGGAAAATTCGTTATAGGGGGGCCCCATGGCGATACAGGCCTTACCGGTCGTAAGATCATCGTTGATACTTATGGGGGCAAAGGTGCTCACGGTGGCGGCGCATTCTCAGGAAAAGACCCTTCCAAGGTAGACCGCTCCGCAGCATACGCCACACGCCATATAGCGAAAAATCTTGTTGCCGCTGGTGTTTGTGATGAGATTCTCGTTCAGGTATCTTATGCTATCGGCGTTAAAGATCCTATGGGTATTTACGTAAATACTTACGGAACAGCAAAAGTTGCCCTTTCCGATGGAGAGATTGCAAACAAGATCAGCCAGATATTCGACCTTACACCGTACGGAATCGAATCTCGTCTGAAGTTACGTAACCCGATTTATTCCGAAACCGCCGCATACGGCCATATGGGTAGAACTCCCGAAACCGTTGTTAAGCAATTTGAAAGTGCTAACGGCGAGAAAAAAGAAGTAGAGGTAGAACTCTTTACCTGGGAGAAACTGGACTATGTAGATCAGATAAAAACAGCATTCTTCTAGCAGATATTACATTATTTCAAAGAACCGCAGTACCACGTATTCGCGGTTCTTTTGCTTTTCAGGAAGGTTCTAATCCTCCTGCTCAGGTATCTAAATGCCATAAAGACGACCGTCCTAAACTCCAGGGGGCGTATTGAAGGTGTGGCTCTTCTCAGAAACAGCCGAACTGAAACGACATAGCAGATTCCAGCTTACCTTTCAAAATAAGCAGTACTGATTTGAACCCGAAATAACTCCATACATGTTTTTCTGTCTTCTCTCGCTTCCAACGCTCAGCTAAGCTTTTCCCTGATTATTCAGTTGCTTTCTGCCTGTGGGGAGCTCCTCCTTGTAACCATCATCTCCTGGTGGTGCCTTTTTCTTCGGCATGCCACTCAGAGCCATCTCCTCGGCCAGGTAC
>DKIV01000041.1 GCA_002454425.1 Sphingobacteriaceae bacterium UBA6709
TATGCTTAAGCAACATGAATACGCTGCCTAGAACCTGCCTGTTCACTGGGTATAATCAGGTAGTAACAAGGGAAGAGCAAGGTGTCAATAAAGCACAGAGCAGAAGATGATTGCGGGAGGAACATCTGCGCGAAACAATTCGTTTTGATGATACAAAGATCCGGCGGATAGATCGAAGCTCTTGGGTCTAAAAGCACAAAAGGCTGTCGGTCAAGTGAACGGACAGCCTTTTGCGTTTTTATATGCTTTTATTTATTAGTCGTAGAAGTTCCATAGCACGCCAAACTTAAATAGCGAGGAAGGCATTGGATACCTGTTAACGGTATAGTATCCTTTGGAGAAGAGTCCTTTATTGGCATAGTCATAACGTACAAATACATTGGCACGACGTAGTGAAAAGCGCGCCCATAAATCAATGATCGGATAAGAGGAAAACTTTACCGCGGGACCATTGTAAAACTTGCTTATATTAATAGCATAAGACGGCGCGGCATAAGTAGTATTCATGCGTGCATCCACGCCTAAGTTGGCAGTAAGCGCGCTATTAAAAACTTTTCGTCCCCAATAGAAACTATTGTAGGTATAGAACTCCGGAGTCCGTAAGATATCCTGTTGATTAGTCTTCTGATATACCAGGAAGGATTCCAAATTAAAATCGCCGAACTTAAACTCCTTATAAGCAGTAATCTTCAGCATGCTGATATCGCCCCCGAATTGTCGCGGTGCAATCTGATTAGGAAAACTGGACTCCTCAAGATAATTATAGTTGTTCATGAGGAAATACTCCGCCTTAACGTTAAAGCGCAGCTTCGGATTCTGATAGGCAAAGGAGAGATTGTTGATCTTCGTATTCTCCCAGGACGTATTCCAGTTATTATAGGTATAATTCAACGATTCGTACACCAGCTCAGGCGACCTGTTTTGGGTATAGGCACCGAGAACGATTCGTCCCGCGGATTTGCTAAGCATGAACTGTGCATTTGCTTCATACAGAAAATCGCCGGCATTACGGCCCTGCACTACCTGATTTATAGCGCCCACGATAGAAACTCTGTCGCTAAAGCGATAGCGAAGATCACCTTTCAGGGCGGTATTTTGGAAGCTCAGTTCGCGTCCCCGCTGCCAATAGCTATAAAAATCGTGTTGCAATCCCACGTTAAGCTTTACCTCATTCTTAATGAACTTTACCGATCTCCCGCGCAGATAAAAACTATAATAGAACTCATTCCTTACGTTTTTCAGCTCCGTGCTATCAACAACCTTGATAGGGTCATTGGGAATGTCGGGCAAGGCATTATAAAGATCATCCTCATTTTTATAGAAATATGAAAGATCATTCCTGTAAGAAATGGAATGAAAAAGGCGCTGTGTTGGCATTACGCGCGAGGCAGAGTCGCGCACCAGCGTATCGATGCGACCCAGATAATAGTACTGTCCGAGATAAAATGTTTTATCCTTATTAATCTGCCTTGCCGGATCAGAGGAGTTGCTAAGCTTCACCGTTTGCTCTGTAGCACCGAGCGTAGAGCTCCCGGTAAAGAGGCTATCACTAAGAACACTTCCGTTCTCTTCGGTTTTCATCGTATTAAAAATACCGTTCAAAAAAAGGTTGTATCGCTTATTGGGCGACTCATACCACGTAAAAAGCGAAGCATTAAGGTGGTCTGCATTCTGGTTCCTGTAAATACCGCGTGCTCCAATACGATTATATACCGCACCGATATTCCAATTGGGCTTGATATTCTGAGAATGGGTGATCTTAAGCACCTGCTCCGTACGACTGCCATTTACATAATATAACGAGGTAAAAGGCGTACGTGCGCGGTAATATCGCAATGAATCTTCGGTGAGCTTATACATATCATAGGAATGAAACCCAAGATCGAATCCTATTTCCTTTGTTGGATTGAAAAGAAGCTCACGATAGGCCAGGCCAAGATTTCCCAGTCCAATGGTAGGACGTTCGGGAACATTTTGAATATTGTAATTCTGAAACCTTCGCAGTGTGGTATCAATAGGAATGGTCTGAGTATTCTCCTTGAAGATCGTCTTATTTGTATACCGTATATACTTAGCGTTGAAGATAATGGTGTCGCGACTTGACTCCTCCAGCTTACGCAGTGAATCAAGGTCGGATCCCTGCTCGGCAGGCTGACGGTCAACCTGCGCCTGTGCAGGCAGGAACGACACGCAAAAGAAAACAACGAGCAGGATAAAGAGATGTTTCATTGATAATTAAAGCGAGGCCAACAGTTCTTTCAATATGCGGGTCATCTTCGGTTCAGACTCTTCCGCGACACGTACAATTTCTTCTATAGAAATAGCGTCCTGGCGATAATGGAAGCCTTCGTCGGTAATTACGGAGATCGCAAAAACAGGAAGACTCATATGGTTGGCTACGATAACCTCCGGCACGGTACTCATGCCTACCGCGTCACCACCAATAGTGCGCAGGTACTTGTATTCAGCACGCGTTTCCAGATTAGGACCCGGCACCGCCACATACACCCCTTTATGACAGGCGATATCGAACTTACGAGCGATTTCAAGCGCGCGCGCGGAAAGTTCGGGATCGTAAGGGCAACTCATATCGGGAAAGCGCGGACCAAAATCGTCCAGATTTCTCCCACGCAGGGGATTGTCGGGCAATAAGTTAATATGATCATCAATAATCATGAGGTGACCACTTTTAATCTCGGGGTTAAGTGACCCGCTGGCATTCGAGACGAAAAGACGCTGGATGCCCAGGGATTTCATGACCCTTACCGGGAAGGTGATCTGCTTCATATCATACCCTTCATAGTAATGCAAGCGTCCCTGCATAGCTACGACACGTTTTCCCTGAAGCGTACCGAAGATCAGTCGGCCAGAGTGATATTCCACGGTAGAGACAGGAAAATCAGGAATATTAGCATACATCAATTTATGCTCTACCTCAATATCGTCTACCAGACCACCAAGGCCTGTACCGAGGATGATGCCGATTTCGGGTTGAAAATCGCCAATTCTGCTTTTAATATATTCAGTGGTACTATAAATGTTCTGAAACATAATTCAATATCAAATTATCAAAAATTTCTTTATCACCAGCATGCATTTCCGTTTCTACAGGCAGATAGTAAACCGGAAGCGTGGATAAAAGTTCTGTAAAAACAGGCTCTTTCAGGCGCTGCGCATCTTTTTCCGTGGTGATGATGATTTTGCGAGCTGCCGGAACTGCCGCATATTCTGATGCAAGTTTACTAATATTTTTTTTTGTAAAAGGATGATGATCGGGGTAGTCAAAGTGTCGGACATCCGTCGATGATGCCGAAAGTGTTTCGAGCAGGGGCACAGGGTTGGCTATACCCGTGATCAGGAAAACGGAGTCAAACTCTTTTAGTGATTCCAGATTCATCGGCTCTCCTTCATTTAGCGGCTGCAATAGTCCATATCGTAAGAAGGAACAGCAGCATGCTTGTCCCGGCAAAGGTTTTACTTTTCGCAGCAAGCGTTGGCGCTCGGAGAGTAGCATGGAGGGCGGTGTCTTGGAGATAACAATGGCCTGCGCCCTCTTACGTCCGGCCAGGGTTTCGCGATAGTCGCCAGCCGGCAACACAAAGGGCAAACGATCAATACCGGTATAATCGAAAAGCAGGATGTTTAATCCGGCTCTTACCGGGCGATGTTGGTACGCATCGTCGAGAATAATCAGATCATGATCTTCCGTCAGGCGCTGTATGCCGATAACTCGGCGTTCGCATACAGCTACGGTGACTTCAGCACCAAATTTATGGAAGAATTGTAGTGGCTCATCCCCAACTGTAGCAGGAGTGTCGTCAGTCTGGACATAACGAAAGCCGCTGGTCTGACGACCGTAGCCTCTGCTTAAAACAGCTACCCGATACTTATCTTTAAGAAGGCGAATAAGATATTCTGTTTGAGGGCTTTTGCCAGCGCCGCCGACAGCTAAATTACCAACGCAGATCACGGGGACATCAAAGCTGTATGAGCGGAACCATCCGCGGTCGTACATGAGATTACGCAATGTTACGATAACCCAATAGATAAAAGAGAGGGGTAATAAAAGTAACCGAAAATATCTCATCGAACAAAGTAACTAAAATAAAGCGACTTTAAGTGCAGATCGGTGGCCTTGCGAACACCGTATATAACGCGCAAAGCACGCCAGGCGTGCTTTGCTATCAAAATAAATATTCTCGCTAAGTAAGGCCTAACGCCAGCGCAGACGCAGGACTTGCGCGTATGCTTTGGCCTGCTCGTTCATATATGTATTGAAACCTTCTGCGGTCGCGAAAGCGGGAGCTGTTTTTTCCCAGCCTGCAAAGAAGCGATATTGCGCGCGATGGCCTCCGGCAATATTCATCTTTACGTAATACGTATTCGTCACCTCGCTACGTTCATTAGGAGTAGTGCCTATGCCACGGTATGAGTCGCGCGGCGAGAGAATAGCAAGCCCCAGCATATCCTTATTTTCAGACTGCTTATCATAAGTGGCAATCCCCTGACAGCCCATGAAGTTTACTTTATCAACTTTCTTACTGAACAGATTAACGATGCCGCTGACAAGGAATGCTCCGCGGGGGGCGTTTGTTACGACAACATCGCTTTGGTAAAAGAACTGTCCCCCCCAAATACTGATCGTCTCTTCAAGGCCCAATGGAGCAGCATCGGGGAGCGCCTGCCACTGAGGATAGTTCATTTTAAAAATAGCGCGCACGGGGCCATCGGCAATTTTGGTATATTTCACTGGGCCCATATTTTTATTGCCCAGACGAATGAGCGTATCGCGGGTTCCACCTTGCGGCATCCACAAGGCCAGCGAACCCGCACCCAGGGACTTACCCACTGCCAGAATATCCATTCCCCAGCTATCGAGGTGATGATATATTTTGGAGGGGTCGGCTCCAACCGTGTTCAATACCATGTCAGCGGTAGTTTTACCCCAGATATCCTTGGTATTGCGTTGGTCAAAATAAATGCGAAAACCTACTTTATCATTCTCCCAAGCCGGTCCCTCGGTAAGAAAAGGCGGAAGCTTAACCTTGGAAAAGTCGGTATTGGGTTGTCCTGCGGATATCGAGTCCCTGGTCAGCGCGGGGCCAAAAGTATCATTTGTATTTTTACGCTGTTGCCTTACATGCGCGCGCTGCTTTACCAGCGCTACAGCATCTGTAGCCTGACTAATGGTAAAGAGTTCCTTTTGCGCGGGTGCAAAGGAATAGAGAAAAACAACTTCATCCCATTTCCCATCGGCATTAAGATCATCAAATTGCAGAGTCTGAGCATTCCCCTTAGCATCTTTGATAGAAAAAATAGAACCGGCCGCGTCGGCACCGATTTTCTTTTCGACATCGGTTCTTTTAATGACTATCAGCTCGTCGGTGCGAGCGAGCCCTGATGAAGGATTAAAAACTTCGAAAGACGCCTTTGGCTGCGCATATGCTGATTGCCCGACTACTACAACAGACGACAAGATCAACGCGCTCCTAATAAATACGTTCATGTGTTTAAAATTATGTTTTTGTAATAAACATGCCGAGGGCGGCGACATATTGAAATTCGTAATAATGGTACGGCTTCGGCCCTAAAGATGAGAATTATTAACAAAAGAGAAAAGCAGAAATACTCATAGCGCAATTCAGAGGACAAACATTGATAATAATGTTATTTTTAGATCGATTTAGCATGCCATGGAAAATTAATTTTCCCTATTTTTAAAACGATCTAAACAATAAACACTATGATATTAATTGCTGACGGTGGCTCGACCAAGGCGCACTGGAGTATAATAGACGCTGAAAAGCAATACGACGACTTCTATAGCGAAGGATACAATCCTTTCTACGTTGAGGAAAGCTATATCGTACCTTCTCTATCCAAGAGCCTTCCCCCTTCCTTCGATCCCCTGGCGGTAAAGGAAGTATATTTCTATGGCGCAGGTGTGCATAATGAAGAAAAAGCGGAAATTCTGCGCACTGCCTTTGCACAGATATTTAAAAGCGCGCACATCGTCATTGAACACGATATGCTTGCCGTATGTCGCGCGCTGCTAGGCGACGAGGCGGGCTTCGCCGCAATTCTGGGTACCGGAACGAACTCATGCCTCTATGATGGTAAGAATGTTGAATTCTATATCGAATCAGCATCCTATATTCTGGGCGACGAAGGGAGCGGTTGCTATATGGGTAAAAAGCTGCTGAAAGACGTTCTCCGCAATACCTTACCGGCAGATCTGCGGGAGGCTTTCGATACCGAATACAAGACCAACAACGATGAAATTATGGATGCCGTATATACACGCCCGCTTGCGAACCGCTATTGCGCGGGATTCACCAAGTTTCTCGGCGATCACATCAGTCATCCTTATTGTATTAATCTCGTAAAGTCATCATTCCGCGATTTTTTCAATGATCTTGTAAGCCTTTACCCCAACTATAAAATATTAACCTTCAACTGTGTAGGGTCTATTGGATTTTATTTCCGTAGCTTATTGGATGAGGTAGCAGCAGAATTCGGTATGAAAACAGGCGTTGTTGTAAAAGGCCCCATTGAAGGTCTTCGAGCTTATCATAGCCAGCCCAAGACCCAGATCGGGTAACACCGCAGAGCAGAACAATACAAGTATAAAACAGAAAAAGGGAACCACAAGGGCTCCCTTTTCTGTTTTATATATGTGTATATCGTCCTTAGAGCGCGAAATCCATCCAGTTACTACCTTCCTGGTAATCGCGTACAACATTCACCTTATTAGGGAAGCGGAAAGATCCAACCAACGCGTTGATATCAACTTTCATAACATCAACACAATTTTCTATAAGATCCTTTCTGAAACCACGTGGTTCCAGATCGAGTACATATTCAAGAGATACCAGACGCGCAATGACGCGACCCAGATCTACGAGTTTACGTTGCACTAAAGCCTCATCAATTTGAAAGTTCAGCTTATCCTTGAAATAAAGAGAGGCAGCTTTAGTAAGATTAAGCTCACTGAGGTAAGTGAACAGATTTCCTTGCTTCAGCTTCTTCATGTGTCTTGTAACAGCCTCCGCGATCTGCGAGTATAACATCTCGTTAGATCCTTCAAAGATTTGGAATGGACGGCTGTCTTTAATACCTCTGCCTCCTATATGACTGGTACGGTAGCCGTTAGCGCCCGAAACCTGTACCAGCAAGTGAGACGCTTCCTGCATCAGGTCGGTAACTACCGCCTTCATGCTGTTGGCTTCAATGCCCGAAGCAGCGAGCTGATGTTCGATACCACTGATGTCGCAGCTACGAACACACATAGCCGAAGATACCGTAAATGCTGATTGAATACGCGCAAGTTGGTATTGGATCTGATCCATTTCGAGCAGAGATCCGGCCCCTACTACCCTATTCGAGCAATGCTTGATAGCTTCGTCGAGCATTCTTTTTATGAAGCCCCGAGCCATACCTGGGAACTGCATACGACTACGATGCAAGATATCCAGCATCATTTTTATACCTGTAGACTCAGGTTCGAGCTTATGATCCTCAGGAACGAAGAGATCGAGTTTGTTGAGCCCGTAAGGGATCATATAGAGACCAAGATTGTCGTAATATTCTTTCACAACAACCTTCTGCTTTTCGATTTTGGAATCAGCGATAAAGAAATCGATATCACGACCTAGTTCACCACTTTCAAGTTCTTTTCTGCAAGCGATCAACCAATAGTCAGCCATACCGGTAAGACCCTGCCAATGCTTGGTGCCGGAGATAGCATAACCGTTATCTACACTCTTGTAGGAGGTTTTCATATTCAGGGCATCGCTACCATAAGCGGGCTCTGTGATCATGAGTCCTCCCATTTTCTGACCGGAGAGGAAATTTTTGAACACATCAGCTTTCACAGATTCACTGGCGTATTTTACGACAGGTTCTATAAACAAGGCGATGTTGATTCCGAAGATGAGAGAAAGAGACAGCGATTCATAAGAGGCAGCGGAAAGAATACCAAAGCATTCTTTAACCTTAGTGCCGCGGCCGCCGAACTGTTCAGGAACAGCCACAGACAAAGGCTTTTTGTCCATTATTTTTGCGAGGAGCGATGGCGGCATGCCTCGTTCAAGACTCAGCTTATTAATATCCTCGTGCTCGTGGAAAAGATGATGAAGTGTATCTTCAAAGTCTTTGATAAACTCTGCAAAGCTCGTTTCAGTAGCAATCATTTACGTCAGTATATATTATCTTTTTTATTCACCCCCATGTAAACTACTGATCAAAAAACCGAAAGTAAGGCAACCCTCTATAAACTTGTACTGCTGACAGAAGATAGATGTTTCATAATTCCCATAAGGGCAGGCCCCCATCTACCGAAAGGCATGCTTCCCGGTGGCCTATTTTATGTCTCTTATTTTTAAGTAATTCTCACAGAGAAATAGAGGGAGTAAAGATATAAAAATCCGGAACAATTTTAGTAAAGAAAATGAGTAAACTACAAGAATCGCATCAACACGAGCGTTACAAAAGCACTGCACGCGTGTAACTTAACCTAAAGACGTCCGTCAACCATTGATCGATCAAGAAAAGCTTTGGTATCAAAGATAATACCCCCGGGCGATTTAAGGCCTGAATAGTCGAGATCCATGAATGCGCGATGTGCCACGGCAACTATAATCGCCTGATAGGCGGCGTGGGGTTCGACATGCTTAACGATGTCAATACCGTGTTCTTTTTTAACCTCATCACTATCCGCGTGCGGATCAAAAACATCAACGCGAAGACCGAACTGTGATAACTCGTGATAGATATCTACTACGCGTGTATTACGGATATCAGGACAGTCTTCTTTGAACGTGATACCCAGGATTAAAACAGCGGCACCTTTGATTTTAATGTCGTTAGCAATCATGAGCTTCACAACTTTATTAGCAACAAACTGTCCCATCATATCATTCACCCGTCGTCCTGAAAGAATGACCTGGGGATGGTAGCCCAGGCTTTGAGCTTTATGTACCAGATAATAAGGATCAACACCGATACAATGCCCCCCCACGAGGCCTGGTTTAAACTTTAGAAAGTTCCACTTTGTTCCGGCAGCTTCAATAACGTCATTAGTATCTATACCAATTCTGTCAAAGATCAGGGCCAGTTCATTGACAAAGGAGATATTCAGATCGCGTTGCGCATTTTCTATGGCCTTTGAGGCCTCGGCAACCTTAATACTTGGAGCCATATACGTACCGGCGGTAATAATAGAAGCATATAGCTTATCAACAAACGCTGCCGCGGCCGGTGTCGAACCGCTGGTAACCTTTCTGATACGCGTCAGGGTATTTACCTTATCGCCGGGGTTAATACGCTCTGGCGAGTAGCCAACGTAAAAATCATCATTTAATACGAATCCGGAGGCTTGTTCCAATACCGGGATGCACTCCTCTTCAGTACAACCGGGATACACTGTAGACTCATAGATCACAACGTCGCCGCGCTTAAGCACCTGGGCAAGCATCTTACTAGCATTCAGCAGCGGATTGAGATCGGGACATTTAAACTGATCAACAGGCGTGGGTACGGTGATGATAAATACGGTGCAGGAGGAAATATCGGTCAACGAAGCGCTAAAGCTCAAGCCACTGGGCGTCGCAGTATCTGTTTCATTCTGCATTACAGTTAAGAGCGCATTACTGTCAGCCTCGTTGGTGCGATCGAAGCCACGTTTAAGCTCGGCAACCCTGGCCTCGTTAACATCAAATCCGGTAACGTTAAATTTCTTAGCGAATTCAATGGCAAGGGGTAAGCCCACATAGCCAAGCCCAATGATCGCTATATTTATTCGTTGAGCACTTAAATCTGCTTCCCAAGTATTCATGCGAACAAAGGTATAATAAAATAAAAATTGTCGGCAGAATGCTTAACTGAGGAAACAGAAATAAAACGGAGATAGCACGTGGAGACAAGCACTCCTGATAAGGAATGTTTAGTGCCCGAAAAAGTGGCGTTTAACGCTCAAATTCGTACATGAAATAGGCTACAAAGATAGTAAGTATGAAAAACTCAATCATGACCTGCTTTTACCAAATTTAATATTTGTCAACATAAAATCAAACACTTACGAAATTTATTATCATCAGGTAAGGCTGAGAGTGATAGCATGAAACAAGAACAATTGAGGCTATAAAAAAAGGTCGCTTCCTTTTACCGAAGCAACCTTTTTTTATGCGATATTCTGAATATTATTCGAACTGATTTTTGATGGAATATCCAAGTTCCTTAAGCGTTTTTTCCCGCTTAAAGAGCTCAAGATCGGAACGCATCATATCCTCTACCAACATTGGCAAATCATATTTGGGCTTCCAACCCAGCTTAGTCATAGCCTTTGTAGGATCGCCAATAAGGAGATCCACTTCTGTTGGGCGGAAATACGCTGGATCTACCGCTACCACTTCCGCTCCCGGTTGAAGCTGATGTTCTTTATTGCTACAACTTACTACATAACCTTTTTCATCTACCCCTTCACCGCGGAACTCAATTTCTATACCTGCCTGCGCGAAAGACATACGTACAAAGTCGCGCACAGTAGTAGTTACCCCGGTAGCGATCACGTAGTCTTCAGGAGTATCCTGCTGAAGGATGAGATACATCGCTTCCACATAATCCTTAGCATGTCCCCAATCGCGTTTCGCGTCAAGATTACCAAGGAAAAGACAAGACTGCATATTCAAGGCAATCTTAGCTACCGCCCGGGTAATTTTTCTTGTTACGAAAGTCTCGCCACGAAGTGGGCTCTCATGGTTAAAGAGAATACCATTACAAGCGTACATACCGTAGGCTTCGCGATAATTTACGGTAATCCAATAACCGTAAAGCTTAGCAACCGCGTAAGGCGAGCGTGGATAAAAAGGAGTCGTCTCAGACTGAGGCACCGCTTGTACTAAACCATACAACTCAGAAGTTGAAGCCTGATAAACCTTTGTTTTCTTGGTGAGGTTTAATAAACGCACGGCCTCAAGAATACGCAAGGTTCCGATACCATCGGCATTAGCTGTATATTCAGGAGTGTCAAAGCTCACTTTAACATGACTCATTGCTCCCAGATTATAAATTTCGTCGGGTTGTACCTGTTGAATTATTCTAATAAGGTTGGTTGAGTCGGTAAGATCTCCATAATGCAGGATAAAGTTGACATCACTTTCGTGAAGATCCTGATAAAGGTGGTCTATTCTGTCTGTATTAAACAAAGAGCTTCTTCTTTTTATTCCGTGCACTTCATATCCTTTGGATAGGAGTAGTTCGGCAAGATATGCTCCATCCTGGCCGGTTATACCGGTTACTAGGGCTTTTTTCTTCATTTAACTTAATTATTTACGCTAAAGTACTAATATTTTTCAAGCCATTGCGATAAAAAACGGGGGCTTTTATGAAATGCCGTCAGACATAATTATCATTTGTTCGCCCCCCTGTAAAGCAGGATGAGATATGTGTGAAACGAGCATTGTAATAGTCAATAATATAAACGCTGGGCAGTTAGCAATATGAGTGTAAGGATGACAAGGCAAAGGGGTGGGGGTAGTAATACTCATATTACCACTGCCAGCGTTATCTTTCGTTGCATCCAAGAAGAGCATATATCATGATCTGCAGCGAGCAACAAATCCAGAGAAACCTTTTTGAACTGAAATCCGCGAAAGCGCTAACAGCAAGGATATTTATAACGTGTGTCAATTATACGCCGATAGATTCTTCTGTCGCATCCAAAGGAGCCTTCATCTTGTCAAAATATTGCTGCTGTTCGCGTCGCAGGCGATCAATAAGACGACCGGGAGGAACGATAACATCATCATAAGTAAGCACCTGGTCGCGAGGAATATCGCGCTTAAGGATGCAATTTTCAGCAAGACCAATGGGAAGAAGCCTTTCGGCAGCTACAGTTTCTGCATTTTCGCAAAGACCATAGGTCATATAATGGCCGATGGGGTCGATGACAGCGCCTGCCTTCAGGTCAGTTTTCGCGGCAGCGACAACTTCAACGCTTGGGCCAGCCAACGGTGTCAGCGCAGCATCGCCAAATAATACCGCGCGCGCGACGGTAGCGGGTACCTCAAAATGACAAAGATGATAGGGCGTGTAAAACAGATACAATGGCCCCTCTCCTAGCTTGTAAAGGTTAAGGTAGTGTTTCTGCACCGGATGATCGTGTGTACCGAGGACAAAAACTCCAGGACCAGGTTCCGCGCCTACCACATAATCAACAAAACCAGGCCCATTGAGCAAGAGTTCCTCAGGAAATAAAGCCACAGCTTCGCGCAAGGGGGTTCCGGGCGCCACTGAAGGGCCGAGCATACCACGACGGGCAACTTTCATACCTGTACCATTGGCGATGATTGCCTGCTCAAACGATACTTTGCTTCCGTCGGCAAAGGAGGTAACCATGGCGGGATTCTGTCCCCATTTTTTTGCGAAACCTTCCTGCGTTGTGGGATTCCTGTAAGGATCATGCAGCCCTTTTATGTTGCCACATAATACAGGGCGTACGCCAAGGCCCGTCACAAAACGGAAGAGATTCATCGTAACGCCAGGCTGGTCGCCGTCAGCATTAGTAAATACCACGCCCTTTTGTTGCGCGTAAACTTTTAGAATAGGACCTACGGTACCATCCAGTTCAGCGTTCATCAGGATCACATGCTTCTGATTTTCTATGGCCTTGAGTATCACCTGCGCGCCATTTTCAATCGCGCCTGTCACCTCTATTATAGCATCTATCTGAGCTGCTTCGCATAAAAGCAGGGGATTATCGGTAATGCTATAGCGTCCTTTAGCGATATTTTCCTCAAGAGCTGCCAAAGAATGAACCTCTTTAACATCGTCAACTCCGGCTTGTTCGTAAGCGGCACGTGCCTTAGCGACAGTTCTGTTAGCGATCGCCACCAACTGCATTCCTTTTACAAAAGCGCATATCTGCAATGCGATGCCACGTGCCATGAAGCCGGCACCAACCATTGCTACACGCAGCGGCCGACCCTCTTCGTGCAGTTTCAAAAGAGCGTTATCTATAATAATCATAAACGAGTTTTTAGTTTTTCAACAGTGGATAGTAAGATCTCAAAAGGCAGGCACATCCGCGCGCTCTTCAAAAAGCGGGTGAAGGGCATCTTTGGCAGAGATCAATAATGGCTGTATGGGCCACTGAATGTTAAACGCAGGATCGTCCCAACGATAGCCGCGCTCCGAAGCAGGGGTATATGCCGCGGTCACCTGATAGCATACATCGGTATTATCTTCCAGGGTTATAAATCCATGCGCAAATCCCTCAGGAACAAACAACATGCGATAGCTATCGGCCGTTAGCTCGGCACCGAACCATTGTTTATATGTTTCAGATTGAGGCCTCAAATCGACGATAACATCAAAAATGGCACCTCTGGTGCAACGTACCAGTTTAGATTCCTCATGAGGAGCAAGTTGCATGTGCATACCACGCAGCGTACCTCTGGTTTTATTAAAACTGAGGTTTGCCTGTACAACATGAGTACTAAGATCAAATTCGCGAAACTCGCCGGCGCAAAAGGAACGTGCAAAGAAACCGCGTTCGTCCTCGAGCTTCTTAATATCGATGAGGTAGGCGCCAGCCAAAGGGGTTGGTATAAAGTTCATAATTTTCTATGATGTTTATTGTAAAACAAAAGAGTATTCCTCAGCCAACCAATTGAGGCTCGGGCTTACGGCGCGGACTCTGCTTCATGGTCCAGCTCAGCTGACTGTTTAGGAGGCCTGTATCTTTCAGTTGATTGAGGACTTTTAAGCGCATAAGCAAAGAATTGCGGAAGTCGGCGTCATTAAAATTCATGGCCAGGAGATTTTCATGCAGCTCGGCAATGGTCGACTGCAAAGAATGCTGAGGCTGATGATTGGGAGCCAATGATTCAAAAAGATCGAAATTGACACGATAAGATCGCTTGTCGGGAGCCGCATCCTTATTAACACTGAGTTCAAGGCCAGGAATATGCGAACGCAACGCCTCAGCGAGCTCGATAACCTGATAATTCCAATGATTACTACCTGTATTTACAGCAAGGAAGCGTCCGCCCCAGGCAGCATCGCGCGTAACAGCCCAGCAGATAGCGCGAGCCATATCGGCTACATGAATCAATGGACGCCAGGGACTGCCGTCACTGAGAATCGATACTTTGTTCATGCTTACTGCTCCGGCGACGAAATCGTTAAGCACGAGATCAAGACGCAGACGATTGCTCATACCGCATGCTGTAGCAAAGCGCAGGCAGGTAATGGTAAATGACTCGTCGGCCAGATCGCGAAGATCCCGTTCAGTGAATACTTTTGAGCGGGCGTAGGCCGTTAAAGGGTTAAGTTCAGAATCCTCAGCTTTTGCGCCATCGCCTCCAGCGCCATACATACTACAACTGGAAGCAAATACAAATGCCTTTACCCCCTGTCGTTTGGCCATATGTGCAAGCCGAATACTAGCTCTATAGTTAACATCCATGGTAAGATCTTCAAACTGCATTCCCATAGGATCGTTGGAGATCGCGGCTAGATGAACGATTACGTCAACGCCGTTAAGAATTCCTTCGGGCATAAAACGCAGGTCGCCAAAGAGCTGCTGATCCAGTGCCAACTCAGGAAGGTGAAAAACATTGGTAAGGCATGAGGAGAAATAGCCCATATCATAGCCTACGAGGGTAGCGTTGGGAAATGCAGCACGCAACTGGTTGACAACGCCTGGTCCTACATAGCCCATGTTGCCGGTGATTAAGATTTTCATAAAAATAGCGATTGTAGAGGTAGTCAAAAAAATGAACAGGGAGCGATATGTGTTGGATGGGAAAGCCTAGTGCGAACTGCCATCAAGCTCTGTTCCTGCGCGCTGTAACATCAGGGACATTTCATGCCAGGGCGCTTTGCCGGCACTCCAAAGACTATCAAGCACATTTTTATCTCGCAGCGTATCCATCGGTTGCCAGAAGCCCGTATGTTTATAGGCAGAAAGCTGGCCCTGACGCGCCAAGGTTTCCATGGGCTCTAACTCCC
Organism: Sphingobacteriaceae bacterium UBA6709; assembly: GCA_002454425.1. Classification (GTDB taxonomy): domain Bacteria; phylum Bacteroidota; class Bacteroidia; order Sphingobacteriales; family Sphingobacteriaceae; genus Arcticibacter. The sequence continues at coordinate 15,013 of DKIV01000041.1, forward strand.
ATACCGTCTGATCATCCTGGATGTAATCAAATATTTCAGGTTCAAGAACAAAGTAGCCGCCATTTATCCAGGGCATGTCGGCACCGCCAGGTTTCTCCTTGAAGCTACTGATCTGGCTTTGGCCTTCGGCAAGAGTAAAAGCGCCGAAACGCCCAGGTTGCTGAACAGCGGTAACGGTAGCCAAAGAATTACCGATTTTATGAAAAGCCACCAGCTCATCAATTCTAACATTGCTCAGTCCATCACCGTAGGTCATGCAGAAGGTTTCGTTGCCAACATAATCTGCTACGCGTTTTAAACGACCTCCGGTCATGGTAGAATACCCGGTTTCCACGAGCGTGACATTCCAGGGTTCCGTGTGGTTTCTGTGAATTTCCATCACATTTTTTCTCATGTCAAAGGACACATCCGAATTGTAAAGACAATAGTTCGCGAAGTATTCTTTGATAACATTGCTCTTATAACCGCAGCAAATGATAAAATCGTTAATTCCGTAGAAGGAATAGATTTTCATGATATGCCAGAGAATGGGTTTTCCACCAATCTCAACCATGGGTTTAGGACGAACCCCACTTTCTTCGCTGATACGTGTTCCGAAGCCCCCGGCCAGGATTACAGCTTTCATTGGTTTTGTTTTCATAACATAGCTTAATTACGATTTTAGGACAGTAAAAACAGGTTACAACTCCCGAAGTGTCGGGAGCTGCAGACCTGAAAAGGAGTTTGAAAAAATCAACGGATCACACCTGTCTATCCCGATAAGACTAATAGAACCCCTCGCTCAAAAGTTCATTAACATAAGCCATATCACAGGCTATCCAACTCCTTTGTTAGATATGAGGCAAGCACCTCGATTATGCCTAAAAGAAGGAAATATGCATCCCAGTGCCACTGAAAACTGGATAGGGTTTAGCAGCGGAAGATTTGCATAAAAAAAGAGCGAAGAGCCGCGTAAACACAGCTTATCGGAAAGCTTCGCCATTCGACTTACAGGCGACGCTAACCAGGCAACGACCATTTATTTTGTGTTACCGGAAGACGAAGTTAAGTGAAGATTTGATATAGCAAGAAGACTTGAGGGGGTTGGTTAGTGATTTGTAAACGAATGCACAATGCTGCACATCTTTTTGAGGAAAGCTTTACAGGAAACAGGCGAATCTGAGGACATAGAGCGCTTATCGACCCTCGCCAACCAGGAAAACAGAGAACATGAAACAAGGAATTTCACACTTATGTACAAACGGGTACACATATTATCAAAGTGACAACAATCACCTTATTCAATTGCTAATTTAGCTTTCGTCTATCACAATAATTATTAACATCTAATTTCATCGCTCAATGAAAACACATCTATCCCCCCATGATTCACGTTGGCTCGTTGTCTATACCAGATCAAGGTATGAAAAGAAAGTCGATCTTTTATTAAAACAACAAGGCATTAACAGCTATTGCCCGCTGGTAAAAACTAAAAGAAAGTGGGCCGACAGGTATAAGCTTGTCGAAGAGCCGCTCTTCAGCTCTTATCTGTTTGTACATATAAGCACCAAAGATCTATCAAGGGTGCAGCAAACCCAGGGAGTTGTGAACTTCGTTTATCATGATGGAAGACCCGCGACCATAGCGGAACAAGATATTGAAAGAATAAAGGAACTGACCAATGATCATTATGACATTGAAGCTGTAGGTATTAAGAATTTGACCATCGGTGATACTATATCAGTAAAAAATGGTATTCTTTTTGATTTAAAAGGTGAAATACTTGAAATACAAGGAAAATCTGTATTAATGCTTATGAAGCAGCTTGATTGCGCGCTGGTGGCAAAGGTGAAAATCGATTACAATCAACTGTTACTAACGAGTGCATAGCACTACATCTACATTCTAACTATAATCATTTTTTCTTGCACTCGTGCTAAATTTTAACCTTTACTAATCACGACTATGAATGCTCACCATGGACAAATTATCGAAAAGATAATTCGAAGAAACGGCTACAGTATAAGCGAGCTCGCTCGCCTAACAAAAGTAAACAGAAGATCCGTTTACAACTGGTTTAATCAGCGCAGCTTGCGCTCTGATATTATCTATCGTATTGGATCTGTTCTTAACTACGACTTTTCTACGGAATTCCCTGATTTGTTTGCAGATACGGAGGCTCATAATACCTCAACCCTATTTAAGACCTCCATGGATCTTCAGGATCGAAAGAATGAGATCTATTGGAAAGATAAGTATATCCAACTGCTGGAGAAATACAATGAACTACTGATGAAATTTGTAGACGCCCAACCGGGCGGCTATATTAATCAGGAGAACCACTCGTAGTGTCTGACGACTGCTCTGTAGAATCTGCCATTGATCGAAGGAAAAATCCTACTTCCCTTAGAAACTTTAGTTGAGGCTTTAATTCCTGTACCGTCAATTCGGGCGGTGCACAGTCGATAAGATTGTCGGCAATCACCTGTGTCATAATACTAAAGCTCTCCGCATCAACTTCCATAAATTCACGACAGTTGCTGAGGAAATTACGCAATTCGTGCAGATCGACGGAGTAGGTCTGATTGTCAAAAGTTAGTGTTGGTACCTGTTGATCCATGATAAAAAAGTAGTGAAATAATCTGTTAAATCTTCTGTATTATTTTAAACGAGTAGATAGCCCGATTCGGCGAAAACATCATTAGCTCTTAACACTGCTTATTATACAACCATTCCATTTAGGATATGTGTGTTTAATTACAAAAACGGGGACCTTCTTTAAACTGAACCCAAGCACTTCTTGGTACAAACAAGATTGGCCGGACATATAATCTTTATAAACAATCCCTTTTTAATAACACTTGATATTATGTAAATACCAATTGAAATGAGTGCAAACAAAATCCCCACCGACTTAGTTAACGCGATATTTCCATCAAGCTCAAAAAGCTATGACACAAAGATATAGAATTTAAGATAGAACTAAAATTAGGACAAAAAAACACTTAAATAAACGTGGGTAAAAATCCCCAAAAACGGGGAATTTAAAACCCATATTTCCCACAAAAATTCCCACAATTGCACATATTTCGGAAGCGTCTTACACAATCTGAAAAAAAGAAAAAAAGGACAATTTCGTGACCTCTAAAGGAACATCTCCCTGTTTTTAAACTGATTAGATCCAATAGCCTTACTGAGATCCCCAGAACGTACAAAAGTTGTAAGGGCACGCAAATGTCGATCATGGTGGAGGTCAGTACCCACCAGATCAATGAGATTTTCCTTCAATAATACCTGTGCAGCCTTTTTAATGCCTTTACCATAGTACCCGGCCAACGAAAGTAGATTTAATTGAAACAGGCAGCCCATTTCTTTTAATCTCCGGTACTTCTGCAGATCATTATGATAGTATATATATCTTTCAGGGTGCGCCAGTACGGGCACCTTCCCTGATAGGCTTATGTCGAAGATATACTTCTCTATATTCATTGTTTCTACCTGAAATGACATTTCCACAAGAAGATAATTACCCAATAAAGGCAGGCACTGATTCGCCTTTAATACGGGATCGAAATCGATATCCAACATATATTCCGCGGCATAAGACAACTCCAGATCAGGACGACTCTTCTTAAGCTCCTGATGCAAGGACGACCATGCGCTATCGATCGTAAGCGGTGTATTGGGATAAAAGTCGTGAAAGACGTGGGGTGTGGCTATAAACTTTTGAAGGCCTAATTCAGAAAGGCCGTTAATAAAGCGCAATGAGGAATCGACATCGGGAGACCCGTCATCAATACCTGGCAGAATATGTGAATGGATATCAACGCCCATCCAGGAAAGATCCCTGACCAGCGTACTCCTTTTAAAAAAACTGAACATTAAAACAAAGATAAGGAAACATATACGTACAAGGAATTAACAAAACAGGCACTGCAATGGTTTCAAAAAAATATCTCCAAAGAAGTCGCTTTGCAAATATTACTTAAATCCTTTTCTACAAACAAACGCAACGCTAAACACTATGGACATCCGCTTAAATAAGGTTAAGGTCCGAAGAGGGAAATACACGGGGTAAACAAAAAAGAAGGGTGCCTTTATGGGGCACCCTCGCTACTACAAACAATTATATAAAACGACAACTATAATTCGTCAACGTCTGCCGATTTAGATGCTCTCTTTTCGATAACGCCATTTCTGTTCACCTGCAACAAATCCTGCAGGTAATTTTCGTTATGCTGAGAAACATCTAATCCTATTTCCTCCTCCTCACGGGTGACGCGAATAGGTTGGATAAGGTTAATAACTTTAAAGATCAGAAAAGAAACAGTGAAGCTGTATGCCACGGCTACAAGCATAGCCTTCAGCTGCGTAAAAAAGAATTCAGGATTACCGTAAAACAGACCATCGGCACCTGAACCATTTACCGCCTTGGTGGCAAATACACCGGTAAGTAACATTCCAACCATACCACCCAAGCCATGACATGCAAACACATCAAGCGTATCATCAATTTTAGAATTTTTAAGCTTGTGAGCAACAAGATTTGATATGATAGAAGAAATGAACCCTATAAAGATACTCTGCGGTATAGCGACGAAACCTGCCGCTGGCGTTATGGCAACCAAACCGACAACAGCACCTATACAAAAACCTAATACCGAAGGCTTTTTGCCTCTGATAACGTCGAAGAACATCCAGGCTAACCCGGCAGCTCCCGCGGCAGTATTCGTAGTTAAAAAGGCTGATACAGCAAGTGAATTAGCACCAACAGCAGAGCCTGCATTAAAACCAAACCATCCAAACCAAAGAAGGCCGGTACCTATAAGTACGTAAGGAATATTTGCGGGAGGTACTTCCTCTCCGGCGATATGGGTTCTGCGACGTTTCAAAACCAGGGCACCTGCAAGGGCTGCACAACCCGCTGAAATATGAACAACAGTTCCGCCAGCAAAGTCAAGCGCACCCATCTTAAACAGAAAACCCTCCGGATGCCAGCTCCAATGCGCAAGAGGAGCATAGACCAACAGGGAAAATAATGCAATAAAGGTGATATACGACGTAAAGCGAATTCGTTCAGCAACTGCTCCAACAACCAATCCCGGGGTAATTATGGCGAACATCAATTGAAAAACAGAGAATAACGAAAAGGGAATAGTAGGAGCACCACCCCATGGGGCAGAGGATGTTACGTTCTTATAAAAGAAGAAACTTGAAGGATCTCCGATAATTCCGCCTATGCTATTTCCGAAAGCGAGACTAAAACCCACAACCACCCATAACACAGAGACGATACCTGCGGCAACGACACTCTTAATCATGGTTGACAAGACGTTCTTATGATGAACCATGCCTCCGTAGAAGAATGCTAAACCTGGTGTCATCAAAAAGACAAGCGCGGTTGCCACCAAAACCCATGCTATATCAGCACCATTGTAAACATTCCCACTATCTATATATTGAGAAGATGTTGGAATAAACACAGAGGCGCAAGCCACCAGAAGAAGAAGCATAAATGGAACAGTTTGCTTCAAAACACTTTTACTCATTTCTTATAAAATCATTAAATAAATAGAAACTACGTATTTTTTAATCTAAAATACCACTTTTATAACAATTCGCCTATTAAAATCTAGCTATTGTTCATTAAAATTCAATTTTCAGCACTTAAATACTAAAAAGCATATACAATTGCTAGAGAAAATTGAGATGCCGACTTATTATCGAAAGATCCCATGGCCAAACTATCATTGTTTTTATAAAACATATTAGAAGAACCACGATCAAACCTAACTTCCGGAATAAAAGTAAGCGGACCTCCTTTAATATTCCCGGAAAGTGTTACCGCCACCACAGACTCACCTCCCGCAGGTCCAAACAATACCGACTCATTCGTTTTTGACTTAAAATATTCTGTACGTAAACCCAGGCCAAAAACACTGGAAAAAGAGTTCTGCAAATAAAGAGCACCACCGGTAAAGCCACCTGCGTCATTGGGACGGCTCATATCAGCCACATTTAAACCCAGCTTAAAACCCTCTGTCAACTGCCATGAGGTTGTAAGATCAAACTCCGTACCCGACGGATAACCGGTAATTACATTCAAGTAAGCATTCCAGCCCTCAACTGGAGAAACAAAAAGCTGCGCTCCAAAATCCGAAACACCGTTAAAATCCTGATAAACATTCCAGTCATTAAACAAGCCCATCATTAAACCCACTCGATCTGAAAAGGCGTAATTTGCCTTGATACCTGCATTTTGAAACGGACCGTTTGAAAACAAATAGGATGTCGAATAATTGAAGTTCGCTGTCGGAGAGATAACCTCATAACCGATAAAAGTGCCCATGTAACCTGCTGTCATAGAGAACTTGTCGGTAAATTGGTAAGTAGCGTACAAATTCTGAATATGGAAGCTATTACCCTCCCCCTCATTGTAAGTACCATTAGAATTGGGAATTGACTGAAATTGCCCCCGGGGACCAAAAGATACTTCACCAACAAAGGAAGCCTTATTATAAGCTTTCTTCAGCGCGATATCTATCATTCCGAGAGAAACGGAGTTATTTTCGCTAGCAAACGCTGTGGGAATATTCCCCGCCCCGCCACGAAGCTTTGCGAAGTCATACTTATAATACGCGTCCGCGGAACCAGAAATCTCCAGAGGAGAAACAACGGTAGAATCTTGTGCCTTTACACTTGTAATTCCGGCCAACAACAGAGACACCGATAGAATGCCAGATAAAAGTCTTGCCATAGTTAATTGTTTTTTAGGATTAGATGATGATGATATAATAAATTATGATTAAGCAATAAAATTCAACCCTATGGCTGCCAAAAAAATAAAAAAAAGAACGACCAAACCCCTCAAAACCGACACAACAAGAATGACATACTACAAAAACAAGATCAAACCAACTTCACAAGCGTCACTTATTCATAAAAATAGAATTTTTTAAATAAAAAAGTATAAAATTTTAAAATTTTATAAAAAAAAGAACAAAATTTCGAAGCAAACGACTAAAATGAAAGATAAATCGGATAAAACAGCAACAATACAACAAACAACAAGAGAAAAAAAATGCACTAATCTGCGAATATCACCACTCCATCTTCGTAAATGATCGAAACTCAAGGCAGATAAAAAACATCTACCAGGCAAGGGAAATAGAGATCGAGATACCGGGATAAGACAAAACACATTGACGGACTTCTCCATGTCCCGATCTTCATGGATTGATTACCGACATAAAAAATTAAGCATGCAGCACTTCCACTATTCACAACACACCGGGACAGGCAAAGTAAGCCCCCCCGGGGCGCATCCCGTCGATGAGAATACAGGTTTTGCAGGTGAAGGACAGGATTGGATTGGATAGCAGGAAATTCAATCTATTATCATGGCAGAAATCCTAAAGAGCATAAAAAGCGATTACGTTGGTAAAGGAAGTAAGTTAACATCAACGACCTCAGGAGCTAGCTTCTTTTGCCTGGGTTCATGGAAAAGCAACGCATTAGGCAGAACAGATGCCGATGTTACTGACGACACCCCGGTTCTGGACAACAGGATAGCAAGCAGCCGACTCCGCAAAAACAGGAAAGATCCCGATCGACCTGAGATCTATGGAATCCGGCGAAGAAAATGGACTAAGATTGATCCGGTAAATGATGTATTGAAAAACAGCTACCCTCCGCCACTCCGGACGTCGCGCTATCAATAATTTCTTAAGATATGCAGGATTATTACGTTTCGCTTTCCATATTACAGCTAAGAAACCTCAACCTACGATTGCTTCCGAACAACATCACACTCAACCGCTACCTGTCGCTGAAACAGAGTCGAGACATACTCCACGATTAAAAACCACGTGGGCTTGCGGCGTTCAACTTCAAATAAAGCCAGGGAATAATGCCGAGAATGAAAGTTCTTCTAATGATCAAGCCGGCGCATAAGCAGCGCCCTGCATAACACCGCGTCTTTCTAACTCCTTATCAATAAATGATTGAATACCCGATTTCTTAAGTCCCCAATTGGGAGCGATCAATAAATCATAGTCAGAAATACCAAACAAACGTTGCACAATGATGTCAGGACGGAGCAGGGGAACAAAATCACATAGAAAGTCTGTATATTCTTCCAGGCTAAACAATTTGAACGGTTCTCGCTTATACTGCACGCCCATAATAGACTTTTCAACGATGTACAGTTGATGAAGCTTAACAAATTTTATTTGAGGGTGCTTATTTATTTCCTCCGCATATTTCAGCATCATCTCCTTCGTTTCCCAGGGAAAGCCAAATACGGTATGAACACAAATATCAAGAGGAGAATTCTCAACAAGAGCAAGGGCTGATTGTAATTCTTCGTGAGTACAGCCCCTGTTAATACGGCTCAGGGTATCGTTATAGATAGATTCCATGCCCATCTCGAGATCAACATGAAGACCTCTCTTAGTATAACTTTCGAGAAGCGCGACCTTCTCAGCATCAATACAGTCGGGACGGGTACCAACGGAAAGACCGACCACCTTATCGGGACAGATACTGAGAGCTTCATCGTACATCATCTTCAGATAATGAGCAGGAGCATACGTATTGGTGTTCGGTTGAAAATAGATAATAAACTTTTCAGCAGCATAACCATTTACAGCGCGTTCAATACCTTTCTCAATTTGTTCGCGAATAGTAGGCATCTTCCTTGACAACTCCGGAGTAAAGGCATCTACATTACAGTAAGTGCATCCGCCAAAACCTTTACTTCCATCTCTATTAGGGCAAGTAAAGCCACCATCAACAACAATTTTGAACACACGCTGACCGTGGTATTTTGTTTTCAGGTAAGCCCCGTAATTATTATAAGTCTTAAAACCGTAATCAACATTCATCGTTTCAAATAAAAAGGGGGAACTAAAAGAGCGCTTTAATATGTATTGACCGGCAAAGATACTATATTAACGAAGGAGAGAAGAAAGATTTAAAAGAAAGGGCATAATATTATATTAGCGCTATAAATGAAAATCCGGGCATCTTACACCGCAAATTCCCTAGATTACAGAGCGTATGCTGAGAATATATTATAAAAAAGACCGAAGGTTGGCAAAAGAAAGCGACATTGAGGCGTTGCGAGAGATCCCTATGGAACAGATGATCTGGGTAGATCTTCAAAATCCGACCTTGGAAGAAAAGATCACGATTGAGACTTACTTCGACATCAAATATTCATCAGAAGAAGAATCGCAAGAGATTGAGATGTCATCGAGATTTAGTGAAGTGGAGGATGAACTGATAATAAACACCAACTTTCTATCGCTGCGAGAGAAGGGATTCGACTATTGCCCGGTATCTATCATCTTAGAAAAAAACATCCTGTTTACTTATAGAGATGACGATTTGAAGAGCTTTGGGGAGTCTGTCAAGAAAATTAAAGCGAGTCCCGGTTCCTACCTCAGCGGCCCTCAGATATTTCTGTCACTGCTGGAAACCGCTATTGATAATGATGCTGACATCATTGAAAAGTTGGCAAAGAACATCGCCTCTTTAGGCCAGCAGATGGTGCTCAGAAAACGCGGATCGGATGAAGAGATCCTGATACAGATATCTTCGTTTCAGAATGAGACCATGTCTTTGCGTGAAAACATCATCGATAAACAACGGCTTATTTCTTCGCTCATGAAAAGCAACAGCTTTCCTGACGAACATAAGGGATTATTACGTATCATGATCAGAGATATAAGCTCCATTCTCGAGCATAATAAATTCGCATTCGAAAGACTCGAGTATCTACAAGACACCTTTATGGGTTTTGTGAACATAGAGCAAAACCGCATTATCAAGATTTTTACTGTAGCAACGGTAGCATTTATGCCCCCTACCCTTATTGCAAGTATCTACGGTATGAACTTCAGATCGATGCCTGAACTTGACTGGGAACTCGGTTACGGCTTTGCCATTGCCGTGATGGTGCTATCCTCTGCTTTTACCCTCTTCTACTTTAAAAAGAAGAACTGGCTATAGTCCTCTTAGGCAGAGGTAGCCTTGAACATGTAGGCAATAAAATTGCTCATCCACCTGCGCTCCTTAATGAAAAGGAATAATGAAATTCCGATGAGCGCGCACGTGATGCCGGCAAGGACATCAAGGAGGTAATGGTGACTGGAATATACAGCGGCTGACCAAATACCGAGCATAACAACAACAAAAAACGGAAGCATCGTTTTCACTTTGTTGCGGATAGCGTAAAATAAAACGATGACCGGATATGAGGAGTGCAACGAAGGCATGGCCGCAAAAACATTGGAGCTTTTAGCGTAAATGGAGTGGAAAATACTAGTTCCGGTGATGGCATCAAACCGGGCCAGGCCTGCCGTATTTCCCGGCGTCGCATGGTTAAACGCAAAACCATATTGCTGAACATACCAGGGTGGAGCCGCTGGATGCAGATAGTAAACAACGAAGCCTAAAATATTTACCAGCAGAAATGTAAGCGAGAAATAAAGAAACTCCTGTCGGTTCTTAAAGAACAGAAAGACGGCAAATGCCAATGGTACCGGCACCCAGGTGAGGTAGAAAATTCCCGCCGCGATATCAAGTGCAGGATGGGCATGACGGAGAAAATACTCGTTAGGTGTTAGCACTTCGACACCGCTATGAATTCCAAATAACGATTTTTCGAGATGGTAGATATGTTCAATATCAACGTCATGAAACAGGTAATTGGGAATAACTTTCATATAATCGAAAATTATCCAATACACTATAAAAATAGAAAAACCCAGAATCAAACGCCTGCTCTCACCTGAAGCGTAAAACATTAGATTGAAGAGTCCTACCAACACCAATTGTTCGGACTTGTAGCCAATAAGCCAATAAGAAATCACGAGGTATAGCAGGGAAACCAGGGATACAAGAAGAATATTTTTGTAGGGCATTAATGTTCTTCCTGATTTCGTTGTAGATTGCATTTGCACATTATTTTCTATCGTGTTCTATAACTCAAACTATCTGTTTCCCTGCTCTTTTTCCTGAAACTGTGTTTTAAAAACATCGTCCCATATTGCGGAGCTAACGCCATAGCCTTTCGTTTCGTCGGAATAATGATGCAGCATGTGGTGCTTCTTCAGTTTCTTCCAAAAGCCACCCTTAAAATTTGAATGATGTAAAGCGTAATGGGTCATATCGTAAAAAAGATATCCTCCGATAAAACCAACGAAGAACGCGTACATATAGTCGGTCGGAATGACAAGCGAAAATAAAAAATAAAATAACGCAGCCAGCGGAATACTCGCCGAAGGGGGCATTACAAGTCGCTTCGCATCGTTAGGGTAATCGTGGTGAACCCCATGAAAAATAAAATGAATACGTTTACCAAAGTCTGATGTGGGATGAAAGTGAAACACAAACCGATGCAAAATATATTCGGTAACCGTCCATACGAAGAGTCCGGCAACAAGCAGCGCGAGATAGCCCAGAAGCCCAATCGGAGTTTCAGTGAACGACTTCCAGCTAATAAAAATAATAAATGGTATATATATAATCAGCGGCACATAGAACGGCACTTTCGACAAGCTTTCGAGTAAATCGCTTTTAAACATGCGTTGCGACTCGGAAGAGTTTGAAATATAGTTCTTTTTCATAGTACAAAGTTTATTTTTCAGACGAATTGAATTGCGCGTTTCAGACGCGCGGCGTTAAGCTCAGATGGTCATACGTTCCACGACATCAGCGCCGGTAGCAGAATCTGTTCCTGAAAGTTCAACGTATTTAACATTGGGAACCCAGAATGTCCCTCCCTCAATATGAACATAGATGCGGTTCAACACCAACTGCTTTTTGTTCACTGTAGCAAATACCCGATATTGCTTATTTTTATCTTTCATCAGGTAAAGCGGAAACTTGCCATAAGAGACGAACTTTAATTCGTAGCGATCATTTCCCAGAGCACGGCTATTAATTCCGTAGGCGAATTTTCTCTGTATGAAATTCAAGTCTGCTTTTTGGCCATTCTCCTGATACCGCAGCCAAAATACGTTTACGGGAGAAGAGGAATTCAATTCACCGTTCTTATCAACGTTTAACTGGCAGACAATTGTATTGGTATTGGGGTCACGCTGTAGATAAAACAATTGATTTTCAATACCCTTGGGAACAGGAAAAGAAATCGGTTTGCTCGTTTTCTGCGCGATGCTTAATGATGGAAATGATATTGCTAAGAACACAATAATAACCGAGGCTTTCTTTCCAATTGAGTTAATCACTCTTTCGGCTTCCAGACGATCCTTCTCATCGAGTGCTTTCCTTGAATCTAACAGTCGCTTCACTGCCGTAATATTTGTAAGAACAGCCATTACCGCAATCGGGAATGTAAAGATTGACATCGTTTCAAACACATGGAAAGGAATTCCTGGAACAAAAACCTTGAAGTCGCCCCCAATAAGGGAAGCTGTTATTCCACAAATGATAGCACTGAGACTAATCAAGACCACACGTTCCGGGCGTTGCATAAAGCCACCTTTGCATTCAACACCAAGTCCTTCCGCGCGGGCACGGGTATAAGAGACCATCATTGATCCAATCATGGCAATAAAGGCAAACAGCGAGCTCAGAAAATAATGATGAGCAATAAGATAATAGCAAATCCCGAGAAACATCACGAGCTCACTGTATCGGTCAAGTACCGAATCAAACATCGCTCCAAAGGTAGATTTCATATTTCCAAGACGGGCAACCTGTCCATCAAGCATATCAAACAGTCCGGCGAAGAGAATTAAAGCGCCGGCCCATCCTACAAAGCTGAGATCTCCACGATTACCCTTTTCACCACCCGCGATAAATATAATTGCCACTCCAATATTTAAAATTAATCCGGTAATGGTAACCGCGTTTGGAGTGAACCCAATCTTGATCAGTAGCCGTACAAACGGGTCTATTACGGAATAAATCGCCTTTTGTAAACCATTTCTGAAAGATGTAAACGACATTGTATTTTAATAAATGATTAAATTATTTGTAAAGGTACGTTTAGAAATCGAATTTGACACGTGCTCTCACGCCCCATTCTGCAACATTAGGGTGATCTAAATAGGTAAATCGCTTTACAAGATCGACTCTTAGTAACTTAAAAATATTGGAAATCCCTACGCTTCCTTCGATATAGGGTTGCTTTTCGAGCGTATAAGTCGACGCTACCCCATCATCGTTTCGTGGAAATCGCAATAAATCGGGATGTGTCGTCGGATTATTCTCTGAACGCACGCTTCCCCAAAGCCCCTTAAAGCTCATCACCTCTCTCAATTTCAGACTTCGAAGCAGCGGAATCTTATTGAAAATAAACCCATTAAAACAATGATCCATATTGATACTGGCGTAATGGTCACTCACAAACTCCAGAAAGTTCATGAGGTTATAGGAGTTCAGCTGGTAGGCATATGTTTGGTTTGCCCGGTGAATTGACAGTAAAGGGAAGGGCGCCTGCCCGAAAATGTATGCCCCTTCAGCAGTAACATCCGTATAACCTAACTGAGAGAGGTAGAAACGCTTCTGTATATTACCGGTAATATTCTGGTAATTGTATTCGCTTCCAAGAATCCCTTTTAATCCTTGAGTATAACGTAGGGTAAAGATCGGATACTTTGAAATGATAGGAATCCGGTAAATCTTTCCCTGATAAAATTTCTCATTGGGAGCGTAGCGTAGCTCCATAGAAAATTCCGATGTATTAATACGTTCTTTATTAATAAGCGCGTTTCCATCACCATAATACTCGTATTTTAAACCACCCGCGGGCGACTGACGCCAGTTCTTAAATCCTAAAGCAAAGGAGAAATGATTCTCGAATTCATGAACATAATCCACGCGCCAGATATCATTGTACAGCCACTTATCGTTTTCCCCTCTTTTAAAAGATAAAAGGAAATTGTCTTCCTGAACAAACTGCAGCTCCTGACCTGGTATTTTTGTATCTCGCTGATAGCTTGTTCTAAGATAATGTTGAGGGAATGAATAAATCGACTTATTATTTATTGAGTAGGTGGCACTACCAAAATATTTCCACTTCTGATCTTTGAATCCGTAAGCTCCATACGTCTCAAAGTAATACCGTTTACTCAACTGGGGAGTTGTACGTCCACCCAGACGAAGACGAAATCCCTCCACCGGATTGAAACTGTAGAAAGTATTTGCCGGACCTACCTCAAAATAAGGACCGATAGATTTGTAGCCAGCAATAAGAAATGTGGCCCACTCCACTGTGCGCCGGAAGGATTTCATGCGCTGCAAACTATCAATATTGGCATACACTCCCGCCTCCACTGTTGGAAGCGAACCATGTCTGGAGTTTACCCAATAAGAGTTCTTCATAGAGTCAGCAGTAGCCGTAACTACTGTCGCAGGACCATCATAAACAGAGTCGGGTCGAGCAACATTTACCTGATAGTCTTTGAATGAGACCGTCCGTTCGCCCATCATTCCCGCACCAGAGTTCTTTGTGATTCCAAAGTTAATCTCAAGGGTACTTTTACTCAGGTGGTAACGACCATCGGTATTTCGGGCAAACTCAAGATTACTCCTAAACTCCCGAATAAAGTTTAGATTTATATTTTTATGAACGCCCAGGGTGGCTCCCTGTACGGCAAAGTTGTTGTCTTGCGTCACGTATAGTTTACCAACGAACAGCATGTCGCCCTTATTCCGCGGGGCGAAGCTCAGCTCTATTAACTTCCCATGATCAGTATTCAATGTATCTGTGATAAAATACATGTAGAATAAAGGCGCGTTATTTGAGATAGGACTCAGAAACTGATTAGTAAGTACGGAGACATTGTTGTCATAAATATTGATATCCTCGTACAAACGATTCATGTAGTTACTTACGCCATTCTTGTCAAAATAGCGAGGATCAAGATCTACCTTTTTACGGGCAATAATTACCGACTTGGTTTTCTCCGGATCTTTACGGTAATAGTTCTTCGACATGGTTTCTTCCATATATAAGGGCATGATCGTTGTGCCTCCTATCGCGGTAGAATCCTGTTTCTGAAAAAGGAACTGATAATTTTTAAAGACCTTTCTATTCTGGAACTTTTCACTGATATCACTAAGTGCGAAGGAGATTTTCTCGTACTTCTCAAACTCAGCGTAAGGATAGCTCTCCATCCTATTCTTTTCCTTATTGGCGATTACTTTCTCAATAAGCTCAACAGCAGGATTATTCTTATTTCTGTATTTTTTCCGGCGCCCAGATTTAATGACTACTTCCTTCAAGACGCTCCCTTCACCACGAAGCTGAACATTCACTGTCTGTTCCTTACCAGGAACAATGGTTCTGCTCACAGAACTATAGCCAACATAGCTAAAGGTTATTTTTGTAACTGTAGCCGGAAGGCTCATCACGAACTTACCATTAAGGTCGGTCTTCGCGCCTATCGTCGTTCCGGGAACCGTAATGCTGACATAAGGTAATGTCTCTTTAGTTTGAACGTCAGTGACAACACCGCGTACAAGCGTCTGAGCCATTGACGATAAATATAAAAAAGTCAGGACTGCGAGCAAACCTAACCTTTTGGAACAATATGTAAAGAAATGATTATTCACGATGATTAAAAACGAAATAGCGTTGTAACAAATAATTATAAGTAAAGCCAACCAGCAATGACACCAGGATCTTACTAATAATATATCTGATTGCCAGAAAATGTGTAAGCAGATACACTCCGGCTGTGTTCAACAGGATACTCCCCGACCAAACCATAAAGTATCTAATACCTTGTACATATACTTTATTGCCTCGTGAGCGAAAAACCCAGTTTCTCCCCAAATAAAAATTTGTAATTCCCCCGGCAATATTCCCGATAAATGTACCGGCAACATACCAGAGACCCAGCCATTCAACACTGACTACCGTAGTTAAAAAGTCAACAACCGTACCAATCAAAGAAGCTAACTGCGCCTTAAGGAACTTTATCATAACTTATTTATAATAGATGATATAGAAATGATAGTTGTAGTAAAACATTGGCATAAATACCTGCCAATACGTCATCCATCATCACTCCGATTCCGCCTGACAAAGCTTCCGCCCGTCGTATATAAAGGGGTTTCAGAATGTCGAAAAATCTGAATAATGCTAGTCCCACCACCAGGGTCTTCAGATCATAAGGTAAAAACAATACACTAATCCACATTCCGGCGACTTCATCAATCACAACGCGATAGCTGTCTTTACCCCAAAGCGGTTCAACTTTTGTAGCGGAAATAGTTCCCACTACCAGCAGTAACAACGTTACCGCAACAAGAACAACAGTAGATGGCATAGTTACATAGTGGCCTAATAAATAGAGCACTATACAACAAAAAAGGGAAGCGACTGTGCCGCCCCCTTTTTTGATATAACCTATACCAAAGCATGTAGCAATAAGCTTATACATTATTAGTGCATAGCATCTACCAAATCCTGGTAATAATCAAGTCCTAAATGAGTGATCAAGTCTTCACCCATCATATGACGTAATGTATTCTGAAGTTTCATCAACTGTTTGAAAATGTCATGCTCCGGACGCAGTCCTTCAGCTGTTTGTGGCGATTTCAGATAGAATGAAAGCCATTCCTGAATTCCTGACATACCAGCACGTTTAGCTAAATCTGTAAATAAAGCCAAATCAAGCGCTACAGGAGCTGCAAGAATTGAGTCACGACATAAGAAGTTGATCTTTATTTGCATTGGGTAACCCAACCAACCGAAGATGTCGATATTATCCCAGCTCTCTTTGTTATCACCATGAGGAGGATAATAGTTGATTCTCACCTTGTGATACATTTCACTGTAAAGATCTGGATTAGCGTCAGGACGGAAAATCTCATCCAATACACTTAGCTTAGAAACTTCTTTAGTTTTGAAGTTTTCCGGATCATCAAGTACGTAACCATCTCTGTTTCCAAGGATGTTAGTTGAGAACCAACCGCGTACACCTAGAGCGCGAGCGCTTAATCCAGGAGCAACGATAGTCTTCATCAAAGTCTGACCAGTCTTGAAGTCCTTTCCAGCGATTGGATTTCCTGTTTCTTTAGCCAACTCGATGATCGCCGGAACATCGCATGTAAGATTTGGAGCTCCATTAACATAAGGAACGCCTTCTTTCAATGCAGCGTAAGCGTAGATCATACTTGGAGAGATGTGCTCATCGCTACTTTCAAGACCAGCTTCGAAAGCGGCAATAGACTGATGGACTTCTGACTCTTTCATATAGATTTCAGTAGAACCACACCATACCATTACCATACGGGTACAGTTATTCGCAGCTTTAAAGTTGCGGATATCCTCACGTACCTGATCTGCAAGATCCTTCTTGCTTGAGAACTCTTTGATATTAGTACCGTCAAGATTCTTAACGTATCTCTTATCAAAAGCAGCCTTCATTGGAACTAAGGCTTCAAGTTCAGGGCGAATAGCATTCAGCAAATCAGCCTCAAGAACTTTTGCTTTCATTGCCGCATCATAGACATTGTCTTCGTAAACGTCCCAGCCTCCAAAGGCTACGTCCTGAAGGTCTGCCAAAGGCACGAAATCTTTAATCTTTGGGTATCTTTCTTCTGTTCTTTTACCAAGACGGATACTACCCATCTGGGTTAGTGAGCCGATAGGTTTTGCCAGGCCTTTTTTCACCGCTTCAACTCCGGCAATTAACGTAGTTGCCACCGCCCCTAATCCTGGAATCAGAATACCTAACTTGCCTTCAGCAGGCTCAACATATTCTTTCATTGTTTGTCGTTTTGTTTGTTAATTATTATTTATAGGAAAGAAGCTTGCGCTTCGTTTTTCATAATCATATCCATCCATTCTTCTTATACCAGTCAAGCGTTCGCTTTAAACCGGACTCCAAATCATAGCGGGGACGGTAATGTAATTCTTCTTCTATATTTTCTATCCAGCATGACCAATTGGCGGCTGTCAACTCATTCAATTTTTCCAGGTTTAGAACAGGAGCCTGCTTACTGAAGCGAAAAGCTACCTCCATAGTTCTGGCAAGTACGCGAACGAAACTTACAGGTAAATGAAACTTGAATACTTTAATACCCAGTTCCCTCTTGATAATATCTGCAAGATCATAGCGGGAGTAGAATTTACCGTCAGAAACATTAAAAACCGCAGGTAAATTCATTTCTTGTTTTTCTGCTGCCCTGATAGCAATTTCAGCGAGATCCTCTACATATATAAAACTGAGACGCTGCGGAAGCTTACCAATGTAAGGTTCAAGACCACGACTAAAAGAACGAATCAGAATAAAGATGTCTTTCTCCCGGGGTCCATAAACAGCAGTAGGTCTCAGAATCACAAGAGGCAAACCCGCTACTGATCTTAGCGCCTCTTCGGCAACGACCTTACTTCTGCCATAACTCGTAACGGGCGAGGGTAAACTATCAGGCATGAGCAACTCTTCAGTATCACAAGAACCCAAAGGGCCTATCGCTGCCAGACTGCTAAAGAATACAAATTTTTCTAAAGATGGCAAGCCCATGGCCGCCTCCGCCAGGTTCTTGCTGAGTGTGGCATTCACATAATCATATTGTTCCTGCGACTTCGCCTTTGTTAGCGCGGCGGCATGAATAATATAATTGAAGTCATACTCACGAAGCTGTGCAGCTAGCTGCACCTTATCCTCAAGATCTATTGTAATAAACTTGACGGGAAGCCCCTGAAGGTGAGACACCTTACTTGTAGACCTTACGGCAGCGTAAACTTCCAATCCATGGTCAAGCGCCTTATTTACGAGGTGATAACCGACAAAACCTGACGCTCCAGTGATTAGAACTTTTTTCATCATAGGGATTTCTCCAAAATTCTATACTTTTTGTACAGATCACCGCCGAGCTCATCAATAGCATGATTCATGAGGTAGTTATCCTCAAGCATCCAGGAACACTCAGCTCCCCTTTTATTTTTAATTCTCGCGTTCTTGATGATTGTGCCGTATAAGCAGGCTTCGATGCCTAACTTCCGATACCCATCTATAACCCCCAAGGTCAAGACACGCAGATCGTCGATCTTCTTCAATCCGAACAAAATCTTAAAAATCCCCGTCGGCAATAATCTACCCCTTTTTACTTTACGAAGTATCTGATTGATATTTGGCACACCCAGAGCAAAACCGACGAATTCATTTCCTTTTTCAGCCACTAGGCAGAAATCCGGATCAAGTACCATCTTCAGGTCTTTCGCCATAAAAGCAAACTCATCCGGTGTCATCGGCACAAATCCTAAATTAGCATCCCATGCTTTATTGTAGACATCGCGCACTTTGGCAACTTCTTCGTCAAACTTTTTGACATTTATAGTCCTGATAGTAATTCCGCTTCGTTGCAGACGTCGTTGCAGCACATCCAACAATCTCACCGACTTATCTTCAACCGTATTTGTAGCAACATAATACGCGAACAGATCCACTTTTTTCGTAAAACCCGCGTTCTCTAACAAGGTCAGATAATAAGGGGCATTATAAGGCATCATGGCCATTGGCGGAACATCGAAATTCTCTATCAACAGCCCACAAGTTTCATTTGTCGAAAAATTCGCCGGTCCTATCATGGTGCTCAAGCCTTCCGACTTTAACCAATTAGCGGCTGTAAGAATCAACAAATCGGCAACTTCCTGATCATTGATACAATCGAAGAAACCAAAAAAACCATCATTTGCCTGATTGTAGGCGTTATGATTATTGTTCCGAATAGCAGCAATTCTCCCAACCACTTTTCCATTGTCATATGCAAGGAAAGTCTGGAGTTTTGAGTGCTTGTAAAACGGATGCTTGCCGGGCTTCAGCAAATCATGCTGAGCTAAAAATAGCTCAGGCACATAGTTATCATCGTCCTTATATAAATCGTGCGGAAAATCAATAAACGCCTTTAATGCCTTGGCACCATCAACCGGTTTTACAAGCCTCATAAATTATTTAAAAGCAAAGACCTCTACTTGTTTAAATGCCTTAACAAGCTTCTCTACAGCCTCTTCGATCTGATCGAAGGTATGATTAGCCATCAATGAGAATCTGATAAGCGAAGAATCAGAAGGCACACCTGGAGAAACTACAGGATTCACAAATACCCCATCTTCCTGGAGCACTTTAGTCACCATAAAAGTTTTCTCGTTATCCCGGATATAAATCGGAAGGATAGGACTTTCAGTATTACCTAAATCGAAACCAGCATCAAGCAATAGTTTCTTAGCATGATTGGTATTATCCCAAAGTCTGTCAATGATCTGCGGCTCCTCCTCAATGATATCCAAAGCAGCAAGCACACTCGCCACAGATGCCGGCGTCATACTCGCACTGAATAGCAACGAGCGCGCACGATGCTTAATATATTCCACGGTATCTTCATCGGCAGCAATAAATCCGCCTAAAGAAGCAAGCGACTTACTGAATGTTCCCATGATAAGATCTACATCATCAGTAAGATTAAAATGAGAGGCTGTTCCGGCACCATTTAAGCCGATAACACCTAAACTATGGGCATCATCAACAAAAATATTAGCGCCAAACTCCTCAGCAAGGGCTACAATTTCCGGAAGCTTCACAATATCACCTTCCATACTGAAGATGCCATCGACCGCGATAATCTTGGCTGCATCTTCTGGTAAGAGACTAAGCTTTGCCCGCAAATCGTTCATATCGTTGTGAGCATATTTGATAGTGCGGGAAAAAGACAACCGACTACCGTCAATGATTGACGCATGATTATATTCGTCAAGAATTAAATAATCATTTCTGTTGGTAATACACGACAACACACCTAGATTCACTTGAAATCCGGTGCTGAATATCACTGCAGACTCTTTGCCAACATATTGGGCAAGACGTCTTTCGAGTTCAAGATGAATATCTAACGTTCCGTTCAAGAAACGTGATCCGGCACAGCCTGATCCATATTTATCAATTGCCTTTTTTGATGCTTCCTTAATTCTTGGATGGTTGGTTAAACCAAGGTATGAATTAGAACCAAACATCAAAACTTCCCTGCCATTTATAACAACCTTTGTATCCTGACCCGACTCTATTGGCCTAAAAAACGGATACATCCCCTTTCTCTTGATCTCCAAAGCCTCCGTAAAAGAAAGGACTCTGTCTTGTAATTTTTTACGCATTAAGGTGAAGTTAATTTTCTGTAAAAGTAAAGCTCATTTGCCTCATTACGTGCTTTTTTTTAGTATTTTTTTTGTCTTTTTTCTGACCAAATATCTAAAAAAGTCGAAAACTCTAAAACAAATATTTTATCTTTAATAAAAGATTAACTTAAAACACTTAAAAGAAATTATAATTCTCCATTGGAATTATAATTTCTTTTAAAGAACATTATGATTCATGTCAAAATGTCCAACATGCTAACAATCCTCCTTCACTTCCGTAAACTGGATCAGTCGTAGGTCGCCCAACATGGGCTATTTTTTCCAACTGTTCTTCCATCGCATGCTCTCCCGGCTTACTGATACTATACGCTCCGTTGACAGGGTAAGCGCCTACACATTCAAAATCGTCACTTGATTTAATTTTCCGATGTGATACTCCCGCAGGAATAACAACCACGTCGCCGCGCGAGAGCTCCACACAAACACCCTCCGGACCTCCGAACTGTACGTCGGCAACGCCGCGCGAGATACCAAGCACCTCATGAGTCGACGCATGGTAATGGTCAAAATCGTAAATATCTCCTTCCCAGGTACCGGTCCATCCATTGCGTTCAAAAATATGCCCTATATGTTGTCCGTCTTCATCAGGATGCATAAATATAGGGCCCTTATATACCAGCACAGGAAACTTCTCATTATTCGGATACTCTCCAATGGGCAAAAGCACATGCGTACTGACGTGTGCCTTTATAACTTCTAGATCAGCGTGATTCTTCATTTCTCTTGTCTTTTCTAAGGTGATTTATACAAGTCAAACAAATTTTCATAACAAACAGTTTATATAAACATAAATATTCACACACCCATTAACACTATGAAAATCGCCTATATATCAACTCAGCTACCACGGGAATGTGGCATTGCGACATTCAACAGCAATCTGATCAAAGCTATCAATGCCAACTCTCCTGATGCTACGTCTGAAAATACAATAGTAGTCGCAATGAACGAAGGCGATGATAAAAAGCAATATAACTACGGCCCTGAAGTAAAATTTGTAATACGTCAGGAGAAGCAAAAAGATTATAAAGCCGCTGCCGAATTCATTAACAAAAGCGATGCTGAAGTTGCTATTCTTCAACATGAGTTCGGAATCTATGGAGGCGATAGCGGCACTTATGTGCTGACCCTCCTGCATGAACTTAAGCTTCCTTCTCTTGTCATCTTCCATACAGTACTTAGGGAACCCACGTACATCCAAAAACTCATCACAAGGGAAATAGCGCGTTACACTTCCGGCATTGTCGTAATGAGCAAGAAAGCGGTAAAATTCCTTACCGAGATCTACGGCATTGAAATGTCCAAAATACATCTCATTGAACACGGTGTGCCGGATATTAATATTGAGGATATAAAGCCGGTTAAGGAAGCGGAACTATTCAGAGACAAGAAGGTGATGTGTACCTTCGGATTAATTAGCCGAAACAAAGGCTTGGAAACTGTAATCAAGGCCTTACCAAAAATCGTGTCGCAACATCCCGATGTACATTACGTAATTATCGGTGCTACCCATCCGGGGGTCCTTAAACATAGCGGCGAAGAATATCGCAACTCTCTTAAAAGCCTGGCAGCAGAACTTGGCGTTGCTGAACATGTCCATTTCATCAATAATTTCCTTTCCGAGGAAGATCTCATCGATTACCTCTCCAGTTGCCACATTTATGTAACGCCATATCTCAATGAAGCGCAGATCACCAGCGGAACGCTCTCCTACGCTATCGGTGCAGGAGCAGCCGTGCTATCTACCCCTTATTGGCATGCACAAGAATTGCTTGACCATAACCGTGGACGGCTATTTAACTTTAAGGACTTTAACACATTAGCCGATACCGTCATAGAACTCTCCGCCAACCCGTCAAAGCTGCAAAAGCTTAGAAGCAATGCCTATCAATATGGGCTGAATTTACGATGGCCAAAGATTGGCAAGACCTACTTGAATGTACTTGCTAAATTCCTTGCGCTATCGGCGAAAAAGGAAAATCTAAAGGCAGAAAGCTACCCTGAGTTCTCGCTGGCACATATGCGCCGTCTTACTGATGACACAGGACTAATTCAGCATGCCAAGTTTGGCATTCCCAATCTTACCGAGGGATATTGCCTTGATGATAATTCAAGAGCACTTATTCTGATGCTGATGCACTATCAGAAGTTTAGAAACGACGAGACGGAAAAGCTATTCCCTATATATTTAAGCTATATTCATTATATGCAACGTGAGGATGGCTATTTCCGGAATTTCTTAAGCTTTAACAGAAACTATCTCGACGAGCGCGGTTCTGAGGATTCCTTCGGGCGAACCATTTGGTCTTTGGGATATCTTATAAATGCAGCACCAAACAATTCTTACCGTGAATTCGGTGAAGATCTTTTCCGTAAAGCAACGCCGCATTTTTCGGAGCTGAAATATATCAGGGGAATTGCCAATACCATTATTGGTCTGGCGTACTACCTGAAAACCCATCCTTCCGATGAACGTATTATGGGCGAACTTCAGAACCTGACATCTCGCCTGATGAATGCCTATAAGCATGATAAAGCGCAAAGCTGGGCATGGTTTGAAGAAGAGCTCACTTATGACAATGCCATCATGCCGCTTGCACTACTACATTCGACAGAAATTACCGGCGACGAATCCGTTAAAACTATCGCTTTTGAAGCGATTGCCTTCCTTGAGAAAGCCACCATGAGCGAAAATGTCTTTTGCCCGGTAGGCAATGATGGCTGGTACGCCAAAGGCATGAAAAAGAGCGTCTATGACCAGCAAGCGATAGAAACGATGGCAATGGTGCTCCTTTATAATCAAGCGTATAACCTTACGAAGAAACCCGAAATCCTACAGAAATTAAAATCCACGTATGAATGGTTCCTGGGCAACAACACCTTACGGGTACCATTATACGATTTTGAAACCAAAGGATGTTGTGACGGACTACAGGCAGGAAAACTAAACAGGAACCAGGGAGCGGAAAGCACGCTCGCATATCTGATCTCGCACATGGCTGTAATAAAAGCAATTGACGACACCCCAAGCGAATACAAACTCTCTGATAAAAACATCGAACACATCTTCCAAAATCGCTAAACGATAATGAAAATCGCCATATTGGCCCCCGTGGCGTGGAGAACACCTCCACGCCATTACGGCCCTTGGGAGCAGGTAGCTTCAAATATTACCGAAGGACTTGTCAAAGCAGGCCATGAAGTAAGTCTCTTTGCTACCGCTGACTCCTTAACAACAGCAAAGCTCATTTCGGTAGCTGAGAAAGGATACGAAGAAAGTCCCGGCGCTGATGCCAAAGTTCTGGAGTGCTTACATATCAGCAATCTGATGGAGCAAGCCTCGGATTTTGACATCATCCACAACCATTTTGATTTCCTCCCTTTAAGTTACTCGAGGCTTATCAACACCCCAATGGTTACTACCATACACGGGTTCTCTTCCCCGCGTATTCTTCCGGTTTACCAGAAATACAACGATCATTGCCATTATGTTTCTATCAGCAACGCCGATCGTGCCGCTGAACTGAACTACGTAGCTACCGTCTACAATGGATTAAACACCACGGAATTCAGCTTTAACTCTGCAGGAAGTGACAAATTGCTATTCTTTGGACGTATTCATCCTGATAAAGGTACCGCCGAAGCAATAGCCATTGCCAGGAGAAGCAAGCGGGAATTACTCATCGCTGGGATCATTCAGGATCAGCAATATTTCCGGGAATGTGTGGAACCGGAGCTTGACGAACAAATCCGCTTCATAGGATCCGCCGGGCCGGAAATGCGCAACGCTTTACTTGGCGATGCCGCAGCTTTGCTGCATCCCATATCATTCAATGAGCCTTTCGGATTAAGCGTAGCCGAAGCAATGCTCTGTGGGACGCCAGTCATCGCCTTTAACAAAGGATCCATGCCGGAACTCATAAAGCACAGCAAAACGGGATTTCTGGTTGAAAATATAGATGATGCCGTTGAGCAGGTCGGGAACCTGCGTTATCTTGATCGTCAGGCATGCTACCAATGGAGCAACAGCATGTTCAGTAAAGAAAAAATGGTAGAAGATTATATAACTGTTTACCAAAACATTCTTAACAAACATTAGGCGCTCATACCATCCTCTAGGCTATATAATTTAAGAAGAGATTACAAAAAGCGGCATGCTGACTCTGGTCAGCATGCCACTTAACGTTTAACCTAAACCCCGGGACCATCCGCCTTCAGACGATCCACCAGTGCTTGAATACTTACTTCTGCAAACGAGGATGAGTAATCTGAAAGCCCATAAGGGATTATCAGCTTACCATTATTCACATACGATCCGCATGAATAAACGACATTGGGGACATATCCTTCACGTTCGTCAGGATTCGGCACCAGCAAAGGCTCCTTCAGCCTCCCTATTTCTATTTTAGGATCATCCAGATCAAGCAAGCTTGCCCCCAGACAATAACGACGCATCGGCCCCACGCCATGCGATATCACCAGCCAGCCCTCGGGAGTTTCTATCGGCGAACCACAATTTCCCATCTGCACAAATTCCCAAACATACTTAGGGGTCTGCAACAGAATAGGATCTTCCCATACGGTGATATTCTTAGAGTACATAATGTAGTTATTACATCCATCAATGCGCGACATCATGACGTAATAGCCGTTAATCTTTCTTGGAAACAATGCCAGGTTCTTATTCTGCGCTCCATTTCCGAACAGAGGCTTGATCTTGAAATTATAAAAATTTGTAGTCTCCAGTAACTTCGGCAGGATAAGCGAACCGTCAAAGGCCGTATAGGTGGCATAATAGATAATCTGTCCGTCGTCATCAGTGAACTTCACGAAACGGGCATCTTCAATACCTTTACGCTCAAGCTCCGAAAACGGAAAAATTACACGGTCTGTGATATCTGTATCAAGTGCGAACACCAACTCATAGTAGGCATCTGAAAGCCACAGTATCTTTTCATACTGCAATTTCTTGTAGTCATCCTCCTCAAGGTTCTGCGACTCCAGAATAGTCTTCCGTAAGGTTGCATACTCGAAATGCGTATCCAGCTGCTTCTCCACATCATTCAACACATCTACATCGATGAGCGAAGCTGCGGCTTTCTCAAAAAACAACTTCTTGTCGTAACGCGCATTCCTTATCACCTCTGCCTCATCAACGTAATTTCCTACCGGTATCACATGAATATTATTATGCTTGTCAATAAGCGCCCTCCGAAAGACTATTGACGAGATGTGACCCTCTCCTACCGCCCTGAAACTAATGATCAACCGCTTTTCCCCATCTTCAAGATCACTCTGATCAGGATCCTCGATAATTGAAGGATTAAAAAATGCCGCTGACTCAATGGAATACTCATGAGTAAAGTAAGAGCCGATCAGCAAGCGACGGTAGGGTTTCACTTCATCATAATCGATATCAAGCTGATCAAACAAATGCTTAAGCTTGTTACTATGTCGATGGAGAATACGGGTGATATTGCGGTGTCTTTTAGAGTATTCTTGCAATATTGGCGAAACTACTCCGAAGATATCTTCTTCTGGTATAGCCATCACCCGTTGGATCACCTCCTTGGCACGGCTCTCGCCATTAAAAAAAAATCGCGCGATAACACGCTTTGAATCGGGATATACCTTTACAGGAATTCTTTCTATTGGTATTCTCATAGGTAGAATTTAAACTATTTGAAAACTATCGATGTAGCAACAACTCCAATCTCTACAAACTGCGTTCTGGCAGCCAGGGTGCTCAATTACGCGCGAAAAGGAGCTCTATAGGAACAAAATTGTTACGCGCTAAACGTTATTTAAACACCCGATAACAAACAATCGTTTGCCATACCCGCGTATTTAATTTTATTTTTGGCATTACATAACTTTAGCAATGAACGTATTAATAGTAGAAGACGAGCGGGCTCTGGCCCTGGAAATCGCGGAATTTCTCGCCAAAGAAGGATTTCTTACCGAACATGCATGGAAGAAGGCTTCCGCCGAAGAAAAAGTTTTCGTCAATCCATACGACTTCATTTTACTAGATCTCGGACTCCCCGATGGGGATGGGCTTGATATCTTACGCTCGTTAAAAAAGATCCCCGGACGTGATGACTCCGTCATTATCCTTACAGCCCGCGATGCTGTAGAAGACCGGATACTGGGACTGGAAGATGGTGCCGATGATTATCTCCCAAAACCTTTCGCACTCACAGAACTGTTGGCTCGTATGCGTGCAATTACCCGGCGTAAACACCGCATAAGCACCAACCAGATCAACCTCCATGGTTTTGTCATGGATATAGAAAACAGAACGCTCACGTACAATGACGAGCGCGTTGCCCTTACCCATAAGGAATTCGAAATCCTTTATTATCTTACGCTCAACAAGAATAGGGTGATTCCGAGAACAAGTCTCACAGAACACGTATGGGGCGATATTCTTGAAATTAACTCCGATTCAAACTTCGTCAACGTTCATATAAAAAATTTACGCAAGAAGCTCACTGCTTACAGCACCATCGACTGGTTTGAGACAGTAAGAAGCGTGGGATACAGAATTAATCTTTAGGCATGAATCTGAACGCCAAATTCATTGTATATAACCTGGTCGTTAAAACATCGATCATCGCCTTTCTTATTGTCCTCATTGTTGTCCTCCTCGACAAGCTTTCATTTAATCACCTAAAGCAGCGGATCATTGATAAGCGGGAAACATTGATCGAAAATATGTCGGGAAAAGAGATTTCTCAACTCCTGGAGGCGGAACGCTCCTTTACCGACTACAATATCCTGAAAGAAGAATATATCATTCTGACACAAACGACCCCGGTTAAATTAAAAGAGGTCGGTGCTGAAGATTTTAAAATTGGCGAACGTGAAATTGAGGGTAAGGTCGACGAGTATCTCATCTTAACTGACCATTTTAAATTTAATAATAAATACTATAAGCTAGAGATCGGCGAAACAACTTCTGCCATGCGCCAAACCAAGGAAATGATCATGGTGCTTACCCTCATCATGCTTCTTGTCACGGGAGCTATAGCACTGATTCTCGACTACAGTTTTGTTAGCATCCTGCTTTCTCCATTTTACAAGATTATCGACCGAAAGATAAAAAACGTTGATGACCCTCAGCATTTTGACTACACGCCTGTCAAAACCACCACAAGCGACTTTCAACATCTCGACGATAGCATCAACGCCTTAATGCGTAAAATCAATCTGCAGTTTGCCAGTCAGAAGCAATTTACGTCGAATGTATCTCACGAACTTCTTACTCCGGTGTCTATTATAAAAACAAGACTTGAGAATTTGCTTACACTCGACAATCTTCCTGAAGATGCTGAGAACAAGATCCTGGATTCGTTACGCTCGCTGAACCGCCTGAAATCCATCGTCAACAGCCTCCTGCTGATCTCCAAAATTGAGAACAGCCAATATCAAAAAGTCGATTATGTTAAACTCAGTGAGGAAATTAACGAGGTTTGCAAGGTTCTTGAGGACAGGATCGAGCTCAAAGAAATCACCCTTGTCAGTGATATCTCCGAAGATATCGGCATAAAAGCCAATTCAGCGCTCATACATACCCTCTTCCTCAATATCATTAACAACGCGATCAAATACAATCGCGAAGGAGGAAGCATTAACATTAAGGGCATGCAAACCAACGATCATTACGTCATAAGTGTCAGCGATGAGGGAAAAGGCATGGACGAGGCCATGATTAAAAAAGCCTTCAATCGTTTCGAGAAATTGAATTCTTCCGAAAGCGAAAGCTATGGACTGGGATTAGCAATTGTCAACACCATCGCCGAATTTCACCATATCAACATCAGCATCGATTCTGAAATTGACAAAGGCACAACCATACATATTGCTTTTCCGAACACTTTAGCATTGGCAAGGCTCAATAAATAAGACAGGTTCACCCACATAAAAAAAGGAANNTTCCTTTTTTTATGTGGGTGAATATCCAAAAATCTTCTCAGGCTATCCTCAATCAAATCATAAAGCATCAGTTACAATCAGCTTCATAAACCTGATGATCCTGTCTGGATGACATTGCGCTTCACACAGGCGAAGTTAATTAAGCAAGTTGCTTTGATAACTTAGCGTCAAGCACTGACTTTGGCACAGCGCCAATTTGCTTGTCAACAATTTCGCCGCCCTTGAAGAACAATAGCGCCGGAATATTACGGATACCGAATTTCATAGAAATACCGGGATTGTTATCTACGTTTACTTTACCAACTACTGCTTTACCTTCGTAGTCTTTAGCTAATTCTTCAACTACAGGACCTACCATGCGGCATGGGCCACACCACTCTGCCCAAAAGTCTACTAATACAGGTTTGTCTGACTTTAACACAACTTCTTCGAAGTTCGCGTCTGTAATTTCTATTGCCATGATAATAATTATTTACTCTTTAATAAATCAAATATATATATACAATAACTTTACCACAAATCGTTCACGCCAAACTGACAGGAAAATGATCACCTTTACTGCCAGTAAACATTCCCATGAGAATTAGCGATAACGATCGAATTTCCGCTTAGTTAAGCTTGTACTTTACATTGTTGAATTTCTTAATTTCCTCTAGAAACTCATTACTAGGATAGATACGCAACGACTTGGAGGGCATTTCTACGGAAATATTATCTTCAAGATCATAAACGGCAAACTTTAAATGGCAGTTACGGTCTGTATTATGCTCCTCATTTAGCTTCAGAATGTCCTGCATTCTATGCACAAACTCTTCTGACAGCTCCGTTAGCGGAAGCTGAATCGTAATACATTTAGCCATCTTATCCCGAAGCTCCGACAGAAGCGTCACCTGCGTAATCTTAAACTCCCAGTTATCTTTCTGTCTAAACCGCTCGGAGATCATGCCCCGTAGCTGTAAGAAATATCCCTCACTCAGGTATTGTTTGTATTTTACGTATTCCTCGCCGAACAAGACAATCTCGTACGAATCATTGTAATCTTCGAACACCAGAGAACCAAAAGGCTTGCCGGTCTTGGTAGTACGGTGCTGAGGATTAGCGACCAAACCTCCAAAAACAATTTCGCGATTTTTTATCTTATTGAACTCCTCCAGTTCCGCTTCTGACGTTTCGCCATTCTTAACTTTATTGATAAGGGTAAGATGCTTTACCTTCTGATTACAGAAATGATCCATTTCAAACCGATAATTATCCAAAGGATGACCGGTAAGGTAAATACCTATCATATCCTTTTCATGCTTAAGCTTGTCTATTAAGCCCCACTCGGGGCAATCAACGAGCTGAGGCTCCGGAATTTCCTCATCAGAAGTCCCCCCAAATAGCGATGCCTGCGAGGTATTTTGACTATTCGCATAATCACCGTTATATTTAATCAGGCGCTCAATGCCATTCAGCATGCTATTTTCCGCTCTGGCAAAGAACTGTGCTCTATAAAAGCCGAAGCAGTCGAATGCTCCGCTGTACACCAGATTTTCGTATACCTTTTTGTTTACCGTCCGCGGATTAACGCGTCGGGCAAAATCACAAATATCACTATAAGCTCCGTTGGCCATCCGCTCCTCAATAATGCTTTCCACGGCCTTCTCTCCAATCCCCTTAATACCAGACATCCCAAAGCGTACTTCCCCTTTCTTATTCACGCCAAAGCTTAACGCCGACTCATTAATATCGGGACCAAGTACGGCAATACCCATCTTGCGGCATTCTTCCATAAAGAAGGATATTTTTTCGATATTATTCTGGTTGTTCAATACCGCCGCCATATATTCTGAGGGGTAATGCGCTTTCAGATAAGCCGTCTGATAGGCCACAAAGGCGTAGCAGGTAGAATGCGATTTATTGAAGGCATAAGAAGCAAAAGCTTCCCAGTCTGTCCAGATCTTCTCCAGAACCTTGGAATCATGCCCCTTTTTTGCCGCATTCTCTATAAACTGAGGTTTCAGCTTATCAAGAGTCTTCCGGTCTTTCTTACCCATCGCCTTACGGAGCACGTCGGCATCGCCCTTCGTAAAGTTCGCAAGCTTCTGCGACAAAAGCATCACCTGCTCCTGATACACGGTAATGCCATAAGTATCAGCAAGATACTCTTCCATGTCGGCAAGGTCGTATTCCACTTTCTCACGACCATGCTTACGGGCAATAAAGTTCGGAATATACTCTATAGGTCCCGGCCGGTACAGGGCGTTCATGGCAATAAGATCCTCAAACTTATCGGGCTTCAGCTCACGCAGATACATCTGCATACCGTCACTTTCGAACTGGAATGTACCATTTGTATCGCCACGTTGATAAAGTTCAAACGTCTTGTCATCAGTGAGGGAAATTTCATCGATGGATATAGACACTCCATGATTCTGCTTTATCATGCGGAGAGCATCCTTGATAATCGTCAGGGTCTTTAGACCCAGGAAGTCCATCTTAATTACCCCGGCATCCTCAATTACCCTACCGTCAAACTGCGTTACCAGCAGATCGGAATCCTTGGCAGTAGAAACAGGAATAATATTCGTAAGATCCTCCGGCGCGATGATTATCCCCGCGGCATGGATACCTGTATTTCTAATGGAGCCTTCAAGTTTCTCAGCCTCCTTAAGCACCTTAGCACGCACGTCATCGCCATCAAGTATATCCCGAAGTTCCGGAACCTGATTAAAGGCATCCTTCAGCGTAATACCCAGGGTTTCGGGTACAAGTTTCTTTAAGGCACTTACCTCCGGCAGCGGCACGTCAAGCACCCGCGCGACGTCCTGAATACTTGTTCGGGCAGCCATAGAACCATAGGTAATAATTTGAGCTACCTGATTCTTGCCATACTTATCAACAACGTAATCAATTACCTTCTGCCGACCTTCATCATCAAAGTCGGTATCAATATCCGGCATCGACTTACGATCGGGGTTAAGAAAACGCTCAAACAGCAGATTATATTTTATAGGATCGATATTGGTAATACCGATACAATACGCTACCGCCGAACCAGCCGCCGAACCACGTCCCGGACCTATGAATACACCGATATCGCGGCCCGCTTTAATGAAGTCGGCCACAATGAGGAAGTAGCCGGCAAAACCCATAATCTTAATGGTGTTAAGCTCGAAGTCTATTCGCTCCTGGATATCAGGTGTAATTTCACTGTAGCGGGCATGTGCTCCGCGCATCGTAAGATCGCGCAGATATTCCCATTGATTCAGAACATCATCGGCATGCAACCTGAATTCCGGAGGAATAGGGAAATTGGGGAGCATGATATCACGCTTTAACTTAAGGTGATCAATCTTGTCAACAATTTCATTCGTATTATCTAAAGCCTCAGGAACGTCATGGAATAGCTGTGCCATTTCCGCCTGCGTCTTAAAATAAAACTGGTCATTAGGAAATCCAAAACGATAGCCCTTACCACCTTCTTCATCGGTAGCAATAGGCGTACTTTGCATGTCGCCGGTATTTACACAAAGTAAGATATCATGAGCATTAGCATCCTGTTGATCCACATAATGGGAGTCATTTGAGCAAATGACCTTCACATTGTGCTTTGCCGCAAATTTCAGCAGTGTTTCGTTGATGATACGCTGCTCAGGAATATCATGACGCTGTAGTTCGATGTAATAATCTTCACCGAAGATATCAAGCCACCACTTTAACTCCTTCTCAGCTTCTTCCTCTCCCTTCCTAAGAATAGCCTGAGGCACGGAAGCACCAATACAGCAACTGGTAGCTATAAGTCCCTCGTGATGTTTCAGGATAAGCTCTTTATCTATTCGGGGCCACTTACTATAGAGTCCCTCCATATATCCGTAAGAGCATAACTTTACGAGATTCTTATACCCCTCGGCATTCTTAGCCAGAAACAACTGATGAAAGCGCTGATCTCTGACTTCCTTCGTAAACTGCTTTTTATGGCGATCTTCAACAACATAAAATTCACAGCCCACAATGGGCTTTACATTGTGCTTCGCCGCCTCCGCGACAAACTTGAAAACCCCGAACATATTGCCGTGGTCTGTTATCGCAAGAGCCTTCATGCCATCGGCAGCAGCCTTCTTATAAAGCTTGCTGATATCGGCAGCCCCGTCTAATAACGAAAATTGTGTATGAACGTGTAAATGTGAAAATTCCGGCATCGCTGATCTTTCTGAAAGAGATCAGCGAAGTTACCAATTTTTAATAAGGAACGTAAGCAATAGAACCAGGCAATAATTTTTCAGCACATGATGTCTTTGCAACCTATCCCACGAACAGGGGGTGTCGTACCCACAAGGACAAGACAGACTCAAGACAGACTCGGGACTGACTCGATACACGCTCGAGTGGTGATCGACNNTGTCGATGAAATGCCCATGAAATGTCGATGACGAGTGCTGTCTGTTCCGAGTCAGTCCCGAGTCCGACTCGAAACAGGTAGGTAGCTTGTCCTACGTCATGAAACAGCAGGCCTATTTGGAGAGCTATTCCGCGGAGATGCTCAAACTTATTTGTTTCGGTTGACGAAATAGGCAATCACAGACGCGAAAATGAAAAGCACAACAATCACCGCAATCCCCACAAGTTGATTTTTCTTCTTATCGCGAAAAGCGATGTAGAAATAAAAACCCAGCAGCGGAACTGCGAAGATGAGGATGAATACCAACGTAGGAAATAACATAATAGGATAATTAAGGGAGATACGGGAATAACATGGCTCAGATACATGCTATTCTTTAACAATTTTTAAAAACTCATGCGGGCCAGAGGAGCTATGTCCTGGCCGACAAAATCCTGTTTCAGATACTTATGATAACCTGCGATAGCGATCATCCCGGCGTTGTCAGTACAATATTGAAAGGCGGGAATGAAGACCCTCCACTGCTGCTTATCGGCCATCGCTTGCAATGCCGTCCTAAGACCGGAATTAGCGGAAACTCCTCCGGCAATTGCAACATCCTGTATATTATATTGCTTTGCTGCCTTTTTCACTTTGTTCAACAGGATCGTAATGATACGATGCTGCACAGAAGCACATATATCGGCCATGTTTTCCTCAAGAAAATTTGCATTCTCTTTCTGACGATCTCTAACGAAATACATAATAGCTGTTTTTAATCCGCTAAAGCTAAAGTTAAGCCCCGGAATCTGCGGCTCCGGAAATGCAAAAGCATCTTTATTCCCCTCTTTGGCGTACTTGTCAATAAGCGGACCGCCCGGGTAGGGCAACCCAAGGATCTTCGCGGTCTTATCAAAAGCCTCTCCAGCGGCATCATCGTTGGTTTCACCAACAATCTCCATATCGAAGTAATCGCGCACGATAACAATTTGCGTGTGACCTCCCGATACGGTCAGACACAAAAATGGGAAAGTGGGCTTCGGGTCGTCAATAAAATGCGCCAGAATATGCGCCTGCATATGGTTGACCTCAATAAGCGGAAGTTTATTTGCCAGAGCAAAACCCTTGGCGAAGGACGTTCCCACGAGTAAAGAGCCTAATAATCCCGGACCACGGGTAAATGCCACCGCATCAATCTGATTTTTATTTACTTTTGCGTTGGATATGGCTTCTTCAACAACGGGAATAATGTTTTGCTGATGGGCTCTGGATGCTAATTCAGGCACCACTCCCCCATATTTCTGATGTACTGCCTGTGTTGCAATGACGTTAGATAGCATTTCACCATCCCGGCATATTGCTGCTGATGTTTCATCACATGATGATTCTATTGCGAGTATTGTTGCCAAACCAGAGTTGATTATTTTTGTTCCTGAGTAAATTACAAAACTATTAAAAAACTACTTAAAATAGCGCTTTGGACATTGTTAACCATTGTCATCCTGTTAATTTCAGTGATGATTGCGTTGCAGTTCAAACCGGTGCAGACCTACGTAGCTAAACGCGCTGCGAAATACCTGTCCAAGGAGTTGCAAACTACTGTGGATATTAAGTCGTTATATCTGGTACCGTTTAAATCGCTGGTACTTGAAGGGCTATACATTCAGGACAAGCAACGGGACACACTGTTATACTCCGGCAAATTTACCGTTGATATCAATTCCCTGTCATTTGCTAATCGTAAAATTTCAGTAAGAAAAATACAACTTGACAAATCCCGCTTTTTCCTAAAGTACTACAAAAACGGAAAAACTAACCTGGCATTCATCATCAATTACTTCGACTCCGGAGAACCCGATGAAAAAAAACCCTCCGGTAAACCTTTTGATGTAAAACTACAGAAGATCGTCTTAAATGACCTGGCGTTCAAGTATCGCGATTATGCCATCAATGATACCATAAAGGGCATTAATTTTGACGACATCGACCTTTACAATCTGAACACAACGCTTTTGAATCTTGATACACGCGAGCATCTTTTCAAAGCGACAGTTCAAAAGTTAAGGTTTCAGGAGAAAAGCGGCTTTGTTCTAAATGAACTCAGCGGGGATGCTGTTGTTGATTCAAACAAAATTGAGATACACAAATTTAAGCTGGTGACACCATCAAGCAGGTTGTCAGATTACCTGCTTATGAAATTCAAGACATTTGATGACTTCAATGATTTCATAACGAAAGTATATGTTAAGGCAAATCTGAAAAACTCCAGAGTCAGCTCCCGTGATATTTCATTCTTTACCGACGCACTTGATGATATGAACTTCAGCGTAGGTATGGACGGAAAAATATCAGGTCTGGTGAATAATATCAAAGCCAGAAACATGTCCATTAAGGCTGGACAGGCCACTTATCTGAAGGGAAATATAGATATACGTAATCTTCCCGATGTAGAACGTACCGTGTTGGATATCCGTTTACAGCAGCTTGCTACGAACAAAAAAGACGCGGATCTGGTGCTCCAGCAATTTGGGCTCGGAAGGAACTTCCTGCCCGAAATCCTGGACAAGTTTGGTAATATCCATTATCAGGGACATCTGCATGGCGGATTTTACCGCTTTAGCTCTCAGGGTGAGGTAAAAACTTCCCTGGGACGCGTAGTGGAAGACCTGAGCTTTGTGCTTGATGGCAAAGGCTCGTTTAAAGGAACCGTACAGCCCTATGATTTTGACATCGGCAGCCTTATTGATCAGCAAACATTGGGACGTAGTACCTTCCATGCTGAGGTTAACGCCTCGGGACTTGATGCAAGGAACTTCCACATGGATGTCGACCTGAATGGTGATTATCTCGAATTTAATAAATACAAATATCATAATCTGGATGTCGATGGTAAGGTTACCACCGAATCCTTTGCTGGTCTTATTTCGGTGAACGACAGAAATGTTAAACTTCATACCGACGGGACGCTACAGTTTGGCGGTAAAAAACAGAAATATGATATCATTGGAAACGTCGGCTACGCCAATCTCCGGGAGCTGGGATTAACATCAGACACAGTACAGACCTCGGCAAGCCTCACCGCCTCTATTGAGGGTTCCGAGATAAATGACCTTAGCGGATCAATTAATATCTCAAACATCCGCGTAACTAATCCCGACACCTCCGTTCTGGTGCGAAACATAGCAGTAAACGCCAGTGGAAGCGGAGTTCTTCGTAAGATTGAAATTGAGTCTGAAATACTTTCAGCATCATTAACCGGAAAATATCAGCTGTCATCGCTACCGCACTACATGATGGCGTTGGCCCGAAAATACATCCCCTCCTTACCGGTAAAACCCAAGGCTTTTGCTGAGCAGAACTTTGAGGCCAGCGTTACCTTACGCAACTTCGCTCCTATAAGTATGTTGATAGCTCCGAAGATTAAAATTCCGGAGGGCGCCTACTTCTACGCAAGTTTTAAACCAGAGGGGCAAAGCTCCGCGATGACCATGTCGAGTCCCCTA
The DNA here is from genome assembly GCA_002454425.1 of Sphingobacteriaceae bacterium UBA6709. Taxonomy (GTDB): domain Bacteria; phylum Bacteroidota; class Bacteroidia; order Sphingobacteriales; family Sphingobacteriaceae; genus Arcticibacter. Next base: position 51,968 of record DKIV01000041.1, read on the forward strand.
ATTCAATACGGAGATATACGTGTGAGGAATTATATTCTCGACGGACTGACTAATGAACGGCAGATGGTCTTATTCGCTACCGCCGACCGCGTGCTGTTTAATGATAGCTTATTCATTAACAACGTGAATATCGCCAACATCCTCAGAAATGATAGTCTGAACCTCAATGTTAAGGTGAGTGACAAGACCGAATCTGATCAGCTTGACCTTAACGGCCTGGTACAGTTTGGCACCGATACGCTGGCCCGACTGAGCATCCTGCCTTCTGACGTAATCATTCAGGGGCAGAGCTGGAAAATCCCTGATCAGGTACGTATCTATCTGGATGAAGGAAAGGTCTCTATCCGCAAGTTCGAACTGCAGCGCGAAGATCAGTTGCTAACGATTGACGGCGTGATTTCTCCTAATCCCGATGACAAGCTTAATCTTGATTTCAGCAAATTCCAGATTTCTACCTTCAATCAGCTTATGAGAACCTTCGGTGTCAATCTGCGGGGAGTATTAAACGGCGAGATCTCCATAGCCGGGGCTACAAAGAATCCAAGGATCGAAGCAGCGCTTAAGACAGACTCCGTGGCGATGAACAATATTGAACTGGGTACACTGAGTGTAAACGCGGGCATGGATAATGCAACAAAAATGATCAATGTAGATATCGAAATGATGCATGACGACCGCAGAACATTGAGCGCGAAAGGTACCTACGATATCATGGCCACACGCAATTCTGTGAATCTCGCCCTTGAAATGGATGAAAGCGAACTGGTGGTTTTAGAACCTTTCACTACCGGACTGGTTTCAAATTTAAAAGGTAAAGCAACAACAAATCTCACAATTGAGGGTACTCTTGCGGCTCCGCGCTTTAACGGCGAGGTGAAGTTAATCGACGCGGGCTTCACCGTCGACTACCTCAAAACAGCATACAAAGTCAATGACGATTTCAAAATTGACAACAGCCTTATCCGCCTGGAAAACCTCGAACTACGTGACGTGAAGAATAACGTAGCCAAAGCATCAGGGACTGTAGATCTACACAATCTTTCCAATCCTGATATTGAGGTGGCAGTACGTGCGAACAATTTCCAGGTCCTTAATACAACCGCGAAGGATAACAGTCTCTACTATGGAACCGCATACGCAAGTGGGTTATTCCGATTCTCGGGACCTACTGACAATATTAACATCGATATTCGGGCGTCAAGCAATGAGGGCACGATCTTTAATATTCCTTTGAACTCGTCAGAAACTATAGGAAATAACGACTTTATTTCCTTTGTCTCTAAAGATTCCATGAACATGGAAAGGCCGCGATCATTGATCCGACCGGGAATGACAATGAACTTCGACCTGAATTTAAATGAAAGCGCGCAGGTAAATATCTTCACTACCATTGGACGTCTGAGTGCCACGGGAACCTCAAACCTGATAATGAAGATCACGCCCGACGGCGATTTCGAAATGTACGGCGACTATCTAATAAAGGATGGTAAGTTTCAATTTACCGCGCAGGATTTCATAAATAAGATTTTTGACCTGCGACAGGGTGGGTCGATACGATGGACAAGTGGTGATCCTACGGCAGCGATCATAAATATGAAGGCTGTATATTCCCTGCGTACCGATATCAAACCGCTGTACGTCGCGGCGGGTCGCGCGGCCAATGAAGGTCGGGTACTAACAGAAGCGATCATGAACCTGACAGGGAATCTTTCGCAGCCGGAGATATCTTTTGATATTGACTTTCCTTCAGACGCTAATATCAAAGACGAACTACAAGGCTATCTCAGCGATGTTAACAATAAGAACTCCCAGGCGTTAAGTCTAATTGTGCGTCGGTCATTCTCTCCAAATACGGGAAATGTGAATGTACAGGATGTTAACAACACGCTGATAAGTGCGGGAACAGAGCTCTTTGTCAACCAGTTCAACAACATCTTATCACAGATGTTAAATCTAAACTTTGTCGATTTAAATATCAGGTCGTTCAACGAAGCCAGTGCTTCTTTCCGCTTTTTGAAGGATCGGCTGGTGCTTACCGCGGGCGTTACAGACAGACGCACGGGTGTAAATGATCAGAACCTCATTGGCAATACCGTGTCTCGCGATGCAGAGATGATGTACCTCATAAAGAAGGATGGCTCACTTACTGCCCGCGTATCAAATAAGTTAAATAATAGAAACTTCTTAAATCCAGACCAGGAGTATATTTCCGCGGTAGGCTTGGTTTATCGACAGGATTTTGAAACTTTCGGCGAGTTTTTACGAAACCTCGTGAGTAAGGAACGAAAAGAAGAACGCAACAGCGGCCAAAGAAGGCTAAATACACCGCCCTCAAACATGGCGCCTGAACGTCGGGATTCTGTAAAAACCAAGCTTCCTGAAAAGGCAAAAACAGGAAAATAAGGATGCATAATACGTAATCGGAACATTGAATTACGTCGCCCTACACCAATAAAAAAGCCGCGCCTATTGCTAAGTGCGGCTTTTTTATATGCATATTATGGGCAATTAAAGTGCTCCATCTTTAAGAATGGTATGCCCCATACGATCGCGTTTAGTCTTTAAATATTTCTCGTTATGCACATTGGAGTTTATTTCAATGGGCACCGTCTCAACAATCTCCAGACCATAGCCAACCAAACCAGCACGTTTCGTGGGATTATTAGACATCAGGCGCATCTTCTTGATGCCAAGACTGCGAAGGATCTGGGCTCCTATACCATAGTCCCGCTGATCCATTTTAAAGCCCAGCTTTAAATTCGCGTCAACAGTGTCAAATCCATTTTCCTGGAGATTATAGGCATGCAACTTATTAATAAGGCCGATACCTCTCCCCTCCTGGTTCATGTAAAGGACTACCCCCTTACCTTCTTGCTCTATCATCTCCATCGCCTTATGTAACTGCGGACCACAGTCGCAGCGGCATGAACCAAAGATATCGCCGGTAACGCAGGAACTATGCACCCTAACCATCACAGGCTCATCTGGTGCCCACTCACCTTTTACCAGCGCAAGATGATGTTCTCCCGTATTATTTTGGGTGTAGGCGATCATCTGAAAATCACCCCATTCTGTAGGAAGCGTTACCGCCACCTCCTTGGAGACCATGCTCTCGGTTTGCAATCGGTAATGTATAAGATCCTGAATAGATACGATCTTAAGGCCGAATTTTTCAGCGATCTTCACCAATTCTGGGAGACGTGCCATCTCACCATCTTCTTTCATGATCTCAATCAATACCCCCGCAGGCTCATGACCGGCAAGTACCGCAAGATCAATAACAGCCTCCGTATGTCCGGCACGACGTAGTACGCCACCTTCCTTAGCGCGAAGGGGGAAAATATGTCCGGGACGCCCTAAATCCGCGGCACGCGTTGCCGGATCGATTAATGCTTTTATAGTTTTCGATCGGTCAGAAGCCGATATACCAGTTGTACATCCTTGTCCGATCAGGTCAACGGACACAGTAAAATTAGTCTCGTGAACTGCGGTGTTTTTTCCCACCATAAGATCCAGTTCAAGCTCGTCGCAACGGCTTCCTGAAAGCGGAGCGCATATCAGGCCGCGACCGTGCGATGCCATAAAGTTTACGATTTCCGGAGTAATATTGCGAGCAGTTGTTACAAAGTCACCTTCGTTTTCACGATCTTCATCGTCAACAACAATGATAACCTTCCCTGATCTCAACTCTTCAATAGCCTCTTCAATCGTGTTGAGTTTAATTTCCATTTCAGGCAAAATTAATCTTAAAGCTGTAGAAAACTATAATTAAGAGGTAATTTTGCAAGGACACTTTCAGCATCCTTCCGAAAAAGCCAAAGACCACTAACATTCAACAACTTAAGATGCGAACCTCCGGCAACATCGCTATAGTGCCTGAAGTCAGTTTGTTTACAGTTTACCCGCGACTATATTTCATGGGGCTCCTGTCAACAACTAATAAAAACTCTAGTAAATGAAGCTTCCGTCACCTCTCCGCTTCAACACCTGTCCCTTACGTTTGGGAGTGCCCCCCCACCGTTGAAGATTAGTAGATATTGAAAATCCAATGGTACGCCCCTGACTAGCGGATAAGGTATTTGTATATCCCGAGGCTGTCTGCGTCTGTTGTACAATATTATTCTGATTAAGGAGGTCATTTACAACCACTGCCAGGATAAGGCTGCGCTTCTTGAAGAACTCTTTCTGAATATTGACATTTAACAGAAACGGCGAAGGATTGCCAAGTTGTTCGTACCCACGCGTAATATTCTTATTCATGCCAAACCCCGCCCTATAGGTTTCAAGAAATACCATCGTCGCGTCAAGCGCTAATGAATAATTATGAATCTTTGAAGATATTGAATTCTGAAGTTCACTTCTTGTCGAATTGAAAGAATAACCGAAGGATGGAAAAATATCGAGATCCTTAATCGGTGTCATGTTCGCGCTAAGACGGTGATCCTGACGAAAGGAATGCGCGTCATACACCACATTATTACTCATCGCCTTGCTCAGGCTCTTCGTTATTATCCCTGAATAGTTTACATTGTATTTAGCATTCCAGCTTTTAGAAAGATTATATGACAAGCCAAAATTTTGACTTCCGCTCAGATTAACAAAATGCGTCTCATTGATAGATCTCGTTATAGACTCGGAACCATTGGTAATTGTCTGTAATCGCTGAATGATGTTACTCTGCACCCGATCCTGTTCGTAACTATAATTGACCGTGATACCTATTGAGGCTTTCTGCTTCTGGAGAAATTTACTGTAATTCACGTCAATGACATGACTGAATGAGGGCTTGAGATCCGGATTTCCAACAACAATATTGTTGGCATCTGTAAGATCTGTAAAGGGTTGTATCTGGCTGAACTGCGGCATGCTCGTCGTCGCGCGATAGTTCATAGAGAGTCTCTCCGAATTCGTTTTACTATAAGCCGCGCGAAACGCGGGAATCACGCGAAGGTCGCTGATGGAGGCGTTGGCGTTGGCTCCCGCCCTTCGGTCCAAACGCTCGCCCTTCATACTTGTAGACAACAGACGTGCCCCCAACGCGATGTTAAACTTCTTGTTAACAAAGCGGTAGTTAACGCCTGTATTCAGCTGTTCCTGATGGTAATGAAAGATATTGCTTAACCGTTCAAGTTCAAATCTGCTGCCATCGGCACGTACGGAATCCGAAATAGCATTACTTTTGTTGCCGCTGTAGTTGTATTGCGATAAAAACTCAATACGCGAACTTTTCCCTAATGGCTCGGTAAAATTAGCAGATAGCCTATGACTCAGGCCATCATTCTCGCGCGTAGCTATGATATGCGCTGAGGAATCCCGCACAAGCTGATTTTTCGTAGTATCAGCAAAAAAACGAAAAGTATTTTTACCTTCATCCTCGCTTTCGCTATCCGATACGTTCAGACCATATTGTAGTGAAAACAGGCGATCTTTCTTTCTAAACTTATGCACAAACAACAATGAGCTCGTTAGATTAGGAGCGTTGTTCTTGCCGACATTCTGTGCCTGTATTTCCTGATGCTCAAACCCACTTGTGTAATTGTTGATATTCTGTCTGTAGGAATCATTTTCATTGACACCCTTGTTTGTTCCCCAGTTAACGTTCAGCTGCAAGGTATTAGCGGAATCTACATTATAATCCAACTGAGTCATTAGGTTATGGACGGAGTTACTACTGTAGGAAGTACTGTGATTTATGAAATTACTAACCCCCAGCGTGCTGTTATTCTGACCATAGCTATTATTTGTGTTACGGTTCCTGTTGTCAAAATACGAGTAGTTCACAGACAACTGTACTTTCTTAGAGAGTTGGTCGCGAAAATTCAAACCAGGACCGATAGCGCGCGAGTATCCGGGATCAGCGGTGATTTCGGGGCCAAACGATGGTGGTACAGCATAGGATCGAAACTTCGTATTAGAAAATGTTCCAGAGACCCCTACCTGCCGGTTAGCGTTAAAATTCATCAAAAAGGCATTTGCCTGCAGATTCCTGTTGTTACCGTAACTCAAGGTACCGTTTAACGTGGTGCCCACCGACCTATCAGCTAGTGTGGTAATATTTAATACTTTCTGTGGCTCGCCTTCTTTTATGCCTGTCAATTTTGCCATCTCGCCGTAATCATCGACGATCTGTATTTTATCAACAATGTCGGCAGGCAGATTTTTCATTACCTGTGCCAGATCACTTGCCGCGTAGTCCTTACCATTTATTCTAACGGTAGTTATCGACTTACCCTGATATTTTAATGTCCCCTTGTTGTTGTCAACGTCCATACCCTCCATTACCCGCAACAACCTACCTACGGCATCATTCTTTCTTAGGGTGTAATCACTGGCGTGATATTCTACGGTATCTTCTTTAAATTTTATGCCGTGTTTCAGCCGAATATTCACTTCATCTAACAAGGTGCTGCTCGCCGACATCTGAATAGCCGGCAAGGACACATCTCCCTTATCCTCAATATTAAAAGACTTGCTCCACGGCTTGAAACCTATACTTGAAAGATGTATTTGAAAAGTCCGCGAAGGGACTTTCAGAATTGTGAACTTTCCATCAATGCTACTGCTTGTCTTAAGGGTGTCCTTACCCGCTATAAGACTCACCAGCACACCGGGAATACTATTCCCCGAGGAGTCGGCAACAGTCCCTTTAACGCTGAAAGACGCGGAGCCCGACTGCCCTTTTACACTCAGGGAAAACGATATCATGAGGACAAGGCATAACCACGGATAACCAGTTAATCCCTGGGGGAAACTATATTTAAAGTATTTAAGGAATAGCATTAAGAGGAAAAAGATTGTTTATGTCGATATCTCTGAGATCTGAATACATATGAAGAGCGCGACAAATATACCATAATAATTAACGTTACTTATCCGTATTTGATAGTTACACAGAATGCTAACGTAACAGCAAAAATCATTATTACATTTTTATGGTGAAAGGAAAATATTCGCGTTGAGGAATATCTTACTTTTGCGGCGCAATGACAATGATAGCATTGCCAAAGTATAATGAACACTACGAAAACACTCCGCAGGGAGAATGAAGGCATAGCCACCATCCTGGCATTTGCGCTACTCCCCTTATCCGGCTTTGCCACCGACATCTATATTCCATCGCTCCCTTCAATGGCATCCTCATTGTCTGTCAGCAATCTTGAGGTACAATTAACGCTGAGCCTCTTTCTCATCAGTTATGGTGTTTCTCAACTATTTGTGGGAAGTATCGCCGACAGCTTCGGCAGATATAAACTCAGTCTCTGGGGTCTGGTCATATTTGGTATCGCGAGTCTTTTGATTGCCAGCGTGCATAACATCTACCTGATTTATCTGATGCGTGTCATTCAGGGAATTACTACGGCCACCGTTATCGTCGCCAAGCGGGCCTTCTTTGTTGACGTATTCTCCGGAGATAAGCTAAAGCATTACTTGAGCCTGTTCACCATCGCATGGTCTGCAGGTCCTATTGTTGCTCCTTTTGTTGGGGGGTATTTACAGACCGCCTTCGGCTGGGAATCAAACTTCTACTCCCTGGCGATCTTTGCCTTTGTCCTTGCCGCCTTTGAATATTTCTATAGCGGAGAGACGCTCAAACACTTTCACCCTTTTTCCCCTCATAATATCATCAAAGTGTATACCAACATGTTACGAACCGTCAATTTTTCATTGGGCATCGTCATGCTTGGGCTTTCCTACGCAATGGTGATGCTTTACAATATGACGGGTCCCTTTATCATTGAACATCATTTACACCTCACTCCTGTGGTAGCTGGCTACAGCTCTTTGATTCTCGGATTGGCGTGGATGGTAGGAGGTTTCGTCAGCAAAGCGACAATCAACAAACCCTTTCTCCGCAAGATGATTACCATCGTTTCGCTGCAGCTATTTTTCATTGGAGCCATGCTCATTTGCACCAACCTTGTTGAGTCGTTATACGTCATGGTAGCTTTCGCGTTTCTTGTACATGTCACCGCCGGATTTATATTTAACAACTATTTCACTTTCTGCCTGGGTCTATTTCCGGCAAATGCAGGTTCTGCCAGCGGTCTTACGGGCGGCATCACTTATATCATCGTTTCTTTTGTTTGTTCCTGGGTGCTTTCTTTCATCCCTGCAAAAGACCCGATCAACCTCGGCTACAGTTATCTGGCGTTGAGCATCCCTTCAGCGATAATTATGTACCTCATATTTAAGCACGTGCGAAAAACCAACAAATCCGCTAGTGCCGCTTAAGGCAGGGGATGCTTCCTGAAGAATTCCCACATTAGATCGTTAGCATTAATGAGGGTCGACGGAGCCTGTGCTCCTGGACGCGTGCGGTCGCCTCCCGGCCAGGAATGGCCGCCATCCTCAGTTACATACAAGGTCACCAGTGGCTCGCCGGAACTGCCGAGCCACTCTTTCCTGCGATAGCCCGATTTAAACAACGATTCGCGGGGTCTCATAGCACAGCCATTACGCTTCGCCCAACGACTCATCGTACTATCAACGGCGGGGAACACATAGCCTAAAAAACTGTCCGTTCCTTTGTAGGGCACAATCTTATCCCTGACAGAGTGAAAATGCATAATTGGCACAGCCCTTAACTGAGGCCTATCGTCCTGATATACCATGGTGCAGGCAACGGGTGCTATCGCCGAGATCTTAAATGGCAGTTCCGCCGCAAGGCGATAGGCGAGCATTCCCCCGTTAGACATGCCTGTAACAAAGACTTTCCTCGGGTTAATACGATAACGTTGCACAAGAGTATCAATGAGCCTGGAAATGAATTTTACGTCATCAACCCCCTGCCGCATGGCAAAATCACAACAGCCACCCGCGTTCCATGTACGCACGGCCAAAGAGCTTTCTTTCTTGATACCATTAGGATACACAGCAATGAAACCCGCTTTATCCGCCTTCTCTGAAAAATGATACTGCCGCTCGAACAAGGCTGCTGAGCCCCCGGCGCCATGCAAACCTATTACCAGGGCTAGCGAATCGCTGCCATGCTCATACACCGGTGGCAGATTGATCAAATAGGAACGCTCGTAGCCATCGACAATCATTGACTGCCAAAAATGTCGCCCCTCAATCCTCGTATGCTCTTGAGCGCTAAGCTGAAGAAAGCATATACATAAAAGACCAGCGGCAATAAAGAATCTCAAAGAGTCATTGTATCGCTTCATCAATTAAAGATAACAGCTTTTCTTGCCTTAATCCGCCACTCCGAACTACTTTTTAACACGACCAGCCTCCTCTTCAAGACCTGTAGCGCGACCCCGGTTGAGCTTCATATCCTTATTGCCAAAGCGATACGACATAGAAAGACGGAGCATTCTGGTATCTCCTCGCTGGAAAAGCTTGTAATCTAAGCCTGGATAAGCGCTGCTAATTCGGGTATAGCTGGTTCTGAAAATGTCGACCATCGCCAGTCTTACATCAAAGCGCTTATCGGCGAAGCTCTTACTGATCCCTAAGTCTACTGTATAACGCGGCTTGATTGCTAATGTCGCGTACACCTCCTTGGTATGAAAATTTCCACTCAATTCTACAGACATGGTCTTATCCACCGTAAACGTCTGAACATGATTTATCATTAAAGTCGTTTGATCATTGTCAAGCTTCTGCCCGTTCAAATCCGGCGACTTAAACTGATTTCTAAAGAGTAACGCGTTGGTGTTGCTCGTCCACCAGGAAGTAAATGATATTGGCGCAGTGAGATTTAGTGTCCAGGAGTTCTGCTCGGCCATATTTGTTCTGGTTTGATAAAGCGCGCTCTTGGCAGCTTCCGGCAGAATAACCTCGGTGATGCCATCGGTAGTACGCGCGAAGCTGGCGGAAAGAATATACTTCTTTTTGAAGGTGTACGACATTTCTACCGCATTGGTATATTCCGGCTTCAGAAATGGATTTCCCCGATTAAACGTGTATCTGTCAATAAAAAATTCAAACGGATTCAGCGCGTCATACTGAGGACGGGTAATGCGCCGGCTATAGGTAAATCCCAAAGCGTGATCAGGATTCATCGTATAGTTTATCGCTGCACTGGGGAAGAAATCCAGATAATGACGCTTCACTACCTGGCCCGTGGTCACCAGATTACCACGCGAATTAGTCTGCTCAGCGCGCAGTCCCGCCTGAACATTCCACTTATTCAGGTCGCCTTTGATTATCAGGTATCCAGCGTTGATATTCTCATCATATATAAAATGATTGCTGCGCAAGAGATCACGATCCCATTGTCCGTCAACCATAACATTAAACCCAAAATCATTATCTGTTTCCACCCAACTCGACTTGTACCCTGCTTCAAACTTAAGAGCCTTGGAAAGAGGATGTACATAGTCAGCTTTTATAGCATAAATGGCAATATTCACCGGAATAAGCGTATTGATGCGCTCTCTCATCTCCGGTTTAGCGCTCACGTACTGATAAAGATTATCATAATAGATATCTTCCTCGCTTTTATTAGTTGAATAATCAAGATCCACACTAATCTCCCGTCCCAGCGTATCCAGCTTTCCCCGGTAATTTATATTATAGCTTATATTCCTATTTTTGGAATGAAACGTGTTGCTGCTTAATACGGTAGAATCAACCGGACCGCCCAAAGTGCTTATACCCGTACGATTTGTAGATCTCTCTCTCCAATTGCCACTATACGCATTGATCTGTGCTCCCAAAACATGATCCTTATGCAGTTGCCAGTCGGCCCCCAGCTTAACGCTGTGATTGTCCCAACGGCGTTTCCCATCACTTTTCTGAGAAAAGAAGTTGCTGATGCCTTCGTATTCATTGATACGATCAATGTCCATTTTCCGTCGGCCTTCGTTATTGTTATAGTTGTAATTGGCGAAAACATTCAAGCGCGCAGATTTTGAATTAAGCGTAACACCGGTATTTGTCTTCCGGTAGCCAGAATAGCCGCCGCCAGCGGTGATGGTCCCGTTAGTACCATAGCTTTTATTTTTCTTTAGACGAATGTTTATGATGCCTGATTTCCCCTCAGCTTCATATCGTGCGGATGGATTGGCGATAACTTCTATAGACTCAATTTCATTACTCTGCATATTACGTAACATCGTGGCCAGATCAGCAGCGCTCAGATAGGTCTGCTTACCATCGATCATCACCAAAACGCCCTGTTTTCCCCGAAGAGAGATATTATCATCTTTGTCAACGCTTACCCCCGGGGCGCGTTGAAGCACCTCTAAGGCTGAAGCCCCCGCGGAAACACTGCTTGCGGAAACGTTCAGAATAAGTTTATCGCCAACACGTTCTATCAATGATTTTTTAGCAACTACCGACACCGATGACAATTGCCTACTCTCGGTTTCCATAGTCAGTGTGCCCAGATCTATAAGATTGGCATCGTCGGTAATCTGCATAATATCAGTGCGAAACATCTTCCTTCCAATCAGACTAAGCACAACGTTGTACTTACCAGCCTTTACACCTTTAAATATGAAAACTCCGGAAGCATCGGTCATCGTCATCATCACCCTCGCGGAGTCGGACGCGCGAGCAAGGATCACGGAAACATAGTCAAGCGGCACTCCGCCTGATCCAACTACCTTTCCTTTTATTTCTGCTGCCGCGGCAGGAAGGGTAAAAGATGATAACAGCAACAGCATAAGGAGATTTAGATAGGTAAAATTTTTCATTGCTTTTAGTCGATTGATGAACGAAGCTAGTAGCAAGTACATCAATTCTCTAACTCATTTAGGTATCCGTCCTATATATCTCGGTTAATAACGGATTTGTGTCGGTAAGCAGATTTATTAAAAATCTTCCGGTTTACATACGTTCAGACTTCATTATCCTATTTACCTATCGTCAAATATCGACAATGTGTACGAACACACCTATTTTTTTATTAATCCAATAACAGAATATTTACCTTTATTTCAGTTAACCAACACCAAGTTGCTCAATGAAATCAAAATGCACCCTCCTGATTTATTTTCTTACCTGTTGTCTGGCATTTAATACGCTGGCACAAACACAACAGAACTTCGTCATCGGTGACGAATCGTTTGAGTTAAACGGCAAGCCCTTTGTAATACGATGTGGTGAACTTCACTTCGCCAGAATGCCCGAATCGGAATGGCGAAATCGACTGAAGATGGTAAAAGCCATGGGACTGAATACCGTTTGCGCCTATTTATTCTGGAACTTGCATGAAAACCAAAAAGGTCATTTCGTGTGGAGCGGGCAGGCCGATGCTGCAAACTTCTGCCGTATTGCGCAGGAAGAAGGCCTTTACGTAATTCTTCGTCCCGGTCCATATTCTTGTGCCGAATGGGAGTTCGGCGGCTTCCCCTGGTGGCTCCTGAAAGATAAAACCATCAGACTCAGAACCCAACACCCCTACTACCTGGCAAGTGCCCGAAATTACCTGCTTGAAGTTGGCCGACAGCTTGCCCCTCTTCAAATAAACCGCGGCGGAAACATCATTATGGTTCAGGTCGAAAATGAATACGGCAGCTTCGGGAACGATAAGGATTATATGAACATCCTCAAAAAAGACCTGCAGGACGCCGGCTTTACCGTACCATTGTTCCATTGTGATGGTCCTTCGCAGCTTAAGGAAGATCACCCTGACGGCTTGTTCGCTGTCGTTAACTTCGGCAGTAATCCCGAAGCCAACTTTAAACCGCTTCGCGAAATACAGCCCACCGGCCCCCTGATGTGTGGCGAGTATTATCCCGGCTGGTTTGATAGCTGGGGAAGGCCGCATCATAAAGGCGATAGTAAACGTATCGCCGCGGAAATAAAATATATGCTGGAACACAAGGCTTCATTCAGCATCTATATGGTGCATGGAGGAACAACCTTTGGGACATATAGCGGAGCCAATTCGCCTCCTTATCTTCCCCAGACCAGCAGCTATGACTATGACGCGCCTATTGATGAAGCGGGAAATCCTACAGAAAAATATTATGCCCTACGGGAGGTCATGAAAGATTTCCTTCAGCCGGGCGAAACGCTTCCGCCGGTGCCAGCCCGGATCAATATTCAACAGCTGCGCCCCGCCACTTTTACAAGTTACGCGCCTTTAGTTGCTAATCTGCCTGCAAGCCGCCGAAGCGATACTACCATGTTCATGGAAGATCTTGATCAGGATTTCGGCTCTGTATGGTATAGAACGAAACTTAAAGCAGGCAAAGCGGCGACATTGAGCTTCGGAAGCATTCATGATTACGCCCTGATTTATCTTGATAGTAAACTGCTTGGCACCATCGACCGCAGGCATGGAAAATACACCATAAAACTTCCCGCGCGAAGTAAAGAGACTACACTGGATGTACTCGTCGAGGCAATGGGCCGTGTAAATTATGGCGGTCATATGCATGACCGGAAGGGAATACATGGCCCGGTAACGTTAATCGCTGAAGACGGCAGCACCTCCATCATTAAAGGATGGAACCATTTTAGCCTAAGAATGGGCGACACAACAATTCCTCTAAAATATCAATCGCTATCACTTCAGAAAACCACTCAGGCAGCGTTTTATAAAGGCTCCTTTACTGCCGAAAAACTGGAAGACACCTACCTCGATATGCGAAAATGGAACAAGGGCCTCGTTTGGATTAACGGACATTGCTTAGCGCGTTACTGGAACATAGGCCCTACACAAACTATCCTCCTGCCGGGCTCATGGCTTAAAAAAGGAACAAACGAAGTGATCATATTTGATCTTTTTGGCAACAAAACACCGGAATTAAGCTTCCTGGATCATCCGATCCTCGATGAAGTAACAGAAAGGAACCTTGAAAAACATCGTACGCCAAGTCAAAAATGGAATGCCAGCGCACTTAAACCGCAGGCATCCGGATCCTTTGAAAATTCAAAGGCCTGGCAGCGGGTGATATTTAAACCAACAAAGGCGCGCTATTTCGCAATCGAAGCGCTATCAGAACATTCAGGCCAGCCGTATACCAGCATCGCTGAAATCAACTTATACGATACCAGGGGCAAGGAGATTCCGAGAACGGCCTGGAAGGTTGTTTTTGCTGATAGCGAAGAGCTACAGGGCGATGATGGTAATGCGGTAAATGTTTTTGACCTTCAGTTTACCAGCATCTGGCATACGCAATGGCAGAACGCGGCGCCTAAAACACCTCATCAGCTGGTTCTTGATCTTGGAAAGGAATATGAAATTGGAAGCATGAAGCTCCTGCCGCGTCAGGACAGCAATAATGGTCGCATAAAGGATTATAAAATATATCTATCCTCAACTCCTTTTGCCGGCTTGTAATAAGTTTCACATTACGTTAAAGGGCCGCCTGTGTATATGGGCGGCCTTTTAACGTTATATGCCCTTAACATATTAGCCTGCGCATCCGCCAACTTCACACAATCGACTCAAATGCCCCCTCAAGTCGTCGCGATCGCCCCTACCTGAAAACACCTTTATATCGCATATTTGTTATCTACACTTACTGAAAAACTTAGCTAACGCAAATCGATTAACACATAACCAGTAACGCCATGTCTGAAAACAACGTCTCATTACACAGAGTCATCAAAGCTAGTCCCGCCAAAGTATACCGGGCCTTTACCGAAAGTTTAGCCATCGCCTCATGGTTGCCTCCTTACGGATTTCTATGCACAGTACATGAAATGAATGTCCATGAAGGTGGCTCCTTCAGGATGTCTTTCCAGAATTTCACCACGGGCAACAGTCACTCCTTTGGCGGCAAGTATCTGGAGGTGCAGGAAAATCAACTTCTGAAATATACCGACACTTTTGACGACCCCTCTCTACCCGGACTAATGACGACAACGGTTTGGTTTAAAAAGACCATTGTTGGTACTGATCTCAAAGTTCTGCAGGAAAATATTCCCGATGCCATTCCCGCGGAGATGTGCTACCTCGGATGGCAGGAGTCGCTGGATAAGCTTACGCGCTTAGTAGAACCAGAAATTCCCGATGCATAATAGTGTTTCCCTCAACGAAAGTATCACGAGGATTACACAGACAAGCTAAAGCATCGGCGATTTCCTTGATCTGCCGGCGCTTAAGCTTAATTTGCCCATTCAATGTACTCCCTTAAAAGCTGATATTGTGAGTATTCTTGATCTCAGCCATCACAAAGGTGCTATGAGTACTGCCAATGCTTTCCACTGAACCTAATTTGTTAAATACGAAATCCTGATAATGCTTCATATCTTTTGCGTAAACCTTCAAAAAGAAATCGTAATCACCCGAAATATTGTAGCATTCCACCACTTCCTCAATCTTCATAATATCTTCAACAAAGCTATGCCCGATAATACGGTCATGCTGTTTAAGTTTAATATTACAGAAAACAATAAACCCCTGATTGAATTTCTCAGGATCAAGCAGGGCAATATACTTCTTAATGTAACCACTGGTTTCCAGTCGCTTTACGCGCTGCACCACTGGTGAAGGAGACAAACTTACCTGTGCCGCCAACTCCTTAATCGTATAACTGGAGTTGTTTGCCAGAATCTTTAACAACTTCATATCAATCGCATCCAGATTTTCCATAGTATAATTTACTTTTTCAGACATTAAAAGACTTACAAAACAGCAAAAAATTTCAATACAAACGACAATAAAAGCAATTTTAACCTATTTAACAACACAAACAAAGCAACAAAAACCGTTTCCTTAACTTTGACAGGAGTTTAAAACTCTTGTTCTTTAATTATTTCAACGATCGGAAAAGGTCTTACTTAGCGGTGAATTAATAGGGAATCGTGTGCAAATCACGAACTGTCGCGCAACTGTAAGTAACATATTAAGCTTTACCATAATTGGTCACTGTGCAAACGGGAAGGCCGGTAACGCCGTTACAAGTCAGGATACCTGCCTTTTCTGTATTGGTCGAGGCTCTCGCGAAAGGAGCTATCGGACAGATCAACGTACATTCTCTGGCATAGCCATCATTGGTTAGGTGTGTCAGATTCAGGGCGTAGCTATCTTTCCTCAACTCCTGGCGGGCATCTCTGAATTATCGAAGAACTTTTAAAATGATCATTAACCATTTAAAAAGTTAACAGCATGCTTACGCAAAATCTCGGCTACCCGCGCATTGGTGGTCAAAGACAATTAAAAAAAGCCAGCGAAAATTATTGGGCCGGTAAAATCACTCAGACAGAGCTGAATGAGGTGGGTCGCAAGATCCGCGAAGAAAACTGGCAAACACAACTGGACGCGGGTATCGACCTGATACCTTGCAATGATTTCAGCTTTTACGATCAGACCCTGGATACCAGCATACTATTAGGCGCTATCCCGCAACGTTATGTCCCCGTAACCGCAATAGCTGGAAATAACGCCTTAGATTTATCCTTCGCTATGGCTCGCGGATACCAGAAAGATAATCTGGATATCACCGCTATGGAAATGACAAAATGGTTGGATACCAATTACCATTATCTCGTTCCTGAATTTGTTGCCGCACAGCAATTTAAGATATCCTCAGACAAAGTATTTGACGAGTACAATGCTGCCAAAGCGATTCTGGGATCAAAGGCAAAACCTGTATTAATAGGTCCGGTAAGTTATCTGCTGCTCGGTAAAGAAAAAGAACAGGGCTTTGAGCGTGTGGATCTTATCAATAATCTGGTGCCTGTTTACGTCGAGATCCTCAATCGCCTGAAAGAGCAGGGCGCTCTCTGGATACAACTGGATGAGCCATGCCTGGCACTAGACCTTACCGAAAAAGAAAAACAAGCCTTTGTGTTTGCTTATGATACGATAGCGAAACAGTTAAGCGGAGTCAACATACTGATCGCTACCTATTTTGACGCCTTGCTTGATAACGCTCAACTTGCAGTGAATCTTCCTGTTGCCGCCTTGCACATTGATCTGGTGCGCGCGCCTGAACAACTGGACGAAGTGTTAGCCTTGATTCCCGATAGCCTTAGCTTATCCCTGGGCGTAGTGGATGGCCGTAACGTGTGGAAAAACAACTACGAGAAGTCTTTAGTACATATCAACAAGGCTATTGAGAAGCTAGGTGCTGAACGCGTAATTATCGCGCCCTCATGCTCGCTACTGCACAGTCCCATCGATTTGGACGGAGAAACCGCTATCGATCCGGAAATCAAAAACTGGATGGCATTTGCCAAACAGAAGCTGAATGAACTTGCTGAATTAAAAAAAATCATCGGTGGCGACAATGCGTTACTAAACGCCAATAAAGCCGCTATTGAGAGTCGACGCACATCAACTAAAGTGCATAAGCAAGAGGTGAAAGATCGCGTGGCCGCCATTACTGAGGCTGATGCTACCCGCAAAAGCGCCTTCCCGGTACGTCAGCACCTGCAACGCGGGCTGCTTAAGCTGCCTGCTTTCCCAACAACCACCATCGGATCATTTCCTCAAACGGACGACATACGTTCCTTACGCGCCAAATTCAAAAAAGGAGACCTTACCCTTCAGCAATATGAAAAGGCGCTTGAAGAGGCAACAATCGACGTGATCAAATGGCAAGAGGAAATCGGACTCGACGTACTGGTACATGGCGAGTTTGAAAGGAATGACATGGTTGAATATTTTGGCGAACAGCTCGACGGCTTCTTATTCACCAAAAACGGATGGGTGCAAAGCTACGGTACCCGCTGTGTGAAACCTCCTGTAATATTTGGGGATGTGAGCCGCCCGGCCGACATGACCGTACGGTGGATCACCTTCGCGGCACAGCAAACCGATAAACCGATGAAAGGCATGCTTACCGGTCCTGTAACGATCCTGCAATGGTCCTTCGTGCGCGATGACCAACCCAGAGATGTTACCACCAAGCAGATCGCCTTCGCTATTCGTGACGAAGTTGCCGCACTGGAAAAAGCAGGCATCGGCATCATTCAGATTGACGAAGCCGCTATTCGCGAGGGCCTGCCGTTACGCAAGTCTAAACAAGCGCACTATCTCGACTGGGCGGTGACGGCCTTCCGAATTACCGCCAGCGGCGTGGAAGATCGTACGCAGATACACACCCACATGTGTTACAGTGAGTTCAACAACATCATCGAAAATATTGCTGCCATGGACGCTGATGTCATCACCATTGAAACTTCGCGTTCTCAAATGGAGCTGCTTCAAGCCTTTGCGCACTTTGAGTACCCTAACGAAATAGGTCCCGGTGTTTACGATATTCATTCGCCACGAGTACCCGGCACTAAGGAAATGGTTGCTCTGCTAAACAAGGCCGCAGCCCTCCTGCCGTCACAAAATCTGTGGGTGAACCCCGATTGCGGATTAAAAACCCGGAAATGGCCGGAAACTAAAGCTGCTTTGATTAACATGGTTGCTGCCGCCAAAGAAGCGCGCGAAACAATCAGAACAGTAACAACTAGTTAATTCTCGAAAGTCGCTTACATGGCTGCAGGTGCGATTCCGGCGGCTATGTAAGCTTTCAACATCGCTTATTCGCAAGGCAACAATGGAATTATTTGTAATACGTTGAATCCTGAAAGCTCCATACACCTTATCCATATTTTGCTGAATATACGCCCCATTTAACAGACCTTTAAATTCATATACATACCAATCTCACTTCGTCCATTGGCGAACCTTATTCCTTAGTATCTGAAAATGCTCTTGCTATTGAATGCTTGCTATTCCATCTTCCTGCGCCCCAGCTTGAAGGGCTCGGGTGGTGCTTCCGTTCGCGGGACAGTACCCCGCGTAGCCTTCGGGATCTGTAGGTTATGAT
>DKIV01000043.1:0-60210 GCA_002454425.1 Sphingobacteriaceae bacterium UBA6709
AAGGGGTTTTTTTATGCGCTATAGTGGGGGTTGGTAAGCGCTAAAAAGCGTCTCCTTAAAAATTCAGAGAGTACCGATGCTACGGTCGTCTTCACTACGTGTTATCAATCATCATGATTGACCGTGGTTGTGCTGGCGCGGCATATCTTAAGGATAACATCGTCGAGCTTTTCAGACGCATCCTGGAGAAGTCCGGTGAGTTCGAGTCGTTCTTGTTCATTTAACATACTTGTCCGGAGGAGGTCTACCAGTCCCCGAATATTAGCTAATGGAGCGCGAACAAGATGCGACTGAATCCAGGATATTTTGCGCAGCCGTTGATTTTGATTTTCTATCTCCTTAATATAATCATCTTGTTCTATTTCAATGAGTTTACGTTCTGTGACATTTTTAGCAATGCCAAGAACGACGTCCTTTTCAAATGTGGGAACGGCGGTCCATGCCACCCAACAAACGTCTCCGCTTTTAGTAATTAGCCTGCTTTCGAAATAGGGAAGCTCCTCATTCTGAATGATCTTTTCCATGCGGTCAAATATGACGCGTATATCATCCTTGTAAATCAGTTGATTTATGGGCATATTGAGTAATTCCTTTTCTGTATAGCCTAGGAGTTTGCTACAAGAAGGGTTTACGCGTTTAAGATAGCCGTCGGTTGACACGAGTACAATAGGATCGGGAGCCAGTTCAAAGAGTATTCGTTGATTATCTTCAAGTTCCTTTCTGCTTATCTGAGCCGCAAGGTGCGGCGCGAGCGTACTGTAAAGATCTACATTTGGATATTTTATATCATTAGAGCTCATGCCCGCAAGGGAGAGCATACCAATTGTTTTTTTATTGTATACCAGCGGGAAGAACCACCCGGAAGTCAAGCCGGCTTTTGTTGCTGTAACATTCAGCGTATGATAGCTTTCCGAATTTTCAGATAGTTGCCAGGAGAGCGGGGTTCCGGTATTGATTGCGATCCATAGTTGACTGTCGTCCTTAAAGAGCACATCATCTTTAAAGCGATGTTTTATAAACGCGGAAGCCTCGGCCGTAGATGCGTGACAAGCGATACGATTTAGTTTCAGTCTGTCGCTGCTAAGCATCCAAAGTTCTCCGATGGTAAAATCGGAGGTGCGAAGGATTTCCTTTAATACCTGATAGGCGACATTTCGAAGGCTCATTCCTGGCAGATTGAATATATTTCCCATCGCAGCGCGAAGGGAGCTGAGCAAGTCTTCATGTTTACGGAGGCTTACGTCGCGTAGCACCACTATCCAGTTAAGGTAACCCGAGGAATTGTCGCGCATGGGACTTAATGATACCTCTGCCCAGAACATCGATTTGTCCTTTTTATAATGTACTAAGGTAGTAGTCTTATACTGTAAATTGTTAATAGCATCTAAGAGAGACTGATATTCGATAGGATCCGTTCCCGCTCCAATCAGAAGGTCGGGGTTATGCTTGAGCACTTCTTCCGGACAATATCCCGTGAGCAGACAAAAGGAGTCGTTTACATAAATGATTTCCGGTGTATCGGAGCGTCCATTTAGCCCTCCGCGAACGATCATTACGGCATCATATGAATATTTCACCACCGACTCAAGTTGACGGAGACGTTGTTCTTCTTTTTTTTGTTTAGTTATATCATGGATTTGTACCGTCAGGTTGAATTTTCCTGGAAAAATACGGATCTCTTGCCATGTGTCAGTCGTCGGAAAATAGTCCTCAACCGTAGTTTCTCTGCGTTCTTTTATTCCTTCTATAACTGCTTTTTTTGCTCCGCTACCAAGTAAGGAAGGGATAATGTCAAGTAGTTTTGCTCGGGAGATATCTACTTCATTGGGAATAAGCTTTCTAAATTCGCTATTAGCATAACTAATGCGAGTATCCTGGTCAGTAAGAGCGAAGCCATCGGAGATAGATTGCATAAGGATATTTATCTCCTCATTTCTTCTTATCAATTCCTGCTGAGAGTTCTTGAGATCGGTAATGTCATAGAGAAGCGCGTAAAATCCCTTTACTTCTCCTTGCTGAATATCGGGAATGTAGTGACATTCCTTAATTCCCCATTGTTGATGTCCCGAGAGAATCCGCTCGAATACAAGTTTTTCCCCGCGCAGAGCGGCATCAATTTTATCCTTGTATGGAGCGATCTCATTTTCTGCCAGCACATCATATATGGAGCAGTCGATGAGGTCAGCATCCGTTTTATTAAACCACTCTCGATAGTATTCATTTACATAGCGGCATCGCAAATCGGCAGTCCAATAGGCGATCATAGCAGGGAGGTGATCCGTGATCATCTTTATGAATATCTCCTTCGCGGCGATTTCATCAAACGCCTTTATTGTTTCGCTAACATCTTGCTGGATGCAAACATATTTGTATGGTTTGCCCTCACTATTAATAAAGGGGACGATGGTACTTTGAAGCCAATAGATAGAGCCGTCGCGCGCCCGGTTACGAATTTGTCCTTTCCATACCTTTCCAGTTTGTATTGTTGACCATATTTCTTTAACAAAAGACGTCTCGTGAAAACCCGAATTTACCATACGGTGTTCGCGTCCAATGAGTTCTTCTTTTGAGTATTGGGAGATACGGCAGAAATTATCATTGACATGCGAGATGACACCTCGTTCGTTAGTAATTGAAACGATAGATGACTCATCAAGGGAGTAAAGGTATGCGCGAGTTTCATCAGAATGCTGTTGTGATTTTTCTTCAGCTTCTACAAGCGTTTTAATATTCTGTAACCGGCAATAAATAAAAACATCAGTTTCCGCTCTTATGAGATTAATCGAATAGGCCCACGGTGAGCCATCTCGTAGTATGCTGCGCCCTTTCTTTTTCGAAGAGCTGTTCTCAGCGATAAGTATACCTATTGATCTGACCATCTCCTGCGCTGAGCTCACCGTGAAGATATCTTCAAACATGAGAGCCTGCGTTACGTCAAAGAGATGGCTGGCGGCCTTATTCAAATAAACAGGAGCAAATGTATGATCTAATAAAAATATGGGACATTCATCCGCATCTAAGCTCATGCGGAATAATTGTGATGAAATTCTTGAATTATCGCTAGTCATCTGTCACTAATAAAGACTATATAGTCGTTTCACAATTGGTAAATCGCTTACATCGACGAGGTATAAATTAGTTAAAAATATTATTATCTGCACAATAATAACGGAAAAGTCCGATAATCTTTATTTGAAGCGTTGTTAATCAGATAATCTGATAGCTGTGAACAGAGGGTTAGAAAGTAGATTTATTGGGGATTATAAGTTTTGTCAGCTTGTCCTGGCGCCTTTGAGTTGGTGTGGCCTTGATGGACAAAACACCTAAATAATATGTCTCATGTTAGCGCTATTAATGGGGCGAACTTTGTGCTTACGATTTCACGAGCTATCGAACTTAAGGAGTCCATGACTTTGAACGAGTATATGGTATCGATTAGTTCAAATTAAATCTTAAAAATGATGTATGTCATCGTTAAAACATAAAATTGAATTGTAAATTTGCGCCGCCGTAATTCATGTCGAGCAACGGTTAGCAGAAAACAGTAATCACAAATTTAAACATGGAAACAACAAGTCACGTAACAGTACTTAAAGACAGTACCGCTAATCCTGCCCCTCTGGGTTTGTGTGCCTTTGGCATGACTACCGTATTATTAAACTTTCATAACGCCGGTTTTTTTGAAATGAACTCAATGATTCTCGGTATGGGGATTTTTTATGGAGGTCTCGCCCAGGTAATTGCTGGTGTTTTGGAATCGAAGAAAGGCAACACCTTTGGTACCACGGCATTTACATCTTATGGCTTTTTTTGGCTTAGTCTGGTTGCGCTCATCGTGATGCCGAAACTGGGTTGGGTTGAAGCCGCTTCTAAGTCTGCCATGGCGGCATATTTAGCGGTATGGGGTGTTTTTACTTTGGTCTTATTTGTGGGAACACTTCGCTCCAGCAAAGCCCTGCAGTTTATCTTCGGATCATTAGCATTATTGTTCTTTTTATTAGCTGCTGGTGACGCTACAGGAAACGAAGAGATTACACGTATTGCTGGTTACGAAGGCATCATTTGTGGTGCAAGCGCTATCTACACAGGTTTGGCGGAGGTGCTCAACGAAGTGTATGGCAAAACTGTTTTACCAATAGGTCATAAATAGAACGAATAACAACTACTGCACTTTGCAGTATTGTCGACAAATAATAACGCCGGGTGCCTTGTGGGCTTCCCGGCGTTTCGGTTTAGAGTTGGGGGCAATTAAAACTAAAGGATATAATACACTTTCGATTTTTCGGAAGCTGCTCCAGGATCAGAGATTTTCTCTACATCCTGGTTATGTGTTTTTCTCAACATCTGCTTCAGATCTATTTCAATCTTTTGGCAGATAGATGTCGTGGGTGTGTCTGTGGGTCTATTTTCAAATGGATCTTGCAGATGAATGGCCATTTTTTCGATAAGAAAAAATGAACAGGCAATAGCAATCACCAGTGGAATACCCAGTAAGCCAAAATACTCAAGCAGGCCGAACGGCAACATAAGTACAAAAAGAATTACAGAGAAATGTATATAAACACTGTATGTGGCAGGGAAAACGGTGTTTTTTATGCGCTCGCATCCTCCCTGATGATTTGAAAACCGGGTGAGGGTCGCATCCATTTCAACCTGTTGAAACTGGTTTATATACCCTGACTTAAGAGCATTTCTCAGCTCCTGCCCCTGAATGTCTGTTATGGCATTCGGAACATTGTTAAACTTCTTTAAGTAATGAACTTCATCGTTAGAGATAAATTTGTTCAATCCGTCAAGAGGATCCTGTCCCCGCAAATGACGACTAACGCTATAAGCCCAGGCAATCTGACGCTTGATCATCCGCTCTTTCATTGCCATTTCCTCAAGAGGAGCGGCTTCAGAATCAATGAATGCTAGAGCCTGACGACTTATGGATCTGCAGTCATTCACGATGGCTCCCCATAACATTCTAGCCTCCCACCACCGGTCATACGCCTGATTGGAGCGAAATGCTAACAATAGGGATATCACTGTACCTAGTATCGTGGGTACAGCGATAGGTACCGATAAATCAGTAAGATGAAGGAAATGATACAATAAGCCAATGGCAATTGAATAGATACTTACCAGAATGATTTCTGTGCGTATCTTTCCGAATACATATTTAATAGGAATGTTCTCTCTTAGTAGCATAGGTAGTGTCTTTTAGTTTAAAAATGCGCTGTTAACATTGTTTTCTTCAGCTCTAATACGCTGTGAAAAAATAAGCGATCATCCATTGTCACTTTTTCAATGTCCGGCAGTGCATCTTTTAGCAAATTACAGGCCAGTGTTGTCTAACTCAGATTAGATGTCTATCCCCTTATACCATCTGACCACGTTAAGATCTTCATGATCTCAGCCTAATAGCTGTTTGCAGAAGAATTCCTAGTACTGTCGCCTGTTGTATTTTATTAACTGAAATTGAGCGTCTTTTTTATTGTTTTTCTTAAGAGTTTATTTACTATTAGTAAAAGCAATATCAGTGTAAATGATTAGAATGTCTTAAAGAAGTTATTAGAAAGTAATTAAAATTTATGCCGCTTACGAGGTTTTCGAACTTCAAATGGAAGGTTGCTGGATAAGGATAAAAAGGTTAGGTGAATACAGGAAGTTTAATTAAAATGGTTGTTCCTTCATTCTCACGCGAGCTAACTTTAAGCGTGCCCAAATGCAGGCGTATAATATTTAAGGTTAAGGGTAATCCGATACCATGTCCCTGATATTTGCTGGTGTTTGAGCCTCTGAAAAAAGGAACGAACACCTGTCCGATTTCCTTCTCCGGAATTCCTATACCGTGATCGGATATTCGAATTATTATTTGTTTATTATCAGAGGATAAGGTGATTTGTACAGGGCGGGAGTCGGAATATTTGCAGGCGTTCATCACGACATTACTTATAGCAAGCTTAAGCATTTTCTCATTTCCATTTACACAGAGATGTTGTTCGTTAGCGGGCATGTCGGCAAGATTTATCACGATGTGATTCCTTGGATTTATTTTTAACACTGAATCCCTCACTTGCCAAAGCATTTCGTCTACGCGCACTTGCTCCCAATTTTGTTTCTTGCCGTCATAACCGGATTGGGCAAGGTTTAGCAGGCTTTTAAGAATATGGTTCAGTCGGTCTGTTTCGGCTAAAATAGTTTCAGCAATAGTTTTTACTTCATCGTTTATGTCAGCACGTTCCGAAAGCATTTCTGCCTCTGTACTAATTACGGTAAGAGGCGTACGAAGTTCATGCGACGCATTACTTACAAAGTTATTCTGTGTTGCGAAGGCTGTTTCAAGACGATTGAGCATGCTGTTGAAGGTCTTTGCCAGTTCAGAGAGTTCATCTTTACCTGTATTCTCATCAAGACGTTCATGCAGATTATTGGCCGTTATGCCCTGCACTTTTGAGATAATGTTACGTACCGGAAGGAAAATATAGTGGGAGAAAATCTTGCCCGATAATAGGATTGCCAGCAGTGATATTAGCAATCCAACGATCATGATATTACGCAAGTAGGAGAGCTCTTTAAATCCGTATGGATTTTTAGCACTGACAATGACGATATATTCACCCTTATTTGTCGTGAACATGCTACCCGCAAAAAACTGGTTATCGTATTCATAACGTGCTTTTTTAGTGTTTTGAATAGCCTTGAAAAATCTTAGGGGGAGCAGTTTTACATCATCGTTCGTTTTGGTAAATGGTAGCGAATCAACCGGTATGATGGTCGTTCGCTCGTTATCCAGGCGTTCCAGGAAATGATTCCGGACAGCCTGGTAACCTTCACTTTGTTCGGAGGGGAAAAGCGCGATTTGAGCATTTATATTAACCCGGGTTTCCAGACGTTTGTAAAAATCCTCGAACTTAAATTCCGACACGAAGTATAATATTGAGGTGCCTATCCCCAATAGCACCACGGCTGACAACGCGAAGTAAAGAACCGAGATCTTATACTGAATTTTCATGTATTCTCAATTGGCGGATAACCCTGAGTGTATAATATAAATCAATAATTAGTGATCCTGTTTTAGTACGTACCCCATGCCGAAGACGGTGTGTATAAGTCGATTGGCGGTATCTTCAGGATCCAGCTTTTTTCTTAGATAATTTACATAGACATCCACAACATTAGTTCCCATGTTGAAGTCTATGTTCCAAACATTCTCCAGAATTTCAACGCGGGAAAGAACCTTTCCAGCATTTTTAACAAAAAACTCCAGCAGACGGTACTCAGTCGATGTCAGGGAAATATCGCGACCTCCTCGTTTCAGAATCTTAGAGTCGAGATCTAATTCAAGGTCATCAATCTTAAAAATGTGGCATTGTTGCGTAGGGGCATTCCTTCTGCGTAAGAGGGTACGGAGCCGTGCCGTCAGCTCCGCAATTTTAAACGGTTTCACCATATAGTCATCGGCACCATTTTCAAGCCCATTGACAACATTATCCGTTGAATCCAAAGCTGTAAGCATCACGATTGGAATCAATCGATCTGTTGCGCGAATTTCCTGACACACTTGAATCCCATTCATCCCAGGAAGCATCAGATCAAGAATGATGGCATCATAGGAAGCTTTCTTAAACATCTGCAGTCCCATCAGGCCGTCGAAAGCGACGGATAGCGAAAATCCTGATTCTCCTAAGCCTCTTTGAATAACGGAAACTACATTAGGCTCATCTTCAATCAACAAGATCTTTACTTTCATAACCACTTGAACCGTATTATCGGGAGTTCATTTTCGAATGTAATGATTTGAAATGACTCGACGGTTATTAAAAGGGCAAAAAAATACTGGTGATATGGTTAATATTCTCTTGAATGGAATGTAGGTTTATCCCAAAAAGAATTTAATTAGGAGCTGTCAGATACACCTTATTATAGAAATAGTAGGAGAGAAGATGTATCAAAAGAATAGCAATGGGGAATATCGCCAATGTTCCCAAGCCATCCACAACCGCGTGTGACACCGCCGCCGCAATAAAATTAAAGGTAAAACCTGCATACGCCCATTCCTTCAACCTTCCGCGTATCGGCGGAATGATAAGCACCAACGCTCCTGCTATTTTAAAAGTGTTTAGCATGACTCTGAAATAGTCGGGATAACCTAAATGCGATACTCCTGATCTTGCCTGCTCCGAGTTACCAAAGATTAGCGGCATGACCCCTTCAAACAGGAAGATAATTATTGTAAATATCCAGTATAAGATCTTATCTCTTTTCATCTGATTCTTCTATTAGTACTTTTAAACGTTGTAGAGCCTGTGGCCAGGAGGTATTAAAGAAATCGGCATATTCCAGGGGGGCCTGCAAGTCTACCTTAAGATTGGTGCCTCCGTCAGTTCTTTCAAAGATGTAGTTTTCGGTAGCGTCTTTCCACGTTTCCGATATAAAGGGCTTTTCCTTGTCTCCCTCGAAGGATCCGTCATATTTTATTGATATGAACTTGCCTGGAGTATTTTCAAGAATATGCCCGAGCATTCCTCCTGCCTGTCCGTCTTTCTCGGGACCCACAAACTTAATATGGGCACCCTTCTCCCATGAGCCTTCAAAATAGGAGCCAGGGCAAAAGGGGGCGGTCCATTGTGTATATTTGGTCGGGTGTATCATGACGTCATAAACGGCCATTGGCTCAGCGCTAATGAACTTTTGAAACTGGAAGGGAACAAGTTCCTGTTGCTTCAGCACATAAGTGCTGAAATTATTTAAAATACGCTGCCAGCCGGTTCTTTGTAAATCCTCGCTGTTGATATTTTCCGGATCTAACCGTTCTTCAATCACCGTCTCGTTATCCTGCTCTTTAAAACTGATTTCCACTAATCTGCCATCTTCCATGACGTAGGAGATAAATTTTTGAGGAATGACAGATATAAATTTTCCTTGCATGTCAAAGCCCTCTGTTCCATCTTTTGCTTCCATACGATAAGAGAAGGATTTTCCTTGTTCTAAATCATGGGTTGCCCTCGGTGTATGCCAGTCTTCAGATGCATGATACCATTGCCGTATAGCGTGTACATCGTTCCAGAGCCTCCATACTGTTGGAAGATCCACCGGGATACGTACGCTGACGGTAATTTTTGATTCCGATGTATTCATAGTTGATTTTTAATGACTAGTTATTTGGTTTTAACCATGCAACGGCACGTCCCGTTGTTCAGGTACCACTCCAGGCAAAAAGTATCCCTTGCGATACGCTCATCAGTTACAAGACGCGCAAAGGCAGCGCCAATGGCCGAGGTGTTTTTCATATAGTCCTCTACATCAATATAGAGATAGTTACCGGCCTTGACAATAATTTCTAACAGACCCTTCTCTTCGATGATAATGTCTCCCGGTAGCAGCTCCGCCGCGGCACGGTACGTAATCATATCGTGTGGTTCTTGCCATGATATTCCGAAATATTTCCGCAGAGGATTAAATGGCACCTGTGAATGAAGCTTTTGGTGCGCCTGAAGTATGCCATCGGGGAAGGATTGCGCTTCTACACAGCATACCTTTATATCTTCCTTTATAATGGTGCTTTCCATAAACTAAAGTTACGTAGCTTCATGATGCCTTCGTGACGGGTAAATGCGACAAATTGTAAGGCTATTCGCGACATCACCACCTGCTTCCGTGTGCATAGAAATTTACGGCAAAGTGCTATATTAGTATAAATACGCTTTCTATGTTGCGAGTATCTGTTTACGTACCCAGAATGGGAGTTATGGAGGCTATTTGCCCTGCATACAGAATCTTTAATACAGCCAATGACTTTCTCAAAATCGAAGGCAAGGATCCCCTGTTTCAAGTCGATTACGTTGGCCTGGATGAGCAAACTCGTTTAGGAGAGGGACAGTATGTCGTCAATGCCAGCGTACTGCTTAAGGATCTCGTCAATACCGATTTGTTAATTATTCCTGCGATTTTTGGTGATATGGACGAAGCCATCGCCGCCAATCAGGAAGCGCTTCCGTTAATCGCGGCATTGTATCATCGAGGAACAGAACTCGCTTCTCTGTGTCTCGGCGCGTTTCTCATGGCTGCCAGTGGTGTGCTAAAGCACCGTAGGTGTTCCACTCATTGGGCATATTATGAGCAATTCAGACGAATGTTTGAGGATGTGGAGATTGTTGACGGTGCGATTATCACTGATGATGGACGTCTTTATTCGAGCGGAGGCGCTAACTCTATTTGGAACCTGCTGATATATTTGGTTGAAAAACACGCTGGTCGCGAGATAGCAATATTATTGGCTAAGTACTTCGCTATTGATATCGACCGTAATACACAGAGCCAATTTACAATCTTTAGTGGTCAAAAAAAGCATGCCGATGATGGTATTTTTTCTATTCAGAAATACATTGAGCGAAATGTCGATGAACGCTTTTGCATAGATTCCCTGGCTCGCGAGTTATCAATTAGCAGACGTAGCTTTGAACGACGTTTTAAGCTTGCCACCAATAACTCTGTTCTAGAATATATTCAGAGAACCAAAATTGAAGCAGCTAAGCGTAGTTTTGAAAATAGCCGAAAAAACGTCAACGAGGTAATGTATGATGTCGGCTATAATGATACCAAGGCCTTCCGTATGATATTTAAGAAGCTCACGGGACTAACGCCCCTGGAATATAAAAATAAGTATAATCGTAACTCACACGTGGCTTAAGGCTTATCAGGAATCAGTCGTCTTCTCACTGTCGTCATTTTCCGTGGCTGGATTTTGAGGCTTAAGTTTAAGCACCCTTTTTTTGGGCAGTCCTGAGCTCTGCTTTTCCTCTTTCTCAGACTTCGTGATCTCTGTGGCTTTCTTTTTAAGCGTAATACGCCTCTTTACTTTTCCATGATCACCGTCCTCCGAATCTTCATCCAAGGATATAACCTTACTTTGTGTCGGCATAGCCAGAGCTTTATCAGCGTTATGCAGATACACATCTTGTTGTGGGAAGGGAACTTCTATTCCTTCAGCCTTAAATGTGCGATCTATTTTTCTGATGAGATCGCTCCTTACGATCCCGGCATCACGTATGTTGGCCCAAAACAATAGCTCGAAATCTATCGAGCTCGCCGAAAACTCTTTCGTCAAGACCATAGGTTCCGGATTCTGTAATATGCGTTCATCGCCCCGCGTCGTATTTATCAGTACATTTTTCACTTTCTCAAGGTCAGTTCCGTAGGATACGCCGATCAAGATACTTTGCCGTTTGTGACCTTTTCCCAGTGTCCAGTTAATTACCTGTCCACCCAATAGATCGCCATTAGGAATTACCACCGAGGCACCGTCAGCCATTGAGACGACGCTACTTCTGAAGCCTATAGACCTCATCGTGCCCATTTTCTGATTAAGCTCAATGGTGTCTCCAACATTTACAGGCTTCTCAAACGCGATAATAAGTCCGCTTACAAGATTGTTAACCAAGCCCTGCAATCCGAGTCCGATACCTACACCCAAGGCCCCAATGATGATGCTCAGTTTATCAAGAGGTATTCCAGCTGCCGCGAAGGCAAGGAATATTCCCGCACTTATGATGAATATGCGTATCAGTAATACCCAACTACCTATTTCCAACATTTTCGATTTCTTGGCCCCCTGTTGGAGCGCTTGCGGCTCCGAGGCGAAATATGAAGTCAGCTTGGACAGTGCCAGCGAGCAAGCCATAATGAGCATAAAAACCACTATTCCCTCAATTGAAAACGAGTAGCTACCAATACTACGTTGCTTTTGCAGAAAAGTATTGAATGGCTCCGCATATTCAGCAAAGGCATAAAAGTTTCTTCCTACCACCACAACCCAACCTAGGGCGGCGATTACATAAATATAAGTGTCGATCTTCAGATCGAGCTTATCGTAATCTACCTGATAGTTTTTTCTGTGCGGATCCTTATATACATATGTTGCCATGGCTATAAGTTCCTTAACAATTTTTACTGTCCACAATAGAGAAATTCCTATCACCAAGGCCATGAATCCAAAAGATAACAGTGTTTTTGCAAGATTGTATCTTCCGAAAATATTTAGGATGAAGGCGAAAATCTGGCATATCCCGGTAAACGTTGAAAAGTGGTATACCGCAGCTAACTTTAGTTCATTTCTTTTTGCGGTCTTAAATATGTATAGGCTAAACAGCGTTCCTATGCCGGAGAGTAAAAGCATCGCGTAGCGCTCCATTGCTGACGACTCGAGCATAAGATTAATCAGGCAGCTAGCGAAAAACAACAGGCATGTTCCTACCCAAAATTTCATCCAGTAAATTGTAAGATGTCTGAAAAAAATGACGCTGATACATATCATTGATATGGACCACATAATCGCGTTAAACAGGAAGGGTGTATCACTGAAGATAAACTGTAAGATGTTAATGCTAATGAATGTCGCTGTAAAGAACGGATGTCGCAGGCTTATAACTTTCTTTAAACTAGATTCAGAAATATGATTCGGAATAATCTGATTCTTTAAAGAGTATATAAGGGCTGAAGACGCTGCTATGACAATGAGTACAAATACAATGTAGTTGAAGTTGTCGCGAGTGTAGAAGCGCAGGGATAAAGCAACCTTACTCTTTGATGTTTTTAGGGCATCGATAAATGGCAATGATACGGTATCCTTTTCCCATATATCAGGAAGTTCCCGAGCTATGGAAAAGCTGGAGTTGGAAGATCTGTATTTTTCGAGATTGTCTATCTTTAATTTGGTGGAAACGAGTAATATTCCGAGGTTAGATTGAAGCGTTGGTAAAATATTCACCTGTTGTCTTAACGAGTTGTGTATAGGGATAACATTGGCTCTCAATATGGACGACTGCGTGAAATATTTAACAAGAGATGCAGAGTCTGTTGGATATTCATATAAAACATGTTGGCTCGATAACGAATCCAGGCGAGTTTTTAAAGATATCAGATTATCAGAATAGTTTGCAAGGTCCGCGTTGGCCTTAAGCAGGTTGACATAGATCTCGTTGAGAATGTTCGAGGATACCGCCAGATTACGTTGTGTTTGTATTGATTTCTTTATTTGAATTCCCGCGCCTACAAGATTTAGATAACCACCTATCTTTATAATCCCGGCTTTCAGCACGGCAGTATCTATGCCGCTTTGCATAGCCAAACTGGCCGCCTGAGCTGCGGATTCGATTTGCACCATAATCTTGCGCTGCAAGGCTGTCTTCTGTCCCTGCCGATAAGCGTCGAGACTCGATTTCTCCTGTGTGCTTGCCAGTTCCCTGAGCTTTGTTGTGTAGGAGAGACTTCTTATCTCCATACTGTCCACCCCAATAATTGTTGAGTCTGGAGCCTGCGCAACGCTACGTAGCGATGAGCACAATAATATTATGAAAGTAAAGGGAAGCAGTAGCTTAGTTGGCATATAACTTTAATTCAGACAAGAGCTCTTTGGTAATTGGGCAAAAATACTCTTAAAGATACTATTTAGTGAAATAGCTATCACGAAAAAATATGATAGTTTCCACGATCTGCATCTTTCTATGATTTAAAGCTCCTTTACAATCCAGCCAGTTGTTGTCCGGCTTCTTACGTATTGGTAGTTTTCAAAGTTAGCCAGTATATCGACGGTGCTTGCGGCGGGTAATAGTTGTTTTCGGGCCGCAAGAACATCCGGCGTATCGTATAGCTCTTTGGCGACGGCAAGTGTCAAGCTACGGGTGGGCTTGCCCAGCGTCTGCAAGGCCTCCTTAGCGATATAGCCTTGTTCGCCATCGGGAAGATATATGCGAAAATAAGACGCGCTTATTCCGGTCACCTGTGCCAATGTTCCCGGAGCGATAGTTTTTACAGGTGGAAAGTTCAAACCCGGGCCTGTGCGAAGAACTTGTGTTTTTGCGGAACTGCGCATACGCTGCTGTAGGTATTGCTGATTTGCGCGTATCTCCGCAGGCATCTTTCTCTCCGGATTGACAAACGGTAAGGGATCCACAGCACCGTTCCTTGCGTAAATGCCGAAGTGTAGGTGAGGACTTCCTCCTCTCGCGTTTCCTGTATTTCCTACTAAGCCCAGGGTGTCGCCTTCCAGTACACTGGAACCCTCAGCTTTACTGAATTCGTCAAGATGGGCATAATATAAGTTATAGCTCTCATTCTTTGGGCGCATAAAAATTACTTTACCGCCAAGCGTGTTTTCTCCAACTCTTGTTATCACTCCATCGGCAGCGGCAAGGGCTGGAGTCCTCCTCGCCGCGAAGATATCAATCCCTTCATGACTGCGGCTGCCCTGATCTCTTTCTGCGCCCCAGAAGCTCAATATTTTGCCCCCCTTCACCGGAAAAGCGAGGCTGGGCCCACTTAGAATAGTTAGTGTATATTCACATGATCGAAGAAGCTCTGGCTGTACCCGTAAAATGTAAAACGCCTCTTCGCGCACAGTATAATCGAATGAACTTGATCCTGTATCCGCTGAGGCTTCGAGTCTTGTTTCGCCTTGCTCACCTTCTTTCCAGAGATCAGCATATAAATGATATTCCGTTGTCGGCCGCTTTTCTAAGCTGATGCTTAGTTTTTCACCTCGTTGAGCTCTGAAGCGATAAGCAGTGGCCCGGGCGTCTTCCGCGGGGAAATATCCCGACTCTTTAAACGGAATTTTAATGGATAGCGGCCTACGTAGACTGCTTTCGGCTGCCATTGCCCAGGCCTTACCTAACGCGGTATGTTGTAAGCCCGCGTTGTTTAGTGTTTGAGCATACTGTTCATGGGGACTAAGTTTGCGGAACAGAGCTCCTGGGCCCGAGGTACCACAGCCTGCCAGAAAAAGTGATATCAGAACTAACGGTGCAACTATCGCCTTCATACACGTTTTTTCTGTATTTAACAGAAGCGACTACACTTTGTTGGTTCAGTGGAGCAATCTACATCAGTAAGATCTGTATTAACTGCCAGTAACTTCTATCATGCTCCTTCCGCTATTTATCTTATTCACCCTGATCTGTACGGGAATTCTTTCCGTCATCTCTTGAACGTGAGAGATGACACCAACTTTACGCCCCTGGTTATGCAACCTTTCCAAAGCGTCCATGGCTACATTTAGTGTTAAGGGATCCAGAGAACCAAAACCCTCGTCTATAAACAGCGACTCGATCTTTAATTTGTTCGATGATAATGATGCCAGACCCAATGCTAGCGCCAACGATACCAAAAATGACTCTCCCCCAGATAGGGAAAATACCGTACGTACTTCATTTCCCATGTCCTGATCGATAATTTGTAATGACAAACTATTCGGAATTCTATCCAGCATATATCTCTTGCTGAGCATTTCAAGATGGAAATTTGCATAGTTAAGTAAAATGTCTAAGGTATACTCCTGCGCTATCTGCCTGAACTTCTTCCCGTCAGCGGAACCAATCAGATCGTTTAGCTTAGCCCATCGTTCACTTAAATCAGCTTGAGACTCGATTGCCTGAAGGAGATTTGAAAAACGCTTTATGTTTTCCTCGTTGTGGTTCAGGTGTAACCTGATCTCAGTCAGTCTGCTTTGCACTTGTTCCCGCTCAACTTGAATACGCTGTTTTTGATCGTTTAAGATCTCTATTTTCGTTATCTGCTCGTTCTCAAGGAGATGTTCTTGTATCGCCCGATGATATTCCGCTAAAATATTCTCCGCTTTTAGCAACAATTCATCAATATTCCTAAGCTCAATACTTTCGCTGTCAATAAAAGCTGTATCGTATTGAAGTAGCTCTTTTAGGTCACTGATGCTTACTGGCTGGTGAGAGGATTGGATATTGTAATTTTCCAACCATGTCGTCAGGGCAGATTGATATTTAGTATGTTCTATTCTTAAGGTATCAAGATGTGTCTCAAAGGCTTTTCTTTGTGCCTGAATACCGCTTAATTTAGTTTCACTTTCCTTTAATGATAAGTTTACGTTTTCTATGTCAATATCTTGATTTTTAATAGATAAATTAATTTTATCTTCAACTTCAACAGTAGATTGGCCTCCTAATAATTCGCCTCTTTTACCGGATAGTTCTTTCAACGAATTTTCAATCGCCTTATGTTTATTTTGGGCTTTCAGGTACTCTTCGCTAGCTGCTTTCAAAAGGTCCAGGCTTCCCTGTCGGGATATTTCTGCTTCAGAAAGCCCTTGTTGCGCACGCTGTAAAGCTTCTCGTTGATTAATCCAGCTCTCGCTAAATCCGCGCATTTTTTCGAGGAAGGCAACCGGATTTTCTTTCCAATTAGAGAACCAACTTGTAGAGGCGAAGAATTCGCTCAGTTGTTTTTCTGTTGATGATAAGCCATCCTCCAGCTCCGTCTTTTGTTGACGCAAATATCTTATCTTTTCGTCGTGGAGTAAAATGTTAGTCTCCAGGTCTTTAATGGTCGTTGTTGCGGCGAGCCATTCCTCATGTTGCTTTTCAACGCCCTGACGGACGGTCTCTGTCTCTTGTTGCAGATCCTGCATTTCCCGAAGCTGGAGGTCTATAGTTTCGCGCTCCGTCTTTAGGGAATATACCAATTCGCTGAGCACCTCTGCCATCTTTAAATCCTCGGTAACGGTTAAGGAGGCATCCCGCATCATTAGTTGCCATGATTCGACAGCGCTTGCTCGCCGCTGTGACAACTGCTCTTTTCTTCTTGTCTCATTCTCTAGCTGGTTAAGCAATGATTGGATCTCTGCTTGTAATTTTGCTTGCTTGGAACTCAGTTGATTGAATGTGTCTGTGTTAAGCTTATGTTCAATCTCAAGCTGCGTAATAAGCATGTCGGCCAGCGGATTGTGGGTCACATAGGGATGTTCCTTACTTCCGCAAACCGGGCAAGCATCGCCTGCTGTCAGCTGTGTCCGCAGGCTACTGATATGCTGAGACGCAAGCAGACGGGCATTGTTCAAGCGTCGCATCGCATCGTCTTTTTTCTCCGTTGCCGCTGCCAGTTCCTGCGCCAACGCGGGCTGTTCGCCCACGAGCAGTGAGTGGCGCTTGAGTAAGCCATCAATAGTGCTTGTCAGTCGGGCAAGGTCATGGTTATGGTTTTCGATGATCTCCCAATGAGCCTGAGCTGATATAGCTGTTTTGTGTTTGTCGTCTATGGCCTTTCGTTTCTTTTCTAATTCCAGCGCGGCGAGTTTCGCCATATTAGTATCTAATACCTTAAGTCGTTCTCTGCCGTTTGAAATTCGCAGTTTCAGCCCTTCCGCGTCACTTAACACTGCCATCTTGCGTTCCCGCAGCAGTTGCTGCGCCTCGAGATGTTCGCTTATTGAAGCTTCAACTGCTACGACTTTTGAGGGGCTCAATGAAATTCCATTTAATTTCGCACCGATAAATTGTATATTTTCCGCTATTGGCCGTCTGCTTTCATTTGTATCAAGCCATTTCTCCATCTGGGCTATCGACAGCCTTATAGCCTTGATCTTTTCATCAGAGCTCTCGATATTTTGTGTTAGTAGCAATTGCTTCTCGGTAGCTTCCTTAAGCACCTTGCTGCTTTCCAGAGCTCGCTTTGACGTCTCCGCAATCATCAGATCTAAATCGCGCCCCTTTTTTATTAGAGGCATCAGCTCAGTGCGCTCTTCTTCCAACTCTCTACGTTGCGTTTTGGCTTTCAATAGCGCCGCATTTGCATTTTCTACAGCCGCTGATAAGAGTTCTTTCTGCCGGGTATTTTCAGTCAGTGAACCTCGATATTCAGTTATTCCACGCTCAGTATTTTCGATCTGCTCTACCCAATGGCGTGTCTGCTGTACCTGTTGTAACAATATCAAGCGTGATCTCCGGGCTGCCGTGGTATTAAAATGATCCTTAGCCTCATCAAGCATCTTCAATGCGTCTGTCTCCTTTAGTCGAAGTTCATTCAAGCGTTCATGCCATCGTATGCCTGCTTCGACCTGTAAGGTATGAGCATTCAAGAGTTCCAGCTTTACGCTTAACTCCTGATGTTCAGTCTGCATTATCTGAATATCCTCATCCCTCAGCACTTCAATATATCCGCGTTGAAGGTCAAGTTCCCTTAACTTATTCTCTTCGTCCTTATACCTCTGGAAAATAGCTTTTGAGATGTCTGAATAGATGGAGGTGCCCGTAAGCTTTTCCAGCAGTGACGATTTTTCGTCCTTTCCCGCTTTTAAGAAAGCCGTAAAATCACCTTGAGCTAGTAATACCGAACGGGTAAACTGCTCGAAGTTCAATCCTATGAGGCGTTCAATCTCCTTCAGTATTTCCGTTTTCTTACCAGGAATTATACGATCCTTACTAACATTATGTAGTAGCATGGTGTCGTTCTGAAGACTGCCCTCAGCCTTGTTACGGGCTCTTCGCACGTACCAGCCGGCGCGGTACGTGTCGCCATCTACACCTATAAAGTGTACCTCCGCGGAGCCGTCGGCAGTGCCATCCCGCAGAATTGCACGCACATCTCCCTGACTGATGGCCGAACCTTGAACATCACGAATTTCCACGCCTGTTTCACGAGCTTGCAGGTACCGAGGGGTACGCGCGTATAGAGCCAGACAAAGGGCATCAAGAATCGTTGATTTTCCCGCGCCTGTAGGACCTGTTATTGCAAAAATACCAGTGGAACATAAAGGCTCCTCCGTAAAATCTATATGGGCCGCACCATCAATAGATGCCAGATTTTTTATATCAATGGAAAGTATCTTCATCTTATAGTTCTTTTTGTCCCACCTGGTTGCTCGTCTCATTAAACAGGACGAGCAAATCTTCCGGAAGATCCATTTGATAGCGCGACAGATATACTTTTTCCAATAATTGCAAGGGTTGCAAAGTGTATAGCTTCTCAATATCAAAGAGCTTCCCTTCGCTTGCTTGCACGTTATCGGTTGCTGGATATTTTACATCTATTCGGGCCAGCCTGACATTTTTGCCAGCAATAGCCGCCTCAATTTTCTGACGTCTGGCGGGTTCCGGACCGTCGGCTAACACGCGGACTTCAAGATAAGGAGGATACGCGGTCTCGCTGTCAGTCTCAGGGAGCATGGCAAGCTCACTGAGCGCCTCCGCAAGCGGTTTGTGTTTCCTGGGTACTTGTATAAGAGACACCGAAATAGGAATTTCTATCATTCTTATGTTGCTCACATCGTCTTTTTCCAGCTCGAAAACAACTACCTGATGCTTGTAGTTGATTTCTGAAAATGACATTGGCAGCGGACTCCCGCAATAACGGATATGCTCCTTACCTCCAAGTCGTTGCGCTTTGTGAATATGTCCCAAAGCGACATATTTTATTTCTTTCGCAAAAGCATTTGTTCCAATACACTCAACGCCCCCCATGATCAATCGTTCCGTTTTATCATGGTCACTCAACTCAGCGCTGCGGGCATGCAAATGCCCCATGGCTATGATAGGCGCATTTGCTTCGCGCCTGGCCATCGCTTCTTTAAGTAAATCACTATAAAACTGAGTAACTCCCTGCTCATAAGGGTTCGTACAATCAGACACTTGCGGGTAGTCGCCCATCCTCAAAAAGGGCACCGCCATACACCATCCGATCGTATCTTGTCCGTTACGGATCGGAATAAGCAACTTGTCGAAATCATACTGCCCCGAGCTGAGCTTATCTACAGTACCGACGATATGTATATTTGAACGCTCCAGAAGAGGTAGAGGAGACTCTAACCTCGCTGCGGAGTCGTGATTGCCTGCCGTTATAATAATCTGTAATGCCGGCATGATACCACTCACCTCACCCAGGAAGCGATAAAACATACGCTGCGCTACAGCGGAGGGGTTACTTTGATCAAATACATCACCGCTGATAAGCAGTACGTCAATAGCCTCCTCTTTCAACGTTTTTACCAGCCATTCAAGAAATTGCTGGTGTTCGAAACTCCGGTCATGATCGTAGAATAACTGGCCGATATGCCAGTCGGCGGTGTGTAGTATCTTCATATCTGCTGAGCAGCTACTGATAAAGCTGAAAGCGAAGATAGGCACTAATATCGTTAAATGCGAACGCTATGCCCGGTGCTTTACTTTACTCTGACGTCTCGATTTCTTCGGGTCTTGCGCCTTATGTTAAGATTGTGCACAGACATTCCGACGCCGGCGTTAAGACTACGCTTCCTCAAGTCTAAATTGCGATTTAACAGCAGCCGGGCTAATCGGATGACTCTTTGTAGTAAAAACATGTTCGGTTAATTTCAGTGTTAGTTTTTTCTTCTTTAAGGTAGTGGTTTTTTGTTTTAAATTCACTTAATACCGTTAATTTTCACGCTGTCGATTTCTTTTCTTCCTGGCTCTATCCGCCCTATAGGTTTCCCTTGTTTATTTCCCTTTAATATTTTGTTAATGTTGTGTTTAATTAGCCTTCTTAGGTTTGCATTGTTATGGAGCGTCATTACTATTCGGATTTACTTGAAAGCTCTTTCAAACAATATTACGCATCTCTTCATCGCTATGCCCTACGTGTAACTGCTGATGAAGATGACGCGCATGATGTTGTCTCTGAGGTTTTTGTTGCTCTGTGGAACGCCGAACGCCCTCTTGACATAAAGAGTGTAAAACCCTATCTCTTCAGCGCGACACGCCACAAGGCGTTAGAACTCCTGCGCAAGCGCAAGCGCCTGAGTGATTTTCCGATTTATTCCTGGGATAGTATGCCTTTGTTTGTTCCGTCTCCCCTTGAGAAACTAGTAAGCAAGCAATCTGCTGCTATCGTAAAGCAACTTCTCGATTCCTTAAGCCCCTTGCGCAAGGAGATGATTGAGCTACGCTTGCATGGCCTCTCTAACAGAGAGATTGCTGAAATAATGGATATCGCAGAAACAAAAGTGGAGTATAATATGCGCGAAAGTATCGAATATCTGCGCGCGACGGTGCGTACCTTGTCTATTGATCCAAAAACCATGGCAGAGGGACTTGCTCTTGTTAATATAATTTTAATGATTGTTTAACGATTTCTTTTGCCGGAAACCGCGCGCTGCTCACTCTTATATAGAAAATGAGTCGCGTGAATTGGGAACAATTAATTAGTTACATAAATAATGAGTGCACAGCGGAGGAACGGCAAGAGGTCGATAGCTGGCTGAAAGAAAATCGGGCTAACAGAATTCTCTTCGAATCTCTAAAACACCGCAAAGCACACCTTACTAGAGGTCTTGGTAAGGATGTTGTCGAAGATCGTTGGCAGCTTTTTCTTAAGCGGATTGAGCAGCCCGAAATCGCCGTCCCTCGCAGTCATAACCTCTGGCAGCGTTGGACGATAGCCGCGTCGATTTTGCTGTGTGTTTGTGCCGGACTGTTTTTCTTGCAATTAGAGAAAGAAAAGATTTTTTCTGTAAAAGAGTATGTAAGGTCAGTACCTGTAGGACGTAATGGTCGACTGGTGCTGCCCGATAGTTCCATTGTGTACATGGCGGGAGGGAGTACCATCAGTTATGATAACTCATTCAACAAGCAAAGTCGCCATGTCAGTCTCAAGGGATACGCATTTTTTGAGGTGGTTCATAATCCTAAAAAGACCTTTAGTATCACCACTGAAAATAACGGCGTGGTTAGCGTCTGGGGTACTTCATTCAGCATAAATTCCAGCAAGGGAGTATCTGATAGGGTGGAGGTTGCCACCGGTAAAGTGTCTGTACGTTCGCAGAATAAGTCGTTCTTCCTCACGCGCGGACAAGCCGTAGAAAGTAGCATTTCGGCCAAAGCTATGAACAGATATAACGTCGACGCCCTGGCTGCTGCGGCTCTTAAAGATTCCCAAATACGTTTTAGAGATCAAACAATTGAAGCAATCGCAGCAATGCTCTCCTCCCGATACGGAATAGAGGTAAGCATCCGTGAAACTGCCCTGAACGGCCATCGTTTCAGTGGCGAGGTTAACGAAGCCACGTACTCCTCCGTGGCTTCGGGTGTGGCCTTTGCTCTTGGCATCAAATACAAAATCATCAATAATAATCACTTAATCTTTTATTAAAGTTAGTTATGTACCACCAATGGATGGCTGCAAAAGCCGGAAAATGTATGCTCATAGCATGCCTTACCACAGGTATGCTAGGTCAGGCGATAGCCGGGCATACGCAGGACCTTTCAAAGAAACCTATTTCCTTTGAAAGTAAGGTTCAGACAGTTGGGAGCATCTTTAAAACTCTGGATGATCAGCTGCATGTACCTGTATCTTTCGCTTCCAACGTAAATGCCGCAAGGCGTGTAACTCTTCCTGCCTCGAGACTCAGCTTCGCTGATCTCCTGCTGGCTCTGGAACGTCAGGGCGAACTTAGCTACAAGGAATCTGCCGGCAATTACTTCTTCAAAAAACAGGAACTCGTTACCATTAGCGGGAAGGTGGTGGACGCTGCGGATGGAACTACATTGCCCGGAGTATCTATCAGTGATAGCAAAAAAGGCAGTCACGGAACTACCGACAGTCAGGGACACTTCAGCTTTCGCGTTGAAAAGGGAGCGATTCTTCGCTTTTCATACCTTGGATATACCCATCATTCCATGAATGTTTCTTCCGCGCTGTCCAATATCACAGTCAGCCTGAGGGCTAACGCAACGTCGCTCCAGGAAGTGGAGGTGACTACAGCGCTGGGTATTAAGCGCGAAAAGAAGGAGCTGGGCTATGCTACGCAGAGTATCACCTCCGATCAATTGAACGACGCGCGATCAAACAACTGGGCGAATGCCCTCTCCGGAAAGGTCGCGGGGCTTACCATGGTTTCCCCGGGTTCAGGCCCCCTTAACTCGGTACGTATCTCTCTGCGTGGCGACAACTCTCTGGATCCT
Source organism: Sphingobacteriaceae bacterium UBA6709 (assembly GCA_002454425.1). Taxonomy (GTDB): domain Bacteria; phylum Bacteroidota; class Bacteroidia; order Sphingobacteriales; family Sphingobacteriaceae; genus Arcticibacter. Next base: position 22,707 of record DKIV01000043.1, read on the forward strand.
AATAAGAACTTCGCACTGATTGTCATTGATGGAGTGCCGGTGTCAAGCTCACTCACCAGCTCCGGTGTATCAAATGCCTACGGTGCCGGCTCCGGGCAGGACGTGCCCGTTGACTTCGGAAACGGAATATCGAGTCTTAATCCAGACGACATCGAAAGTATCTCTGTATTGAAAGGTGCAAGCGCTACCGCTCTGTATGGTAGTCGCGCGGCAAACGGAGCCCTCATCGTCACAACCAAATCCGGCAGCAAAGCAAAGGGCATTGGCATTACACTGAATTCGAACCTCGCTTTTGATGGTATCCTGAAATGGCCTGAACGTCAATATGATTATGGTCAGGGCACACAAACAAGCCTTACTCCCGCGAGCGATCTTTATTATTCTTATGGGGTGTCTGAAGATGGAACAAGTACAGGCGGCACAAGTAGTGCCTTCGGTCCGCGCTTTAACGGTCAAAGCTATTATCAGTATGATCCAGCTACGGGAGAACAATCTGCGGAACGCCGCCTATGGCAACCCTATAAAGACAATGTGACCGGATTCTTTCGCACAGGATCAACCGTTACTAATAATCTCGCCCTCGAAGGGGGCAATGAAAAGGGAAATGCCAGAGCCTCCCTCACGCATTCTAAAAATAGTTGGATTATGCCGAATACCGGTTATGAGCGTATTACGGCGGCCTTGTCCGGGCATTATCAGCTTTCAAAAAATCTGACCATCGATTCCAAAGTGAATTTCACAAATACTCAAAGCGATAATCTGCCTGCGACGGGCTACAGCAACCAGTCGATATCGTATTTTATGATCTTTCAGAATCCGAATGTCGACCTCGATTGGTATAAGCCACGTTGGAAACCCGGTCTGGAACAGGTGGAGCAGATTCATCCTTTTAGTACTTATATTGATAATCCTTATCTGATAGCTTATGAAATGACCAATGGCCTGGATAGCTATAAAACCATTGGTAATCTTTCGGCCACCTACAAATTCTCAGATAAGTTTAGCTTTATGGTACGCTCCGGCATTGACCTTAATAATGAGGAACGCGAACAAAAGCGCCCCTATAGTACCGCTAACTTCCAGAAAGGTTATTATCGTCAACAGAATATTTTCAGGTATGAAATAAACTCTGACGCCTTGTTTACTTATACGGATAAGTTCGGCAAAGACTTTTCTTTGAATGCTTCGGTGGGCGGAAATTTGCGTACGGAGAAGTATGATCAAACCAGCCGGTCAGTAACTGGCTTGGTAACGCCTGGCGTGTATAAGCTTGCCAACGGTATCAATACGCCTGTTGCCGAGACATTGTATGAGCGCAAGAAGGTAAACAGCTTATACGGCGTTGCCTCCCTCGGGTACAGAGATCGTATCTTTGTAGATCTTACCGGACGTAACGACTGGTCGAGCACCCTGCCAGTAAATAATAATTCATTCTTTTATCCTTCTGTAAGCTCCGCGTTTATCCTCACGGAACTCCTGACCTTACCGAAAACAATTTCTTACGCTAAGTTACGCTTGTCCGCCGCCCAGGTAGGTAATGATACCGATCCTTACCGAACCAGTAAATACTATGATATTAGTAATTTTCCTAGTTCTGCCGTGGCTCCTGGAACCCTCTTTAATGCTAACTTTAAGCCTGAGCTGACCACCAGTTATGAAGCTGGTTTAGAGTATGCATTGTTTAACGGTCGTTTTGGAATGGACGCTACGATATACCGAAACAATACGAAGAATCAGATTATTCCCATCAAGCTTGATCCAACAACGGGATATACGCAGGCAATCCTTAATGCCGGTCTTGTGCGCAATCAGGGAATAGAGCTTGTAGTACGGGGACAGATCCTCACCGGTAAACTGCGTTGGAACAGCTCCCTGAACTGGGCAAAAAATAGCAATAAGGTGCTTGAGCTTGCCAAGGAGATGGAAGAAAACGATAGCCAGACCATTGGCACCGGCGGTAACGCTACGATTATGGCTAAGGTGGGGGGAACTACCGGAGATATTTATGGCTATGGCTTTGTACGCTCGCCAGAAGGCCGTATTGTATACACAGCGGCAGGTCTGCCGGCGCGCCCTGCCCAGATTCAATATATCGGCAATGCTTATGCCGACTGGAAGGCAGGCCTGTATAACCAATTCTCTTACAGGGATTTTAACTTCAGCTTCCTTATTGACGGACAATATGGAGGCATCATCTACTCTCAGACTCACCATAAGATGACCGAACAGGGAAAGCTTAAGCATACCCTTAAAGGCCGTGAAGAAGGTTTCATAATTGGCGACGGGGTGGTGCAGAATGCTGATGGAAGCTATAAGGAAAATACTACCAAAGTTGCGCCGGCAACGTATTATGGCGACTACTATCGACGTGCGAACGTAGAGTCTAACTCTTTCGATGCCTCATATATTAAGTTGCGAGAGGTGCGTTTGGAGTATAATCTCCCTAAGAGTTTAACGCACAGGCTGTCGCTCAACGGAGCCAGTATCGCCTTTTATGGTAGGAATTTAGCGATGATTACTGACTTTCCGATGTTCGATCCCGAAACAGCGGCCTTGAATGGATCCACCATCCTGCCTGGAGTAGAAATGGGACAAATGCCTTCTACCCGCACCTTTGGTGTTAACCTAACAGTTAAGTTCTAATAAGTTTAGTCAAGAATAATGAAAAGCAAAAATATAATCTTCGCGATGCTCGCCACCGCCACAGTGTCATTCAGCGCCTGCACCAAGGAGTTCGAGGAAACAAATACCGATCCCAACAGACTGGAAAAAGTAAGTCCGGGTACGCTTCTTAATCCCTCAATTTATGGCCTCGCGGCATTCAATATGGAGCGCAATGCCGACTTTACCATGCACATTATGCAGGTGGGTTTGCCTTTTCCTAGCGTCTCCGGCGGCATTCACCGTTATGATGTAGGCGAGAACACCGGCAATTCTACCTGGAACACCTACTACAAATGGCTGAAAAATATCGCTGAAATGAAAGGCGCCGCCGATGCCGTGGCGGATCCCAATTACCAGGCTATCGCTATGACTCTCAATGCATGGGGATATTCCATCCTTAGCGATTGCTTCGGCGATGTGCCCATGAGCGAGGCTGGGCGTGGTGACGAAGGTATCCTATATCCTGCATTTAATACTCAGCAGGAGATATACACCAAGATTCTCGCCGATCTGGAAACTGCCAACTCTTTGTTTGATACTCAAAAAGGACTTATATACGGTACTGACATTCTTTATGCAGGAAGCGACGCCGCAAACGCTGTTTTTCGCTGGAAGAAGTTCTGCAACTCGCTGCATATGCGTCTTTTGCTGCGTTTGTCTAAGCGCAGCGAATTAAATACGCTCAGCAAGTTGAAGGCCATGATCGAGGACCCTGTAAAATATCCTGTATTTGTCAGCAACGCTGATGCCGCTGTCCTTACTATCAGTGGTGCTGAACCTAATATTTCTCCGTGGGGACGCGCGATAGATTTTAGAAATGCCCGTGCTGGCGCCGACTTCTTCATCGAGAATCTTAACAGGTTCAAAGATCCAAGACTGCCGAAGTTCTTTACCGAAGCTACCGAAAAGCAAGGTTCTGCAACCGTGAATGTGGGCTATAAAGGTATCCCAAGCGCCTATTCAGGTCCGGAGTCGCAATTTAAGTTCCAGCCTTCAACGTATAATACCGACCTGGTTATCGCGCCTATGATCGCGCCGATGTTACCTTATGCGGAGGTAGAGTTTATAAAGGCTGAAATGGCGCAACGCGGCCTTGTGCAGATCAGCGCGCAGGAATGCTTTGAGAAAGGTGTAAAAGCGGCTATTGAAATGTGGGGACTGACGATACCGGCCGATTATTTTTCTAATCCTGCTACCGCTCCTTACACCGCCTATGATGGTACTTTACAGCGAGTGATGCTTCAAAAGTATTACGCCCTTTATTTTGTCGATTACCAACAATGGTTTGAATATCGCCGGACAGGCTTGCCTGAACTGCCTAAAGGCCCCGGGCTGATGAATAACGGAGTTATGCCCGTAAGGTTCAGATATCCGGTGTCTGTTGCGACGAGCAATACTGCTAATTATAATAAGGCGGTGGAAGCGATGGGTGCTGATGATATTAACACCAAAGTATGGTGGGAGAAATAATTAATTGCTCCTCATTGTTTGGACTGATGTCTACGCAGCGGGGAGCTTTCACAAGTAAAACTTTAATGAAATATGTTTCGTCGTAATTTTTTAAAAAATTTAGGGCTTGCAGGTCTTGTTTCTTCCATTCCTGCCGGACTTGCCTATGGGGCTGAGGATGTTGATGCTGCGCTAACGGACTTGTCGACCTTAACGTTACGCGGCCATGTAAGCGCTGTCGGTAAAGGTCTCCGCGGCGTCAGCGTTACCGACGGTATTAACGTTACACGTACCGATGCTAACGGTAACTACGAGCTGCTCAGCAACAGGCAGGCTCGTTTTGTATATATATCTGTGCCCGCGGGATATAAGTTCGATAACAATGCCGGTATTGCTAACTTCTATAAATCCATTCCGGGAACCGTCGGTAGGGAGATGCGCGCCGATTTTAACCTTGAACCTCTGCCTGTTGATGACAGTAAACACAATTTCGTTGTCTGGGCGGATCCGCAAATCATCTCTAAGCAGGACGCCGGACAGCTTCTAACGCAGACGGCGCCAGACTTGCGCGATCTGGTAGACCGCTATCCCAAGGGCTCTCTCTTCCACGGTATCGGATGTGGTGACCTGGTATGGGATCACTTTGAGTTGTTTGAAGATTATAAGAAAGCCGTTCAGATGAGTGGCATTCCTTTTTTTAGCCTTATAGGTAATCATGATATGGACTTAAACGCGCGTGGAGATGAAGGATCATCCCTAACATTTCAAAGCCACTTTGGTCCTACCTATTATTCCTATAACAGGGGTAAGATACATTATGTGGTCCTTGACGATGTATTCTTCATTGGTGTGGCGAAAAAGTATATAGGCTACATAACGGAACAACAGCTGAAATGGTTGGAGCGTGATCTGCAGCATGTCGAAGCCGGAACAACCATTGTCTTGAGCTTACATATTCCCACAAATACAGGAAGCCGCCGCAGAAACGGATTAAAGGAAGATGAGATGGGCGGCGTAGTTATGAACAGGCAGCGCTTGTATGATATCCTGAAGCCTTATAAGGTGCATATTATGTCGGGACATACGCATTTCAATGAAGTCTGGAACGATGGAAACATTACGGAACACGTGCATGGTACCGTTTGCGGAGCCTGGTGGACCGGACCAATCTGCGGGGATGGCACGCCCAACGGATACGCGGTATATGAGGTCAACGGCTCTGATTTATCCTGGTTCTACAAAACCACAGGCAAAGACCGCCAGCATCAGATGCGTCTTTACGCTCCGGGAAGACATGCTGATTTTCCTAAGGAAGCCAGTATTAATATTTGGAATTGGGATCCTCAATGGCATATAGAGGTATTTGCAGACGGTCGCTCTCTCGGTAAACCCAATCAGCGTGTAGCGCTTGATCCGCTATCTGTCGAACTACATCTCGGTGCGGATAAGCCTGCGAAACATAAATGGGTAGAACCTATACTCACTGACCACATGTTCTTTATTAATGTGCCTGATAATACAAAGGTGCTGAGTGTTAAAGCTTCAGACAGCTTTGGCAACAAATATGAAGATAAACTGGTACTTGTATAAACTTACTGTTCCGGATAACCCTCATAATTATCCGCTAGTCGCGCTATCGGAAATTAGGCAAGGGTGTATGTAGACTTTACTGATGAACGTTACACAAGGGTTTTCCTGTTCGCTCACCGAAAGGAGGCATTGTGTAACGTCTTATCTTTTTCCGCTTTCATTCCATTCTCTCTGTCTTTTGCGATTCGTAATCGTGAAAAATTCCTTGATGCAGGTACATGCCATCTTTTTGCCCATAGTTGCTCTTCACGACAAGATGAAGGATTCTACTACCTGATAACTACCTACCAGCTTCGAGACAGCTTCTGCATTAATCAACACTTAGCAAACAAACAGTTCACCCTAAGTCCACCTATTTTGTTATAGGGTGGACTCAGGGTGAACCCTATCTTGATTAAATGCTTATTAATGCAGAAGCTGTCTCGAAGCTGGTAGGTAGTTCGTACCCGGCTGGCAGCCTATATCCTTTCGTGTTCCCGCTGTTATTCATTGGGAAAGTATCGATGTTTCTTCGCTCTTCCAGCGCTAGTAGAAAGGCATTGATATAGCAATTATATTCATCAGAGATTATGCTAGAGGAATTGATTTAGCCGATAGGTTTTAAGAAGCAACCCCGATGGCCGGGGTTGCTCAAATCATTAATTATTGTGGGTTTAGGCAGATGTCCTTACCTGAGCGTGAGGTAAGGGTTATTTTCCAAACAGCTCTTCGAGCTTCTTATCAAGTTCCTGACCTCGCAGGTACTTTGCAATTATTTTACCGCTAGGATCAATCAGGAAATTCATCGGAATGGCCTTAATGTCATAGAGCGCTGCAGCGGCATTGTCCCAGCCTTTTAGGTCGCTAACCTGCGTCCAGGTGAGTTGATCAGCGGCTATCGCTTTCAACCATTTGTCTTTATCTGTTGGTTTATCCAGCGATACACCCAGGATTTCGAACTTTCCAGTTGGCTTGTACTTTGCATATGCCTTCACTAGATTTGGATTTTCACGACGGCAAGGAGCACACCAGGAGGCCCAGAAGTCAAGTAATACGTATTTTCCTCTGAAGTCTGAGAGCTTAACCTCTTTGCCCTGAGCATCAGGTTGACTGAAGTCAGCTGCTTCTACGCCTGCTTGCGTTTTCTTCACTAAGGCGATTCTCTCTGCAGCCTGCTTGCCCAGTCCGGTTGCGCGCAAATCTGCGCTTAAGAGCATAAATTCCTTTTCTTTCGCCAGCGCGTCGAAGTCGGAGGGAGGTAGCGTCGAGTTGAATGCCATCAGTGCCACATAGCTGTTGGGATTCGCTTTTACGTAATCCATCTTCGCTTTTATTATGTCCTGATGTATTACTTCCGCACGCTCCTCAAGGCTTTTGATATATTTTGAGTCCTGTTTTTTCTCTTCCGGCTGAGCGTTAAATTCTTTATTCAGCACAGTGTATTTATCGTATATCGGTTTAAGCATAGCATCTACACGCTTGCTTTCCAGATTTAGCGGAGAGTTGACTTTTGCGGTAGTTGCAGAGTCGGTTCCTGTGATTGTAATATTTGAATTGTCTAGCAGTAACGGCAATACATCAAACTTAGCGGCTTTTCTAGGATCGTCAGGAGTGTTGTCGTGCTTCAGTCTGATATGAGCCTCTAAAGGAAAGGGCACAGAACCTTTAAATGTAAACTTTCCTTTGTTCATTAGTACAGAGTCCTCAAACAACTTGCCGTCAATGCGTTTACGAAGAAATACTTTTGCCGGTTTATCTATTTTTCCGATGGTGCCGCTAATAGTGTAAGAGCCTGTCTGGGCCATAGCCATTACCGGCGCTAACGCGCAAAGCGTCGCTATTAATTTAATTTTCATGTGCTTTATTTTTTTGAAGACCTATTTAGTATTTGTTTGTATTCTTTTTGATTTCTAAGTATGCTGACCGCTGTCTGGAAGCTCTTACTAGCTTCGTTACGTACTGGTATAAGGAAATCCATGCCGGTGTAAAGCATCGAGGCAATCTGACCTTTCAGTTCGATACCTATCGCCTCATATGCGGCGGTATCTTTGAAGTCCGGAACTGAGAGCTGATGGTTTTTGGCAGTTGCCGCAATTGCCACATAAAGTTCCTGAGGGATACGGAAGTTTTTCATGAAGTCAGGGAACCCGGGATATTTAAGACGTAGCGCGCGGTCATTGTTCTGCACATAATCAAACCCAACTTTGTTTACAGCTCCCGAAGCCATTAAGGCTCCCATCCAGTTACTATATACATTGGTATCTATAGGTACGAACCTGTCGGGCATAATTCCACCGCCTCCATATACTGTTCTTTTTCCTTCAAGTGTCAGGAATTTTAGAGAGTCGGGGAATGTTACGTGCCCTTCACCAGTGAGTTCATGTGAATTCATACGGCGATTAAAGTCCTGGAAGTAGTCAGCCTTACCTTTGTTGTAAGGCTTCTGTATTGACCTGCCAGAGGGAGTGTAGTATCGTGCGCCAGTCAGATTCATTACCGAACCATCAGAAAGAGGCACTGGCTTTTGCATGAGTCCTTTGCCGAAGCTTCTGCGTCCCACAACAACTGCGCGATCCCAGTCCTGCAGTGCTCCGGTGGTAATTTCAGCTGCTGAGGCTGTTGATTCGTCAATGAGTACGACTAAAGGGCCATCGTAAAATCTACCAAAGCCGCCGGTATAATAGTAGTCTTTTCCTCCAATGTTCGGCACCGAGTAGAATACCATTTTTTCCTTAGGAAGGAACTCATCTACGACGCCAATAGCCTGCTGTACGTAGCCACCTCCATTACTTTGTAGATCGAGGATTAGTTTTTTCATGCCCTGTTCCTTGAGCGATTTTAGGGCGGCGTCTATCTCACGGCGTGTCGACTCGCTGAATATCGACAGCGAGATATAACCTATCTCACGGTCGACCATATAACTCGCCCGGATACTTTTGTCCAGGATGCGTGCTCGTGTGAGCGAAAAGCTAAGCGGTTGTTCAATTCCTTTGCGCAGAACTTCCAGTTTGACCTGCGTACCAATTTCACCGCGCAGCATCTTCAAGACATCCATATTCTGCAATTTTTGACCGAATATCGATTTTCCATCAACTTTCACGATGCGATCGCCGCTTTGCAAGCCCGACTTCAATGCCGGACCATCTGGCGTAATGCCTGTTACGAAGGTGCTGTCGTTAATCATGGCAAAGGAAATACCTATGCCTGCAAAGCTTCCCGACATTCCCTGATTCCTCGCTTCAGCCTGCTCGCGGCTCGTGTAGCTTGAATGCGGATCAAGGCTGCTGATCATTGCTTTAATCGCTTCATCGACCAGGTGCTCATCATTTACCTGATCGACGTAGTTCTCCTGAATGAGTTTTAAAGCCTCTTCAAATTTGTATTTAGGATTCATTTGCGCCTGACTTTTTACAGCTATGCTAAAGCATGCCGCAAAAGCCAGGGCTTTCATTACGTTCACGTTCATTAGTATCTTACTTTTTAGTCTTTATGATATCAACAGCCATACTTAATTCGTCAAGAAGTTTGCTGGGGCTGCCGGAATATCCTTCGGCAGTATATTTTATGATTCCGTTTTGAACGATGATCTTTCGCGGAATAGCCGACGAGTTAAAGAATGGAACCATGCTTTTAAACACAACGTCCTGCTGACCGTTGCCAGGGTTCACAGCGTCATGTAACAGGTTAAATCGGAAGCCGGCATTTTTTACATATTGTGTTGATTTGGCTTTATAGTCGCCATTCTGCATGGTGCCAATGAAATATACCAGTACCTGAGGATCGTTAGCGTATTTATCCACCACCAACTGCATGCCGGGGAACGCCATGATGCATGGACGGCACCAGGTTGCCCAAAAGTCTATGATAACAATCTTATCTTTCCAGTCGGCAGAATTTACTATGTTACCATTGGCGTCTTCCAGCTCGAAAGACTTATAGGGAAAGTTTACCATGTTTGCCTGAACCGAAGCACGCAGTTCAGCGTTTCCATCTGCCGATGCGAGCGAGCGGAAATACTTGTCGTAACCCGCGATGTTTTCAGGATTGTTAGCGTTATAGATTTCCTTCAACTTGTTGATCATTCGTGGGGTGAGAGCATTCTCGCGGGCGCTCATCTCGAGGAGCGGCAGAATTGACTTATTGTCATCTAGCTTCTCGAGCACATTCAGGTGCAGCTCATTTAAATCGGCATTACTGTATAAGCCTTTCTTTGAGAGATACCGGAAGCTTTCCGCCGCGCGCTTATAGTTCTTAGTCTTACTTTGCAGGGAGATCAGTGTGAATAGCCTGTCGTCGAGTTGTTTGTCGGCGTTCTCCTGCGCCATTTGCGGGCTGTCAAAGTCTTCTCGGTAGGAGCCGTCATTTTTCAGCTTGATAAGATAGGGGATGGTGGCTTCAGCAAGTTGCAGAAGTGTGTCTGCCGCCTTTCCGTGTTGCATCTCGTCCATCATCTGACCTCTGGTGAGATTCCATCGCCATACTTCGTTGCCGGAACGAAATTCCATTTGTTTAAACAGTGCTATGAATTTGTCGTATTGCTTTGTCTCGTAGTAGCTTGAGCCAAGACTGCGGAACGTTTCGTAATACATGAATCCTTTGCCATCGTTATTCTTGCGCCATTCTGATACCGGATATTGTCTCAGGAAATCCTCGTAGGAGGCAATTCTGACATGGGCGTCAGGATCCGTTTTCTTGATATTTGAAAATACCACAAAGCGAGCCTCTGAACCTGAAGGATACTGCCTTAAGATGCGGCTATTGATCTGGTTGGCGAGGTTGGCAGACTTTAAGTTGAAGCTCGCAGCTCTGCTAAGGATGGCAAGACGTTGATCGTTGAGACCAGGCGATGCGAGGAGTTTGTTTATGAGATCAATCCCTTCAGCCCTTGCTTTATCTTCTCCTAGAGCTTTTGTCTTTACCCTAAGATAGAAAGGCAGGAAGTTGAAGATATTGCTATCCTTGCGCTTGCGTTCGCCTTCCAACAGATGAAGAGCGTAGCTGGCCTTTTCGGAAATATCGCTTCCAAAGTAATTGTAAATGCTGTTGGAGGCTTCCTGAGGCATGAAGAGCTGCGCTTCGGCAATAGCCGCGCCCTGTAAGGTGTTGCCACGGCTGTCCTTTACCGGGCGGTAGAATCCTTGACGTTCGTTAATGTCGATGGCGTCGGGTTGTGCAAAGTTTCCCTGATAGAATTTGAACGCCAGGAAGCGCGCGTTGGCAGGCACTTTGTAGCTGGCGGACCAATGTTTAGAAGCCTTTGTCATGCTGGCGGTATCGGTATGCCAACCATTGTTGTCAAAGCTAAAAATGGCAGCACGAACCTCGTCGCTGAACTCGAGGTCGCTACCTTGCGCATCGTAATCCAAGGTTATGAGATTACCGGGTACAACCTTGCCCGATCCTAAGTTAAGGCGGGTATGCTCTTGTTGTCCGTAACCTCTTACGGACAACAAGAATAGAGCAACTGTAACTATCGTTTTATTCATGAGAAATTATCGTTTATTTTGACCTATTTCGGGATTTAGTTTCAGGATGGCATCGTTAATAGGATACACGAAGCGGTTACTGCCGGGACTGAGGGTGTACGTCTGGCCATTGAATACGCGTACTACATTACCTGTTTGCGAGGCATCAAGCGTTAGGCGTCGCTGGTCGAACCAGCGTAAGCCGGTACCCATAAGCTCGCGTCGGCGTTCGCGGATTACCTCAGTGAGGAGGTCTGATGATGCTGTCTGATTTATCGGAGAATAGTCTGCCGCCTTGAAGCGCTTGGAACGTAGTCGGTTAAGTAATTCGTTCACCTTTGAAGCATTGCCATTGCGGGCATAGTACTCAGCTTCAGTAAGGATCATTTCCGGAACAGATAGGCCGATGTATTTACCTTCATAGCTTATATTATGCTTTGAGTAGCGGCGTCCACCCACGCCATTGTCGTTGATGGTGAAAAGCGTATAGCGCAAATCGCGTGTGTCGAAAATGTTGAGAAGCTGATCGTTAAGCTTGGCCTCAAAGTATCCCGAAACAAGCTTTGATAAAATGATCTCCTGGTCGACTAACTTGCGAGGGAACGAAGAGATGTTTACAGTGTAAGGCTCAAGGTTGTTAACCGTTCCCTGTATAGCCAACGCTTTATTTGCATTCGCCGCGGCTTTGTCAAACTCCCGCATGATGAGGTATGTTCTGGCAAGTAGCGCGTATGCCGCGGCTTTTGAAGGCTTACTGTTGTAGTCTGGTACATTCGGTAAAGCATCCAGAGCTTGCTGTGTATCACTGATAATTTGATCATAGATAACCTTTAGCTTTACTCTGCTGAGGTTTTGAAATAAGTCCGGACTTAACAATAAGGGTAAGCCGTCGGTTGCTGCTGCCGTTGCCGGGTCATATATCGGAGCGTATTGATTAACAAGCATGAGGTATGCGAACGAGCGTTGCACCAGAGCTTCAGCGTAAATTTCCTTTTTGACTACTTCTGTGCCATTTTCACTTGACATCACTCCTTCAAGCACCTCATTGCTCACATAGATCTGCTTGTATAAATTGTTCCAGCCTATGTCCTGCTGTGTTTCGTCATAATACTGTTCTCCCCAGATATAAGCATTGCGGAAGGAGGCATTCCAGGCATTCTGAATGCCACTGTTTTGTGTTTCGATATCATCGGAAGTGACTAAAGGAAGAATAGCGGTATTCTCGAAGGTTGAGCGATCGTTCATCAGCAATTCGTAGTCCTTGGTGTATTTCAGCGTACGTTGCGTATAGGTGTCAATTTCAACATATTTACGGCAGGACTGCATAGCAGTAGCAGAAACGGCGGCCGCGATAATATATATGATGGTTTTCTTCATGATGTTACTGATTAAAATGAGGTGCTGATACTTAAGAAGTAAGCCTTTGAAGGCGGCAGGTTGTTGTAGTTGCTCGTAAGCATGTATTTCGGATCTACGCCATCCTTATTCTTACGCCATAATATCCCAAGATTACGTACAGACGCATTCAGTGAAAGAGTCTGCATGAAGGTTTTCTTCAGCAGTTTACCAGGAAGATTGTAACCTAGAGAAATCTGCTGCAGGCGAACATGACTGCCGCTAATGGTAAGCAGGTCAGAGTTCTTATAGCGATTGAGGCTGTTATCGCTGATACCCGTCAGGCCCGGTACATTGGTGAAAGCTTCGTCACCGGGATTTTTCCAACGTTTAGCGACATCAGATTCCGCACCTATAACCCCATAATAATTTGTGTAAGTGGGGTAGTTCTCAGTGGAAGGACGTCGCAAGATGTTGCCGAATTCATAAGTGATACGTACCCCAAGGCTGAGGTTACCATAGTTGAAGTTATTCATGAAGCCTCCAAACCAAGGCGCTGTTTTGCGGCCGGAGTACACAAGATCATCGGCGCTGAGCTTGTTGTTGCCGTCGGCAATAGAGATGATTTCTCCATTTTTGTTATATATCTGCGACTGTCCGTTCGCGTCGAGTCCCGCCCAACGGTAAGAGTACATGTAATCCAGGGGCAGACCCACGGTAGGGGTGGAAGTATTAACGAGTGTGAATGAGGTTGATTTCAATAAACGTGAGTCGGTTACCTCATTGGTATTATAAGAGAAGTTTAACATAGAAGACCAGCCGAAGCGCGCCTCACGTATTAAATCGGCCTTGAGTCCTAGGTCATAACCGCGACCTTTCATGCTTGAGGCGTTGAAAGACATGGATGTCCATCCATAAGTTGGATTATACGGCATGTTGTAGATGATGTCACTGGTGCGTTTACCATAAACATCGAACGTGATACCAAGTCGGTTATCAAGAAAACTCAGGTCGAGACCAAGGTTCCATGATTTCACTTTTTCCCAGGATATCTGAGGATTTCCGGGAGTGTTAATGTATCCATATGCTCCAGTTTGTGAATCTGAGCTTAAATAGATCACGGTTTCTGGTGTGGCAGAGCTTGGAGCCGTGCCGTTAACACCATAAGTAAGGCGTATGGCGGCGTCGCTAAGCCAGCTGACATTCTTAAGGAAATCTTCAGACTTAGCATTCCATTTACCGCCTACAGACCATAGTGGCTTGGCCCGTTCTGATCGGGAAGCGCCCACGAGCGTGAAGTCATCAAAGCGAACGCTTCCGGAGAATACGTACTTGTTTTTATATAGTGAGAGCGCGGCATTAGAGTAATACGATAGCGATCGGTTTTGTCCTCTTGACATAGCGTCGCCGGAGCCTAATGTCTGCGTCCAACCTTCAATGACGTTATATGGGGTGGTTGGATTTATAGCTACTGTCGAATATGTATCAGCATTAAAGCCATAGCGTTTCTGACTGATGGATCGGCTCTTTGTCTGGCTAATCTCTGCGCCGGCAAGGAAATCCAGACGATGCTCGTCAGTGAAGTTATAATTAATATTCAGTTGCCCGCGGAGGTTATATTGCCAGGAGTTAAAATTGTTCAGCGACAGGATTCCGCCCATCGGTACCCCATAAGTGAGCTTGCCAGTGCCAGGATTATAGGTAGTTCCATAGTTGATCATGTCGCGGGCGGCGTAAGATTCTACCTTATCAATATTTTCAGCATCGCTGATGTTGCGTTGAAGCATTCCCGATACGCTGAAGTTCGCCCAGTTGGTGATCTTTGTGTTGATCTCACTGTTGAATAGTAATTTGTGAGCTTGCGTGCCATAATCCGTAGCGTCTAGCTCATCCAAAGGATTGTAAGTCCAAGGGAGATATCCCAGAGAGTTGGTGTATGACGTCACCTCTGGTCTGAATCGTAAATTACGATAGATGTTGTTGCCCTGCGCGTCCTTTATCAGTTCGTAGGGGCGGAGGGCAAAAGTGCCACCTCCCAGTGTGTTAACACCCACAGCATTATTCAACGCGTTATTATAGTTATATGAGATTCCGGATTTGAAAGTCACGCGATCATTGAAGAGGGAGCTGCTTAGATTGGATGAGAAGAAGAAGCTCTCTCCTTTATTACCCTTAAATACGGGGAGGTCTTTACTATAGTTGGTAGAGACATAGTATGCTGTTTTATTAGCTCCTCCGCTTAACGATAGGTTATATTGTTGAGAAACCGCGCGTTGAAGCAGGTATTTCTTTATCTGATCGCGATTGTCAATCTTTGAAAGAGCATCCAGCGCTGAGTCGCGCTGTGCCGCAGTCGCGGTGCCACGATCAACCCTGAACATCCACTCTAAGCCCTCGCTTAAAGGTTTCTTGCTGTAAAGGTTTTGTAATGGATCGCTATTAGCTGTATATGAGTCTAGAACAAATCCTTTGCTTTTTAACTCCTTTTCGAATTCAACGTATTCGGCAGAATTCATCTTGTTGACCTTTCTTAAATCGGCAGGCGCGGAGCTGCTGAGGTTTGTTGAGAAGCTAATGGAGGGCTTTCCATCTTTGCCTTTTTTCGTTGTTATGACAATCACGCCGTTTGCCGCGCGAGCTCCCCAAATGGAAGATGCCGCAGCATCTTTAAGAACAGTGATGCTTTCGATATCGTTCGGGTTGAAGCGACTGAGCACAGCGCCGCCTGTTCCGTTGCCAATACGGTCAGTAATATTTGAACGCCTGTCGTTAACGTCCATTAAGGGAAAGCCGTCAACAACGATGAGTGGATCGACCGCGACGCCCGAGCCGAAGGAGTTTACGCCCCTAATAGTAATTTTGTTTGTTGTCGGGTCAACTTTTACGCCGCTCATAGTTCCTTCAATACGATCCATGATGTTGATCGCTGGCACCTCCTTGAGTTGGGCTGCGGTAACCTGAACGGCGGCTCCTGTTACACGCTCTTTAGGGAGGGTTGTGTAGCCATTGGAGATAGAAACGCTTACTTCTTCAAGCATATGCATGTCATCCTCCAGACGTACGTCAATACGGTCAGATGTACCTAAGGGTACTTGTTTGGAAAGCATGCCAACATAAGAGATGATAATGGCAGACGCAGGTTCGTGCAATCGAAGGGTGTATTGGCCGTCACTGTTGGTAGAAACACCCATTTTGATGCTCTTGCCTACCGGAAGGACAGTAGCGCCAATAATTGGACGACCGGAGTTATCCTTTACATAGCCGGTGATTACACGTATAGACTCCGGGTCAAGCCGCTGAGCAATGGCACTGTTTACTTCGCCCTCGGGATTTTTTCGGTTATCAGCGACAACCGTGTAATAGTTTGGCTGTACATACAGAAATACCAGCTTGTTTGGGTAAAGGATGTCTTTGAGAATTAGTTCTACAGGTTTGTCTTTGGACTTTGGTATGAGCGCTGAACTGACGCTTGCGTTGCGTAGCAATACGTCTTCGTAGGAGAATTTAGTTCCGTACACGGCAGTGATTTTCTCCAAAGCCTCTTTCACAGGTATGCGCTTTTGCGCGAAACTCTGCGTTACTCCCCAGGCGGAGAGCAGAAAAAATAAAAAGAGTAATTTTCTGTTCATAGATGTTATTTGATTGTGATTTGATTTTCGGAGACTACGACTTCAGCATGTAGCGTTTGTCGGATGACGAAGAGAATGTCGTCGAGGTTCTTCGCCGGGATGGTGCCGGAGAGATGTCTGTGTTGCAGTGCTTTGTTCTCAAGAATGACCTGGTAGCCAAAATTGTCCTCAATGTCGTTCGCGAGTGTGCCCAGGGATAGGCCATCGAGATGTATCTCACCATTTTTCCAGGCGGTGGCTGCTTGTTGTGACTGGCGGTTTTCCAGGGATTCCTGAGTCTTGCTGTCATAAGCATAACTATCGCCCGGCTTCAATACAGAGAGGAGCATATTATCGCGTTCGCGTTGCACGCGCAGACTTCCTTCCATTAATGCGATACGTACGATACCGCGACGATCTTTGACGTTAAATCGGGTACCAGTTACAGTGAGGATAAGTCCGCCTGAATGGACCTTAAAGGAGTCAGACTCATTAACGCGGTTTTTGAGAGCGATGTGTTTCACCCGAAACAGCGCTTCTCCACTCAACCAGATTTCACGAGGCTTGTCACTCTTCCAGTTCCTTGTGTATTTGATGCTGGAATTACTATTAAGGTCAATTTCAGATTCGTCGGGCAGCACGTAATGGCGATTGCTGGCGTAGGCCGTACGTAATTGCTTTTGTCCCTGTTGACTTAAATCGTAAATGGCAATGCCGATGAGCACGGCGGCAGCGACCTGCGCCCCACGTTTGGCGTACGAGCGGATGCTGCGTAGCCGCGCCGTATGGCGATCAGCAAGAGCGAGTTGTGGCTGGATCATAAGCCAGCTTGTTTCGCTGTCAGCAGGTTGTTGCAGTGGCTGATCTTTTAAAAGCAATATCCAAACGGCAGCCTCCTCCATAGCATTTTTGGTCGCCGGAAATTGAGCGGCGATATCTTTCCAGAATGCGTTTTCAGAAAAAATGCCCTGTTGCACGTCGTTTATGAATGTTTCGTCATGAAAGAAGTCGGCATTTTTGTAGTGCTCGTATTTAGAAGTATCTTTTGTCATTGCTATTTGGAGGGATTACACATGGGTTTTGATTTTTATCCCATGTTTGTGAGGGTTTTTTAAAAAAAATCAACGTGGGGTTGATTATTTTGTCCGATAGGCGGAAGTGGCGGTATTATTTTTGCATACTTCTTATAATTATTAGTAATGCTAACAAGTTGATAGGAGAGATGTACTCCTTTAAGCTATCGATGGCGCGATAAAGCAATTTGTAAGTGCTCTTGGTTGAAAGATCCATGACTTCAGCGATTTCTTCGTAGCTCATATCCTCGAAATACCGGAGATGGATGATTTCGCGCTGGCGGGCGGTCATTTGTTCCAATGCTTTGTTTAGCTGGCGGCGTATGGACTGAAGCCGTTCGTCGCTAATCATTTTATGATCGTGAGATAATTCTATCTGAAAGGGAAGATCCTTGTCGTCTGAAGAGAGAGAGGTAAAGCGACTGTTATAAGTAAGTTTACGGACGATGATGCGTCGAAACGCTTTATAAAGGTAATTTTTTACAGAGGGGGTGTTGTTGATGCTCTCGCGATTGCGCCATAACTTGATGAAAAGTTCCTGAACGACATCCTCAATTAACTCATCGTCACTGGTGAATTTATGTCCATAATTAAATAGTTGGGCGTGGTAGTGTATGAATAATGTTTTGAAAGAAGTTTCAATTCCGAGGCGGAATTCTTCCCACAATATTAAATCCTCTTTCATTGAACTATAGAAAAATCTGATAATAGAAAACCATGATGGTCGATGTAACGTGTTGCACTGGGGACTGCTGACCAGACCGCCACGTAAATTTAATAAAAAATCAATATTCCGTTTATGTTGTTCTGATGTTTGCGATTATTTCCGTTCTGAAACTCTTGTTCTTGCAGCTATAGGCGATCTTTTTACATTCAGACAAGCCGCTTTCTTGATGCTTTTACTACTTTTAGAAGTTTTGGTCGCTCTCAGTGCGGGTAAGAAAGTGCTTTAACTCCAGCTCCGAGAATGTTTCTTATATAATTATGGAAAACTACGTACTTAATCATCTGCTATCAGAATTTCAGCTTCCGCTGAAGAGCCCCGTATTGGTGTTTTCACTGATACTTTTTATTATCCTGATATCGCCGATTGTGTTAGGAAAAATTAAGGTACCTGGAATTATAGGCTTTATAGTATCAGGGATCATTATTGGCCCTAATGGTCTCAATTTATTGGAGAAGAACTCCGCTGTGAATCTTTTTTCGACTATAGGACTCCTGTATATCATGTTTATTGCGGGTTTGGAGCTTGATATGAATGAGTTTAAAAAGAAACGCTATAAAAGCTTTGCTTTTGGTTTCTTCACATTTATCATTCCCCTGGTCATAGGATTTATCGTCTGTCATTATCTTTTAGGATTTTCATCGTCAGCGGCGGTTCTTACAGCAAGCATGTTCGCTACGCATACACTCGTTGCGTACCCCGTTGTTACACGCTTCGGGATTTCCAAAAATGAGGCCGTCGCCATTACCGTGGGAGGGACGATATTAACGGATACAGCAGTGTTGATAATATTGGCGGTAATTATGGGTGCCGGTGCCGGCACTATTACCTACAGATTCTGGCTGCAGCTCATTATTTCTCTGGGACTTTTTTCAGCGATCATGTTTTTGCTTATTCCCCGTGTCACACGCTGGTTTTTTGTGCGACTGGATAGCGAGAAAACATCGCATTTTATTTTCGTGTTATCGGTAGTGTTTTTCGCGGCTTTTTTGGCGCAGCTCGCTGGCGTGGAAGCGATTATTGGGGCTTTCGTCGCGGGACTTGCGTTGAACCGCTTAATTCCTCATTCATCGGCATTAATGAATCGCATAGAGTTTACCGGAAATGCGCTGTTCATTCCTTTTTTCTTAATAAGTGTGGGGATGATCGTTGACGTAAAGGTGTTATTTGAAGGACCTGAGGCCTTGATCATCGCTGGTACGTTAACTGCGGTCGCTTTGGTCAGTAAGTTCCTTGCTGCACGTATGACGGGCTTTATCTTCAAATATTCAAAAGCGCAAACCAAGCTTATTTTCGGCCTGAGCAGTGCTCATGCCGCCGCCACGCTTGCTGTTATTTTAGTCGGTTACAGCGCCGGGATAATTGATAAAAACGTGTTAAACGGTACGATCATTTTGATACTTGCAACCTGTATCGTGGCATCGTTTGTTACCGAAAGTGCGGCACGGACGATCGCTTTGGAGGAGGATGAGATGGAGTTCGGCAAGATCACTGAAGCTGCGCCGGAAAGCATCCTGGTTGCTGTGGCGAACTTTGATAATATGGAACAGATGGTAGACCTGGCCACTTTGTTGAAGGATAATAAGTCTACAATTCCCGTAACGTTGCTTTCTGTGGTACACAATAACAAGGACGCGGAAGATAATCTGCGACTGGCGCGTAAACGTCTGGAGGGACTCAAGCATTATGCGGCGGCGGCAGAAGCCGGAATCCGGGTGATGTCGACCATCGATTATAACGCTGCAAATGGAGTAATAAGGGCCTCAAAGGAGCGATCCTCAACGTTAATCATTTCAGGATGGCCAAGGAAATCGTCATTCCTGAATAAGTTTATGGGTGATAAAACAGAACGTATCATCGAGAATACAGATAAAAACTTGTTTATAGTATATCTCTCTCGTCCGGTTGCTGTTCATGATCGTATCGTACTGATCTGTCCGCCACATGCTGAACTTGATATGGGATTCGGGCTCTGTATTGATAAGGTGTCCAAGCTCGCTGCCGAGCTTTCAGCGCCTGTGCATTGTCAATGTGATATACGGTTGCAAGGTATTATTGCCGATTATTTAAGCAGGAAAAAGATTACCGCCGACTTTAACTTTAGCGAGGTTAAGAATGTTGATGAATCAGAAGATGTTTCGGCGTGGTTGGCACCCGATGATCTGGTGGTTTATATCTCAGCGCGCAAAGAGTCTTCGGCCTATTATAAGGATTTCGACGATGTGCACGTTAAGATGGAAAGAATATTTAGAAATAACAGCCGAATCTTAATTTACCCTAAGGTTCAGGCTGATAGTAACGGATAAAGACAGACTTATGTACGCGATTGTGGATATTGAGACGACGGGAGGAAGCGCAAAGGCTAACAGTATTACTGAAGTTGCTATCATTCATTACGATGGTATTAAAGAAACCGGGAGATATTGTTCATTGGTTAAACCGGAGCATTCGATTCCTTATCACATCGAAACACTAACGGGGATCAGCAATGACATGGTTAGGAACGCGCCGTCTTTTGCGGAACTTGCCCCAGAAATATTCGCCATGCTTGTGGGGAAAGTGTTTGTGGCTCATAACGTCAACTTCGATTATTCTTTTCTCTGCTTCCAGCTGCGGCATTGTGGCTTTGATCTTGAAACGAAGAAGTTATGTACCGTGAGACTTTCCCGAAAGATCTTCCCCGGACTGCCTTCGTATGGTCTTGGCAATCTATGTCGGGCTTTCGATATTCAGAATCAAGCGCGACACCGCGCTATGGGCGATGCGCTGGCAACGACCACGCTGTTTGAGCGGTTATTGCTTAGTGATAAAGGAGGCATCATTGCACGCGATCTGGCAGGGCCGCGTAAGTCGGAATATCAGCTGCCCTCACATCTTCCATTAGCGGAACTTGATGAGCTGCCTTCGTCTCCTGGTGTATATTATTTTAAGGATAGTAAGGGGAAGGTGATTTATGTGGGAAAGGCCGTGGATATCAGAAAACGCGTACTTTCTCATTTTACAGGCAACAGCAATACCGCGCAACGGCAGGCTTTTCTTCGTGAGATATGTCATGTAGATCATCAGTGCTGCGGTACAGAGCTGATGTCGTTAATCCTGGAAGCTAGCGAGATTAAAAAATACTGGCCTCCGTATAACCGGGCAATGAAGCGTTTTGAGCAAAGTTACGGCCTTTACGCCTACGAGGATCAACGTGGATTACTTCGTCTGATGGTCGACAAATTAAAAAAAGGGGGTAAGGCTCACTTTATGTTTAATAATCTCGCGGATGGAAGGAATAGTTTGGTAAATCTGGTGCGGAAGAAGAATCTCTGTCCCAGTCTATGTTTCCTTACAAAGAGCGATCATGGCTGTGAAGACTCAAGCTGCTACGGTGTTTGTAGAGGGGAGGAGTCTGTAGATGATTATAATGCGCGCGTAAGGCTGGTGCTGTCAGAGTTAAACAGTGAGTTGCCTTCTTTTATTTTAAGAGACAGCGGCCGTACACCCGATGAGGAAGGTGTGATTTTGGTTGAACGGGGCGTGTTTTTTGGCATGGGATACATTAAAATGAATAGCATGCTCGACGAGGCCTCGTCAATTAAGGAACAGTTGCAGCCTTATATGTCTAACGACTATATTAGAAATCTGATAATCTCCTACAGTGAACAGTATCCTCATAAGGTTATCAGATTATAGCATAAAACAAATCGGGAGTGTAAGAGATTTATTATACCCGAAGATGGACGAGAATTATGGCCTATCGCTTTAACAATACCTTGTCGGGCGTTACCCGGAAAATCATTATTGCTGCCGTCATTGGAGGGCTGGCCTTGTTTATGGCATGGTATGTTAGCAGGGTAGCCTTCGAGAAGATGCTTAGCACAGTGGAAAGTATTTCTAGTCCTGATGAGAAGCTAGCGTTGGTGAACCAATTGTATCGTGATATTGCCAGCCTCGATCAGATACAGCGGCTACGTGCGTTGAAAGCCGGCAGCGTGAAAGGAGATAGCATTTTTCGTGAGTCAGACTCCATTGCAGTGGGACTAAAGCGTCTGTCGGCATTATACGCTGGGGATAAGCCTCAGCTGGCGAGAATTCGAGAGATGCAGAAGCTGCTTGACGAGCGGGATCGCCTTTTTCGCAGTTATCTCAAGGTCAGGAATGGTTTGGTAAGCGGACGCGACTTTAGTCGTCAGCTCCAATCGCTGAGCGGAATAATTGAGCAGAGTAATGGCACGGTGGACACCACAATTGTGACCACGGAACAGAAGTATTCAACTACTACTGTGCATAATTTACCAGAGGCAGAGGTGGAACGTCAGCGAGGAATCCTTCGTCGTTTATTTGGCAGGCGGAAAGCACCCTCTGTTGACAGCCAGCAAGTAGTGAAGGAGGAGGTGAACGTTACTGTGGATACTGTGGCCAGCGCGCGGCCGGATAGTGTCATTCGCGCCATGGAAGATGCTGTGTCTACTTTGCGGAGCAGACAGCGCCAGCGTAGTTCAAGTTTCGTGAATCAGGAAATAGAGCTTTCCAATGCCAGTAATGTGCTGATTGCTAAGATTCTTGTAACGCTAAATAGCGTGGAGCACGAGGCTCTGGCGCAGGTCTCAATAAATAATACGCTGGCGCGTGGCCTGATGAATAAAAGCGTCGATAGTATTGAGATCATCATGCTTGTTTTCTTACTTCTTACGGCCGTAGTTGTTTATCTTATTATTGTTGATATAGGAAGAAGTGATCGTTATCGGCAAGAGCTGGAAGAGGCTAAGGAGGCTGCTGAATACCATAGTATGGCACGACAGCGCTTTTTATCAAACATGAGCCATGAGATCCGTACTCCGCTTCAGTCCATCATAGGATATGCCGAGCAATTGAATAAAAATGCGGCAACCAAAGGTTTGGCTTCTGAAGCTATTCACCGTTCGTCTACACATCTCTTGCATATCGTCAATGAAGTCCTGGATTATAGCCGCATTGCATCCGGAAAATTTAGTTTCAGGAAAGTGGCTTTCAATATGGATGACCTATTAAAGGAGGTCTTCCTGATCATTAAGCCGCAAGCGGAGAAGCGAGGACTTCAGTTGATTTGGAATACCGATCATCAACCATTGGAGAAGCTTAATGGAGATGCTTTTCGCTTAAAGCAGATCCTGCTGAACCTTTTGGGGAACGCTGTTAAGTTTACTGATGCGGGCGAAATTCGATTGGATGTGCTGGTTCGCAAACAGAAAAGGAGAGTGTTTTTTGAATTTCAGATCTGTGACACCGGCCATGGGATACGTCAGGAAGATCTCGATAAGATATTCGGAGAGTTTGAGCAAGTTGATAGTCCCGATCCGGGGCTCGTACAGGGGACAGGTCTGGGACTGACGATTGTAAAGGCGTTGGTTACGGGGCAGGGCGGAACGGTCGACGTGAAAAGCTCTCAGCCCGGGGGCACGTGTTTTACCGTGAAGTTAAGGTATTTGGAGCTGAAAAATCAAAAGCAACAGCCGCGCGCGCAAGTTCTTCTCCCGCATCAGGAGCAGGCGGAGGGAGTGTGGCTGCTTGATGACGATAAGTTTATTCTTGATCTGGGGTGCTCTATTCTGCAACAGCAGGGTATCCGTTACCAATGCTTTGACCGTCCCTCTGCTTTACTTTCTGCCGATGTGCCTGCCGACTTAAGCCATATCTTACTTGACATCCGAATGCCGGAAATGAACGGTATGGAGCTTTGTCGCATCTTAAGGGAGAAGGTTTCCGGTAATGTTAAGATCTTCGCAATCACAGCGCAGGTGCTTCCTGAGGAGCGTGCTGATATCCTTAATGCCGGTTTTGACGGAATTTTGAATAAGCCCTTCGCTGAGAAGGATTTTTTGAAGATACTTGGCTTTAGCGAACACGTTATTAAAGTCCGCCCTGACCTAAGCATGGTGAGGAAACTGGCTATGGATGATCCTCTGCTTATGGAGAAGATACTAAAGAAGTTTGCTGAGGATACGACGAGTGACGTGGGCGCGTCGAAAGAAGCTATGGCTCAGGCAGATTACGAGCATTTAGTATTGTTAATCCATCGGATGGCGGGACGCACGGCGCAGCTGGGGGTAACAGAGCTGGCAGCTCGTCTTCGTGCAGTGGAGCATCAGCTGCTGGAAGCAAAGGTGTTGACACTGGAAGAAAAAGAGGCGACAGAGCAACTTCTAAATGAGTTGTTATCTATTGATGTGGATACATATGTTTAAAGATGAATAAGACTATCACTCGATGTGATATTTCTCAATCTTATTGTATAGCGTCGTGCGGTCTATGTTAAGTATTTTGGCGGCTTTGCTCTTGTTGAACTTCACTTTCTGCAATGTCTCTATGATAAGCTCACGTTCCCGCTGTTCGTTTAGCGCTTTAAGATCCGTGTCACTTCCTGTAACGGATTTTTTTAGGTTAAGGCTCATCTCTTCAGGTAGCGAATCCATATATACCGTATCTCCGGGGCTCAGCAGTACCATACGGCGAACGGTGTTTTTAAGCTCACGCAGGTTGCCTGGCCATTCATAGGCCTTAAACAGATCCTTTACTTCTTTGCTGAGATGCTTTACCTGTCTGTTCAAATCGCGGTTAGCTTGTTTTATGAAATGATCTACGAAAATGAAGAGGTCTTCATCTCGATTGCGCAGCGGAGGAACCTGAATCTTAAATTCATTAAGCCGATGATATAGATCCTCTCTGAAGTCACCTTTTGATACATTTGCAAGCAGGTCGTCGTTTGTAGCGGTCAAGATACGCACGTCAACTTTTATCTGCTTGTTTGATCCCAAAGGTTGTATTACCCGCTCCTGAAGGGCCCGGAGTAACTGTACCTGAACCTCATAAGAGAGATTTCCGACCTCATCTAAAAAGAGCGTTCCTCCATTTGCGGCTTCCATTTGGCCCTTCTTGTCGTTCAGAGCTCCGGTAAAAGCGCCTTTGCTATGACCGAACAATTCACTTGCCGCAAGGTCTTTAGACAAGGAACCGCAGTCAATGGGAATAAAAGGTTTACTACTTCTTTTGCTGGCGGCGTGAATTGAAGATGCGACATATTCCTTTCCTGTACCACTTTCTCCCTGAATGATGATGGTCATATCTGTCGGGGCTACCAGGTTTATATATTCATGAAGCTTGCGCGAGGCTTCACTTTGACCGCTAATATACTTTGGATCGCCAGAATGCTCTTGGGGGGGCGCCGGTTGCTCGCTGCCTGTTGCTTCTTTAAGAAGTAGCTCCAGTTCGTCGGGATTTACAGGTTTTGTAATATAGTCCAGTGCTCCGGATCTGATAGCCTTCACCGCAATTCTCACATCATTGACACTTGTCATGATCACCGCCGGAATATTAGGATATAGCGACCTAGCCTCGGAAAGGACATCCAGACCCGTGCCGTCCGGTAGACGATAGTCCAGCAGGAGGATATCGTATTTTTTTGCAGCCAGTTCCGCAAGTCCCGATTTAACATCTCCTACCGCGCTGACGGCATAGCCTTTTTTCTGAAGGAAATTCTCCAGAATCATGCTGAAGGTTGAGTCGTCTTCTATAAGTAGGATCGTAGTCATCGTAAGGAAAGCTTTTGATATTTGTCTATGTTATACAGATTAAACTGTACATGGTTGCCGGAACAAGAAAAAAAACTAACCGGCGGCTCTAAATTAAACAAAATCGGCGAGACTCCCGGATGTGCTAAGTGATGTATGATGATCGAGGGCGGTAAGCGAAATGTTTAACTATGTAGAATGGATAGGATGCGAGTGTAGTATTTATACTAGCTGAAATATGGCTGAGTTTGCCAATAAATTGATGTAGCTAAAAAAATAAAAGATATTTTGAGGTTGTGAAGGCGCTGGGCGAGCTTATGTATTTTAGAATCTAAAAAAAAAAGTTAAAAATAAGTTGCTCTTTTTCAGACAGCTGTATAAATGTGGTAGAAAAAAGTGAAAATTAATTTGGCATTAACAATCTAAAAGCTACCTTTGCATCACCAAAACAAACAATCCTATCGCGGAAGTGGCGTAATTGGTAGCCGCACCAGACTTAGGATCTGGCGCCGAGAGGCGTGGGGGTTCGAGTCCCTTCTTCCGCACTGTAATTTAATTCCCGCCGCAATGCAGCGGGAATTTTTTGTTTAGATACTAAAAGAACTAAAAGCTGTAAAATGAATATTACACTAGAGAAAATCGACAGCCTGAATTCGTTGATTAAGGTAAATATCAATCCTGAGGATTATTCTGGTCGCGTAGAAAAAGCTATTAAAGCTCAGGCGAAGAAGGCTAATCTTCCCGGTTTCAGACCTGGAATGGTACCTCCGGCACATATCAAGAAGATGTACGGAAAGAACATCCTGGCTGAAGAAATCAACAATCTTCTCAGCGATTCTCTTAATAACTATATCTCAGAAAATAAATTAGAAGTATTAGGTCAGCCTCTTCCTAAAGTTGAAGACGAAAAGGAATACAAGTGGGATGGTACCGAAGAGTTTGACTTTGTTTATGAAGTAGGTGTTGCTCCTGAGTTCGAGCTTGATTTCTCTGCTGCTGATAAACTTACTCAATACAATATTAAGGTAGACGCTGAGACCCTTGAGTCTAGAATCAAAAATCTTAGAAAGAGCTACGGCAAGATGTCAAATCCTGAAGTTGCTGAGTCTGAAGATATCCTTTATGCTGAACTTACTGAACTTAACGAAGATGGCTCAGTTAAAGATGGCGGATTGGTAAAGACTGGTTCTGTACGCATCGATTTTGTAAAGGACGAAGAGATTAAAAAGGCTCTTACCGGTCTTAAGAAAGAAGATGTTGTTAATATAGATCTTAAGAAAGCTTTTGCTGGTGACGATGACGCTATCGCGAAGTTACTTAGCATTTCTGTTCCTGAAGTTGCAAATGTTGCTTCTAATTACAAGTTGGAGGTTAAGAATGTGAATCGTTTGGAAGAAGCGGTGCTTGATCAGGAATTCTTCGATAAATTATTCGGAGCCGAAGAAGTGAAGACAGAGGAAGAGTTCAAGGCAAAGATTGTTGAAGAGCTTGAAGGTATGATGTCTCAGAATGCGGATCAGAAGCTTCATGATGATATCATCAAGCATTCTCTTGAGAAGTATTCATTGACTTTGCCAGATGCTTTCCTTCAGAAGTGGTTAAAAGCTACTAATCCTAATCTTACTGAAGCTGAGCTTGCTGAAGGTTATGATGACTTTGCTCGTAATTTGAAATGGACGCTTATTGAAAACAAGATCATGAAGGCGAACAACATCGAAATTAAATACGAAGAGGTTCTTGACGCAGCAAAGCAACGTCTGGATGCTCAGTTCAGAATGTACAGCCCACAGGCGCTTCCTGAAGAGCAGTTAGCTCAGTACGCTGTTCAGTTCCTTCAGAATAAAGAAAATGCAAACCGTATTTTCGAAGAAGTTAAGACTTTGAAAGTTCTTGATTATCTGAAGACTGTCGTTACACTTGACAAAAATGACATTGAATACAACAAGTTTACAGAACTAAAATAATTTTACGCTGTTAAATTCAGCGGGATGAAAGCCAGTAATATTTACAAATATTTTACTGGCTTTCTCATTTTAATAAATATTTTAGTGAAATTTACTTTGAACATGAATATTGATAAGAACGAATTCCGCAAATATGCTGTAAAGCATCATGGTATAGGTAGCCAGCACGTTGATAGTTTTATCGGCAGAGTGGAAGCGAGTGCGATTCCTATGTCAATGACTCCTTATATTATCGAAGAGCGTCAGCTGAACGTAGCGCAAATGGATGTATTTTCAAGATTGATGATGGACCGCATCATCTTCTTAGGCGATGCTATCTACGATTCCAATGCGAATATTATTCAGGCACAGCTGCTTTTCCTGCAGTCGACAGATGCTAAACGTGATATTCAGATTTATATTAACTCTCCAGGTGGCTCAGTATACGCAGGTCTAGGTATCTACGATACCATGCAATATATATCACCTGATGTAGCAACAATCTGTACCGGTATGGCGGCGTCAATGGCAGCAGTATTGCTTTGTGCAGGTACAGCCGGAAAACGCGCGGCACTTAAACATTCACGCGTGATGATACATCAGCCTTTGGGTGGTGTTCAAGGACAAGCTTCAGACATTGAAATTACAGCACGGGAGATCCTGAAGCTGAAGAAGGAACTTTATGACATCCTTTCTAATCACAGTGGTCAGGATTACCAGACGGTGCATAACGCTTCCGACAGAGATTATTGGATGATTGCAAGTGAAGCTAAGGAATTTGGAATGATCGATGAAGTCCTTGGCGAAAATAAAGTAACTAATGAGTAAAAGTTCAAAAGATATTAAATGCTCTTTTTGCGGAGCGGGTAAACAGGACACCCTAATGCTTATAGCGGGTCTTGATGCTCATATCTGCGACAAATGTGTTGCCCAGGCAAATCAGATTCTCGCCGAGGAATTGTCTACGCGTAAAAGCAAGTCCATGCCCTCCGCTCTCACGCTGATGAAGCCCATGGAGATCAAGACCCATCTTGATCAATATGTAATTGGTCAGGACGATGCTAAGAAAATTCTTTCTGTTGCCGTTTATAACCACTATAAGCGTCTAAATCAACGTGTCGATAAGGATGAGGTTGAGATTGAGAAATCGAATATCATCATGGTAGGAGAGACGGGTACAGGAAAAACCCTGTTGGCAAAAACCATCGCGCGCATTTTACACGTTCCTTTCTGTATCTGTGATGCTACGGTACTCACGGAGGCGGGCTATGTTGGGGAAGATGTTGAAAGCATCCTCACCCGTTTATTACAGGCTGCAGATTATGATGTAGCTGCGGCTGAGCGGGGGATCGTATACATCGATGAGGTTGATAAGATCGCAAGAAAGAGCGACAATCCGTCTATTACGCGTGATGTTTCTGGTGAAGGTGTACAGCAGGCCCTGTTAAAGATCCTCGAAGGTACCGTGGTGAATGTTCCGCCTCAGGGAGGACGTAAGCATCCTGATCAGAAGATGATCGCGGTGAATACTAACAACATTCTGTTTATCTGTGGCGGTGCTTTTGACGGAATAGAACGTAAGATTGCTAATCGTCTGCGCACGCAAACCGTAGGTTATCGCGTAAACGGAGAGGATCTGAACATCGACATGAAGAACCTGTATAAGTATATTACTCCGCAGGATCTTAAGTCTTTCGGACTTATTCCCGAGCTTATCGGACGATTGCCGGTGATTACGCATCTTAATCCGCTGGATCGCGGTGCGCTACTTAATATCTTAACGGAACCCAAAAACTCCCTGGTGCGTCAGTACAAGAAATTGTTTGATTACGAAGGTATCAAACTTGAGTTTGAAAAAGAGGTTTTAGAATTTGTAGTCGATAAGGCGATGGAGTTTAAACTCGGAGCACGTGGTCTTCGATCGATATGTGAGGCGATTATGGTGGATGCCATGTTTGAGCTTCCCTCGTCGAAGCCCCAGTCGAAACAACTTGATATTACGCTCGATTATGCGGTGGAGAAGTTCTCCAAATCTGATCTGAAAAAACTGAAAGTTGCATAAATGAGAGCCCCGATAATTATCGGGGTTTTTTGTATCTATACATTTCGCAGGAGTTGCACTCTGAAGGTGGCTGCGAGAAGGCATAAAGCCTATATCAAATTATAAGCCGGCAATAACCGGATATGTTTAACCAAAATTGATTACTATGAATGAAGAAAAAGAAGTAAAAAAAGAAGTTGAAGGCGAAGTTGTAAAGAAAGTTAAGGAGGTTGAAAGTCCT
Organism: Sphingobacteriaceae bacterium UBA6709; assembly: GCA_002454425.1. Taxonomy (GTDB): domain Bacteria; phylum Bacteroidota; class Bacteroidia; order Sphingobacteriales; family Sphingobacteriaceae; genus Arcticibacter. The sequence goes on from DKIV01000043.1 coordinate 52,351, forward strand.
GTCAAATCGGGTCTCAAGTCTAAGTCGGATATCGTATCCAATTGGTTACCTCGTTATACCGGGCGCCCCTTAAACCAATTTGGTGATTACATCCTGCTCACGAATTTCTCAAAGTATCTGCAGATGTTTTCTGAATGGCATGACAACGCGCCCATTATGGGATTAGATAAGCCTATGCAAAGCGTTTCAGCAGATGGCATCACCATTATTAACTTTGGTATGGGTAGTCCCCTCGCGGCAACTATGATGGATCTGCTAACTGCCATTAGTCCTAAAGCGGTATTGTTCCTTGGGAAATGCGGAGGACTTAAGAAAAAAAATAGTCTGGGCGACTTTATCTTGCCTATTGCCGCTATTCGTGGTGAAGGGACGTCTAACGATTATCTTCCTGCCGAAGTTCCTGCACTGCCCGCGTTCGCATTACAGAAGGCCATCTCTACGACTATTCGTGATCACTCCCGCGACTATTGGACAGGAACGGTGTATACCACAAACAGACGTGTTTGGGAACATGACAAGGATTTTAAGAAATACCTTAAGACTTTAAGAGCTATGGCCATAGACATGGAGACAGCGACGGTTTTTACAGCAGGCTTTGCAAACAAGATCCCTACCGGTGCTCTTCTCCTGGTGTCAGATCAGCCGATGATCCCAGAAGGCGTTAAGACAGCTGAAAGTGATTCTAAGGTTACTGAAAAATATGTTGAAACACATTTGAGAGTAGGTATTGAGTCGCTTAAACAGTTGAAAAACAATGGACTCACCGTAAAGCATCTTCAGTTCTAGTCGCTCGAAGATGTTCTTCTAAGTTAGGCTGACCAGGCCGATTGTATTTAGGGTAACCTCCTTTAAATATTACTATGACGTAAGTACCATGACTTTTCCGCGTTTACATGATGCCTTAACCACGCATATCCCGGAAAACGATTGGGAATACGCCATTGGTAACCAATACCTGAATATCCTCAAATAGTTACCGCCATTAAATAAAAAACTCCCTTTACCTTTAATGGCAGTGTCTACCATACAAAATAAAGGGAGTGTTATAAGATAATGTAGGCTCGCTGCTTAATGCGGCCCGATATCTATTATTCTTAATGCTGCTTTGGCATCACGTCAATACGTTTGATATTGGCTCCAAGGGCACGCAAGCGGGCATCTATGTCTTGATATCCGCGCTCTATCTGTTCAATATTATGGATGATGGAACGGCCATTAGCGGAAAGCGCGGCGATCAATAGAGAAACGCCAGCTCTGATGTCAGGGGAGGTCATTTCAATTCCACGTAGCTGCACCTGCTTGTCCAGACCTATAACGGTTGCGCGGTGCGGATCGCAGAGGATGATCTGCGCGCCCATGTCAATAAGCTTATCTACGAAGAAGAGGCGACTTTCGAACATTTTCTGATGGATCATCACATTCCCGCGAGCCTGCGTTGCTACTACCAGCACAATGCTTAGCAGATCGGGCGTGAAACCAGGCCAGGGGGCATCCGCTATGGTAAGGATCGAACCGTCAATAAAAGTATCAATAACATAATTATCCTGTGCGGGAATGAAGATATCATCACCACGCAGCTCCATCTGAATACCCAGGCGTCTGAATACATTCGGGATAATTCCCAATTCCTTGTATTGAACGTCTTTGATCGTGATTTCGGAACCTGTCATGGCTGCGAGGCCAATGAAAGATCCAATTTCAATCATGTCAGGAAGTAAACGATGCTCTGTGCCGCCAAGTTTTGTAACCCCCTCGATGGTGAGCAGGTTGGAGCCAATTCCGCTAATTTTAGCACCCATTCTATTCAGCATTTTGCATAGTTGCTGAAGATAGGGTTCACATGCCGCGTTATAAATTGTGGTGGTGCCTTCCGCCAATACAGCAGCCATTACTACGTTTGCCGTACCTGTTACAGATGCTTCATCAAGGAGGATATAGGTGCCTTTCAGCTGAGTTGCGTCAACATTAAAAAAGCTACTTTCGGCGTCAAAGATAAACTTGGCACCAAGCTTTTCAAAGCCAAGAAAATGCGTGTCCAAACGACGGCGACCGATTTTATCACCTCCAGGTTTGGGTATTGCAGCTTTACCAAAGCGGGCCAGCAAGGGACCAACGATCATGATCGAGCCACGCAAGCTTCCTCCTTTAGACTTAAAGGCATCAGAGGTGAAGAAATCGAGGTCGATGCCACTGGCTTCAAAAGTGTAGGTGTCCTTATTAAGACGTTCCACCTTTACGCCAAGGTCGCCAAGAAGCTCAATGAGCTTATTTACGTCCTTGATATCAGGAATATTGCTTATAGTAACCTTCTGGTCTGTTAATAGCACAGCAGATATCACCTGTAGTGCTTCATTTTTCGCTCCCTGAGGGATAATCTCGCCTTTAAGACGGGTGCCTCCAATAATTTCGAATGCAGTCATAGAAAAAAAAATACGTGATAGTCACGTCAGCCTTTTAATAACGTTTACCGCTATATTTCGGTCTGTTAGATTGATTGTTTTTAGATTTCTTGTTCAGCGTGTTTGTGCGCGCTGGTGTTTTTTGTTTTGCAGGATTGTACTGTGAGATAGCTTCAACCTTGCTCAGGCTAAAGTTCGCATCAGGTATCAGTTCTCCCTTCGACATTTCCCGCAGGTCGGTAAAGATGGTTTCGTCGGCCACCGAATCCTTGTTCCATGTAACGTAAGCCATTTTCATGAAATTTGCAATGGCATGTGTAAGGTGCTGACGCTGAGCTGGGTCGTCCAACTCACGGGCACGCTCAATCATGATCTCTACCGTTTTGCCATAATGTTTAAAGCGAATTCTTTTCTGAGGATAAGCCAAAGGGTCAGGCTTAAAGTTTATCGCGTCTTCGCTGGGAATCGGATATGGAGAATCTACGTCAATCTTAAAATCAGAAATGATCTGTAGATGATCCCATAATTTATGTTTGAAATCTGCCACATCTCGCAGATGAGGATTGAGAAAGCCCATTAGGTCGATCACTACCTGCGAATATCGGTTACGCTCTTCCTTTGTCGGAAGTGTACATATATAGGCGACCATGTTTTGAACATTGCGGCCATACTCGGCAAGTATTAGCTTTTTCCTTGTAGTATTATAATCAAATGTCATACGTATATTCTTTTTGGGGGGTGAGTGGAAAAAAGGCAATTCAATTGATCCTATTCTACAATCCTTAGTTTGGCAAATTTAAGTAAAAGTTGTTTCTGTCCTAATTCTTTGAAGAAAATAGTAGCTTTAATGTCCGGCTTATTGCCCTCAAGACTAACTACTTTACCAAAACCGAAGCGTTCGTGCTCCACCTGCATGCCAACCTGTAAATTTGCAGTGTCGGAAGGGGAGAAGCCGGCAGAGGGAACGTGTGCTTTTGGCAACAAGGTCGTGGTGCGCGGCTGGCTGTTGGGTTTAGGTCGGGAGAACATCTCCTGCGAGCTCTTTTTATTCAGGGAACTTACCGTTTTCTCGTCGAAGAAAGGATTTTTCTCAGCACTACTTTGCTGAGGGCGGAACTCCAGTTCCAGATAACGAGCGTCCACTTCATCCAGAAAACGACTGGGTTCACAATTGGTGAGGGTACCCCAGCGATATCGTGATGTAGCGTACGATAGTGTAAGGTGTCGTTCCGCGCGTGTGATAGCAACATAAAAGAGACGTCTTTCTTCTTCAAGCTCGGAGCGGGAATTCAGTGAAAGCTGCGAAGGGAAGAGATTCTCTTCCAGGCCAACGATGTGCACATTGGGGAATTCAAGACCTTTCGAAGCATGTATCGTCATTAGCGATACCGTGTCAGCATTTGGATTTTTATCGTTGTCATCATTTGTGAGCAAAGCCACATCCTGCATGAAAATGTCCAAGCCCCGCTCTTCGATATCTTCACGTTCCGAAAATTCCTTAATACCGTTAAGTAGCTCCTGAATATTTTCGTAACGCGCAAGACCTTCTACCGATTTATCTTCATAAAGATCTTTCAGCAAGCCACAATGTTGTGAGATATGCAGTGCGGCGTCGTAGGCCGGTTTTGTTTTCGCAAGTACCTGAAAGCTCTGAATCATCGTTCCGAAGCCGCCCACAGCTGCGGCACTTCGGCCATCGAGATACATGGCGGCATTGGTTACAATATCCCAGAGTGTGGTATTGTTCTTATCCGCGGCAATAATGATACGTTCAACGGTGGTGTCCCCGATACCGCGTTTCGGATAATTTATCACTCTTTTCAACGCTTCCTCATCGTTGGGATTAAAGGTAAGTCTGAAATAAGCGATAAGATCTTTAATTTCTTTACGCTGGTAGAATGAGAGTCCCCCGTATATTTTATATGGAATATTTAGCTTGCGTAGAGCTTCTTCGAGCGCGCGCGATTGTGCGTTGGTGCGATAAAGAATAGCGAATTCTTTGTAATTCATGCCATTGGTAGCACGGGTTTGCGCTATGCTTTCCGCAATATTTTTACCTTCCTCATTGTCGCTGAATGCACGCAGGACTCTGATCCTGTCGCCTACTTCATTTTCAGAGAAAACATTTTTTTTTAGCTGATTTTTGTTGTTGGCAATAATGCTGTTCGCCACATTAACAATATTCTGCGTCGAACGGTAGTTTTGTTCGAGCTTAAACACGCGCAGATCCGGGTAATCCTTTTCAAAGTTAAGGATATTCTGAATGTTGGCACCACGGAAGGCATAGATACTTTGAGCATCATCGCCTACCACGCAGATATTTTCGTTAATGGCAGCGAGACGTTTTACGATCAGGTATTGCGAGAAGTTGGTATCCTGGTACTCGTCTACCATCAGGTATTTAAACTTATGCTGATACTTGTGCAATACATCCGGATGCTCGCGGAGTAAAACGTTGGTTTTAAATAGCAGATCGTCGAAATCCATAGCACCGGCTTTGAAACAACGCTGCGTATAGGTAAGATAAATAAGTCCGATTTTGCCTCGTCCAGAGGAGTTATCTTCAGCCTGGATCTGTTCATTCTTCTGATATTCGGCAGGAGATATCAGGTTGTTTTTAGCCGATGAAATGCGGTTATAAACGAAGTTCGCGTTGTATAGCTTATCATCAAGCTGCATTTCTTTTAAAATCGCGCGAAGCAAACTCTTGCTGTCGTCAGTATCGTAAATTGTGAAGTTGGAAGGGTAGCCGATCTTTTCAGCTTCTACGCGAAGAATCTTAGCGAATACGGAGTGGAATGTTCCCATCCAGATGTTACGAGCTTCAGGACCTACTACAGAAGTAATACGTTCGCGCATTTCTTTCGCTGCCTTGTTTGTAAAGGTGAGGACCAGGATGTTGAAAGGATCAACACCAGATCTGATCAGGTGCGCTACGCGGTAAGTGATTACCCGTGTCTTGCCCGATCCGGCACCAGCGATAATCATCACCGGACCTTTAATCTGTAAAACTGCATCTCGTTGCGAAGGATTAAGTCCTTTTAAGTATTCCAAAATAAAGCTGTTTAGTTAACCTTTTAAGTTCGGCAGAACCGATTGAAGTTGTACGGTTCGTAAATGTCATGCATGAAACGTTTGGGAGGCATATTGTGGCAAGCCCTTGCTGCGCCTATTCCGTTTCGCCTGCGTAAACCACAATGCAAAAGTAATAAACAGATTGATATTGGCACAGTGCCAGAGGCTAATTGTTAAAAGAATCCTTATTAGGGTCGTGTAATGCCTGGTTTATGGAAATAATTTTATCGTCGATATCGTTAACACAAGTGGCGATCTCTCTGGCGAACTCCTCGTCATCGAGCAGACGGTCTTGTTCTAAAAGAATTAATCCCTTCATGGCTGCAACCGGACCACGTATTTGATGCGATAGATGCGATGAATATTCGGAGAGCTTTCTGTTTTTTATCTGTAGATCTTTTGTGCGCTCCTCAATAATATCTTCCAGATGCTTATTTATTGCATCAAGGCTTTCCTTCTTTCTGGAGATTTCATCATTCAGATACGTTAACTGACTATTCGTTTTACTTTGCTTTCTAACGAAAAACACCAACATCACAATAACAATTATAGAAAGTAATAATACAGCACCTATGGCCCAGTTAAGTCTTTCGCTCGACTTCTGACGCTCTACCAGAAGTTTTCGTTCGTGTTCTTTCTCCCGATATTTATACTGCTCCTCCAATAAGCTAATGATCTTGGACACCTCTTTGTTGTAGTTGAGACTATCCGTTCTGTAAACGTGGCTGAGGTAAGATAGAGCCGACTTATAGTTTCTGCGCCGGTTTTCAAGTTGAAATGATGTATAACTATAATCCTGTTCTAACTTGCTGTCGTAGGTTATTTGAGCATATTTTAGTCCCTCATCCCGGTAATACTCTGCTTTTTCAAAGTCACCTTTGTTTATATATATGGTGGTTAGTGTTAGGTTTATCGCAGATATTGCATTGTATAATTTGCCTTTTAAGCCTCTGTTATGAGCTTCCAATAAAAGTTTTTCTGCGCTATCTATACGCTTTTGCTTTAATGCCAACACTCCACGGTTTTGTAAGGCTTGCGTAATACCTATGTTGTTTTGTTGTTCATTAAAAAGTTGCTGACTCCTTTTGAGGTGATTTTCGGCTCTATCGTATTGTCCGATCCTGTGATACATATTGGCAATATTCAGGTGGCAACCTGCTACCAATTCTTTCATCTCTAAATTCGCTGCGATCTTCAATGCCTCGTTGTAGAAGAAGAGTCCTTTTTCGTAATCAAACTCGCCATAGAGATTTCCGATATTGTTGTACACTTTTGCCAGACCATAGAGGTTTTTTACTTGCTTGAAGTAATTTAATGAAGACATGAAATGCGTAATCGCTGAATCTTTTCTGTTGATGTAGAAATTTCCGATACCTATTACTCTGTGCGATTCCGCGATGCCATTGGCATCATTATTTCGATATGCTAACTTAAGAGCAAGATTGCCATAGCGAATGGTTCGTTGAGGTGCTTCTAAGCGTGTCTTATATGCAAAAGTGTTTAGTTTTTGAATTTTTATAGAGTCATTCTCTCGCGGAGCAGAGTATCCAACATTGCTGTTAGAGAATAAGAAAGCGGTTAATAAAAGAAACAGAATTGGAGCCTTCAACATTTCCGATGAAGATATATATTTTTTATTAAAACCCGTTTTTTTTTATCACGCAAAATAAATCTGGCTCTATTTTTAAAATTATCCCCATGTTTTCAGGATGTATGTGACAACAAAAATGTTAGATCTGGTTAAGTAATAGTTTAGAGGTTTTCCATTATGTTTCCTCACAGGGGTAGAACGCTAGTTTTAGCGCATTATTCTGCTAGTGTTACTTAATTTTAAGTTAATTTAAAAGTGTGGAAAAAAATAATCAGTTTTCGTTTTGTTATATTAGGTATTATCTTTAATATTGTGCCGTTAAGTAACACATTTATAAATGTTTAGAGTGCGTAATTGAGTGTGAATATTTAGGAAAAATATCGTGTATTTTTTTCTTCATATCTTTTCTTTATGTGATGTTTTTTATCTGTTAAGAAAAGTGTTTTCGCTGTTTGTTGACTTTTTGTAGCGGGAATTTGATGTTAGGGCGTGATTAGAGGATTTGTTTCGCTTTTAGGTCATCGGTCTCATTGAAAGAGGGAGTTGTGAGGTGTTGTTACTTTGATGAGTTTGTGTTGCTGGTTTGTGAGTGGTTGTTTAGGTTATTAAAATAAAAAATAGAAATGAAAAAGTTAATGTTTTTAGCAGTAGCAGTGATCCTCGGATTAGGATCATGCAAGAAGGATGAAGAGGTAAAGCCACAATTAAATAACAAGGTGAGCTTGGAGAATATGGAGAAAAGGGACTTAGGTCATTGGGATTAATAAATCAATAAAGCGATAGAAATGAAGAAGT
>DKIV01000043.1:60288-144203 GCA_002454425.1 Sphingobacteriaceae bacterium UBA6709
AGTTAATGTTTTTAGCAGTAGCAGTGATCATCGGATTAGGATCATGCAAGAAAGACGAAGAAGTAAAACCTCAGTTAGATAACAAGGTGAGTCTTGAGAATATGGAAAAAAGAGACTTGGGTCATTGGGATTAATAAATTATAAATACAATAAAAGCGATAGAAATGAAGAAGTTAATGTTTTTAGCAGTAGCGGTGATCATCGGATTAGGATCATGCAAGAAAGACGAAGAAGTAAAGCCACAGTTAAATAACAAGGTGAGCTTGGAGAATATGGACAAGCGGGACTTAGGTCATTGGGATTAATTATTGCTCTGAAACCTTATACAAATAAACCTTAAACACGAATATTCTACATCTCTGATGGTTTTTCTTATATAGCCCGCTATATTTGTTAAAACTTTTGAGAGTATGCAAGAGATAAAAAAATATGTAAATGAAAACAAGCAACGGTTTCTTGATGAACTATTTGACTTGTTGCGTTTTCCTTCAATAAGCGCTGACCTTAAATATAAAGACGATGTCCTGAAAACTGCCGACTTCGTGGCTGAAAAGCTGAAGGCTTCAGGCGTGGACAAAGTAGAAGTATGTGCTACTGCTGGTAATCCGATTGTTTATGGCGAGAAAATTATAGATCCCGCAAAACCTACAATTTTGGTATATGGCCATTATGACGTACAGCCTGCCGACCCTTTGGAGCTATGGGTAACTTCTCCATTTGAACCTACCTTACGCGATGGAAAGATCTATGCACGCGGGGCTTGCGACGATAAAGGACAGTTTTACATGCATGTTAAGGCTTTTGAGCTGATGCATGAAACAAACTCCCTTGCCTGTAACGTTAAATTCATGATCGAAGGCGAGGAAGAAGTGGGTTCCGTTAATCTGGGTACCTTCGTAAAAGAAAATAAAGAACGTTTAGAAGCCGATGTTGTCCTTATTTCGGATACATCCATGATAAGCCTGGAAGATCCATCGCTTGAAACGGGATTAAGAGGCCTCTCTTATGTAGAAGTAGAAGTTTCCGGTCCTAATAGAGATCTGCACTCCGGGGTGTACGGGGGCGCAGTCGCTAATCCTGCTACAATTTTATGCCGTCTGATCGCTTCTCTCCACGATGAAAACAATCACATCGCTATTCCTGGATTTTATGATGACGTGCAGAGCCTTACTGAAGACGATCGCGCCGTGCTCAATAAAGCTCCCTTCAACGAAGAGGAATATAAGGCCGATCTTGGTATTGACGAGCTATGGGGCGAACAGGGATATACAAGTATCGAACGTACCGGCATCAGACCAACCCTGGAAGTGAACGGTATCTGGGGTGGATATATAGGCGAAGGTGCCAAGACCGTATTGCCGGCAAAGGCCAGCGCAAAGATTTCTATGCGCTTAGTTCCCAACCAAACCTCCGAGAAGATTACAAAGCTTTTCGTGGATCACTTTGAGAAAATTGCTCCCAAGTATGTTAAGGTTAAGGTAACTCCTCATCATGGTGGCGAACCTGTTATAACACCGACAGACAGTGTGGCTTATCGGGCTGCTGAAAAAGCTATTGAGCAGTCGTTTGGAAAGAAACCTATTCCGACAAGGGGAGGGGGAAGTATTCCTATTGTGGCTTTGTTCGAAAAGGAACTTAGTGTAAAGACGGTACTCATGGGCTTTGGCTTAGATAGCGATAATCTGCATTCCCCTAATGAAAAATACGATTTAGAAAACTACTATAAAGGCATAGAAACAATTCCTTTATTTCATAAATATTTTGCGGAACTCAGCTAAAAGCGCTTCCCAATAATTCCTGCCTATTGGCCGGTTTAAATTCTAAGAATCCCCGAAGATACTGTCTTTTGATCGAGTCTCCGGGGATTTTTTAGATGTTAGCAGCACAACAAGCACAACCGGCTCCGAAATTTCTAGTTCCCTGGAAAAGCTCTAGTCTTGAATACTCCTATAGTCGATGCGAAAGCCAGGCAGCCTTTTTTTATTCGTTGAGCCATGCCCATCTCTTAGCCCAGTCCGCCAGAATCGCTTCCCTCCATTTCGATACAGTACGCCCTCCTTGTATCTTCCCAAAGTACAGACTGCTATCTTGTTTGTCAGTAAACCAGTTTTTCCCTAACACATAATCCCTTGGGTTTCTTTTGCCGGGCCAACGGTTGCTTACAACCAACGTGCCGGTTTTGCCATTGAGCTGCGGAATTTCGGAGCTGAACTTGTAAGTTAGTATTTCGGCCTTTTTGGGAATATATCTCAATGCAAAAATACCGTCTCCGATATAATATCCTGGCCATTTCTGTATGGTCTTGCCATACGGAACTTCCATATAGAATTGAATAGACTCCTTTTCAAATTTCACATCCGGAACAAAAAAACGGAACTCAATAATGGAACAGAAAGCTACCGTGTCTGCAAGCGTGGTCGTCCTGTCCAAAACGATCCGGGGACTATAGGTAAACCTTTCAAAACTTCCACCCCAGCTTTCGCGCTCCGGATTGTTGGGGTTCCCATCCATCATGTATAAAAGCGAAGGCGTGTCGCCCATTTTTAACTCGCCCCGATAGTAGTTGGCAAAATCCTTTCCCAGGGCACTTTTATCTTGTATATGCTTCTTGTAATAGTCGGACATGCTTACGATGTCGGGTTCGTCACTGAGAGAGAAAAGACCATAATATGAGGAATTATCCTCGATGAACCAAAGCTTAGGGAAGTTGGCCACCAGGTAGGCGTAGCTATTCGCACTCCACTTCTTATTGGGGCCACCTATCCAGTAAACACGGATGTTTTGCGCTATATCTGGTGCGTCATGTAGCGCCTGTGCCAGATCTTCCAGCCCTCCCCATACAAGTACCCACAATGGCTTCTTGCTTTTCTTTCTTGCCGATTTAACAATCCATTGCGAACCTTCAGTCGGTTGAGAATAACCGATGAAGGATACGTTGCCATGATAGCCCTGTTTTGTAATTGAGCGAAGGTAGTCGGGAGAGGCCAGGCCAGGCAGGTGCCTACTGAGTTTAGGCAAATCTTTCTCATAGAGGTCTATCATTCGCAGTATCTCCGCAGTGCTTCCATTTCCATATGATGGTGAGGATATCAAGCCTTCGATTTCGAACTTGTCACTGTACATCATCAAATGGGTCATTGATTGGTTGTCATCGGGATCAGTGCCTCCTATATCCGTGCTGATGATAATGCGAGGTTTTCCTGGCGTAGGTTGTTGTGAATAAGCAACATTCATCGTCAGGATAAGGCTAAGAGTTAAATAAAAATAATATCTCATATCTTAATTGGCGTATTTAATTATCTCATCTTCGAACTATTTCCTATATCCCATTTACTGGCTCAGTCATAGTGCTTATTGTAAATAAGGATTTGATACGGCTCAGGCAGAAGGAAATCCTTTCTCCGTTTAGGATTTGCAAGGCTCGTCGACCTGTCACCCACAAACGAAATATCGTCAAAAAAATTGAGATATGTCCAGTGAAATACCTCGCTATTCTCATACCCGGAACATCCAGTGCTCGCGGCCGGTTTAGTCGACGCATTGTCGTAACATTCATCACTTTAATGCCCATCTCTGAGAAAGCGACTTTCGCGCGCTTTGAAATTTTTTCCATGCCAATAACCCTTAACTTTTCATGCCGCCTGAGCTCTCCCGGTGACGTCGGAGTTGTCAGTCCCGCTGCGATGGGTACCGGTACGCAGCGCTGACAGAACAAAGATGAAATAATCTTTTACGCACGTCAAGGCCATGTCCTTCAGTTGCTTATCTCTTCATCGAGCGTATGCGATCTTTCGAAACACAACTGTTATTCTCATCACGAGGATCCTTAGGGACGGTAGCTTACCTGGCCTTTCAGCCGAGATATAGAAATGTCCTACCGTGTCGCAGTATGTCACATCAAAGTGCCCCGACGACGCCTGCTCAAGTCATACACCATCCCCCCACTTGTCCCCCCTTGCTACCTATCTGTTCCGAGACAGACTCGGGACAGACTCGAGAGACGCTCGAGTGGTGATCGACATTTCATCGACANNCGAAGCAGTCTCGAGTCAGACTCGAACCAGGTAGGTAGCAAGCTCCCTACCCGGGATGAAGGAAAGTTCGGGAGATGATGGTATGCTCTTTTGTCGAAAAAAGGGGAGGCATCCTTCGTGTTTGGAAATGAGGATTAGAGAGAAAAAAAATTATGCAGAATAAGAACTTGATTTAATAATTGCGCCAATTTTCTTTAATTCTCTGGATGTTAATTTATTATGCTTTCTTTTTTACTATGTAGGGCAAGGGCGTGGTAAACTTATAGTTAAAGCTTAAGGCTGTTTTTTTTACTGCATTTTCCAAATTCGTAATAGTCTTAGAGGCGGAAGGGCGGGAGGCTGTGCGGAGTACAGAAGGAACGAAGCTGTGCCCCATATCCACGTTTTTCTATGAATGCAAAAAATACAAATGCTAAAAAGAAAGGCCGCCTCATTTAATTTTTGAGACGGCCTCTTTTAGCAAATAACAGGAAGCAAACTATTTATAAGCAACCTCACTCCATCTCAATTCATTTTTGAGATTGTAAAGCGTAGTATCTTTATCGATTTTCACGAACTCTACGCCGGCCATTTCAGCGAAATCCTGCATGTGCTCAGACGTAAGATTCTGACTATAGCAAGTGTGGTGTGCACCACCCGCGAGGATCCATGCAGCGCATCCTGTTTTCATGTCAGGATAAGGCTTCCATAGCACACGTGCAACAGGAAGCTTCGGAAGGTCATGTTCCGGAACTACCGCTTCAACTTCATTTACAAGCAGACGGAATCTGTTACCCATATCGATCACAGAAGCGTTGATTGCAGGTCCTGCCGCAACATTAAATACCAAACGTACAGGATCAGCTTTGCCACCGATGCCTAGAGGATGAATTTCACAAGCCGGTTTACCATCTGCAATAGACTCACAAATCTCAAGCATGTGTGAACCAAGCACCAACGGATTGGCAGGATCGAAATGATAGGTATAGTCTTCCATAAAGGCATTTCCGCCCTTCAGTCCGCTACCCATTACTTTCATGGCACGCACTAAAGCCGCAGTTTTCCAGTCCCCCTCGCCAGCAAATCCATAACCCTGCGCCATTAAGCGCTGAGCAGCGATTCCCGGAAGCTGTACCATTCCATGAAGATCTTCAAACGTGTCAGAGAAACCTTTGAAGCCACCATCCTCAAGGAAAGTCTTAAGACCTAGCTCAATTTTAGCTGCGTCACGCAGAGAAGCGTATTGAGCGCCACCTTTACGCAAAGCTTCAACAACGGCATAACGCTCTTCGTACTCCGCGGTAAGCTTATCCACTTCACCGTCGCTGATCTGATTAATTACTTTTACAAGATCGCCGATACCGTAGGTATTTACGGAGAAACCGAATTTATATTCAGCTTCAACCTTATCTCCGTCAGTTACAGCAACGAAACGCATATTATCGCCGAAGCGCGCGAACTTAGCACCTTGCCAATCGTTCCAGCCAGCAGCGGCACGCGTCCACGCGTTGATCTGTTCGATTACTTCAACATCTTTCCAATGGCCAACAACGACTTTACGCTCAAGACGCATTCTTGACATGATAAAGCCATATTCACGGTCGCCATGAGCACTCTGATTCAGGTTCATGAAGTCCATATCTATTGAAGACCAAGGAATGTCTCTGTTAAACTGAGTGTGCAGGTGAAGAACAGGCTTTTGTAAAGCTTTTAAGCCTCTGATCCACATTTTTGCAGGTGAGAATGTATGCATCCAGGTGATGATACCGATACAGTTGGGAGCAACATTCGCTTCCTGACAGATAGCATAAATTTCATCTGTAGTTTTAACAGTAGGTTTGAATACTACGCGTACCGGAATATTCTCGTCATTGTTTAAGAAAGAAGCTATTTCCTGAGAGTGCTGAGCAACCTGATTTAAGGTTTCCTCACCATAAAGATGCTGACTGCCGGTAACGAACCAGACTTCAAATTTTTTTAAATCTAACATGTTAATAAACAATTAAATATATATAGTTATGCATGTATAGGTACAGCTTTGAATTCCTTTCGCTGATGCCTATTGAGTATTGGTTCTTAATTATGACTGTCCGTAATAGGAGTTAGGTCCGTGTTTACGTTCAAAGTGTTTCTTGATCAACGAATTCTTAAGACGTGGCGCATTGGGATTTATCTGCTCGGTAAGGAGTGCCATTTGAGCTACGGTCTCCAGAACAGCACTGTTGTATACTGCTTTTTCCGCTGACTTTCCCCATGTAAAAGGAGCGTGGTTACCTACCAGTATCATTTCAACTTCCTCATAGCTAAGTCCTTTTTCTTCAAAGCAGTTCATGATTTGGAAACCTGTTTGATATTCATAGTCGCCTTCGATCATCTCGTCGCTCATTGGCGGGGCGCAGGGAATATCTGCTGTAAGATGATCCGCATGTGTGGTACCATAGATAGGAATATCACGTTGACTTTGAGCCCATGCCGTACCATAGGTCGAGTGGGTATGTACGATGCCGCCAATATTTTCCCAGTGTTTATAAAGTACGGCGTGAGTATTTGTGTCTGACGAAGGACGCAGTGAGCCCTCCACAACTTTTCCGTCAAAGTCAACGATGACCATTTTTTCAGGACTAAGATCTTCATATGGCACACCGCTGGGCTTGATAGCGAACAGACCTTGCTGGCGATCAACGGCACTAACGTTCCCAAAGGTAAACAATACGAGCCCCAGTTTGGGGAGCTGCATATTGGCAGCATATGCCGACTGTCTGATGTCTTCGAATTTCATGATTTATAAATTAGGTGGTGCAACGCTTGCTGCACCACCGGGTAATACTATTTATATAAAGCCTCTATCTCAGCGCTTGCTTTTGAGTAGCTGGCATATCTGTCTGCGTATACGGCTACACGATCGGGATTAGGATGATACTCCGCGTCAAAACCCTGTCCCATGGCATCCATTGCATCTTCAACTCTGTCATACAATCCGGCGGCAGTGGCTGCGAACATCGCTGCCCCAATAGCACAGGTTTGTTCAGATTTATGAATGCGGATAGGCATGTTCATTACGTCTGACATCATTTGCATAATGAAAGGAGACTTCTTTGCTACCCCACCTAAGCCGATGAGGCCCTTTACCGGAATTCCCTGCTCGATGAAACGATCAACGATCTTCTTGGCGCCGAAACAGGTAGCCTCAACCAACGAGCGGTACATCTTAATAGCGTCGGTGCCGAGATCTAAACCAATAAAGGCGCCTTTAAGCATTTGATTCGCGTCGGGAGTACGACGACCATTTAACCATTCAATAGCGATTTCTCCGTCTGCTTCAGGCTCAATGGCTGCCGCTTTATCATTGAGCTCACGCATGATACGGCTTTCGATATCAGCAATAAGCGCATCGGCAATGTCGTTATCTACAACCCCTGAAGAGCCGATCATGTTTTTTACTGGCCAAAGCAACACATTTTTGAACCAGGCGTAGGCGTCGCCAAAGGCAGACTGTCCGGCTTCCATGCCAATCATTCCAGGAATAATTGAGCCATTTACCTGTCCGCAGATACCACCAACAAGCGTTCCCGCTACCTCTGCACTTGGAGCAACAAGCATATCGCAGGTCGATGTTCCCATCACCTTACTTAAATAGTACGGTTCAATTTGTCCGCCTACAGCACCCATGTGCGCATCAAACGCCCCGATGCCGATAACGACATCGGAAGGGATACCCAATTTCAGTGCCCACTCCTCGCTGATGACGCCAGCCTGCTCGGAGGCAGTGTAAGTGTCGGACGGTAGTTTCGCAGTAAATCCTGTCAATAGTGGATCAAGTGAACTGAAGAACTCGTCAGGAGGGAAGCCATTGAATTCTTCAGACCATAAAGATTTATGTCCGGCAGAGCATACGCCTCTTTTAATATCTTTAACATTCTTGCCTCCGGTAAGGAGAAAAGGAATCCAGTCGCAATGTTCAACCCATGAAGCAGTAGCGTTTCTTACGCTGGCGTCAGCTCTGAAGATGCGAAGAAGCTTAGACCAGAACCATTCCGAAGAATAGATTCCACCAACAAATTTCAGATAATTTACATCGAACTTTGTGGCGTGTTGATTGATTTCCGCAGCTTCCTTTACCGCAGTGTGATCTTTCCATAAAACGAACATCGCGTTAGGGTTTTCAGCAAACTCCGGAAGCAATGCCAGCGGCGTACCTTCAGCATTTACCGCTACAGGTGTAGATCCGGTAGTGTCAATGGAAATAGCCTTTACATTTGCAGCCACGTCAGCTCCTGCCTTCTTCAGACATTCCTTGATAGTGCTTTCCAAGCCTTCCACGTAATCTAAAGGGTGCTGTCTGAATTGATTTTCTGCAGCGTTGCAGTACAATCCAGCTTTCCATCTTGGGTAATAAAATACAGATGCAGCTACTTCTTCACCGGTACCCGCATTTACAATAACTGAGCGTACGGAATCCGTGCCGTAATCTACTCCAATAACATACTTGTTTGAGATCATAATTGGAATCGTGTCTTAATAACACTTATCGTTTCAAATGTAAAAATAGAATCTAAATAAATGAAATAATTTTTTGGAAGAATGTTAAATGTCTTTTTCCGGTTCGTTTAAAAAAGTATAATGTTTTTTATTTATCGAATAGCTCTTGCAGGCAATGTTTGTAGTGTCGTAACTGTAAGTATTCTTGATGATTACATCATAAAAGAGTCGGCATTCGGAACAAAATTCAGGAAAGAACGGAATTTATCTTTGTATTTTGATTTATCGAGTTTGTAGAAAAACGCACCCTTTTTAGAATTTATCCTATCCTTTTCTTTTTGCTTGACGAGGAGTCCTGTAGAGAGCAGTTTTCTGGAGAAATTACGTTTGTCGAACTCTATATCATACACACAGCTATACAGCATTTGTATCTGCGGCAATGTAAATTTGTCAGGAAGCAGCTCAAAGATCACAGGATGTAGCGCTGCTTTATATCGTAATGTGCGCAGGGCTTCCTGAACCATTTGCTGATGGTCGAATATTAATTCCGGGATTTCCTTCAATGGTACCCATGCCGGATGATATTCTTCGGTAATCTGCTCTTTGTATTGTCGCAAGTCAATTAAAGCATAATAAACAAGGCTTATCACGCGCTCTTCCGGGTCGCGGGAAGGATCACTAAACGCGCGCAATTGCTCCATGTAGATGCCTTCCATGCCTGTAAGTTGTTTAAGAATTCTGGTAGCCGCCTGATCGGTATCTTCCCGGGGACCGGCGAAGCCGCCCATGAGGCTCCATTTATTTTTCTCGGGAGCCATACCTCTTTTTATGATAAGGAGTTTGATGTTTTCGCCATCAAAGCCAAAAATAATACAATCAATGGCGAGGAGCAATTTGGTTTGTTCTGAGTATCTGGTCATTTAATTAATTTACAGTGTTATACTGGCAAATACATGTTTTAATAACATAGCATTGGTAAAAATATTTAAATTTCCATAAGTTGAAACATAGCGGAAATAAAAAACTTTCTTTTTCAGTGCCGGGTGTGTATGTTTTCGGTAAAAGAGCGGTAAAAGACACTCAAATTGATTTCCCCTCATTGAATGCAGACTGTCTTTTGACTAAGCTTTTATTATCTTTGCCAGACTATGTCAGAACAGATTACTCCCTATAAGAACGAGCAAGGCAAGAAGGAACAGGTTGCCGATATGTTCAATAATATATCAGGCACTTATGATTTTCTCAATCATTTCATGTCTTTGGGTATTGATATTATATGGAGAAAAATGGCGATAGCTGAACTTAAAACTATTAAACCGAAGCAGCTTCTTGACGTAGCTACCGGAACCGGAGATTTTGCCATTGAGGCAATAAAAATGTTGAATCCGAAGAAGGTGACAGGCGTGGATATCTCGGCGGGAATGCTGGAGGTTGCTAAAAAGAAGATTAAAGAACGCGGATTGGAGTCGCGCTTTGATGTAAAGTTAGGCGATTCAGAGGGGCTGGTATTTGATGATAATACCTTTGATGCCGTGACCGTCGCGTTCGGCGTGCGCAACTTTGAAAACCTTGAGAAAGGTATCGCTGATATGTTTCGCGTACTGAAGCCGGGTGGCAAGGTGGTTATTCTGGAGTTCTCGAAGCCGCGGGTTTTTCCGGTGAAGCAGCTGTATAATTTTTATTTCAATTCAGTTACCCCGACTATCGGAAAATTGTTTTCCAAGGATAGTAGCGCCTACACTTATTTACCAGAGTCCGTGGCTGCCTTTCCCGATGGAGATCGATTTACCAGCCTCATGGAGAAAGTAGGCTATAAATCCGCCCGTTTTCGTTCCTTAACTTTCGGGATCTGTACAATTTATACCGGCATGAAATGATAAAACGTTTTGGAGTTTTTCTTTTTACGATGATGTTAAGCCGCCTGGTTATGGCACAGGAGGCTTGGGGCGGCGGCGTAGATGAGGAAATTCTCCATTTCGGATTTACCGTGCAGAACGTAAACACTGACCTCATTGTTCAGAAATCGATAATGTGGAATGAGGTGCCAGCGACAGGAGAGGCCTTGCGCAGCATAAGTTCGACGTACAGACCGGGAATTGGTCTGGGGGGGCTGGCCAACCTTAAGCTAAATAATCATTTCGACGTTCGATTTACGCCTACACTACAGTTTATAGATCGTCAGGTATTTTTCGAATATCAGAATACCGTAGTAACAAAGAAGATTGATGGCGCAAATCTTGATTTTCCCCTGAGTTTAAAGATCAAGTCTAATAGACGTAAGAACTTTCGTGCTTATGCCATTGCTGGTCCCAAATATAGCATGAGCCTTATCTCCGAAAAGAAGCTTAACGATGAGAATCTTTCCGATGACGAAAAGTTGTTGAAGATAAAAAAAGGCTTTCTGTCATACGAGGCGGGGATAGGTTTTGATCTGTATTTTGAGAACTTTAAGATCTCTCCCGAAGTGAAGTTCTCTCAGTCTGTCGATGATGTATTGCGGCGCGACAGTAACAGATACAGGAATGCTATCGACAAGTTATTTTTACGCAGCATCCAGCTGAGTATCTATCTGGAGTAATATCTGTCTTTTTAATTTGTGTCTTCAATGCTTTATCAGTCAGTGATATAGCGTTTTTTCTCTTTGAATGTAAAGGAATGCATTTTTTTTATTGAGAATTTAAGTCAAGTAATTTATTAATTTCGCCATAAAAATTGTGTGCCCTCATAGAGCAGCATGATGATCGGGAGCTTTTTATGCTTTCGATTCTGATAGCTTCAGGCGGTATGCGGTGGGGGGAAAGCGTCGTTATCTGAAGGTGAACGCTACTTTAACCCCGATGATTACTAAAATTAAGAACATGTCAAAAATTGCTCTGATAACGGGTGCTACCTCGGGAATAGGAGCTGCATCAGCGGAATTGTTTGCTGCCCAGGGGTACAATATTATAATTACCGGTAGACGCGGTGAGCGTTTGAACGACCTATCTACACGCCTTCAATCATCACACGGTATTCAGGTAAAGGCTCTTTGCTTAGATGTTAGGGACAGGCAGGCTGTACAAACGACTTTATCAGCCTTACCGGAAGAATGGAAGCTGGTTGATGTATTGATTAATAATGCTGGTTTAAGTGCCGGTTTGGAGCCGTTGCAAGATGGTAACATTGACGATTGGGAGGTGATGATAGACACAAACATCAAGGGGCTGTTATATGTTACCAAGGAGGTGTCGAATTGGATGATTGCCAGACGGTCGGGACATATTATTAACCTTGGGTCCATTGCGGCGAAAGAAACCTATAAGAATGGAAACGTCTATTGCGCTACCAAGCATGCGGTAGATTCCTTAAATCAGGCGATGCGTATAGATATGCTTCCTTATGGTATCCGGGTGTCTGCGATACATCCGGGGGCGGTAGAGACAGAATTCTCGCAGGTACGCTTTAAAGGCGATACTGATAAGGCTGCACAGGTATATCAGGGCTACGAGCCATTGCGGGCGGAGGATATTGCTGATGCCATTTGGTTTTTAGCTTCTCGTCCGGATCATGTAAATATTAACGATTTGGTCATTATGCCTAAGGCTCAGGCAAGCACCAGTTACTGGCATAAGGATATTTAAAACTAACAGCATGTTACAACAACAGATAGATCAGGAAATAAAGGCAGCGATGCTTGCCAAGAACGAAGCGAGACTTCGCGGTTTACGCGCCATTAAAGCCGCGATATTGCTTGCGAAAACAGAAAAATCGGCGTCCGAAGATTTAACAGAGGATACGGAAATAAAAATTCTTCAGAAGCTCGCTAAGCAGCGCAAGGAGTCTGCGGATATTTACAAGGAGCAAAATCGTGACGATCTATATAATGTAGAGATCGAGGAGCTTCAGGTTATCGAAGCCTTTCTCCCGAAACAGTTGGAGCGCGCGGAAGTAGAGTCTTTGATTAAGGATATCATCAGCACCAGCGGCGCTTCTTCTATAAAAGATATGGGTAAAGTCATGGGACTTGCCAATAAGGAGCTTGCCGGCAAGGCTGACGGAAAAACAATTTCTGAAGTCGTTAAGGCGCTGTTGTCGTAGGTACGCTTATCACTCCCGGTTAAGGGAGTGCTTGTACTTTCATTTTTACTTTTTAAATTGCTTACTAAACTTCAGGTTTAGATCATATGAGTTATAATATCATAAAAGAAGACGGGTTCAATTATATTGAGGAGGGTGAGGGAGATGTCCTTCTTCTGCTTCATGGCCTTTTTGGAGCCCTTAGTAATTGGGAGCCTGTGATCGATGCTTTCAAAAAAGATTATAAGGTGGTTATTCCATTGTTGCCGATCTACGAATTACCCCTGTTAACCACAGGCGTTACCACGTTGGCAAAATATCTACTGAAGTTCGTTAAGTTTAAACAGCTCAAGAATATTAACCTTATAGGTAATTCCTTAGGCGGGCACGTAGGATTGATATTTACGTTGAGTAATCCTGAATACGTCAAAGCCCTGGTGCTTACAGGAAGCTCTGGCCTCTATGAGAATTCATTTGGAGGATCCTTCCCGCGCAGGGAGAGTTACGATTTCATTAAGGAGAAAGTCGCTTATACGTTTTATGATCCAGCCTTTGCTACAAAGGAACTCGTAGATGAAGTTTTCGGCATCGTTAATGACAGAAACCGGGTGCTGCGCATTCTGGCGATGGCAAAATCAGCTATTCGTCATAATATGGCAAAGGAGCTTCATAAGATTACAATTCCTGTAAGTTTGATATGGGGAAAAGACGATAAGGTTACTCCGCCGGATGTGGCCGAGGAATTTCACCAGCTTTTACCAAATTCAGAACTCAACTGGGTTGACAAGTGCGGTCATGCTCCGATGATGGAACATCCGCAGGAGTTTAATGAGTATCTGAAGCGTTTTCTTGACAGGGTTTTATTGAAATAAATTTATTCTATGATTGCCAGGGAGCTCATATCTGATACGATTCCCCCTCTGTTACTTACTGACACTATTCAGAAAGTATTGGAACGTATGGCTGAGTTCCGTGTAAGCAGTCTTCCTCTTGTTGATGGTGACGCGTTTGTGGGACTCATCTCCGATGATGATCTTTATGAGTTTCCCGATTATTCTAAGTCATTAAATCAGATAGATGTTGTTTTGCGGCCCCTGTATACCTCCGTGGGGCAGCATCTTTACGAGGTTTTGCGCTTATTTAACGAAAACCGTCTTTCTGTATTACCGGTACTCGACGAAGAGAACCGGTATGTGGGCCTTATTTCGCAGAGTTCGGTGGTCGAAAGCCTCGCCTCGGTAACGGCTATGAAAGAACCGGGCGCGATCATTGTACTTGAGATGACGAGCAGTAATAACTCATTATCGCACATCGCGCAGATTGTTGAATCGTCGAATGCACATATCCTGAGTTCCTACATTACCTCTTTCCCTGATTCTACGCGTACCGAGGTTACCATAAAAGTTAACAGAATTGATATCGCCGCCATGCTATCTACCTTCCTGCGATATAATTATAATGTTATTGAAGTGTACAACGAAGCCCGCGAGGGTACAGCATCCTCGGATAGGTATGACTCTTTGATGAATTACCTCAGCTTCTAATATACAACTAATGAAAATTGCAATTTACGGACGCGTGTTTGCTGAGAATACCTCTTCCTATGTTCAGGAGGTTTTTGACTGCCTTGCCGATTTCGATGTTGAGCTTTTTGTGTTCGAAAAACTTCACGAGAGCCTTATTGGCTCTGTTTCCTACAAATGTGATGTTTCCTTGTTTTCAGAGAGTACAGATCTGCGTGGTCTGGCTGATGTTATGCTAAGTCTTGGTGGCGATGGTACCATGCTTGATACGGTGGCCCTGATCAAAGATTCGGGCATTCCGGTTATCGGCATTAACTTTGGACGACTTGGCTTTCTGGCAAGTATTAATAAAGATAAGATACGTACCGCTATAAGTAGTCTGACCAAGGGTGACTACACAATCGACAGTCGCGAGCTGATACAGGTTGATACCAGCGAAGATATTTTCAGCGGTCTGAATTTCGCCCTTAACGACTTTACCATACATCGTCGGGATCATTCAGCCATGATGACCATCCACGCGTATCTCAACGATGAATTTCTGAATTCTTATTGGGCGGACGGTATCGTCGTGGCTACGCCTACAGGCTCTACCGCGTATTCCTTAAGCTGTGGCGGCCCAATTGTTATGCCGAGGTCCGAGAACTTTGTTATCACACCCGTGGCGCCTCATAATCTGAATGTGCGGCCCGTGGTTATTTCCGATACCAATACACTGACGCTGGAAATTGCCGGTCGTAGTTCGAGCTGCATGATTTCTCTGGATTCTCGTACCTATGTTATCGAGAAATCTCTTAAGTTTACGCTAACTAAGGCGGACTTTCATTTTAATCTTGTTCGGTTAAATAATGAAAGCTACCTGTCGACGCTCAGGAATAAGATGTTGTGGGGGATTGATGCCCGAAACTATTAGCCGTTGCTTGACGACGCTGACACGCTTTTGGGAAGGTTCGGTGCTGCCGCTTCATTAGCCCTGTATAAATAGATCATTTATGAAGAATTTATTTCAGGCTCTCGTTATCTTCTACTTGTTTTTATTTCCCGCGATGCTCAAAGCTCAAAGTTGGGAAGTAGGATTAAAAGGCGGGGTGAGCGGATATTTCGGGGATATTAATCCTGTTCAGATCTATAGACCACGGGATCTTGGAGGAGCCGTCTTCATAAAAACGAACATAGACCCGTACTGGTCGTTTGGCTTGAGCTATTACCGGGCGCAGGTAAGTGGGAATGATAATTATTCTAGAAATGCCGCCCAGCGGCGGCGCAATCTCAACTTTTATTCTACGGTGTCGGAATGGAGCCTTTTTTCCGAATTTAACTTTCTGAATTACGTACCCTCAATGACAAGAACGCGTCTCACTCCATATATCTTTGCGGGGGTAGGTGTAGCCTTCTTTGATCCCAAGACCACATATCAGGATGAGACCTATCGCTTGCGTTCGCTTATGACAGAGGGACAGGATGAACCCTACAAGAAATACGCTCTGACAATTCCTTACGGCGCCGGTTTAAAATATAATATTTCGGGAAAATGGACACTGGGAGGTGAGGCAGGGTATCGAACGATTTTTACCGATTATCTGGATGATGTGTCGGGGAGGTATCCCAATACTACGGGATGGGATCCCACAAGGGCCAACCTATCCGACAGAAGTGGCACGACGGCAGCGACAAAACATTACCGACCTGGCGACCAGCGCGGAGATTTTCGACCACGTGACAATTACTTCTTCGTCGGTTTTACCATCAGTTACACCTTTTTGGCTTATAAATGCCCGAAAGTGTTCTAATATCTTTGGTGTTCTAATTAAAGGCATTGTTAAATTCAATTGTCTGCTCCTTTTTTTTTTATATTTTTGACCCCCAAACGCCCGAAAAGGGCTAAACATAGCAATGAGTCTACTCGATCAAATTGATAAAAACAAGTTGCCTGAACACATTGCCATCATTATGGATGGCAACGGACGCTGGGCGAAGGAAAAGGGAAAGTTACGTTTCTTTGGCCATCAGGGCGGCGTAGTTGCTGTAAGAGATGTGGTAGAGGGAGCTGTTGAAGCGGGAGTGAAGTACATTACACTGTACACCTTCTCGACGGAAAACTGGAACCGTCCGAAACTGGAAGTAACAGCACTCATGGAACTTTTGGTAGCTACCATTAATAAAGAGACCAAAACACTTATGGAAAATGGTGTACGTCTTAACGCCATAGGGAATATTAACCAGCTTCCCTCTCGTTGTATAAAGCAATTAAATCAGGCAATTTCCGAAACATCCTCAAATACAAAATGCACCCTTACGCTGGCGCTTAGCTATAGCTCGCGCTGGGAAATAGTAGAGGCAACACGAAAGATCGCTGAGAAATGCCTTAACGGTGAGATTAATCCAAGCGATATAGACGACAAGCTGTTCGCGATGTCGCTCTCTACGGCGGGAATTCCCGATCCGGAGCTTCTCATTCGTACCAGTGGCGAACACCGCATAAGCAATTATCTGCTTTGGCAAATAGCCTATGCAGAGTTGTATTTTACCGATAAACTTTGGCCCGACTTCCGCAGGGAGGATCTCTACGAAGCCATACTTGCATATCAAAAACGGGAACGTAGATTCGGATTAACCAGCGAGCAGATTTAAAATATCATTTAACAAAAATTAACAACTCAGAGCGTTATTTTAGCAACGTCAAAAAAATAAATGAACAGAATTTCTTTAATAGTCGTTTTAGGCCTCTTCTTCAGTTCTGCTGCCATGGCTCAGATTGGGCGTTCGGGCGCGCAGGTACGCTCTTCGGCATCCGGTGATGATATCAATTATATTAATCCCAAAGAGTACGTCGTAGGGGGAGTATCTGTGAGCGGAGTGAAGTTCCTTGAAAAGGACATCCTTATTCAGATTTCCAAGTTTGTAAAAGGCGAACGTATTACTGTGCCAGGTGATGCTACAGCAAATGCGGTGAAGTTTTTATGGCAGCAGGGATTGTTTGATGATGTGCAGCTTACCGGTCAGATTAAATCCGACACCATCTATTTCAATATCGCTGTTGTTGAACGCCCCCGCCTTACCCGCATGGAGTTTACAGGATTGAAAAAGAGTGAACGCGATGATATCAAGGAAAAACTTAAAGATAAAGGTGGCAAGATTGTTAATGACGCTCTGAAAAGTACTACTACCGCTATTATACAGAAGTTCTTCCGCGATAAGGGATTCCTTTTTGCTGAAGTAAACTATCGTTCTATTAAAGATACCACCGAGGCGAATAATGTTATTCTACAGGTGAATGTCGATAAGAAAAGCAAGACCAAGGTGCAGCGTATAACGTTTGAGGGACAACAGAACTTTAAACAAAAGCAGCTTCGTAAGTTTCTGAAAAAAACCAAGCAACGCAATCCTATTAATATATTCCGTTCCGGCAAGTTTATTCAGGATAAGTATGATGAAGATAAACGTACGCTTATTGCCAAGATACAGGAGAAAGGTTATCGTGACGCTGAGTTACTGAGCGATACCGTGATAAAGCGTAACGATGGACGTGTGGATGTGCATATGAAAATTTATGAAGGTCCTAAGTATTATTTCGGAAATGTTACCTGGGCTGGAAATGCTGTTTATACTACTAAAGCATTACAGGAGCTGTTAGCAGTTAACAAAGGCGACGTATTCAGCGAAGAGAAGTTGGAAAAGCGTCTTCGTGGTAATCCGAATGGAGAGGATGTTTCCTCGCTATATCTGAATAACGGATATTTAACTTTCAATGTTGATCCAGTGCAAACCCGTGTTTACGGAGATACTATTGATGTGGAGCTTCGCGTAACGGAAGGTCCTCAGTACACTGTTAACAGGGTATCTGTTAAGGGAAATGATATTACCAACGACCGCGTAGTCCGCCGTGAAATTCGTACAAAGCCTGGTCAGAAATTTTCTAAAGAGCTGATCGTTCGTACTACACGAGAAATCGCCCAGCTAGGGAACTTTGACGAAACGAAGACCGATGTTAAGCCAATTCCTAATCCCGCAGACGGAACAGTAGATCTTGAATATACTGTAGCTGAGAAGCCATCTGACCAGATCGAGCTTTCCGGAGGTTTCGGGGGGGGCCGTATTATCGGTACGCTGGGATTGACGTTCAATAACTTCTCCGCCCGTAACCTGTTTAACTTTAAAGAGTGGAAGCCCCTGCCAAAGGGTGATGGGCAAAAGCTGAGCATCCGTGGTCAAACGAATGGTAAGTCATATCAGTCGTATAGCTTCTCATTCTCCGAGCCTTGGTTAGGTGGTAAAAAACCGGTGTATTTTGGTGTTAGTGCCTTTACATCCTTAAGCTCAAATGCTGACTTTGCACGTTACTATAACTATACTGATGATCAGCGCTACAGAATTCGTCTTAATGGTATCACCTTTACTCTGGGTAACAGACTTAAGTGGCCGGATGACTATTTTCAGTTGAATCACTCGTTGAATTTCCAGCAATATAAGCTGACAAATTATCCGGGATTCCTTTTCAAAACAGGTACTTCGTATAACTTTAACATTACAGAGGAGCTGAGTCGTAATTCAGTGGACGCTCCGATTTATCCTACGTCCGGTTCAAATATTAAGCTTACTGTTCAGCTTACACCTCCGTATTCATTGCTGAACGGCATGAACTACAATACGGCTTCTGAGCAGGATCGCTACCGCTTCACCGAGTATCATAAATGGAAATTTGAGGCGCAATGGTACCAGAAGATTGTTGGTAAGCTTGTCTTGAAAACCCAGGCTCAGTTTGGTTTCCTTGGGCAATACAGTAATAAAACAGGTCAGTCAGCTTTCGAGCGCTTCAAACTGGGTGGTGACGGAATGCAAGGTTTCGACTTCCTACAGGGATCAGAAGTAATATCTATGCGTGGATATGAAAATAATAACGTGACTCCGCTTGGACATGATCCTCGTATAGCTCGTTATTCAGGCGCTCCTATCTTTAATAAATACATTGTTGAAGTAAGATATCCTTTGATGACAAGTCAGCAAGCTACCGTGTTTATGTTGACCTTTGCTGAGGGAGGAAATACATGGAACAATTTCAAGGACTTTAATCCATTCAATGTTCGTCGTTCCGCAGGTGTTGGTGCGAGAATCTTCCTTCCGATCTTCGGATTGCTAGGTATCGATTGGGGATATGGTTTCGACAAGGTATACGACGTAACGGACAACAGATTGAGAAAATCAGGAGGACGCTTCCAATTCAGTATCGCACAGCAATTGGGAGGTGGATTCTAAAAAAATTAAACAACACATTTAACTTTTAACTGCATTATTAGTCTTTATATTAAAGAATCGATAATGCAGTTTATATTTATGGGCAATAGCAAGTGATATAATTTTCTGTGTTTAGATACGTTTAACTATACTCACACTATTTTCGCTTACGTTTTTCTTCGTCATAGTAGATGATCTATTTGTTGAAGGATTCGTATCGGGAGAAAACTTAGAAATGAACAATTATGAAGAAGTTATTTTTGGTTCTGGCAGTACTCGGCCTTTTCAGTTTTAAAGCATCCGCACAACGGTTCGCGTATGTTGATAGCGAGTATATTCTTAAACAAGTTCCGGAGTATGCCGCCGCGGAACGTCAGGTAAAAGGTCTTTCAGACCAATGGCAGAAGATGGTTGATGAGCGCTTGTCAGAGGTTGAGCGTTTGTATAAAACTTACCAGACCGACCGCGTGATGCTCAGTCCTCAGCAGCGCGTTGAGCGCGAACAGCAGATTGTGGAAAAGGAAAAAGCTGCCAAGGATTTTCAACGTCAAAAGTTCGGCTTTGAGGGCGAACTGTTCGTACAGCGCATGAAGTTGATCAAGCCTGTTCAGGATCGTGTTGCCCAGGCAGTGCAGGCAGTGGCAGAGAGTTCTCAGCTTGATGTTATC
Source organism: Sphingobacteriaceae bacterium UBA6709 (assembly GCA_002454425.1). GTDB lineage: Bacteria > Bacteroidota > Bacteroidia > Sphingobacteriales > Sphingobacteriaceae > Arcticibacter. Next base: position 80,260 of record DKIV01000043.1, read on the forward strand.
TTTGACAAGCAGGGAACTCAGGTGATGATGTTGTTTGCCAACCCTCGCTTAGACAAAAGTAATGAGGTGCTCCAACGCCTTGGAATCAGGCCCGCGCAGGATAATTAAATTTTTCTGTGTACTGTGGTACAAAATATTATCTTTGGTGCCTGAACGTTTTAATGTAGTATAAAACCCCTTTTATAATAATTCAAGATCAGAAATGAAAAAATTAGTTACAGTAGCAGCAGTGGCGGTAGGTCTATTTTTAGCTGGAAATGCTGCAAATGCCCAACAGAAATTAGCTCATGTCAACTCTTCGGAACTTCTAAGCCTTATGCCTGAAATGAAAGCTGCCGATAGTCAGTTCAAGACTTTCCAACAGCAGAAACAAACAGCATTAGAGCAAATGGATGCTGAGCGTCAGAAGAAGATCCAGGCTTACAGAGATAAAGAAGCAACAATGAGCCAGGCAAATAAAGACGCTGTGGGCAAAGAGCTTGAAACTATGGGCAAGGAAATCGAAGACTTCACTAAGAGAATGCAGGAAACTCAGCAGAAAGCTCAGCAGGATCTTGGACAAAAGCAACAGGAGCTTTATACTCCAATATACCAGAAAGCTGAAACTGCTGTTAAAGCGGTAGCGAAAGAAAAAGGTTTCGCGTATGTGTTCGACATTTCTCAGCCTGGCGTTGTATACTTTGACGGAGGTGAGGATATCCTTCCTTTGGTAAGGACAAAACTTGGCATCCCTGCTAACGCTACTCCCGCACCAGCAGCAGCAGCTCCAGCAAGAAAATAAAACAGCTTAAATTAAACGAAAAAAGGTCGCCTCTTCCCGAGAGCGGCCTTTTTTATTGTCGCTATTTTTATGTTGGGCTCGTGTCGCAGTGTAGCGCAGAAGTCATCAATGGTTCTGAATCTTTTTCTTGCGTTAAGGTTCCATCTCAGGGAGCGTGTTTTACGATGACGATCCAGAAATGTTCAGGAATATTATATGATAATGAGAGATCGCAGTATAAGACTTGTGGAAGAAGTAGGAGATTCAATTTAAAGAGGAGAGCTGAATGACGTGCTTTAGTGCATCGATTAATAAGGGTCATCCGGGTTTATCGCGAAACATTCATGGATACAAGAAGGGACTCTCATGGATAAAAGGGCATCTTCAAATATACCAAACAGTTAGCGGCAGCAAGGCCCGGGTAGGCGATGGTGCCGCTAAATTAATTCAGAAGAATATATTTACTGGATATTCTCTATCCGGTTATTTATTCATGATCGAACGATACGGAGATATTGGTGATGATCCAACCTTTATCTGTATAATTCATTGTGAGTACGTTGTTTTTGCTGAATTCGGCGTATTTAAGCTTTAGTTTTACGATTGCCTGAGTTTCGTTACTTTCCAAAAGGTCGTAACTTGCCTTGCAATTCTGTTCAATATTTTCAATCTGACGGAAGTAATCGAGCAGGTCAGTTTTATTCATAGTTGTAATCTTGTTGCCGTTAGACACAGTATATTTTACTGAGGAGTCGAGGATCTTAGTAACCCCTTTGATTTGTCCCTTGCAAACGGCGTCAATAAAAGTATTTAGCGTTACGTTCATACGGGCTTTGCTGGCTGGAGAGATGTCTGAGGCGAAGGCACTTGCTGATAGGACGACTAACAGAGCAGCTGCGATGTTTCTTAACGTTTTCATAGTTGAGTTTTTGAGGGTGTTTTTTTGATGTATTTTTTATTATTTGATTCAAAACTAGCTTGGAAGAGGCGACAGCACAAGGTACATTAGGCAGACAGCGTGGAGAATTCGGTGAATGGATGAATAATGTCGGTAAGCGAATCAGGCTCAATAACGATATTCTATGATACTCGGCTAATAACTTGTGGGCTTACACAATGACGGGTGTGGAAAATGCTGAACTGAGTTAGGTATTTTATGTGTAAGGAAATAAGAAGCGGCCGCGAAATTAATTATCGCTTTTCCTTGCCGATGAAACAAATTGTATATTTGCGATATTGACGACACCTAGCGATACGTTCGTTAATTATCATATACCCCAGGATGCTGAAGTCTCAAATTAACGCCCGACCAGGTTTAAAACGCTTTGTACATTGGATGCTTGTTATTCCGGGACAGGCTCGCCCGCGTTTATGGCTGCGGCTACTTCCGCGCGTTCTTCACAATATTCCTTTTTCCGTGACGCTGCGTGGTCGTTTAGATGTTTTCCCCTTCAATAAGTTTGTCGTTGGCGGTAATAGTATCCTTGAGAGCGGCAGCAATGTAAATAATGGCGTGGGCGACGTTTTTATTGGTAAGGGGGTCACACTGGGTATAGGTAGCGTGATTATAGGTCCGGCGACGATCGGCGACGATGTTATCATCGCGCAACATGTGGTGATGTCTGGATTAAATCATCTCTACGAAGATATTAGTAAACCCATATCAAAACAAGGCACAGTCTCACGGGCTATAAGTATCGGCTCCGGCTCCTGGGTGGGAGCGAATGTTTGCGTGAGTAGCGGGGTGGAAATTGGCAGGAACTGTGTTGTTGGTGCCGGATCAGTGGTGGTAAAAAGCATCCCTGATTATTGTGTGGCAGTCGGCAATCCCGCGCGGATTGTTAAGAAATATGATCCGGTAACCGCCGAGTGGATAAAGATCGAGTGAAGATAGATTAGAACGCCTGAAAGTGCCATATAATTGTTATGTTTACAAGAAAACACATACCCTAATGATGACTGCACACAGAAATCTTCTTGGTATGGCTACCGTAGCCGTACTTTTATCATTTACAGCATGTAAATCGCGCAAGCAAGCTCAAGCACCTGCATTTCCTCCCGCAAAGCAAACGGAGCAGACTCAGGAAACGCCTCCGCCTGCACCGACGCCAGCACCTGCACCAACAGCAGCGCCGGCAGCGGCTCCAGACTACAATTTCAAGAACATTCAGTTTGAGTTCAACTCGGTAGTGTTGAAAACTGGTGCTTATGAATTGCTGGAAAAGGCGGCAACGGAAATGAAGAAAGATGATAATGCTCAATTCGTGCTGAATGGACATTCTTCGGAAGAGGGCTCATCAACGCACAACATGTCATTATCTATTGATCGTGCTAATGCGGTAAAGACTTATCTTATTAATGCCGGTATCGCATCATCACGTGTAGAAGTAAAAGGTTTTGGAGAAACCAAACCTGTGGCTTCCAATAATACGGAGACTGGCCGCGAGCTTAACCGTCGTGTTGAAATTAAGTTAGTAAAGTAAATTTTTTAAGCCGGAGTTTCTCCGGCTATTTTCTATGAAGTCCGGATCAGTATCGCTGCGCACCGTTAAAGTTACGCGCTATGTTAGTCCGCTACGCGAAGGAGGATCCTTGCCTGCAATCGCGGAAGCCGACGATAACTTTTTGTATGTGCTGAAGTTCCGAGGCTCAGGGCAAGGAGTAAAATCACTTATCGCTGAACTTATCGGGGGGGAGCTTGCCCGTATTATGGGCTTATCGGTTCCGGAACTGGTGTTCGCTAATCTTGACGAGGCATTCGGTCGCACGGAGCCTGACGAAGAGATTCAGGATCTACTGAAGTTTAGTACCGGCTTAAATCTGGCGCTTCATTATCTTTCGGGCGCAATAACATATGATCCACTTTTTCTACAGCCGGACGCGCTTACAGCCTCAAAAATAGTTTGGCTTGACAGTTTTATCACTAATGTAGATCGAACAGCGCGAAACACCAATATGCTTATATGGCATAAGGAGCTGTGGCTTATTGATCACGGGGCGTCGCTGTACTTCCATCATTCATGGGATAACTGGCAGAATCAGGCTGAGAAGCCTTTTGCCGCTATTAAAGATCATGTGCTACTGAAATGGGCCACACGCTTAGATGAGGTAAATGAGACAATGCATGAACTCCTAAATCAGGAAGTGCTGTCTGGTATTGTGGCACTTATTCCTGATGATTGGCTGCTTGATCACGCTTCCGGTTTGGATCCTGTTGCTGTACGGCAGGTGTATACCGATTTTCTGGTTACCCGTTTAAATAATTCGATGATTTTTGTTAACGAAGCAAAAAATGCAGGAAAGCTTTCTCTTTGAATACGCTGTGATACGGTTAGTGCCGCAGGTAGAGCGGGCTGAGTTTATTAACGCAGGGGTTATTCTGTATTGCGCGCGTAAGAAATTTCTTGAATGCGCGATTTCGTTAAATGAGAATAAGTTCATGGCTATGTGGCCTGATGCCGATGTCGGATTCTTTATCGGGAACCTCGAATCTTTTCCACGAATATGCTCGGGTGGAGCGGGGGGAGGTGCTATCGCTGCCTTGGATATGCCGGAGCGATTTCGTTGGTTAACAGCCTCGAGAAGTACGATTATACAATGTTCTGCTGTCCATCCGGGGTTATGCCATGATCCTTCGGAAACGTTGCAAAGACTTTTTGAAAAGCTCGTTATGTAAAGATTTCAAGGTATTTATTAAAACAAAAGCTAAACTGCATTGCTTTGATTATATTTAGTAAATGCGTCGTTGGTCTGTTTTAATTCTAAAAGTTTTAGCCTGCATATTTGCGTTGGTTGTTGTTTTATATACTGCTGCGGCATTATACATACATTTTAAGAAGCCCGAAATTCTTAGCAAACTTACTTTTGAACTCAATCAGAAGATCAATGGCCAGCTGACCATTGAAGACGTCGATCCTTCTTTTTTTGTGGATTTTCCAAACCTGTCAGTAAAGCTTGAAAATGTTGAGCTCCGTGATAGTCTTTGGAGTAAACATCGCCATTCGCCCCTGAAGGCCAGGGAGGTTTTTGTTTCCCTTAATGGTTTGGGCTTTTTGCGAGGCCTCGTGAGCGTAAGCAATATACATCTTAAAGATGCAGAGGCTTATATTTATTCAGATAGTACCGGCTATTCGAATGCGTCAGCCTTTGGTTCTGGCAAAAAGAAAAAAGGCAGCGGTTCAAAGAAGGATAACACTCGCTTAGCTCGACTTAGTGCAGAAAACCTATCGCTGGTAATAGATAACAGGCACGCTAATAAACTCTTTAGTTTTCTTGTGAAGCACTATAGCGGACGGACCCGTTATCGGTCGGTGTATTCTGACACCCGACTCGATGCGGATATCCTTGTCAAGGACATGGCCTTCAATAAGGCTAAGGGTAGCTTTCTTAAGAATAAGGAATTAAAAGGACGCTTCGATATGCGCTATAATCGTGAAGATAAGTCTGTGTCCTTAAAACCGGCGAAGGTTAATATCGGTGGAGATGATTTTTTGATAAGCGCATTTTTTCAAAGTAATGTGAAACCTACGCGTTTTGTGATCAATATAGAATCGGAGAAAATATTATGGCATAAAGCATCCTCTTTACTTGCTGCAAATATTTCAAAAAAGCTGAATAATTACAAACTGGAAAAGCCCGTTAAGCTGAAGGCAGTGCTGGCTGGCGATTTTGGTCCGGGATCGAACCCTGCCATTGATGTTATGTGTACCGTGGAGAAAAATGTGCTGCATAGCCCCGGCGGCGTAGCTACGGATTGTTCATTCCTCGGTGTATTTAGTAATCACGTTGACAAACTTAAAGGGAACACTGATGAGAATTCCAGAATCAGGATTCTGAAATTTCAAGGTGTCAGGGAAAACATACCTCTAAGTATGGATTCTATGATTGTGAATAATTTGATACATCCGGTAGTGACGGGAGATGTTAAATCTGAGTTTGCCTTAGGCAAGCTCGCAAAGAGTCTCGGTAACGCGGGACTAAGATTCAATGGCGGAATGGCTAAGGTTAAGCTACGTTTTTCCGCCGGTATTGAGGGTTTTGAAATTGTTAGGCCTTACATTGTCGGGCTGATACACATTAAGAATGCTGATATCGATTACATGCCGCGGTCGGTGAACTTTCGGAGTCCTGAGATCTTGCTGAATTTTACGAAGAAGGATTTATTGCTAAACAACATCACGCTTCAAAGTGGGAAAAGCAATATTAGTTTAAGGGGTAAAGTCAGCAATTTTATGAGTCTTTACTATAAAGCTCCGGAGAAGATTGTTTTTGACTGCGAGGTGTATAGTAAAGAGATACATCCTCAGGCGTTCATGGGCTTGCTTTCTGGCCGTAAATCTTCGGGATCAGTAAAGAAGCAGTCCGCTATGGTAAGTCAGTTGAATAACGCGCTGGAGAAGAGTACTGTAAATATGCGTTTGAGGTTGGATAAAGCGGTGTATAAGAATTTTGTTGCTACCGCTACAAATGCCAACCTGACGTTCTCCCCGGAAGGTCTCAATGTCAACTCACTGAGTACCCGACATGCCGGAGGAACACTCAGCGCCAGTGGTATTTTCCGTCAGAGCGGAGCAGGAAGTAAGTTTTCATTGAAAGCCCACGTGGGTGATGTGAACGTACGTACCTTCTTCTATGCCTTTAATAATTTTGGGCTGGAGGCACTCACCTATAGAAATCTGAAGGGCGTGTTAAGTGTCAATGCTGATATCTCCGGGCGACTTGCTGATGGTGGTGCCTTAGTACCACGCTCTCTGGATGGCCTGGTTACTTTTGACTTTAATAAGGGAGCATTGCTGAATTTTGCACCATTAAAAGGTGTGGGAAAGATTGTATTTCCTTTCAGGGATGTAAGCAATATTACCTTCGATAGGTTAAAAGGGAAATTAGATGTCAATGGAGAAAAGATCCGGATCAACCCGATGCAGATCAATTCAAGTGTTCTTAATATGGATATCGAGGGTATTTACTCTCTTGGCAAAGGTACAGACATCAATATCGATGTACCATTGCGTAATCCCAAGAAAGATGTTGACATTGCGGATAAGAAGGAAAAAGCTTCCCGCCGCATGAAGGGGTTGGTGCTACATCTTGAAGCAATTGACGGGGATGACGGGAAAATTAAGATCCAGTGGAATAAAGATCATTAGGCAGTAGCCTTATTTCCTTTGTTTCCCAGAATCAGAAAAATGAGTACCCCGGCAGTGACATACATGTCGGCGACGTTAAAGATACCGGTATGTATATTTGCCACACCCATAATCATGAAGTCGGTTACACGCGTATCATATAAAACACGATCTATAATATTTCCGAGGCCTCCTGAGAAAATTAGTGAAAGCGCAATGATATCGACGGTGGCGACACGACGGATATTCAGGAATAAGTAGATTACCAGAGCTAAGAGCAATAACAGGGGGATGATGCTTAAAAGTATTAAATTGAAAGGCTGCGGTATGTCGGCACCCATTCCAAAGAATGCGCCGCTGTTTTCAATATAGGTAAAGCGAAAGGTATCACCCCAGTATGACCGCGAGGGTTGCCCCATTAAATGTTCTTTAGCCCAGATCTTGGTTATTCTGTCAATATATATGAGTACGCCGCTTAGTATAATAAAGGCACTATAGATGCGCCAGTTCTTTTTGTTAAATGCCATGTAGAAATATTTACAACGAAATAAAGGTTTTAGAAGCTTATTGCAAAATAAAATCGCTGCTGAAATTTAATGTAACAGTAAAGCGGCGAAGGCTAATGAGGCGGCTATAGCTCTGGTCTGCCTGTATTTGCGACAGTTAAACTTTAAGCTTTTTATTTATCTTCGTTGTCAAATCCTTGAAATGCGAAAACTTCGATTACTTATACTCTCTTTTTTTATTGCTGTAGTTGCCCGGGCTCAAGTTGTTGGTCCTATAGTCCCGCAGCCCTCCGAGAAACCATCCACGGCTCAGCGCTTGCAGATCGAACGCAAGTATGGGATGTTTATTCATTTCAGTATAAATACATTTGTCGATAAAGAATGGACTGATGGCTCAATTCCGGCGAAGATCTATCATCCGGCCGCTGTAGACGCTGATCAATGGGTACGTGTAGCAAAAGAATCTGGTATGCGTTATGTAATCCTGGTGGCGAAGCATCATGATGGATTCTGTTTGTGGGACAGTCGCTATACGGAATACGATGTAGCTTCTTCAGGTAATCCCACCAATGTTGTGGAGGAAGTGGCGAAGGCGTGTAAGAAGTACGACATGGGGATGGGTATCTATTACAGTTTGTGGGACAGGCATCAGGATGGAGCTTACCGTGAGCCCACGCCCGAGAGTTTCGTTAAGGGATCAGCAGAGGCTGACAAAGCATATAATACCTATATGATTGCTCAGCTCGATGAAATTATGGATATTATTCAACAATACACTTCGGTTGTTGAGTTTTGGTTTGACGGTGGATGGGTTAAAAGTCATGAACGCTGGCCTGTCAACGATATTTACCAATGTATAAAAAGTAGAGAGCCAAACTGTCAGATAGGTATTAACTGGCCTATTGGCAAGCCTGATGATATAAACTATTCTAGAGTATTTCCAAAGGAACAGCGAGAGGGCTTCCCTATAAAGTATTTCCCTTCTGATTTTCGTCTTGGAGATCCATATCTTCCGCTTGCTAAGGATCCTAAGCTATATTCGCATGAGGGTAAAATGTATTATATGCCATGGGAGTCAACCATTTGTTTGACAAAACGATGGTTCTACAACACGAAAGATCATAAATATAAAAGTCTGAAAACCCTTGAGCAGACCTTCTCTACTGCTACTGCTAATGACAATATCCTTATCATTAACAGTCCGCCAACACGCGAAGGGAAGCTACGGGAGCGGGATGTGGAGGTTTTACAACAGCTGAAACAAAGGCTCACGCAAAGCGGGAAACTATAAAGAAAGCGGCTGCTTCTTTGCTGATCAGTGCTTCAAGTTCATTTTCTTTTTCATCTTGCTGAAAAATTCTGCTGTTACGCCCAAATAGGAGGCGATGTATTTCTGCGGCAGATTTTGAACCAGCAATGGATACTTATCACTGAATTTTCGATAACGGTCTTCTGCAGACAGACTCAGGTTATCGGTAAGACGATTCTGGATGCTTACCAGTGAGTTCTCAGTTATTATGCGGAAGAAGTGCTCGAACTTAGGTATCTCTCGACATAACGTCTCCTGATTAACCTTTGAGAGCTGCAACACTTCGGTAGTTTCCATCGCCTCAATATTTAGAATTCCGGGTTTCTGGGTGATCAGACTGTTCATGTCAGCGATCCACCATCCGGGAGGGGCAAAGCTGAGAACATGTTCCAGGCCGCAGGCGTCTATTGTGTATCCCCGCAGGCAGCCTTTAAGAATGAAGGTGGAATATTTGCATACTTCTGACTCTCTGAGAATAAACTGCTTCCGCTTCACCTGAACTAGACGTAGTAAATTTCTCAGGTAGTTAATTTCGTCTTCATCTGGGTTTATATGTTTTCTGAGGTGTTCAACCAACAGATTTAAGCTTGCTCTTTCGGGTATCAAAATTTATCGATTGTTTAGATAAAGGTAAGGAATTGTAGCAAAAATAAGTCATAATTGTCCTTTTAAACTTTAGGAACAAAATTGGGAACCGCGCTCTTGTGGCAATGACTGAAACCGGCATTAGTCTCTATTTTAAAGTAATAAACTTGCTCATAGATAAATAATTATGAATTTTTTTCGTCGTATTCTATATGTGACGAAAACTATCTAACCCGTTATTATCAGACATTGGCATATTGATTGAATGATATGTTTCAGATTCGTCAAGTAAGGACGACGTTTAAGAGGGGAGAGGCTGGAAAATAAACACACACTTAGCTTTTCCCCCAATGTTTAACTTAAAATGTATTGACATGAAAAGAACAGTAAAACTTTTGACAGGACTTTCGTTGATGGGCTTGTTATTTGTAAATAGCGAAACCAAAGCACAAACAGCAAATGATTCGGAAGCATGGAGGCTTGGCGTATCAGTAAACCCGGGTATTGCCACTAAAGATCCATATGGGTTTGTAATCGGTGGGGACCTACGCTTGCAGAAGGATTTTGTGGGGCCTCTGTCTCTGACATTGACTACCGGATTTACGCATTTTTCGGTGAAGGACGAATTTAAGAATACGCTTGCTGATGTTCCGTATAATGTTATTCCAGCTAAGGCCGGACTTAAGGCTTATATTTCTCCGCACTTTTACGTAGGAGGGGAAGTGGGTGCTGGATTTGCTACCAGCAATGACATGGGAACATCCTTTGTATGGTCGCCAAACCTTGGGTATTCTTTTAATAACGGAATTGACATCGGAGTGAAATACGAAGATTATACCAAATTTGATAATACCAAGCAAGTGGCACTAAGAGTCGCTTACGGATTTAATTTGAGTAAGTAGACACGAACTTCATAAATACAATAAAAGGGAGTAGCGGTAAGTATCGCTACTCCCTTTTTATATTTGTATCCTCGTAGATCAGGTTAATGAAATGTCAAAATAGTATTAACTTTATTAAATGCGAGCTTTAAATTAATATCTTACATTTGCGCAAATGAAGATTCTGTACGCTATTCAGGGAACGGGCAACGGGCACATATCGAGAGCTATGGATCTCGTTCCCCGCTTGAGACTGAAGGCCGATGTCGACGTTCTTTTAAGTGGAATACAGGCAGATCTGCCGCTTCCCTTTGACGTAAAATTCAGGATGCATGGCTTGAGTTTTATTTTTGGTAAGCGGGGAGGTGTAGATTACTATAGTACTTTCATGCGTAATACGGTGAGGTCCATAGTGAGAGAAGTTCGTTCCTTGCCAGTTGAAGATTATGATCTGGTGATAAGTGATTTTGAACCTGTATCAGCCTGGGCATGTAAGCTACGCAAGCAGCGTATTATCGGATTAAGTCACCAGGCAGTAGTAATGTCGGAGAAGGCGCCTCAGCCCGAGCATCGAGATGCCATGGGCACATTCTTTCTAAGACATTACGCGCCGGCTGCAGATAGCTATGGTTTTCATTTTCAGTCGTACGATAAGGGTATTTTTACTCCGGTAATCAGACGCGAGGTTCGGGAGCAGGTGATTGAAAATAAAGGACATTTCACAGTCTATCTGCCGGCGTATGACGATGAACATCTTATAAGGCATTTAAGGTCTATTAAAGATGTGCAATGGCACGTGTTCTCCAAGCATTGTAAACAAGCTAAGTTTTTTGAAAATATATTCATTCAACCAATAAATAACGAAAGGTTCATAGAGAGCATGGCGTCGGCAGAAGGGGTTTTATGCGGCGCAGGGTTTGAAACACCCGCAGAATGTCTCTTTATGGGCAAAAAACTAATGGTAATACCTATGAAAAATCAGTACGAACAGCATTTTAACGCTGCCGCGCTCCGCACGATGGGGGTGCCTGTAATTAAAGAACTTACGGTTAACAGTCATTCAAGTATTCGCGAATGGACAAGGAACGGCCAGCGTATTACGGTGAATTATCCCGAGATAAGCAATGAGGTGGTAGAACTAATCGTCAATCATCGCGAGTCTGCAAAGCAACCTTCTGCGGAACATCTTAACGTTTACGGATGATAGTATTCTGAGCATGGGAGAAGGATGTTTTTTATTAAGCCGCGGAAATAGCCCTTCTCCTTGTAGTTTGACCTTTTCAATAGCATATTAACCGTAAACAATTGTAAGAAATGTTTAATAGTACTAATTTATTTTGCATTTTTTGTTAAAAATGTTAACTTAGCCCCTGCTTAAACGTATGCAATGCCTTATTTCCTTGCATGCCTTTGGCTATTTAGTAATCATAATTACTTTTAGATAGAAAACCACATCTTATAGAGAAAGATTTACGCACATGAAAGATAATTATTCTTATAAGTAAGGGGTTAATGTGTTGTTTCTCATTTATTTATAAGTAATCGATTATTAGCTTAAATGTATATTAAAGAAATTTTAAATAGATGGTCATTCCCATCACTACTTTGAATTGTAATGATTAAGTTATTTGCAGGCGGATTTCCGCGTGATCTTGAAGATCTTGAACTAAGGGAAATTTTTGAGCAATTTGGAACCGTTGAATCTGTAAACATTGTCAGAGATAAACATACTGGCATTAGTCGTCGTTTCGGATTTGTTGACATGTCCGACGAGCAGGGGGCAGCCAGTGCTATTGCCAATTTGCACGAAGCGAGCATTGATGATGAAACGATAAGTGTTATTCTAGCCGACGACAGACAAAAAGAAAAAGAAGAGGCTAAGAAGAGAGCGGCTCAGAAAGTGAACATCAAAACTATGAAACCAAGACCCAAATTTAAAGGCGGCCCACAGAAGGTAACCTATACAAAAGTGGCGCGTGCCGGTGACAGTCCAGCGCCAGGAAAGAGACCTCGTAAACGTATCTAATTGGCCGCTGCCAATAGCATTAATACATATTTATTAAACCATGCCTGAACCTCTAGGCTTGGCATGGCTTAATATTATGTGCCTTATGAGGAGGAATGTGGGCTTAAAGATTATGCCGGGCGTCGTTTGCCGAGTAAGACGATGACAACACCACCAACCAATAAGATAGCGCCGGCATAAGGAGGCCATGTTACTCGTTCCTGTTTATCTGCCGATACTTCAAGCGGACCCGCGTCAATAATCTTTTCTTTTTTTGTAAAAGAGAAACCTGTCCAAATCAACATCGCAGCTCCAGCGATGATAAGAATGATGCCTAGCGTTTTCATATAAAGAAGTTTATAGTTTTATGGGCCTGAGCTCTATTTGTTCAGAAAATAAAGCTTCATGATCATACTTTTATAAGTACGTCTATATATGTTATTTGTTTGTGCTTATTGAGTTTTTAAGTGCTTGTTGGTTGCTAAGGTAATGAACGTCAGTCTGTTCTCGCGAGGCTTAACTGGAGTATTCCTTTAACAGCTGCCTGTATTTGTTGAGTATTTGCGACTTGGATATGAAGCCGAGAAATCGCCCTTCGTCGGTCGTTACCGGAAGTACCCAGATGCCGCTTTCGTCAAATATACGCGTGATGGCAGCTACATTTTGCGTCGGATGAGCTACTGCCAGGGGAACTTTCTTTAGATCATTTAAGCTCACCTGCCCGCTATCGTGGTTGTCGAACATATATGGGCGCAGGTCATCAATATTTATGGTTCCTTCAAGCATTCCCTGATCATCTACTACCGCGACAACATTGCGTTGTTGCGTCTTAAAAATATTCATTAAATCTTCAAAGCTGGCTTTGCTATTTATCGTCGGGGCATTTTGTTCAATAAGCGAAGAAGTGCTTAATAAGGATAGTAGATTTCTATCGTGTTCCCTTGTAAATATCTTGCCTTTGTTTGCCATTTCCTTTAAGTCGGGTGATATTGGTGAAAACCACCGCGCAACCAGGTAGGAGATAACAGTAACGATCATCAAGGGAATGAAGAGGTCGTAACCTTCACTGGACTCCGCTATAAGGAAGACAGCCGTAAGGGGAGCATACATTACGCCGCTCATGACGCCGGCCATGCCCGCGAGTACAAGATTTGTTTCCGGTACATTGGGAATGCCTAAGGCGTGAAATATATTGGCAAAGAAAAAGCCTAAGATACCTCCTGAGAAAAGTGAAGGGGCGAAGTTTCCACCATTACCTCCGGCATAGATGGTAAAGCCTGTGGCAAACACTTTCAGCAGACATATAAGGCCCAGGAATACAATCACAAGCAATTTGGAGCTCTCGAGATATCCGAAAAAGCTATTACCGAAGATACCGTCAATGCCGTGAGCCGTAATTTCCTTAATCGTTTGATAGCCTTCTCCGAAAAGTGGGGGAAAGAGAACGCATAATACCGATAGCAAAGCGCCTCCCAGCATTGCCTTCTGTAGTTTAGAAAATCGGAGATGCTTAAAGAAATGTTCAATTTTTGAGGAAATAATAACGAAATAACGAGCGTAAAAGCCACATCCTAATCCCAATACTATGTAAAAGGGAATGTTAGGATAAGCGAATTCATTGCGTGCGGTAAAGTGGAAGAGCACATCTTCGTTAAGGATCATCTTGGATATCAGTGATCCACAAACGGCAGCTACAACCAATGGAATGAAATCGCTAAATACCACACCGGTAAGTAAGATCTCGAACGCGAACATGACCCCCGCGATTGGAGCATTAAAAGCGGAGGCAATACCCGCTGTGGCACCCGCGGCTAATAACAGCGTGCGATACCGGTAGTCAAGTCCGTATGTTTTTGCAAAATTAGATCCAATAGCCGACCCTGTTACTGCGATAGGGCTTTCAAGTCCTGCCGATCCACCAAGGCCAACGGTAATGGCACTCTGGATTATTTGGGAGTACATCTTTACCGAGGATACCAGGGAGGAGTTTTGAGCGATTTCGTGAAGTATCGCCGGAATACCTTTACGATCTTGCCCCCTAAAGAAAAGTATTACGGTGAGCACGGTAAGCACAATTCCAAGGAAAGGGAAGATGGCATAAAATAAAATGGATTCCGAGAAATGAACTTTCCCGGTGATGATAAAGTGGATATATCCGACTAAAGCTTTGAGTGTTACACCCGCTAAACCCGCGGTGATGCCGACCAATATTCCCGATAACATAAGGAATTGGTTTCTACTCATTTTACTCTTCAGCCAGTGAATAAATATTTCAAAGCCTCGCGCTTTTCCTATACTATATTTCGTAAAATCTCTTTTAAACTTTAAAAAACTGTGGTATTTCTTAATGGTATTAAAGCTTTTCAAACCGGGGGTGTTTGTATATGGTGATAAATTCGCCGCAAAATCGCCGCCTGACAAGTGCCAAACAGATACAGGAGCGTATTTTAATACTTGCTATGTCGCAAATTTAAGCTTATAGAGACAGAATAGAATAATTATTGTGAAATTTCTTTTTCTGTCTCTAGAAATTGATGCAGCGTTGGCGTTTAGAATATCTTGCTTACCAGCCAAATTACTAAGGCAATAATTACAACTACAAAGATAATCCCCGTCCAGACACCCGCCTTGAAGATGTCTCCGATCAATTCACAACTCTGCAAATTCAGAGCCAGTGTCACTAACAATAGATAGATGCTATACTTTTTCATACTCGCTAAAATTTAAGGGTGCCGTCAGTATTTCATTTACAGAACTGGCGACGTATATGTATAGAATACAAGTATCGGTCGTCGAAAGTTTTTGGTTACTATGTAAGAGTTGCAATTACGCATGGGGGAGCTATCCGAGCGGTTACATCATGTCGAAGCTTTGTATACTTAATTTTTCCATCCACTTACGCCCATTCCATTTAACCCAACTATTGTCCTGCTCATCGTAAACATAAAAGCGGGTAACGCGGGCATCGCGATGGTGTGCCAATTCAAGGATCTTATGATTCTCGCTGGCCGCCATATTGTTCATGCGTTCAATAAGGTTTTCACGGAATAGGGAACAGGCAATAATTTGTCCGTCAGAGCTTTCATATGCATCAGAATGTAACAAGATGAATACTTCCATATCGTATTGGTGTTTAATTGTTGGAGATATATCAGACTGTGTCAAAGTCAGAGAACCTCACATCATAGTTAGTTTTCAATAAATTTATGCAGTTAGCATAAATTTTGCAAATTTAATCCTGTTCAATAATTTCTCATTACCCATTGTTTCTAAATAAGCAAGTATGCGAACATTTTAGAAAAACTATACTTTATATTTTTATGTACGGAACTATTCTCAGTATAGAAAATATTCGTTTTTTCTCAGAGGGAAGGACAATTTTTCAGGATGCACAATTTAAGATAGAAAGAGGGCAGCATATGCTCATTGAAGGGCCAAGCGGAAGTGGCAAGACGGCGCTGTTAAAGATCATTGCTGGTCTGCTTAATACCCCGGCAATTTTTAACTTTCCGGGATTTACGCGCGAGGTAGAGAAAGCAAGACACGTCGACCCTCTTTATACTCCGTTTCGCTTAATTGCTTTTGTACCTATGAAGCATCATTTTCGAGATAAGTCGAACAGCAGAAATTTTTATTATCAACAACGCTTCAACGCTTCAGACTCGGAAAGTACTCAAACGGTTGGTCAATATCTGAAAGGGATAAGCGTTGATATCGGAGTAAATCTCGAAGAGCGATACTATGAGAGTCTTAAAATTGGGAATTTAGCCGATCGATCCCTTATTCAGCTGTCCAATGGAGAAACCCGTCGGGTATTGATCGCTGCCGCACTTATGCGCAAGCCTCAGGTATTGGTGTTAGACAACCCCTTTGCGGGGCTCGATGTTAGTATGCGGGCTGTACTTGATAAGGTGCTTCAGGAATTGGCTGCTGAAGGTACACATATCGTGTTAAGCAGTCATGCGAGTGAATTTCCCTCGGTGATCACACATATTGGCGCTATCAAAGACGGAGGTGTACATATCGTAAGGCGCGATAAATATGTGCCACCGGTCAAAAGCAATGGAATTAAGTTTAATCGCCAGGCGCTTAACGACTTATTGTCGAAAGAGTATAATCATGGTTTTCGGGAATTGATAAGCATGAAGCACGTGAATATTAGCTACGGTGACAAGCAGGTCCTTCACGATGTTAACTGGAGGGTGCTGCCGGGCGAACGGTGGGTGCTTTCTGGAGAGAACGGTGCAGGAAAGTCGACGTTGCTAAGCTTGGTAAATGGCGATAATCCGCAGGCTTACGCCAATGACATTATCCTTTTTGACAGGAAGCGGGGTAGTGGCGAGACTATCTGGGATATCAAGAAGAATATTGGATTTCTCTCTCCTGAACTTTTTCAGTATTTCCCCTCAGGGTCCAGCTGTGCAAAGGTTATAGAGTCAGGATTTTACGATACACTGGGATTATTCAGACCTTCAAGTCCGCGTTTACAAAGCAAGGTAAAGGCGTGGCTAGCACTGATGGGATTGGAAAAATATGAAAATACATTATTCAGTAAGCTGTCGGCGGGCAGTCAACGTCTCTGTCTGGTAGCCCGTGCCATGGTCAAGAACCCCGCGTTGCTCATTCTTGATGAACCTTGTCAGGGACTGGATGAGACGCAGCGTGAGAGTTTTCTTAATATGCTTGATCTTCTTTGTGACTTGAGTACAGTGGCTATTGTTTATGTAAGTCACTATCAGGAGGAAGTTCCGCAATGTATAAAGCATCGTCTTAAGCTTAACGAAGGCCGGGTTGTGGAGAATTACTAAAAAAACTTCATCGTATGGAAATAAACCAACACACATATGATATCTTTCTTATTGGTGATACCGGCGACATTTCTACCGGCAGGAGCGATCCTGTTTTGCGTTGCCTCTGTGCGCATCTCGACAACGCGCAGCCTTCAGCAGTGATCTTTTTAGGTGACAATGTTTATCCTCGCGGTCTGCCTGCCCAGGGACATCTCCTGCGTAGCAATGCCGAGCTTATCCTGCAAAAGCATTATGACGCATTGAAAGATTACAAGGGGCGTGTATTTTTTATCGCCGGGAATCATGACTGGAATAAAGGTCGAGATGATGGGTATGAGTATGTGAGGCGGCAGGGGCAATATCTGGACAAGCTGTTCGGAGGTCAGAATGTGTTCCTCCCCTCAAATGGCTGCCCTGGCCCCTCCGAAGTTTCCCTTGATGAGCATATTACCATAATTGCCATTGACACGCAGTGGTGGATGCAGAAGGGATATCGTCCGGCGGGAGCACATGACGGCTGTTGTGCCTCTGGTGAGGATGACTTTTTCGAGCAGATGGAGCGCTTGCTCGAGAAAAACAGAAACAAGCTGGTGCTTATCGCGGGGCATCATCCGGTATATAGCTATGCTATCCATGGTGGTCGTTTTAAGCTGAAACACCATCTTTTTCCCCTGACGATATACGATAAGAACGCGTGGCTGCCTTTGCCAGGAATCGGCTCCTTGTTGCCTTTGTATAGAAAACTTCTAGGTGCGCGCGAGGATATGGCGCATCCGCGCTACCGGCGGTTCAGAGCGCGAATGAAAGAGCTGCTTCGGAGATACCCCGGCGTAATATATGCCGCCGGACATGAGCACAACCTTCAATATATAGAGAAATACGGCACGCACTTCATTGTGAGTGGCTCAGGATCTAAGGTGAAATATGTTGTGCAGTCAGGGAAGCATCTACGCTACGGACATAAGCATAAAGGATTCTTCAAGCTTCGCGTAGGATCTGACGGCAGCGCGGAGTTATCGGCATGGTGTATCGATACTTCCGGGAAGAAGCCTCTGGGGGATATGGAATACTGTCAGCAGATCATTCCACCGATGTCGCCGCTCTAGCGTTTTAATAACAGGTGCTGCTGTTCGTTTCGATAGTTTTTATTGACGGAAAAGTAGTAGATTTAGTTTCGCGTGACACGCGACAAATTATTTATCACTATTAGAAGATGACACAATACATTATCACCGGAACTGATTTTTCGGATGCATTCGACCGTCGCATGGAGGCACGGGAGCAACACCTGGAGGGGGCACGTAAATTTAAAGCTGAAGGGAAGCTGCTTTTCGCGGGAGCCTTTTTAAACGATGCAGGCAAGATGGCCGGCTCAACAATGGTGTTGCAATTTGAACAAGAGGCGGAATTGCACGCCTGGCTGGAAAGTGAACCATACATCCTTCATAAGGTATGGGAAACAATAGACGTTAAGGAAATTAAAATTCCGACATTATAGAATCAAAAGCTCGCAGATAGAACCGGTCTGCGAGCTTTTGAGTATTAGTCACGACAAGCATCCAGAAGCTTAAGCAATCTTTTCTGTCTGGTACCTTCCTGCTTTGCCGTCAATACAGATAGGAGCAGTTCTTTACGTCGCGTATAAGAAAAGCTGTTAAACCGCTGTAGGGCGCCATCCTGACAACTCAGTAATTCTGAGATGTCATCCGGTAAAGTGATCTTCTTATTTACCATATCTATATGGGCGCTGTATTGCTGGGCGATATTATCATTGCATAGCTCGGATTTTTTCACCTGATCATTAAATTTATAACGTATCGACGACCACACATCATCAATAGCAACCGAACTTACAGGTCTCATGCCGGCCGCACTTAAGGCATCCCAGGAACTCATGAGGTTCAGATCGGCACCCAATCCCGAGCTTTTTTTGGGATAAGCAATCCACACAAGAGTGTCAGCCTTGAATAAATGCATATACTTCTCCAACGCCAGATCGAGATCTTGCTTGTTATTTACGAACAGCTGTATAAAACTGTATGGCGCTTCGCTATCCTCAATACATATGCTTAGCTGCTCTGGTAGAGGCTGTAAAAGCTGTTCATAATAATCCGGGGCGCCAACAATAAGTGCCCTTCCTGATTTCAGTTGTAATCGTGACGAAAGATCCCTTGGCATATCAAGTAGACAGTTTAAGTTTTGCGAAAAAGTCCCACAACGCGATGCCTGCAGATACTACCACATTGAAAGAGTGTTTTGTGCCAAACTGAGGAATCTCCAGGCATACATCGATAAGCGCCATAGCTTCCTCCGACACGCCATTCACCTCATTTCCCAGAATCAGAGCGTAATGTTCGTTCGGGATGGGCTGAAATTCGTTCAGCATCGTGCTGCCCTCAGCTTGCTCCAGAGCCACCAGGATGTATCCCTTGCTCTTAAGATCTAACAATATTGTAGTAATGTCAGGCACATGCTGCCATGCTACCGATTGGGTAGCACCAAGTGCTGTCTTTTCAATTTCGCGGTGTGGAGGTTGCCCGGTAATACCGCAAAGTGCGAGGCTCTCAACGGCAAAGCCGTCAGCAGTTCTAAAGATGGAGCCTACATTATGCAAGCTCCGTACGCTGTCCAGCACCACTACAAGCGGAAGTTTCTCCTGTTCTTTAAACTCATCCACGCTCACCCGGTTAAGTTCTTCCAGCTTCAGTTTACGCATATCTTATAAGTTAAATAGTTGCCGAGCCTACGCCACGTCCAGGTACTGAACTATATACTGAGGGGGCATAGCCTATCTTGGCCGTATAAAAATCTTCAATCTCTTTGCTAAAGGTGTCAAACTTATCTTTTTTCACAAGAGCTATGGCACATCCACCAAAACCGGCACCCGTCATTCTAGCTCCCGTAACGCCCTCAAATCCTTTGCAGAAATCAACAATGGTATCAAGTTCAACGCCCGAGACTTCATACAAATGCTGCAAGGAATCATGAGATGCAAACATCAGCTTCCCGAAGTCATCAATGCGGTTTTCATCCAGAGCTATGGCAGCATGCAATACGCGATCATTCTCTTCAACCACGTGTTTAGCACGATTACGAACAACCTCATCATTGATAAGATTCGCATTAGCAGCAAATGTAGCACCGTCAATGTCGCAAAGATTTTGAATGTCCAGCTTACGCTGAAGGGCCTTCAGTGCCTGTTGACACTCCGCAACACGTTCGTTATATTTCGATTCAGTGAGCTTGCGTGGTTTATTGGTATTGATGATTGCCAGGTAATGGTCGCCAAGATCACATTCTACCGCCTGGTAGTTAAGAGTATCGCAGTTAAGCTTAAGTGCTTTATTTTCTTCTCCAAAGGCAACGGCAAACTGATCCATAATACCGGAGTTCACGCCTATGAATTCATTTTCGACCCGCTTTGAAAGCTTTACAAGATCAAGCTTATTGAAACCGGCGTCAAAAAGATCGTTCAAGGCGTAGGCTGTGACAACCTCAATAGATGCCGAAGATGAAAGGCTTGCTCCGATAGGTAAATTACCGAAATAGAGAAGATCAAGGCCCTTGATCTCTTTGCCTGCAGCTAGGAAGTGATGGATAACACCCAGTGGATAATTAAACCACTCTTTACCTGTTTTCTCATACGCCGGCTGCATTGGAATTTCCAGGCTTTCATCAAAGTTGACACTACGGAAGCGGAAGTCTCCATTTGGATTTTCAGCTACAAGAAGATAGGTTCCCATGGTAATAGCGCAAGGCATCACCAACCCACCATTGTAATCAATATGTTCACCGATCAGATTTACGCGTCCCGGTGCAAAAAATATATTCTGGCATGGCTGCCCGAAGAATTCCTGAAATTGTTGTTTTAGGTTATTGAGCATTGTATTAACGTTTTGCCAAATATAATAATATCTAACTATTGGCATAACGCAGGCTTACATATCTTAAGGCGATATTGACGACGCGTCAGACGCCAGAGTGCCTCTGCCTAAGACCGGCGAAGAGACGATGCTCTTGTAACCAGAATAGGCTCAAGAATCAACCGTTGATGGGGAGCCTGATCACCAATGTTTTGAAGGAAAAGATTGGCTGCCTCTTTGCCCATTAAAATTGTTTGCTGATCTATGGTCGAAAGTCCAGGACTTACAAGACTGCCGAACGCTTCATTTGCGAACCCTATAACCCCCACCTCTTCGGGTACCCGAATGTTGAGCTCCCGAAGTTGCTCAAGCACGCCCATGGCGGTATAGTCTTCAAGCGCGAAAACGGCGTCAAAATGCTCTCCCCTCATGTGGAAGTCGTTGATTACATCTTTTCCAAATTGCCCCGAGAAGTCGCCTTTCACCACAAGTTCTTCATCTACGGGTATTCCATAATGAAGTAAAGCATCCATGTATCCGCGCAGGCGCTCCCTGAAAATAGTTATATCTTTTGATGAGGTAATGTGCATTATTCTTCTGAATCCCTGCTTTATAAGATGTTCAGTGGCGATAAATCCGCCCTTGTAATCGTCGATAGTGACAGAGGGAACACTGAGTTCAGGAAGATGGCGGTCAAAGAATACCAGAGGCGTCTTACGATCTACGACCTCGCTGAAACTCGCAGCGCTGTCAGTCTCGGTAGAGATGGAGGCGATGATTCCGTCAACGCGGGAATTCAGGAAGGTTGTAATACCCTTGGCTTCCTGATTTTTTGATTCATGCGACTGATATAGCAAAACAGTATAGCCATTGGCGTTCATTATTTCTTCAATTCCGGATACTACGGAACTGAAAAAGGATACCTTCAGACTGGGTACGATGATGCCTATAGTATTGGTGCGCCCGGAGCGCAAAGAAGACGCTATTTTATTTTGCCGGTAACCAAGGCGGTCGGCGGTTTCGCGTACCGCTTTCTTCGTAGCGGCACTGATGCCGGGATGATCGTTCAGCGCTCTTGCTACGCTTGAAAAAGTAATGTTTAGTTCTTTGGCAATATCAAGAATGGTAACTTTTTTCATTTCTTCGAACGCTGATAAGAAGGCTCTAACTCCTCTGTTTTGTTCAAAAGTAATAAAAAATCTTCGGCTACTTGCAAACGTTGGCCAAGATGGACATCAACAGAAGGTATCTTTTAAAAAAATATTTTCCATTAATAAATAATTATCAATACCTTGGTGCAAACGTTGGCACAGCTTATAGCCAGTTGCTTGTCGACGTATATAAAATAACCTAACAATAAACGACAACGATATATGTTATTACTTGGAATAGACGTTGGAACCTCATCAATAAAAGTCTCCGTAGTTGACGCCGCTAGTCGGCAAGCCGTCGCCAGCGCGCAGTATCCCGACACAGAATCAGAAATAAAGAGCTTGCGTTCCGGCTGGGCCGAGCAGTCGCCAGCTATGTGGTGGGAGCATGTTCAGCGAGCCATTCTCAAAGCAAATGCGCTTGGTGCCTATAATCCGCATGACATCGCTGCTATCGGGATCGCCTATCAGATGCACGGCCTGGTGGTAGTAGACAAACAGGAACGTGTCTTGCGCGACTCCATAATCTGGTGCGATAGCCGGGCCGTAGAGATAGGCAATGAAGCATTTCTTGGATTAGGTCCGGAGCACGCGCTTTCGCACCTGCTCAATTCACCGGGTAATTTCACAGCATCGAAGCTGGCCTGGGTAAAGCAGCACGAACCTGAAGTATTCAGTAAAATAGATAAGGTGATGTTGCCTGGCGACTATATTGCCATGTGTCTGACCGGCGAGCTTACCTGTAGCGCATCTTCCTTATCCGAAGGAATTTTTTGGGATTTCCAACGTCAGGAGCTTTCCAGCGATATATTGCGGCAGTACGGTTTCAGTCGCGACCTGTTTCCCAGGATACTACCGGTATTCGCTTCGCACGGTCAACTGCGGGGATCGACGGCGGCACTTCTGGGACTTAAAAGCGGCATTCCTGTGAGTTATAAGTCAGGTGATCAGCCTAATAACGCATTATCATTAAACGTACTTAAGCCTGGAGAGGTTGCGGCCACCGCAGGTACTTCCGGGGTGATTTATGGAATCAGCGATACCCTTGCTTATGATAAGGCGTCACGTGTAAATACTTTCGCACATGTAAACTACACCAAAGAGGACCAGCGCTTGGGGATACTGCTTTGCATTAACGGAACGGGTATTCTTAATCGTTGGATGCGCGATAATATAGGAGGAGCAAGGAGCTATGCCGAAGTCAACAGCCTCGCCGCTACGGTAGCTGTCGGTGCCGAAGGCTTGCGCGTCTTACCCTTTGGCAATGGCGCTGAGCGTATGTTAAACAACAAGATTATCGGAGCACAAATACTTAATGTCGATCTGAATATTCACAATACCGCTCATCTATTTCGTGCCGCGCAGGAAGGCATCGCCTGTTCTTTCCGC
Source organism: Sphingobacteriaceae bacterium UBA6709 (assembly GCA_002454425.1). Taxonomy (GTDB): domain Bacteria; phylum Bacteroidota; class Bacteroidia; order Sphingobacteriales; family Sphingobacteriaceae; genus Arcticibacter. The sequence goes on from DKIV01000043.1 coordinate 103,624, forward strand.
TACGGGCTCGACATTATCAGGCAGAACGGTATGAATCCATCCGTAATAAGAGTTGGACGCGCGAACTTGTTCCTCAGTCCGCTCTTCACGCAGGCATTCGTCAATACCACGGGCGTTCCTGTCGAGTTCTACAGCAACGATGGTAGTGTAGGCGCCGCGATCGGTGCCGGTATCGGTGCCCGGATCTTCAGCAGTGAAGAGGAGGCTTTCGATAACATGAAGGCTCAAGAGCTTGTAGAACCCACGATGGCTACTCAATACGATGAGCTTTACCAAAGTTGGAAATCATGCCTACAGAAATTTCTATAATACAGACATAAACAATTCAATTTATTAAACACTATGGCAAATGTTATCACCGGTGAAACTGAGTTTTTCAAAGGTATTTCACAGATTAAATATGAGGGAACTACATCCGACAATCCGCTGGCATTCCGCTGGTACGATGAGAATAAAGTGGTTGCCGGAAAAACGTTAAAAGAGCATTTTCGTTTCGCTTGCGCCTATTGGCATTCTTTCTGCGGAAATGGTGCCGATCCTTTTGGTGGCCCTTCGCACGTTTTTCCCTGGGATAAAAATGCAGACGCTGTGGCGCGCGCCAAGGATAAGATGGATGCCGCTTTTGAGTTTATCACTAAAATGGGTCTCCCATATTATTGCTTTCACGATGTCGATCTTGTTGATTATACCAACGACGTTACGGAAAACGAACGCCGTCTGCAAGCTATTGTCGAGTATGCGAAGCAAAAGCAAGCTGACAGCGGCGTGAAGCTCCTTTGGGGTACCGCAAACGTGTTCAGCAATCCTCGCTATATGAATGGCGCTTCGACAAACCCCGACTTCCACGTGCTGGCGCATGCCGCAACGCAGGTGAAGGGAGCTCTCGATGCTACCATCGCTTTGGGAGGCGAAAATTACGTGTTCTGGGGAGGCCGCGAAGGATATATGACCTTACTGAATACCGATATGAAGCGCGAACAGGAGCACCTTGCCCGTTTCCTGCATACGGCAAAAGATTATGCCCGTGCAAATGGCTTTAAGGGAACCTTCTTTATCGAACCCAAGCCTTGCGAACCTACCAAACATCAGTATGATTACGACGCAGCGACAGTAATAGGCTTCCTTCGTCAGTATGATCTGCTTGGCGACTTTAAGCTAAACCTCGAAGTTAACCATGCTACGCTGGCAGGCCATACTTTCCAGCATGAAATGCAGGTGGCTGCAGATGCCGGACTTCTTGGATCCATGGATGCCAACCGCGGCGACTATCAGAATGGCTGGGATACCGATCAGTTCCCTAACAACGTAGGCGAGCTTACCGAGTGTATGTTAGTGTTCCTGCAATCCGGAGGCCTGCAAGGTGGCGGTATCAACTTCGACGCTAAGATTCGCCGTAACTCTACCGATATGGAAGATCTTTTCCATGCCCATATCGGTGGTATGGATACCTTCGCCCGCGCCCTCATCGTTGCGGATAAGGTGCTCACCCAATCTGACTATCTGCAATTCCGTGAAGATCGCTACGCGTCTTTCGATACCGGAAAAGGGCAGGAGTTTGAACAAGGCAAGCTAAGCCTGGAAGATTTACGCGCGTATGCCATTGAGCAGGGCGAGCCCGCAGCGAAAAGCGGTCGTCAGGAATATCTTGAAAATCTAATTAACAGGTATTTATAAATACCACTGTATCCGGTCTGGCATATACATGCCAGCCGATGCTCCAATGAACAGCAAAAGACGGAATGCTTTGAGTATTTCGTCTTTTGCTGTTTATGAGTGGTTGGAACTATTTGCTAAACCGTTTTTCTTTCATTATATTTAGCCTATATGAACAGAAGGAATTTTATAAGGAGCTCCGGAGTGCTTGGGGCCTCTTATCTCGTAGCCAATAATATTGCCTTTGCCATGCCCGACTCATTTCCTGTAGTGCGCCTAGCTAAAGAAAAGCGACGCTTCACCAGTGTCGCGGTAGAAAAAGCCATCGCTGAATTTCGGCGTAACGTAAAAGATCCGCAGTTAGCCTGGCTCTTTGAAAACTGTTTCCCCAATACCCTTGATACTACCGTGTTTCATGAGATGAAAAATGGTAAACCTGATACCTACGTCATCACTGGAGATATTGATGCCATGTGGATGCGCGACAGCAGCGCGCAGGTATGGCCTTACATGCAGTTCGTGGCGCAGGATAAAGCCCTTCAGCATCTGATTGCCGGCGTCATCAATCGCCAGACAACATATATATTAAAAGATCCCTACGCTAACGCCTTTTACCATGACGCTGACAAGAAAGGAGAGTGGGCTAGCGATCATACCAAAATGCTGCCCGGGGTGCACGAGCGCAAGTGGGAGATCGACTCCCTGTGTTATCCTATCCGGCTGGCTTTTCATTATTGGAAGAGTACCGGGGATGTAAGCCCCTTCGACAGCTCCTGGCAGGAAGCCATAAAGCTTATACTAAAAACCTTCCGGGAGCAGCAACGTAAAGAAAATAAAGGGCCATATACCTTCCAGCGCGATACGCCAAAGGCTACCGACACGCAACCCATGGCTGGCTACGGCTTTCCTGTGAAGCCCGTGGGACTTATCTGTTCGGCCTTTCGCCCCAGCGACGATGCTACCCTGTACCAGTTTCTCATTCCGTCAAACTTCTTCGCCGTCGTAAGCTTGCGCGAGGCTGCGGAGATGATGCAAGTCATCATAAAAGATCAGGCAACTGCCGACGCTCTAAAAGCGCTGGCTTCTGAAGTTGAAGGAGCATTACGCCAATACGCCAGAGGAACACATAAAACGTATGGTGAAGTGTTCGCCTTTGAGGTTGATGGCTATGGCAATCAGCTATTCATGGACGATGCCAATGTGCCGAGCTTGATGTCGCTGCCTTACCTTGGAGCGCTATCGCCCTCAGACGTCACTTACCAGAATACCCGCAAGTTGATCTGGTCCGCGGACAACCCTTATTTCTATAAAGGGAAAGCAGGAGAGGGTATGGGTGGTCCCCATGTAGAAAAAGATGATATGATCTGGCCTATGAGCATCATCATGCGCGGACTTACCAGCACCAGCGATGAGGAAATTCGCGCCGCGATAGTAACGCTTGCCAATTCGCATGGTGGCACAGGCTTCATGCACGAGACATTCCATAAGGACGATCCCACACAGTTTACGCGTTCCTGGTTTGCATGGGCTAATACGCTGTTTGGAGAATTTTTATGGAAAACATATAAGGAGAAGCCTTATTTGTTGCGTAAATAGCAATATTTCATCTTTTATCTTATATTAGTTTTCTAAGAAAGGCGTTAATGGCAGCACCCAGTGCTCTATTAACGCTTAGCATTTACCTGTATCATAATTCAAGTGAAGAAAAAATTATCCATTAGTGATATTGCAAGGAGCCTAAACATTTCAGTTACCACAGTATCATTTATCCTGAACGGCAAGGCGCAGGAGAAACGAATCTCTGACGAGCTTGTAAAGCGCGTTCAAACATTTATTGACGAAGTAGGCTATAAGCCCGATTCCCTGGCTCGCAGTCTCCGCACCGGCAAGTCAAATATTATCGGATTGCTTGTTGAAGATATTTCAAATCCTTTCTTTGCCGGCATTGCCCGCCAGATTGAGGACAACGCCTATCGTAAGGGCTACAAGATCCTCTATAGCAGCACAGACAACGACTTAGAGAAAACACGCGAACTTATACAGATGTTCCGTGATCGCCACGTCGATGGCTACATTATCGCTGCACCGCAAGGGCTCGAGGCTGAACTCAACGCGCTTATTGAAGCTGGCAGGCCAGTGGTATTATTTGACCGTACCGTAGAGGGCGTTGATACTGATTACGTGGGTATCGACAATTATCGCAGCACTGCCGAGGCGGTACAGATGCTCATAGGTCAGGGATTTAAAAAGATAGGCATGATCTCGCTAGCCTCTACCCAGTCGCAGATGAAGGACCGCCGTCAGGGATATATCGATGCCCTTGCAGAGCATAAGCTTCCTGAACATCTTCTGGAAATTCCATTTACGGAAAATGGCGAGGAAATCTCCGCGGCTATAGATCAATATCTTGACAGCGTAAATATCGACGCCTTATTGTTCGCCACCAACTACCTGGCCGTAAACGGTCTGCGTGCCATCTATCGTCGTAACATTGCCATCCCAAAAGAACTGGCGGTGGTTGCTTTCGATGATAACGATGTGTTCGAGCTTAGCAATCCTTCAATTACAGCCATAACACAGCCGGTGGCTGATATCGCGCTGGCAAGCATTTCGATGCTTCTTGAGCGTCTGACCTCACCACGTCGCGATAAGGCGAAAGAATCTCAAACAGAAATACTGAATACCAGTCTCAAAATCCGGCGGTCTACCGGCGGAACTGAATAATTTATTTTTACAAAAAAGCATATTAAAGTATGGCTCAGCATTACAAATTCCTAAAATCCCTGTTTCTGTTCTTTGTAATGACCCCGATAGCGCAGGCGCAGGTCATAGATCGCATTGATGATCCCGTTGACTATGTCAATCCGTTGATGGGCACCGCCTCGAAGCATTCCCTGTCAAACGGAAATACCTATCCGGCGGTGGCTCTGCCCTGGGGGATGAACTTCTGGACGCCCCAAACAGGAAAGATGGGCGACGGCTGGGCGTATACCTACGATGCCGACAAGATCCGCGGCTTTAAGCAAACACATCAGCCCTCGCCCTGGATGAACGATTACGGGCAGTTCTCCATCATGCCTGGCAGCGGCAAATTGCGCTTTCGCGATGATGAGCGCGCCAGTTGGTTCTCACATAAAGCTGAGCGCGCTACGCCATATTATTACAGCGTATACCTCGCAGATGTCGACATTACGACCGAGCTCACGCCTACGGAGCGTGCCGCGCAGTTTCGCTTTACCTTTCCCGCGTCCGACAGCTCCTACATCGTCATCGATGGATTCGACAGCAAAAAGGGCGGCTCATGGGTAAAGGTTATTCCCGAACAAAACAAGATTGTCGGCTACTCTACGCGCTACTCATCAGGCAATCTGCCCAACTTTCGCAACTACTTTGTAATATATATTGATAAGCCTTTCAGCGGTGTACATGGCTTTGATACAACCGCTCTGCTGCGTAACGTCAGCGAGGTTAAGTCGCGTCACGCGGGTGCCATCGTAAGCTTTAAAACCCGTAAGGGCGAGCAGGTGAGCATGAGGGTAGCTTCTTCTTTTATCAGTCTCGAGCAGGCGGAACTTAACCTGCGCCGGGAGTTAGGCAAGGATAGCTTTGATGTTACCCGCGATAAAGCGCGTGCTATCTGGAACAAACGCCTCAACGCCATACAAGTGGCGGGTGGAACTATAGACCAGATCCGCACCTTTTATTCTTGTCTCTATCGCACGCTCTTCTTTCCCCATAAGATGTACGAGCTTGATGAAGCAGGAAAGATCGTACATTACAGCCCCTACAATGGCAAAGTGCTGCCGGGATATATGTTCGGCGGTACGGGTTTCTGGGATACCTTCCGCGCGCTTTATCCCTTCCTTAATCTGGTTTATCCATCAATAAATAAGGAGATGCAGCAGGGATTATTAAACGACTACAAGGAGGGGGGGTGGCTGCCGGAGTGGTCAAGTCCCGGATATGCCGACTGTATGATCGGCAACAACTCTGCCTCTGTGGTTGCCGATGCCTATCTTAAGGGATTGCGTGGATATGATATCGAAACGCTATACGAAGCATTGCTACATGGTGCAAATAATGAAGGTCCTATGCCGTCTGTAGGTCGTAGGGGCGTTGAATATTATAACCGTCTTGGCTATGTGCCCTACGATGTGAAGATCAATGAGAATGCCGCCCGCACGCTGGAATATGCTTATGACGACTTCGCCATATATCGCCTCGGTAAAGCCCTCGGACGCCCTAAGGCTGAACTAGACCTTTATGCCGGGCGGTCGCAGAACTACAAGAAGCTTTTTGATCCCTCCTCCGGACTTATGCGCGGCAAGAACCTTGATGGCAGCTTCCAGTCGCATTTTAGTCCCTTTAAATGGGGCGATGCCTTTACCGAAGGTAACAGCTGGCATTACTCCTGGTCGGTATTTCACGACATCCAGGGGCTCGTGGGACTGATGGGAGGGAAGCAGGCCTTCGTCACCAAACTCGACTCTGTATTTAGCCTGCCGCCAGTATTTGACGATAGCTATTATGGTGGAACGATTCACGAGATCCGCGAAATGCAGATTGCCAATATGGGGCAATATGCTCATGGCAATCAGCCTATTCAGCATATGATTTATCTATATAACTATGCCGGAGCGCCCTGGAAAACACAATATTGGGCGCGCGAAACGATGAATCGTATGTATAAGGCCACGCCTGACGGCTACTGTGGCGATGAAGATAACGGCCAAACATCCGCATGGTATGTGTTCTCGGCCTTAGGGTTTTATCCGGTCACTCCCGCGGTGAATCAATACGTTGCCGGAGCTCCGCTATTCCGTAAGGTGACTGTAAACCTCGAAAACGGTAGAAAAATTCAAATCAACGCGCCAGGCAATTCCGATAAATCGCGTTATGTACAGCACCTGAAATTTAACGGAAAGCCTTACACGCATAACTGGTTCTCGCACGAGGGTCTGCTGCAGGGAGCAATATTGGATTACACCATGGGGCAGCAGCCCGCAACAACACGGGGACTTGCAGATGCAGATCGCCCGTACTCATTCTCTCTTGACGAGAAGAAATAATAAATCGGCGCGATTCAAATCCGCGCCGATTCATACCGCTCTCTATACTGCCTTTTAGTAAAGAATAAAATTTACGTTGGCGCGCACGCATTCGTAAATAAAATTTGCTAAAACGTTTTAAAATTCTTAACTATGTCCTAATAATAAAGCATTATTGCCGGGAGGTAATTGTAAGAGTTGTTTTATTAGGATTAGATGATGGCAGACCGGCGGCTCCTCGTCGCCGGCACTCTGCCGATTAATTAATTTTCGACACCTATTATTGATATCCCAACATGCTAATTGCCGGAGTAGACATCGGAGGTTCTCACATAACCTCTGCTATCGTGAACGTTGATCTTGGAGAAATCCTACAGGAAACATTGGTACGTCAAACGATCGATTCACATGCCCCCGCGGCGCACATTCTCGAGCAGTGGGCATCCGCTATAAAGGAGAGTTTAGCTCAAGCCGGAATACGCGATTCCAGCGTCGGCATTGCTATGCCGGGTCCTTTGGATTACGAGCAGGGAATATGTCTTATCAAAGGGCAGGATAAATATGAAGATCTTTATGGATTAAATATCAAGCAGATGCTTGCCGATGCTTTAAGCATTAGTCCGGAAAAGATAACGTTCATAAACGATGCCTGCGCCTTTCTGCGCGGCGAAATCTCCGGCAACTTGCAGCAGCAATATCCTACAATTCTTGGTTTTACGCTAGGCACCGGGCTAGGGTCTGTATCATACAATGATGGAGTGATTGTTGATGCCGACCTATGGCGCATGCCCTTTCGCGAGAGCATCGCCGAAGAGTACCTGGCCACGCGATGGTTTACACGTCGTTATGCCGAACTTAGCGGTTGCAGCATTCCCAATGTTCGGGATATGCTAAACACGCCCCTGTCGCCCGTCATCTTCAGTGAATTCAGTGAAAATCTATGTGCCGTAATTATCGAAGCTCTCAGGCGCTTTCCGTCTCAGGCCATCGTGCTGGGAGGTAACATCGCCAAGGCCTCGGAATATTTCCTTCCCGCTACGCGAAATCTCCTGCAGGAGCAAGGTTACGATGTTCCCCTTTATATCGCGCGGTTCGGAGAATCCGCTGCGCTGATGGGAGCCGCCTACGCGGCGACAGCCTCGCGCGTCGACAAATAGCAGACGCGCGGCAGCCTTTGCGGTTAAGGCCATTGCTACAGGTATTTACGGTACTGAACATGCAGAAAATCCTTATTTTTATCATATGTTCAAACGCATCATCTTCCTTACGCTTATCTGCGGCAGGGCATTGCTCAGCACGCTAAACGCGCAGTCGCCCTCAGACCCCGCAAGATATGTCCGCCCGCTCATTGGCACGGCCAGAATGGGGCATACCTTTCCCGGAGCTACAGTACCTTTTGGGGCGGTACAGCTGAGTCCCGATACTGATACCATTCCTTATTCCAGCGATGGGAAGTACAATAAGGACGTTTATAAATATTGCGCCGGCTACCAATACGCTGATCCTACGATCGTGGGGTTCAGCCACACCCACTTCAGCGGCACAGGGCATTCCGATTTGGGCGACTTTCTCCTGATGCCCGGCACGGGAGCTCTGCGGCTTAACCCCGGCACTGCCGATCGCCCGGGGTCGGGTTTCCGCTCGCGCTACGCTCATACCGAAGAGCTTGCGGAGCCCGCGTATTACCGGGTATTTCTTAGCGATGCCAAAGTATTGGCAGAGCTGACAGCCACCACACGCGCGGGCGTACACCGCTATACCTTCCGCGATACAACCAAAAGCCACATCATTCTCGACCTCATGCACGGCATTTACAACTATGACGATAAGAATGTATGGACCTTCATCCGCGTTGAGAATGATAGCCTTGTTACCGGCTATCGCCAAACCAATGGTTGGGCACGTACGCGCACGGTGTACTTTGCCATGAAGTTCTCCCGCCCCTTTAAGGATTACGGCATGAAAGATTTTGACGGCAATAAGGTGTACCGTGGTTTCTGGCGTAAGTTTAATCAGGAGCGCAACTTCCCTGAACTTGCCGCTCGTCGCATGCGCATGTACTTCAATTTTGACACCCGCAACGATCAGCAGGTGGAAGTGAAGTTCGCCCTTTCGCCGGTAAGCACCGCGAATGCTTTAGAAAATATGAAGGCTGAAGCGCCCGGCTGGGATTTTGACGCCTTGCGTCGTGCCGGACGCGAAGCATGGAACCACGAGCTGCGCAAGATTCAGGTCGATGCTCTCAGCCAAGAACAGCTCATCAATTTTTACACCTCGATGTATCATGCCGCCTTAATGCCAACAACATATATGGACGTTAATGGCCAATACCGAGGCTTAGATCAGAACGTGCATCAGGCAAAAGGCTTTACCAACTATACCTCGTTTTCACTTTGGGACACCTTCCGTGCTTTTCATCCCTATCTCAACATCGTCAGTCCCTCGCGCAATGCCGATATGGTGCAGTCCATGCTCGCGCATTACGAGCAAAGCACCCTGAAGATGCTTCCCGTCTGGTCGCACTATGCTAACGAAAACTGGTGCATGAGCGGGTATCACAGTGTGTCTGTCATTGCTGACGCTATCATTAAAGGCGTTTACACCGGCGACCCGGGCAAAGCTCTTGACGCCTGCGTGCAGACCGCCCGCAACCGCTTCTATGATGGCTTAGGCGAGTATATCGATCGCGGATACATCTCCGCCGACAGGAACGGTACCTCTGTTTCTACCACGCTTGAGTACGCGTACGACGACTGGTGCATCGCCCAGCTGGCTAAAAAGCTGGGGCGTCAGGATCTCTACCGGGAGTTCTCAGGACGCTCCTCAAACTGGAAGAACGTCTACGACGCCCGCATAGGCTTTATGCGCCCCTGCATGGCAGACGGATCCTTCCGTACATTTTTTGATGTACTTAAGACTGACGGACAGGGCTTTATTGAAGGAAACGCATGGAACTTCAGTCTTTACGTTCCGCATGACCCCACGACGATGATCAGCATGATGGGAGGGAAGCGCCGCTTCGCCGCGCATCTCGATTCGCTCTTCACGATGCACCTGCCCGATGAGTTCTTCGCCGAAACCGAAGACATCACCCGCGATGGCATCATCGGCAATTATGTACACGGTAACGAGCCCTCGCATCACGTCGCCTACCTGTACAATTATGCCGGACAGTCTCAAAAAACACAGGCGCGCGTGCGCATGATCCTTGACAAGCAATACCACAACGGTCCAGATGGTCTTGGCGGCAACGACGACTGCGGACAGATGAGTGCCTGGTATATATTCAGTAGTCTGGGTTTTTACCCTCTGGCACCCGCTTCCGATAGCTACAGTTTGGGTAGTCCCGCCCTGAAGCGCGCTGTCATTCATCTCGATAATGGAAAAACATTTACCGTCATCGCCAATAATCAGTCGCCCCGCAATGTTCATGTGCGTCAGGTTCGTCTTAACGGAAAACCCATTACCTCCATGATGATTAATCACGCTGACATCATTGCCGGCGGCACACTGGAATTTGATATGATGAAATAGAACCTGCCAGCCTATTATCGCGCGGTGATTCCCCACGATAATAGGCTTAGTCAATTGTCAATGTTTTTTTTATTTTTGCTGCTTGCTAAATAATCATTGCGTGAACAAGCATAAAGACATTCACAAATTATCTGCCGCCGGATTGCTTATCAGTCTCGGGATTATATATGGCGATATCGGGACCTCTCCGCTTTACGTATTTAAGGCCATTATTGGCGATCGCGAGATTACCTCCGACCTGATCCTCGGCGGCTTGTCCTGTATATTCTGGACATTAACCCTGCAAACCACCATCAAATATGTTATCATCACCCTGCGTGCCGATAACAAAGGTGAAGGTGGGATTTTCTCCCTGTTCTCGCTGGTACGCCGACGCGCGCGCTGGCTCGCCATTCCCGCCATGATTGGCGGCTGTGCCCTGCTAGCCGACGGCATCATCACGCCTCCTATTACGGTATCTTCCGCAATAGAAGGCCTTGGATTGAAATATCCGGGACTGCCTACGGTGCCCATAGTCGTGCTGATTATCACGACGCTCTTTGTTATTCAGCAGTTCGGCACCTCAACGGTAGGGAAGGCCTTCGGCCCGATCATGTTCCTCTGGTTTACCATGATGGGGGTGTTGGGTTTCAACTATGTACTTCAATATCCGGGCATCGTTAAGGCCCTGAATCCATACTACGCCATTCACCTGTTGTCCAGTTCTCCCGACGCCTTTATTATCTTAGGCGCGGTATTCCTCTGTACTACAGGAGCCGAGGCTTTATACTCTGACCTCGGTCATTGTGGTCGCGACAACATCCGTATTTCATGGATCTACGTAAAAACATGTCTTATCCTTAACTACCTGGGACAGGCCGTATGGCTGTGGCAACGTCAGGGATTGGTATTGAATACCTCCGCCGGCGAAAATCCCTTCTACACCATTATGCCCGAGTGGTTCCTCATCTTCGGTATCGCTATCGCGACTATGGCGGCCGTTATTGCCTCTCAGGCACTTATCTCCGGCTCCTTTACTTTGATTTCCGAAGCTGTACGCCTTAATCTTTGGCCTAAGGTACGCATCGTTTACCCTTCCATACAGAAGGGACAATTGTATGTACCCTCAATGAACTGGCTGTTGCTGGCGGGATGTATCTCCGTGATGTTCATCTTCGGCGAATCGGCGCGCATGGAGGCCGCTTACGGCTTATCCATTACCGTAGCCATGTTGATGACCACCATCCTGGTATCGGTGTACCTCCACCGAATGAAGGTACCCGTATATATCATCGTGCTCTTCGCGGCCATTTACTGCGTTATTGAACTTACGTTCTTTGCCGGCAACATGGCTAAATTTATGCATGGAGGCTGGTTTACGCTGCTCATCGGACTCATCCTCTTCTCTGTGATGTATGCCTGGGCCGCGGCACGACGCATCAAGAACAGGTATGTAAAGTTCGTAGAGATCGAGGACTACTATAATGTCATCTCTGAGCTGAGCGACGACGCTACCATCTCTAAGTATGCCTCTCAGTTGGTATATCTCACCTCCGCAAATTTCAAGTCCGAAATAGAATCCAAGATCATGTATTCCATCCTGCAAAAGCAGCCTAAGCGTGCCGATGTTTATTGGCTGGTGCATGTGGATGTTACTGATGAGCCATATACAAGGGAATATAAGGTAGACTTCCTGGTACCGGGAAAGCTGATACGTGTGGATTTCCGCCTGGGCTTCCGCGTTGAGCAACGCATAAACCTGCTCTTCCGCATGGTGGTTGAAGAACTCGTGCGTAAAGGGGAGGTTGATATTACAAGTCGCTACCCATCGCTTAACAAGCATAAGATCGTGGGCGACTTTAAGTTTGTCGTGCTGGAGAAAGTCCTCTCACGCTCAAATAAGTTAAGCTTCCGCGACCGCTCAATCATGGCGTATTACTTTATCCTCAAACGCTTTGGCCTCTCCGAGGAGCGTGGCTTTGGGCTCGACCTAAGCTTCGTTGCCGTAGAGCAGGTTCCGCTGATTATCTCCACCACGGAGGATATTAGCCTGACACGTGTGCAGGATTCCTATTAGGGAAACTAGCGTATCTTATTACTCATAATCGTTTAACGCCCGATAAAAAGGCGTATGAATCAGTATCGCTGATTCATACGCCTTTTTTTGTGAATTGGAAATCCGCTTTCAATGGCCTGCAAAGCATAATACCTTTTGCAGCTATTCAATGGGTAGGGCATATGTTTTACTAATCAATTAGGAAAGTTTATAAAACGCCAAGTGGTGATCGTATCTGCGAAGTCAGCCGCAAGAAGCTCGTCGATATAAAACTCCGTAAAGTCATTTTAGTAACCTGTACCACATCTCATCCGGAAGTATGCGTTCCCTCTTGTTGGTTTTTCTTTAATTAATGAGGTTTAGGTGTGGTAAACTTTTGGCGTTTCTTGTTCGGCGGTGTTGTAAACATTTGTTTATATTAAAAACGCTTGTTTTTTGTGTTTTATTTTCATTTGTGATCTCTTTTTTAAGTATTTGATGGCTAAATAACATCGTAATGATTTGGTAACACAGGCTTAAACTATGGAATTTAAGTTTGTAACTGTTTAGTTTAATAAAACATTTACCACATTTATGAAAAATCATTACAAGTCATTAGCACTTGTTCTATGCATGCTGCTCTTCAGTTTGTATAGTATGGCCCAGCAACTGGTGCAGGGAATTGTGCGCGATAATCAGGGGCAGACCATCCCTGGTGTCTCAGTAAAAATTAAAGGCACCACCATGGGTGTCATGTCCGACAACAACGGGCGCTTTAGCATCAATGCTAATTCCGGACAGACAATTGTCGTTTCCGCGATCGGCTACCAAAGCCGCGAATTCAATGTAGGCAATTCCAAAGTCCTTAACGTAAGTCTTGTGGCAACATCCAGCGACCTCAACGAGGTGGTAGTTGTAGGTTACGGAACACAAAAAAAAGCGCATCTCAGCGGCGCTGTACAGCAGATCGGCGGGCAAACCCTCGAAGATCGCCCGATCAACAACATCAATACCGGAATGCAGGGGGTGATGGCCAACCTGAATATCTTTCCCGCAAGCGGACGCGCTACCGATGCTCCGGGAATTAATATTCGTGGCTATACATCCCTAAATGGTGGCAGTGCCTTCATTCTCGTTGATAACGTTCCCGTAAGCAGCGGTGAATTGGCACTTCTTAATCCCGCGGATATCGAAAGTGTTACCATCCTTAAAGACGCCGCTTCCGCAGCCATCTACGGTGCGCGCGCCTCTTACGGGGTGATGCTTGTGACCACGAAGAAAGCCAAGAGCGACAAAGTGCTTGTATCGTTCGATGCGAACACAGCTATTCGTACCATAGGCAAGATGCCTAAGCTGGTAACCGATCCCCTTACAGTAATGCAGATGAAGGCTGATGCCGCGCGTCCGCTCTACAACCTGTATCCGCAGGCGGAACGTGATTATGCTGAAAAGCTTGCCGCTGACCCAAGTCTTCCCAATACTATTGTCAATCCTACCAATCCCGATGCGTGGTCCTATTATGGTTCCACAAACTGGCTGGAGGAAGTATACCGTAACTCAGCTCCCACTTATACCGGAAATATCAACATCTCACAAAAGACCGATCGCCTTTCCTATATGGCCAGCGGCGGATATTACCGTCAGAATGGTATGTTGAAATACGGCAATGATAAACTCGATCGCTATAACTTCCGCGGTAACGCTACCTATCAGCTTACCAAGCGCTGGAGCGCGGGAACCAATCTTTCCTTCATTAAGCGAGATTATGAAGCGCCGCCATTTGTGGATGGTAACTTGTTCTGGAATGTTAACAGACAGGCGAGCTTAAGCGTTCCCCGTAACCCTGACGGCACATGGACCTCTGCCGGGGCCGGAGTGTTGGGTATCTTGCAGGAAGGTGGCCGTAGTAAAAACGCCTACAATCAGACGCAGGTATCATTCAACACGAAGGTTGACCTGATAAAAGATATATGGTCAGTAAGTGGCGACGCGAGTTTCCGCTTCACCAACAGCGGTACCGATACCTATAATCTGCCGGTATTGTATCGCACCGGACCCAATCAGCCCCTGGCAACATTCTTTGACGCCTCGGTAGGTTCCAACAGCTTTGCCAATGTTGGTAACAGTCAGCCTACCTATAAGGTATATAACCTCTACTCTAACTTCCAGAAAACTTTCGCTCAGAAACACAGTCTCCAGGCTATCGTCGGAGTTAACCGTGAGTTAAGCACCTCCGACAGCTACAGCGTACGCCGTCTGGGACTTATCAGTGCCGATCTTCCCGAAATAGGCCTCGCCACAGGCGACATTACTACCAGTCGCAGTAAAAGTGAGGTGGCGCTTATGGGTTTCTTCGGACGCCTGAACTATACCTTCGACGATAAATATATCGTTGAATTTAACGGTCGCTACGATGGTACCTCACGCTACCCTAAGGGCGATCGCTGGGGATTCTTCCCATCTGTATCCGGCGCCTGGGTGTTGTCTAACGAAAACTTCCTTGCTAATGTCAAGGAATCTATCGGTATGAACAGCTTCAAGATCCGCGGATCATATGGCGAGCTCGGAAATCAGACCAACGACTCTGCTTATCCATTTGTTCCGACGATGTCATCAGGCGCTACCGGAATCATCATTGATGGTAAGAAGCCCGTATTAGTAAACAATCCGGGAGTGGTAGCGCCCTCAATTACCTGGGAAACGGTGCGTAAGCTGAACGGAGGGGTAGATATGGAGTTCTTTAAGAATCGTTTCGATCTTTCTTTTGATGTGTATCGTCAGAATACAGAAGGTATGCTCGGCCCATCGCAGGTGCTGCCCGGCGTATTCGGTACCAGCGCTCCTTATACGAACGCCGCGGACCTGAAGACCCTGGGATTTGAGCTTTCCTTTGGATGGAAGGATCGCTTCAATCTTGCTGGTTCGCCTTTTGATTGGTCGGCACGTGTAAATATTGCCGATAACCGCGCCTTCATTACCAGGTATGACAACCCTACGGGAGTATTGTCTAGTTACTATAATGGTATGCGCATCGGCGAAATCTGGGGCTTAACCACTGAAGGGTTCTTCGCCTCTGATGACGAAGCTGCTAACTGGGCCGATCAGTCTGCCGTAGGAACCTCCTATCATAATTATGACTTCTTTGCCGGTGATCTTAAGTTTAAAGACCTGAATGGAGATGGTAAAGTAGATAATGGCGATAACACCGTGACCAACCCCGGCGACCGTCGCATTATCGGAAACTCCGCAAGTCGCCTGCCTTACAGCATCGACCTGAATGCCGCATGGAAGGGTTTTGACCTTCGTGCCTTCTTCCAGGGTATCGGCAAACGCGACTACTATGCCGGTGGTGCCGATATTTATTTCTGGGGAATCTACGCGCAGCCATGGACTAATATTACGGAGAAGAATATGGATCACTGGACGCCGGAAAATCCAAACGCGTATTTCCCGCGCGTAAAGTCCTACACGGCCGAAACCGGCTCCAGTGAGCTTAGCCGCGCGCAGACACGCTACCTGCAGGATGCCTCCTACCTGCGCCTGAAAAACCTGACGCTGGGTTACACCTTGCCGGGTACCCTGCTTAAGCGCGCTTCCATCAACCGATTACGCGTGTATTTCAGTGCGGAGAATCTCTTCACCTGGAAGCATCTGGATCAGGATCTCGATCCCGAGTTCCTCTCATTGGGTAATGCCAGCGGCGGTTATCCATTCCAGAAAGTATACTCTTTTGGCTTAAATATGAGCTTCTAATTTGATTACGAATAGTAAAAAATATAAATCATGAGATTGAATAAAATAAGCGGATATCTTGCCTGCGCAGCGGTATTGATGACTGCGACATCTTGCGAGAAAAACTTCCTGGACCGGCAGCCCCTGACGTCCATTACCGAGGAAAACTTCTTTAACACTCCGGCAGACCTGGATACCTATGTAAATGGTATCGTTAATGCCATGCAAAGCGGAGGGGTTTATGATGATGTCAGTTCTGATAATACCTCCATTTACCTTGCCGGCTCTACGCATATAAGCATGCTTTCCGGAACTATTACTCCGGCAAATATTGGCGGATGGAGCGACTGGGGGAACCTGCGCAGAATAAACTTCCTGCTCGACAATGCTGGTAAAGCTACCGGCGACGCCGCGGCCATCCGCAGCTCCATTGGGGTTGCGCGTTATTTCCGCGCCCGCTTCTATATCAATAAGATCAAGCAATATTCAGATGTGCCCTGGTTTAGTCACGCCATGACTTCTGAAGATCCCGATATCTATAAAGCTAAGGATCCCCGCGCGCTGGTAGCCGACTCGGTACTTGCCGATCTTGAATACGCGGCAGCCAATGTTACCGCCACTAAGGGAAACAAAACACGCATTCATCGCTGGGTGGCCAAGTCGGAACTTGCCCGCTTCTGCCTGTACGAAGGAACATACCGTAAGTATCACGCTGAAATCAACCTCACCGGCGATGCCGACCGCTTCCTTACCCGCGCTGCCGAAGTGTCTAAAGATATTATGGATAACGGCGGCTTCAGCATCAGCGGAAACGATGCCACCGCCTACCGCAACCTGTTTATCAGCACCGCGCTCGATGGCAATCCCGAGATCATCCAATGGTTTCAGAGCAGCAAGGAGCTCAACGTAGCAAACAATACACATACCGTGCTGGGTTATCAATGGGGTATCAGTCGCAACCTTATGGAGACCTTCCTGATGAAAGACGGTACTCCTTTTACACAAACGCCGGGATATGCTACAAAGCAGCTGACGCAGGTCTTCGCCAATCGTGATCCGCGTCTTGCGGAAGTGATCGCCACCCCCGGATTCGAAACGGTGCCGGGCCAGGGCGCGTATCTTATAAAGCCATCTACGGGGGGCTATGATCAGATAAAGTTTTACCCTCGGGATCCGGCATTGCGTGGCGGCTGGGTGCTCAACTACACCTCACTGCCTATCTATAGATTTGCTGAAACCCTGCTGAACTATGCCGAGGCACGTGCTGAGCTGAATCTCATTACGCAGGCAGATCTTGATCTTACCGTCAATAAACTTCGCGCTCGTGTGGGCATGCCTCTGATCAGCCTAGCTACAGCCAACAGTGTTATCGATCCGGTACTTGCCGCATATTACCCAAATGTTACGGGCGCTAACCGCGGGGCACTTCTCGAGATCCGTCGCGAGCGTCGCGTAGAGCTTGCCTGCGAAGGCTTCCGCTATGATGATCTTAAACGTTGGTTTGCCGGTCAGCACTTCGCTGATCCTCAGCAGGGCATATATCTGCCAGGCTTGGGAGCGTTCGATGTAACAGGTGACGGCATTGCTGATATCGCCATTGTGCCTACCAACAGTTCGCCGATTACCGCGGTTGCCGGGTCTACGCTTCCCGCGGATATTAGCAAGATCGTTAAATATCCATTGGATGATCGTAATGCCAACTATGCGCTCTCAAACGGAACCTCCGGGTATCTGGTATTCAAGACGGATCAGCAGACGCCGAAATCATTTATTTCGCCGAAGTATTATTATCAGCCGATTCCTGCTTCACAGATTGTATTAAATCCAAAATTAGCGCAACCAATAGGCTGGCAGTAGTTCATCGATGCTAAGCTGTTAAAAGCTGACTGATATCAGCGCCGCGACAGGGGAGGGTTTAAACGCCTTCCCCTTTTATGTTTTAAGTTCCTTTGCTGTTTTCGAATTCTTAAAGCTTATTAGCATCAGACAAATGGAAAAGTTGTCCCGTGTAAGTATTTCACGTTTTTCTACCAGGGCTTACCAAGCTTAAATAAGCATTACACACGAAGGGTAAGGCGGTATTCCGGAGCTCTTCCTAACCTTAAAGTTATCCCATTTTTCCGGGTAAAATTCCCTGCTCCGTTTTAATTGTGTGATAATATTCCCCGGTATTCTGTGCAAAAAGTGCACGCTTTTCAGAGAGTTTTGTGTATGCAATTTCACAATTTGAGGAAAAATGTTAAAAAAAGTTAAAACATTTATTACTTTCGTGCGTTGGCCTCATTAAGTTGTCGGGCAATAATTGAAAAAGCCGAACCTGCCATTTGATGGCGAAATCAATAGAATACACCCTTAGCTGAGGCTAGCGGTGCACTACCAAGGAAGAGTACATGTTGAAGGAGATTTAGAATGCGGAAGCTTGTTTCGCGGGCACCTGAGGATGCCCAATGAAGCCTCAGTATAAGCAATCAAACGAGGCCGCGATAAGGTGGTATACTGTTATAAGAAGTGAAGGGATGAGAGTAGAGGGGGGGTCGTAGCGATGCTGTAGGTTCGATCGGTTAAACAAATAAAAAGATATATAAAGGGACTTTGAAAAAACGAAATCGTCGCATTTTAATCTCTGATCGGATTAGAGATGGAGAGCATAGCTTAGCAACGTTTGGTTTTAGGATAAGTTCCATAACACTATACCTATTACAATTAATACAGTACTATTCAAGACACAACTATGAGTAATTCATACACTGAAAAGCACAGAAACGATGAGCATGAATTTAAATGTCCAATCTGTGGGATTCCGCTTACTGCAAGGATACGCCGCGGATGGAGCGTCCGTTATCTGTTGTTCAGTAAGCCCTTTAAAAGATATATCTGCGGCAACTGCCGTAATAAGTTCTATATCATGAGAGAAAAACTATAAATGGTTCTACACTTACTATTGGAATGCGCGTCATTGTCGCAAGGCATATAGCCAAAAAATTTCCCTCCTCATGGCCGGGAATTTAGAAAGAGATTCGCTCTTTAACGCTCTTAACGCTCTTAACGCTCTCTATTTAAGGTACAGGGAATTTCCCTGTACCTGTTTTTTTTTAAACCCTTGTTGTGCTACCCTTGTCGTGAATAACTGAGAAAAAAAATATTTCTCAAAACAAATCATCTCTTCTGCTTGTATTCTCAACATATTAATGAAAGTCATTATTTTAAGTCCGTCTGTTAATAAAACTTTATTAAAACATGAAATACATTGAACTTTTTGTATTTCCCGGTGAGAAAAAATGAGAAATATCAAAAATAAATGTATCTTGCGTTATTGAAAAACGGAACGGTGCTGCCTGGTAAACTACATTACATTGATACATAATACCATAGCATTTTACGATGCTCAATTGAAAATATGAACGTTCTCAGAAAAAGGGGAAAATCTAATTAGGGATAATATGCTTTCAAAGAAAAGAGTAATTTCTATAGACGTTTCCAAGGGTAAATACAACGACTTTATCGAAGCGATTCTACAGCTTGGTCGGAAACGACAATCGTCATATGTATGTGTAGCGAATGTACACATGCTGGTAGAAGCACATAAATCCAGTGCCTTCCAAAATATTGTAAACAGTGCCGATCTGGTAACGCCAGATGGGATGCCCATCGCTAAAAGTTTTGATCTGCTATATCAGGAGCAGCAAGATAGGGTGGATGGCATGAGTTTGCTACCCGCATTGCTTTCAGAATGCCAGGATCGCAATCTGTCTGTCTATTTTTACGGAGGATCACAATCCATGCTTGATAAAACCGGCGATTACATTCAAAGTCATTATCCGGGGCTCAAAGTTGCGGGCGCGTATTCGCCGCCTTTTCGTCCTGCCACCGAGCAGGAAAAGGAAGATACGATCCAACGGATTGAGCAATCAGGAGCCAATATCGTATTTGTGGTTTTAGGATGTCCTAAACAGGAGCGCTGGATGAACGAGATGAAAGGTAGGATCAACGCTGTGATGGTGGGCGTTGGCGGTGCTCTCCCTGTGTTAATAGGAGATCAAAAGCGTGCCCCGGAATGGATGCAACGTAATAGCCTCGAATGGCTGTTTAGGTTGAGCCAGGAACCTAAACGCTTGTTTAAAAGATATTTTACCACTAATAGTATATTTATTTATCTTTTGGCTAAGGAAAAACTAAAGTTAGTTCAATAATGACTTTTTAATTAATGAAAATATGTTGTCTTCTAAGTGTAAAACCATCGGAAAATGTCTCGTTTTTATTCTGAATATATTGATTTTTTCGTCTTGTGCCTCCCAAAAAAACATTGCATATTTTAACGATCTTCCAAATATTTTGGTTGATAGTGTTATAAAATCTCAATCATTTAGTGCTCCTGTTATTTTGTCAGATGATGTTCTTTTGATTGATATCCAAACGGTTGATGCATCCGTAAATAGTTTAATAAATTCAGGCAATAAATCAGGCACAACAGGTTTGCCTGCTTCAAACGAATCACTATCGCTACTTACAGGATATTTAGTCGATAAATCTGGAAACGTTGAGATTCCAATGTTAGGTTCTGTAAAACTAGCCGGTTTAACAACTACCGAGGCGAAAGAGTTGATAGTAAAACGTGCCTCTATTTATTTTAAAAATCCAATAGTACAGGTTCGCTTTGGTAATTATAGAATTACAGTTTTAGGCGAGGTGCTGCGGCCCTCTACATTTACTATCGCCAATGAGCGGGTTTCTGTGTTAGACGCATTGGGCTTAGCCGGTGACTTAACTGTATACGGAAGGCGTGAAAATGTACTTTTGATTAGGGACAAGGGCTTTCAAAAAGAGATAACTCGCTTAAATCTGAATAGCTCAGATTTATTTAAATCGCCCTATTTTTATTTAAAGCAGAACGACGTTATATACGTTGAACCTGGGAAATCGAAGGCTGCTGCTACTAATGCTGCTAGAACCCAAACACTGGCGATTTTAGGTTCGGTATTATCTGTTCTTATTGTTGCGCTCTCACGATTTTAATATACTTTGTTACATATTATGACTAATGTTCAAGATTTTTTAGCGTCCCAGCCTGAGAAAAAGGATAATAATAGGGATATTAAGAAAATAATAGGAAAAGTTGTTGCCAATTGGTATCTCTTTGTTATAGGGGCTATACTAGGCATAGCTGCATCTTTAATTTATATAAAATTTCAGACTCCTATATATCGTATCAACGCTAAACTCCTTGTAAATGACGAAAAGAAAGGGGGGCTTTCCGGACAAGATGATTTGCTTGACTTAAGTGGCTTATTGGGCGGTAAGAGTTCAGTCGATAATGAAGCAGAAGTGCTTAAAACCAGACATTTAATGGATGGAGTGGTGCGAGCTACCAATGCGAATGTTACTTACTTTGTAAACGGCGATTTTGTTGATAAAGAGCTTTATGAATCTCCTTTTTTGCTGAAATTGCTAAATGTGAGTGATTCTATTCCTAAGACTACAGTTGATGTAGCATACAAATCATCTAAGGAGTTGAACATTACTGTGGGTGATTTTTCAAAAACGGTGTTCTTTGGAGAACCATTTATTTTACCAAATGTGGGAAAAGTCCAATTTTTACGAAATCCGGGCGTCTCTGAAAGTGACAATTCTTACACAGTTATCTTAACATCTTTGGATGATATGGTTTCTGAGTTCATGCAGAGGTTACAGGTTGGCGTAACAAATAAGCAGGTGAGTACAATTGATCTGAGTTTTAATTACGCTTTACCTAAGAAGGGAGAAGACATTCTAAGTGTATTGATAAATACGTACGTCCAGAGTAATCTCGAGGACAAAAATAAGATTGCAGATAGTACAATTGCATTTATTGAAAATAGATTAGTATTTGTTAGTCAGGAGCTGGGAACCATAGAAGGCAATATCCAGAGTTTTCGCCAGCAAAGTAAGATAGCGGATATTTCAGCTCAATCTAAGTTATTGCTTGAAGGAAACAATAAATCTTTCGAAGATATATCGTCCATTCAAACTAAGTTATCAGTTTTGAGTTCGTTAGAAGATTATTTGAAAAACGATGTGACTAATAAGAGAATTGTCCCTACTACCGTTATGCCTGAAGATGAGGTTTTTGCTTCTCTTATTGAACGTTATAACAGTCTGTTATTGGAGCGTGATAGAAAGTCTCTTTCAGCTACTGATTCGAATCCTTATGTGCAAAATATTGATGTGCAATTAGCCAATTTACGTAAGGATATGATCGTGAACTTAGCAAATACAAAAAAATCATTAACTATCGCCGAAACTCGTCTAAAATCCCAGTCTGGAGTATTTGAGAATCAGATCCGACAGGTTCCCGCTAATGAGAGAAAATTTCTTGATCTTTCTAGGCAACAGCAGATAAAGCAAGAATTATATATATTTCTTTTGCAGAAGAGAGAGGAGACCGCTATTTCTAAGACGTCAAATATTTCTAACTCCAAAGTAATTGATCCTCCAAAAGCTGGACCGTTACCAATTAGTCCTAAAAATAAAGTGATTTTATTGATAGGTTTAGCTTTAGGATTAGCTATTCCATTTATAGTCATTACCTTGAGAGATCTTCTTAATGTAAGAATTCAGACACGAGATGATATTCAAAGAGATACTACGGTTCCTATTATTGGAGAGATATCAAACAGCGTAGAGCAATCCGCTGTCGTGGTTACTAAAGACTCACGTACTCCTATTTCAGAGCAATTCCGTGCTTTAAGGACAAATCTGTCATTCTTTCTCAAAAGCAATGAGAAGACAATTTTACTAACGTCGAGTATGTCCGGGGAAGGCAAATCATTTGTGTCTTTAAATCTGGCTTCGGTACTCGCGCTATCTGGAAAAAGAGTTGTAGCGCTGGAATTAGATCTTCGAAAACCCAACCTTGCTAGTAAACTTGGATTATCTAATACATTCGGTTATACGAATTTTATAACGTCAGAAAATGTTACTCCAGATCAGGTTGTTGTAAAATCGGGTTTAAATGATAATTTATTTATTGTTCCTTGCGGCCCAATACCTCCTAATCCTACAGAGACAATCTTAGATTCACGCACCGATGAGTTAATTCGTTATTTGAAGAGTACATTTGATTATATTGTAATTGATGCTCCTCCAGTTGGACTTGTTACTGACGCACAATTACTTAGTAAATTCTCTGATTTGTCGCTATATGTTGTTCGTCAGGGTTATACTTTTAAGAATCAATTAGGTATTATCAATGATATATCAAAAAATGCTCGAATGAAACGCATTTCGATTTTAGTGAATGATGTTAAGACTTCCAGTACATATGGTTATGGCTATGGGTATGGATACGGTTATGGATACGGTTACGGCGATTATGGTAGCATTAAGAAACCGAAGTCTGTGTTACATAAGATAAGCAAGATATTTCGGTCCTAAAGAAATTTAAATGATGAGTACTAAGAGTACGATTAGAGGTAAGACTCTAAAAAATTTTTTATCACTTTCTTTAGTTCAATTCGCCAACTACGTCCTGCCTGTGATAACATTGCCTATTATTTCTCGTATAATAGGCCCTGAAAAGTTTGGAGTTATTAACTATATCTATGCATTTATTGGCTATTTTGTTCTGTTTATTAGCTATGGATTTGATTTTTATGGAACTAGATATGTGGCAAATAATCAGTTTAGTAAAGAATCAATTAATAAGGTTTTCTCTACTATTCTATATTGTAGAGTGCTTCTCTTATTAGCAACATCTATATTGTTTTTCGTTTGTGTATCATTTATTCCTCAGCTTCGAAGTGAAAAACTCGCTTCCCTCTTATCTTTTCTCTTGTGTATAGGATATGCATTGAATACTAATTGGGTATACAATGGTATGCAGGATGCTAGAAATATTGGTATATTCAATTTTGTATCCAAGCTCTTATTTTCAGTTTTGATTATAATATTGATAAAGACACAATCAGATTATATTTATCATCCGCTTTCAACTAGTATAGCTCAAATATTAGTTTCTTTAGTTTCCTTGTGGTATGCAATTAAAAAGTATAAGCTTTCTTTTGTAGCTGTTTCGTTCAAAGAGATACAGCTTCTTCTTAAAGAGAATGGTACCCTTTCGCTAACTTCGTGGATCACAAGTTTAGCCGTGACCAGTAATATTGTCGTAGCAGGATCTATGGCCAGTGCTCATGATGTTGGAGTATATACTTCTGCTTTACGCATAATCACAATTTTACAAAGTTTATATGCAGTCCCGTTAAATACAGTCCTCTTTCCCTTAGTAAGTAAGTCTTTTTCGGAGGACTTAAGAAAAGGATATGAAGTGCTTCGTAAGATTTTGCCTATAATAGCTATAGCATCAATTATGTTCTCTGTAGTTACTTTCTTGATGGCGGATTTAGTTATCAATAAGTTTTATGGATCTCAGTTTGTCGGAGGTGTTTCCTTATTACGTATATTATCTATTGTGCTGTTTTTTTCGACCTTAAATAACACATTTGGAATGCAGGTACTTTTAAATATTAAACGAGATAAAGTATATCTGAAATTTATAAGTATTGGGTTTGTGTTGAATATAGTGCTTATTGTAGCATTGTCTAATTTATTTGGAATAACGGGTGCAGCCTACGCTTGGCCATTATCTGAATTCGTCATGTTTTCAATTTTCATTTTTTATTTTCTTCATAATAACATCCCACTGATTTCTCAGAAATATTTTACTCCCAGTTTTATTGGAAAAACAATTGTTGAATTTATTAAAAAGTAACATCCAGAAAATATTATGAAGGAGAAGGGGTTGACTAATTTTGTGCTTGGCGAGTTTCAGTTATTGATGTTAATTTTTCCATTCACATCGTTTTTTACATTATTCAAACTTGAATTTCTCGGGGGATTGACTTATACGTTAAACGTAGTTTTGTCATTCTTTTCGCTTGCATATTTAATTAAGAAGAAAGCAACCATCGAATTTGCAGACAATAGAGCACTTATGTTAACAATAGCGTTGTTTTGTTTTTCTTTTCTATGGGTGGATGGTCCGATGTTTAACCTTTCGGCCCTTTCTATTGTTCGGTGTGTTTTAGTTTTGCTCCAGATTTTTGTGGTAGTACAAGTTCTTCAAAAAGATTTTTCTTTACTGCAAATATTAAAAAACCAAATGGTTACTATATGTCTGGTCAATTTTGTATTACTGATTCTTCTTCCTCGTCCTATGGTGTTGAATGCATTAGGTGACAGGGTTCAAGGAATTTTTTCGTCTCCTAATAACTTGGGACAATTTGTTTCCGTGACATTTTTGTTAGTTTGTTTTTATAATGGATCTCAATGGAATAGATTTACTTTTGTACTGATTCTTTCTCTATTATATCAAATATATCTAAGTGATAGTATGACATCTTTTGTTGGTGCAATTCTGATTTTTTCACTTGAACGTTTTGATTTAAGAAGGAAATATATTTTCAACTTCTTTATCATTTTGGGCGTTATGTTGCCACTTGTTGTTGGTCTTGGAGATTTCTCTTCAGGAGACAAGATTGGAGCAATCAATCGTGATTTGACCTTCACGGGCAGGTCAGAAATATGGCGTTTAATTTTTGTGGACTTAGTTCAGTTTGGCAAGCTTTTTTGGGGATTTGGCGCGGGAGGCTATTGGGATAATAATCCAGATGTGGTGTCAAGATTAAATATTAGAACAGTATTTAATGAAGATATCCAGCAAAGTCATAACGGCTATGTTGAAATAATTCTTATAATAGGGATTTTTGGACTTACTTTGTTTTTAACTTTTTTGCATAGACTAACAAGAGAAGTAATGAAATTGCCAGCACAGCTCCGCGCTGTACCTTGTATTGTGCTTTTCATTATTATAAATAATATTACAGAGGCTAGTTATTTTAAAGAGAAAAATGTAATGTTCGTTATTATTATGCTTTGCTATTGGGTCTCTATTGATTTTAATAAAAAAATACTTCGTAATTCTTGAAATCATGATAGAAGCATTTAAAGATCATAACATATGAGTATAAGAAAGTTGACTGTTTGTCCGCAGGGAGGGCTGGGAAATCGAATACGTGTAATGAATTCTGCTTATGAGTTTGCGAGAATCAATGGGCTTCGTTTAAATATCCTTTGGATTCAAGATTGGGGCCTAAAATGTAGTTATGACGAACTGTTCATGAGAACTGAGCTTCATGACGTTCGTGAAGTATCTAAGTTGGCCTCATATTTTTTTAAAACGGTTAATTTTCTTCTTAAAAAGATTGTGCCGTTAAGGGGCATAGCTAGCAAAATGTTTGGATATGAGTACGAAATTTCATCTATTTTGCACATAACCAAACCTAGAGCAAATCGTTTCGTTTGGACATGTCATCGGTTTTTCGACTATAGCAGTAACTATCTTAAGTTTAACTCTCGAATAGAAAGAGAAGCTCAATCGTTTTTTGAAGATATTTATGATAGTGTATATGGTATACATATTAGAATGACAGATAACTCGAATGCAAAGGCGCTTAGTCCTCCGAAACTATTTGAAGAAAAAATGACTAGTCTTCTGTTGCAGAATCCTAATTGCAAATTTTTAGTTTGCACGGATGATCTTACGGTAAAAAAAGAATTGAAAATTAAGTTTCCCAATTCGGTTATAACAAGGGATGTGCCATTAGAACGAGATTCGGCTAAAGGTATAATTAACGCTGCAATTGATATGGCATGTTTATCTCGAACCGATATGATTTACTGTTCGTTTTATAGTTCATTTTCGGAGGTGGCATCTGAAATTGGAAATATTGATCGTATTGTTTTAAAGATGTAATTCATGAAGAGACGAATTTACTTATATCCTTTTGATCTTCTTTCAGAACAAGGAGGTGGGAACCCTTATTTATTTGATTTGAAAGATTCTTTAGAACTTTGGTTTGCGATTTCTAATCTCGATATGAAACGTAATTTTGGAGTTATCGGTCTGATAAAAGCTATATCCAAAACTGATATTTTCGTTTTGAATTGGATAGAAAATATTGTGGACCGGCGCTTTGGTTCGGTTCAGTATTTTATGTTTTTTATATTTCTACTGTTATGTAGATTAAGAAAGAAAAAGTTGATTTGGACCCTACATAATAAGTATTCTCATAATAAAAATAATTTAGAAAAAAAGAAGAAGATTATAAAAATTATGGCAAAAAATGCGGATATGATTATAACGCATAGTCAAGAAGGTGTTGAGTTTTTAAAAAAATACGGGCGAAATCACAATGTTTTTTTCTTTCCACATCCGATCTCTAATTCTTCTAAAATTATAAAATCAAGTTTGACTCCTTTATATGATTTTATAATTTGGGGCGCAATTTCACCATATAAAGGTATTTTAGAATTTATAAGATTTTTAAGAAGCTCCTCATTGGCCTCTTTTAAAGTGATTGTAGCTGGAGAATGCAAAGATTTAGTGTATTCTGCTGAATTGATGCATGAGATCTCCAATTTGCCAAATATAGAATGGTTTAATAAACGCCCTTCCGATGAAGAACTTAATAATCTTTTTTCATTATCAAGATGTATACTTTTTACATATCATTCAGAATCTATTCTTAGTTCCGCTAGCCTAATTCGCTCTCTTAACTCAAATTGCAATATTATTGGCCCGAATGTTGGATCATTTTTGGATCTTCAGGAAATGGGAATAATAAAGGTGTATTCTTCATTCAATGATATTAGAAATTTAGTTGATTTTTCTGATGTGGAGGCTGAAAGCCGTTCGAGTTATTTCTTGAAATATTCGTGGGAGGCATTTGGTTCATGGTTTCACAAGGTTATCGATAAATTGTAGTTTAATTAAATTAAAAATTCATGGAAAGTAAACAAGAGAGGCCCTTAGCTCCGGTAGTTCTTTTTGTCTACAATAGGTTAGATACCTTAATATCAACAGTTGAGTCTCTGCAAGAATGCCGTTTGGCACATGAAACTGATTTGATAATTTTTTCGGATGCTCATAAACACGAAAAGGATGTAGTTGACGTCTCAAATGTGAGGAAATTTGTAGCGGAGATACAAGGATTCAAGTCGTTAAAAGTTTTTGAAGCTTCGGAGAATAAAGGCTTGGCTGGTTCAATAATTTCTGGCGTTACTAAGATTTTTGATGATTATGAGTCTGTAATTGTTATGGAGGATGATTTAAGAGTGTCTCCTAACTTCCTCACTTATATGAATGAGGCATTGGAGTTTTACAAAGACGATAAACAAGTGTTTTCAGTTTCTGGGTACATTTTTAAGATGAAGATTCCACTTAATTATAACTACGATGTCTTTTTCACTCAACGGCATTGTTCTTGGGGTTGGGGCATGTGGAAAGATCGCTGGATTGATATTGATTGGGCTGTTTCAGATTATGAAGAGTTTTCAAAATCGAAGAAAAAAATCCGGAAATTCAATGAGATAGGGAGTGACCTTTTCAGTTCGTTACAGAAGCAAAGCAGGGGATTGATTAATTCATGGGCAATACGTTGTAACTATCATCAGTTCAAGAAGCAAACTGTTACAGTTTACCCCACAGTCACTAAATTGACAAATCTAGGCTTTGGAGAACAAGCGACTCATACTAATCAACGGTATAATAAATATAAAGTTGTAATGGAAGAGTCTCCTAAATATAGTTTCAATTTTCCCAAAGAAGTTACACTTAACAACCAGTTAATTTCCCGTTATCGGTTTAAGTTTAATCGAAGAGTTAGACTTTACTACTATATTCTAAATAAGTTATTTTCATGGATTTAAAACGAGATTGGTATCGAAATGACGGTAATTTAAAGGGAAAGATTATTTTATTTCTCTTTCGGTTCGCACATGTTGCTAGTCGTAATAAGGTTGTATTTTTTTTAATGATCCCATACTTGGTGTTCTACAGAGTTTTTGTCGAGTGGTTGTTGGGAATAGAAGTACCGTACAAAACGTGTATCGGTCCTGGTTTCGTGATATATCACGGTCAATCCTTGGTTATTAACGATGGTGTAACAATTGGATTAGATTGCACTGTGCGACATTGTACAACGATTGGGCATAAGGAGTTAGCAGATGGTTCTTTTTCAACTTGTCCTAAAATTGGAAATCATGTGGACATCGGCGCAAACGTTTGTATTATCGGTCCCATTAAAATAGGAGATAACGTTAAAATCGGCGCAGGCGCAGTAGTTGTCAAGGATGTTCCTGCAAATTCGGTCGTTGTTGGAAATCCCGCTAGAATACTTTAATAATAAATAATTTATGCGCATCCTTATAATTCATAACTTCTACAATGAGGCGGGGGGGGAAGACCAAGTTTTTAAAAATGAATTTAATCTTTTAAGAAGAGAATATGATGTTGATTCCCTGACTTTTACTAACGCAAGGTCTAGATTTAGGACTTTATTAAATATCTTGTTTATGCCCTTAAATCTTTTTAGTTTAATTCGTGTTATTAGCAAAATAAAAAAATTTAAGCCAGATGTAGTGCATGTTCACAATTTTCATTATGAAGCTTCTCCGTCAATCTTTCTAGCAGCCCAATTACTGAAGGTACCGGTAGTGCACACATTGCACAACTATAGGTTGATCTGTCCCTCTGCAACGCTTTATACGAGTAGTAGAGGACTTTATTTTGATTCGTTACAAAGGACGTTTCCATTCAATGCTGTAATAGATAAGGTCTATAAGGGATCTTCATTACTTACCTTTTGGTTGGCGTTTACTGTATGGTTTCATAAAACTATAGGGACCTGGAATCGTATTAATACTTATATAACACTGACAGAAACCGCAAAAAATTTATTTCTTAGATCCTCCTTGGGATTAAAGCCCCAACAAATTCAAGTTAAACCTAATTTTGTAATTTCTGAAATTAATACGCTGAGAGATCAATCTGATTTCTATTTGTTTGTAGGTAGGTTAACAGCGGAGAAAGGAGTTGCAACTTTATTAGAAGCTTTCAGGAAAAATCGTAAGAAATTATTAGTAATAGGTAACGGAAATTTGAGTGCTCTTGTTCTCGAATCTTGTAAAGACTACGGCAATATTGTGTATTTAGGAATGCAGCCACATTCATCCATTTTAACTCACATGTCGCAAGCAAAAGCGCTGATTTTCCCTTCTATATGGTATGAAGGGATGCCAATGACTATTCTTGAGTCGTTATCTACAGGAACGCCAATCATAGCTAGCAATTTGGGAGCGATGAAGGAAATTATACAGGATGATTATAATGGATTTAAATTTGAACCTGGTAGCTCCGAGGATCTAATTGCAAAAGTCAATAAATGGGATCAGCTTAAATTTGAAGATCGTGAAGTAATTAGACGCAACTGTAAACGCGACTTTTTGAATAAATTTACGGACCGTAGAAATGCCGAAATGCTTAATTCAATTTATTATAAACTAACGAGAGATTTTTAAATGAAGGAAAACCTTAGCATTAAATTAAAAGCTTTGTCTTTTGTATCCATTGTATTTGTTGTGCTGGTGCACTCCCAAACGTCAATGTTTAATGTCGGTAGCCATACTAATTATATGAGTTCTAAGTCTGCGCAGCTTTTACAGTTGTTTTTATCTGATGGATTAGCTAGAGTTGGTGTTCCGTTTTTCTTTATGTCATCCAGCTTCTTTTTTTTCTTAGGAGGGAGTTTAGATTTATATAGCTATAAGCATAAACTTAAAAAGAGATTAAGAACGTTAATTATTCCATATTTGACTTGGTCAGCTCTAGGTTTACTATTCTTTCTCTTAATTCAAACCATCCCGTCGGTTTCTCGGTTTTTTACAAACAAGCTGGTTAGAAATTATGAATTAACTGAAGTTTTTTATAGGTGGATAGTTAGCCCTTTAAATTATCAATTATGGTTTATTCGGGACCTACTGATAGTTATGTTGTTTTCACCATTGTTTTACTTTTTTGTTAAGAAAAATCATTATTTTTTTTTAGTCCCATTTTTTCTGCTTTGGCTATCTGACATAAATTTGATAGTTAGGGCTGATACTTACTTTTTCTTTTTCTTAGGTGCGATGGTAGCTTTGAAATACAAGAATTTAATTGAGTTTACACCTTCTATTTTTAAGACTCTTGTTATTTCTTTAGTTTGGTTATTATTAGTATTGTTTAAGTCAAAAATGTCGTTGCAAGGGTTTCAAGATAGCTTAGTGTTTTATTTAATATCGAAGTTTAGTATATTGGTAGGTTTAGTATCATTTTGGTATTTGTATGATATTGTTTTGATTTCAAGAACACTCTGTCGTTTGCACGAAAAATATAGAGTGTTTGAATTTACTTTCTTTTTATATTTATCTCACGAACCGCTATTGACAATAATAAAAAAGATTTTGATGTCTTTAATTCATGTTAAAAATTTCTTTACCTACTCATTTATTTATTTAGGTTCACCTTTTATTACTATTATAATTTGTATTCAGTTAGGATTATTTCTCAAGAAGTACAGTCACAAAACATACGATTTTCTGACTGGCAATAGATAGTAATGAAGGTATTCTAATAAGACACAATCTGCGGTGATGTATTTGTTACAACAATTTGTGACCCAGTTTCGAAGTTTAAAATTTTGGACTCTTTGATCCATACCCTATTAGTTGCTTTATCGATACGTATTGCATTTGCATCATATTTATTTCTCTTAATTATCACTACTTTCTGAATACAAGTCTTTCCTCCAAATAACAATTCAATTCCCCGTCCATATTGCTTTTTACCAAAATCATCGATATGCACGTTTTTAATAGTATTTCCAGAGCCACCAATACTAATACCTCCTAATCCAAAATGTGTTATGTAACAATTCGAGATTGTTGAATTGTTGGTGTAAGGCCACTGTGATAATGTAATTGCATTCCTGTCGCCATTCTGTAATTCGCAATTGTATATTAATAAATTTAATAATTTCGTTCCTGTATCTTTTGTTATAGTAGCTGTGCCAGCTGTTATGTTGGTATTGTTAAATCTGCTTCTTGTTATTTTTATATTTGTCATTGTACTATCTGCATCTCCTCTAAGTAAAACGGCATTGTCTTTTACATTGTATACATAACAGCTATCTATAGTTAAATCACTCATACCCCGCAAAAAGAATCCTCCGTGACTGTCTGTTACAGTGCAGTTTTTAAAGATCGAGTTAACTACAGAACCATGGAAATCAAAGGAATATAAATAGCTTTCTTTTGCTATACATTTGGAAAATGTTAAGAATCTAGAAATCGAAGATCGATTAGCAGAAGTAAAATTGTGCTTGCACCCTTTTGATAATGAGTTTGATACGCTAATGCTATCTCCCGATATGCTAAATCCATAACCAAGTATATTATTATAATCTCTGAAATTCTCCGTATAGCATCTGTCTATCTTGCTATTAAAATTTGCGTTAACACTGATACCAATACTTGAAAATGTTTTCGGTAAGCATTTTATGTTGATCAATGAAAGCTTCTGACAGTAATCCATTTTTAAAGCTATATCTTTTTCATGAAACGTTTCTATTATTAAGTCTTTTATACAAATATTTTCACAATTCAAAATAACTCTAAGCTTACTGAATTCAGCTGTCATGTTTCTATCGAACTTGCGGTTGAGAAATACGGTATCTTGTATAATATCTTTTACTTTACCATAGAGACCTATTTTATAGCTTGTGTCTCTTGCTCCAATGGCTTCGTTACTTGAAATCCAAATATACTTACCAACAGATAAACGATGGGCGTTAGTTACCACAACAAAATCATTACCCGCAGTTATTTTCGATCTAACTTTAATATATGGTACATCGATCCATCCAGAGTTAACACTTAAGACAATTGAAGGCAGATGGCTAATTTTATTGTTAATAACAGCACCGTTCCCTAAGATAGTTACGCTCGATAGTTGAGGTATTTGCATCCCACCTCGAGTATTGTATACACGTCTTTCGAATGATAGTGTATCTCCTTCTTTTAGATTATTTAATGCGTTTTGTATAGCGGGGGTGTCATCTTTATTGTTGTTTACACCGTTACTGAAATTTTTCATATGCCAGTGTCTTCCTCTATCTATCCTTATATTAAGGTCTGGTAAAGGAACAATTTTATTTGTATTAGTTTCAGCTTTTAGGTGATTTGTCGAAATAAATGAAAGCATTGTTATAATAAATGACAAATATGATAAGTGGCTGAATATTAAACAGGGGTATTTTTTAGACATATTTCTAACGTTTGACCGATGCAATTAAATCAGAATCGGCACATCTGTTTTTTCTGAATTTTTCTTTATAGGCTAAGGATGGTTTTTCAATAAAAAACCATGACATGATCGCCAATGGCGTTGTGAGAATGACAGATATAATAAAATTAACCTCGGCGGACATGTTGGGATAGTACATTGCTACACACTGTTGCAGAGGGAAGGCATAAATATAAAGGCCATATGAAAAGTCACCAAGTTTGCTAATATTAAATGTCTGCAACTTCGGGTGATATGCGAAAACAAATATGAAGTATATCAGCGCTAATGAAAACAACGCTTTGTGAAAAGGTATTGTCAATAAAATGCTTATTAGCGAAGCCATAAGAAGCACAATACTCAGTGGTATGCTTAGAAAAATTCTATTGCGAGAAATGTACAGAAGACTACCTGCGCAAAAAAAGATTGACCACTGAGATGCCGCTTTTAAATATTCAAAAGGAAGATACATTGTTACGCAAAATAACAGTACTGCTATTATTAGTAATAGGTTTTTGTAAGAAATTTTCTTCTTTTCGAAGAAATAATAATATAGACAACAGGCTATTAAAACAACCACGTACATAATTAATTCTGCGCGTAGTGTCCACAAGGGGCTATTAACACTTGAAGGATAGGGATTGGACTTGAACAAACCAGGAAGCGATACATCCCAATTGTGCAGAATAGGTACTGTTGCTAAGAAATTGAAAGTTTCGATATTTAAGAAATAGGATTTTAAGGTTTCTTGTGTAAAAATTGGTCCAATAATAAAGACTGTGAACACCGTACAAATAATTAGTCCAGGAAAAATTCTTAAAGATCTTGCAACTACATATTTTGTTGGATCTTGCTGTTTTATAAAACTTTTAGTAATCAAATATCCGCTTATCGTGAAAAAAATATATACGCCTATAGAACCCAAATTCAAAAAGCCTGTAAGTCTATGTAATGGTTCCTGTTCGAACTTTCCGAGAATCAAAAAGGAATGGGAATAGATTACAATCAACGCAGCGACCAGCCTTATCAAATCTAAGTTGTTTTTTCTTTCTTGATCATATATTCCAAGAATATGTCTTTTAAAAATCATATATCCAAGATAAGAAAAGTGCTTGACTAATTAAATTTTTCGTCAATTTATTTGGTGATTTAGTATAAAATGCTGGTTTTTGTTGCGATATTTACATGTAGTGATAAGGGGAACTATCGCTATGACCAGAATTAATATTCATAGATCAGATAATCCTTGAATTTTATATCAGCCTATAAAAAATGATAAAAATTAAAAAAATTTGCTGTATCGGTGCTGGATATGTTGGCGGACCAACAATGGCGATGATAGCTAAAAAATGCCCGGAGATAAAAGTTACTGTTGTCGACCTTAATGAACAACGGATAGCACTTTGGAATGAGGAGGACCTTTCGATGCTCCCGGTTTATGAGCCTGGCTTAGATGCCGTAGTCGGAGAAGCACGAGGTAGAAATCTTTTCTTTTCAACAGACGTGGACATGGCAATCGATGAAGCTGATATGATCTTTATTTCGGTTAACACGCCCACCAAAACATATGGTGCCGGAAAAGGGCAAGCGGCTGATCTGAAATGGATAGAGCTTTGCGCTCGTCAGATCGCACGAGTAGCCAAAACCGATAAGATCGTTGTTGAGAAATCTACCCTTCCTGTCCGTACGGCCAGCGCTATAAAGGATATCCTAAGTAACACCGGAACGGGATGTAATTTCCAGATCCTTTCCAATCCCGAGTTCCTCGCCGAGGGTACAGCGGTAGAAGATTTGGAAGCTCCTGATCGTGTATTGATCGGAGGAGATACCACACCTGAAGGACAGGAGGCCATGCAGGCGTTGGTAGATGTTTATGCTAACTGGGTTCCGCGAGAACGTATCCTTACAACCAATGTATGGTCATCGGAACTTTCTAAGCTCGTAGCTAATGCTTTCCTCGCACAGCGTGTGTCTTCCATTAATTCCATTTCTGAACTCTGTGAGGTAACCGAAGCTGACGTTAGTGAGGTTGCTCGTGCCATTGGAGCGGATAGCCGTATCGGCCCTAAGTTCCTGAAAGCATCTGTCGGCTTTGGCGGCTCCTGTTTCCAGAAGGACATCCTGAACCTGGTGTACATTGCCCGTTCATACGGTCTTCGTGAGGTAGCGGATTATTGGGAGCAGGTGATCCTGATTAACGACCATCAGAAACGTCGCTTCGCACATCAGATTATTAAAACCTCATATAACACGGTTAACGGTAAGAAGATCGCTTTCCTTGGCTGGGCCTTTAAAAAGGATACGAATGATACACGCGAATCAGCCGCTATCTACGTGGCTGATGAATTACTTCATGAGCAGGCACATATCGTGGTGTACGATCCAAAGGTAAGTGCCGAGCAGATCTACGCGGATCTTGATTATCTAAAAACAAGAACTCCTGAAGAAAACAGAAGAGGGGTGACCGTAGTAACAGACCCTTATGAGGCCTCTAAGGACGCTCATGCCATTGCTATTTTGACAGAGTGGGATGAGTTTAAAGAATATGATTGGAAACAGATTTACGAGGATATGTTTAAACCTGCAAATATCTTTGATGGAAGAAATTTGTTAACCAAATCTTTGTTAACGAAATATGGTTTTAAATTATATAGCATCGGCAAGGGGAATCTGTAACTAAAATTAACAGGATGAATAGACTAGATTCAGATAGATAAGTCTAGTCTGTTCATCCATTTTGCTCACAGGCTCTTAATTATGCCTATATTGAAGCCCATGCTATTATGCAAAACCTTTCCATAATCAAAAGATGTTGAAATGTTAGCTTTCATACTCTTACTAAATTTTTTGCTTGCGTAAAACCAAACAGATAATTGTCCGGTTTTTCTGAAAATCCCATATTGGGGTATAAATTCGTCTCCTCGAGGAGCGTCGTTCCCTTGTTCACTAGTCAAAAACGTTCCGTAGTTTTTTGATACCGATACTTTTCCTGCAAACTCATATGAATTTCCAATCCCTGTTTCGACGCCGAGATGGAGAGCGACCACTCTATTATTTAAAAAGTATTGATTGGGGTCTCTAGGCAGATCCTCTCGTCCATTTAAATAAGATGTTATTAATGGATTTCCCAAGTTTTGATCATAATAAGACCAACCTTGCCTGTAAAGATAATTATTGTAGTAATCTTCATCGCCAGATTTGGTTTTTGGAGACCAAGATTCCCCTGCTTGATTCTTGCTATAGAAAAATTCTAATAAAATCTTTTTTAAATGAAATTCTGAAGATGATTTTCTGTTTTTAATAACCAATCCCGTTAAACCGTCTTCGATATTTGCAAGCTTTGACAACGCGCCTGTGTCATAAAAAAATTGGCGATATAACATAAGTTGGTAGTTGTCAAGTTGGTATTCTACGCCAATGTCAACACTTCCTAACTGATTTCCTAACTTTGAGCTAGGAAGCTTTTGAGTGCCATAAGTTTTTCCCGTAACGACATAAAAAAAAGTTTCAATAGGGGACAAACTGTACATGTCTCCGTATAGATTTTTTTCAGCACCCCAAAATACGTTATGATTAAAGCCTCCATAAAATGACAGCTTCCAATTTCTTTTAGCTAAACGAACGTAAAGAGACTTGCTGTGAAAATAAGATTTTACAAGTTGCAAGTCTCTCAAATTATTAGAATTTAAAGTCGAATCAATTATAGTGGTATGACCCACCCATCCGTGACTGAAATTTCCCTTAATCGAAAATAGCCCGTCAAAAATAGGCACTCTCCAATACTCGGGAATACTAATCTCTATTTTAGGTATTCCCAAAGCATTGCCCGACACTGCGAAATTACCAGAAGATAACGTTGTATCCCCATTTAATCCCATAACGTCCTTCGTTCTACCTGCCTTTAATTGGAAAATGCCGGCTTTTGCTTTCGCATATCCCTCGATAAGTATAAAGCGGGAATCTTTACCAGCATTACCTCGCCCCTCGAAGCCAAAACCCCAATCGAATTTCTTAGGCTGCTCCCGGTCGTAATCTTTGTTAATACGACCAATCAGCGATCCTGATGCTCCCGCGGACGGAATACTTCCGTACTGGTTGGAGCGCATCCAGAAGGGTACGACATCATTGGTTGTTCCAATGGCTTGAGCTTCGACTTCAATGTTGATAGGTTTTTCCTGAGCATAAACGCTTGCACTCAAGATAGGTAGTACGCACAAAAGGCGATGTAGTTTCTTCATAGTTGTACCGTAAAAAGAAAATTCAGGGTCTTTGTTTGAAATTTGTTTAGCAGATGTAATGTAATTTGTCTTTTTTGCTAATGTAGGGATTATATGTTTGGCATTTTTATAAAAGTTGGCATATATCTTTAGTCGCCCGACAGCAAAACATTCCGTATGGTATGTTAAAGCAAAGGCCTTGATCTCTCAAGGCCTTTGCTTATTAATATTAGAATAGTATTTTATTCGAACTGATTCTTTATCTCGTAGCCAA
The DNA here is from genome assembly GCA_002454425.1 of Sphingobacteriaceae bacterium UBA6709. Lineage (GTDB taxonomy): Bacteria > Bacteroidota > Bacteroidia > Sphingobacteriales > Sphingobacteriaceae > Arcticibacter. The sequence continues at coordinate 141,287 of DKIV01000043.1, forward strand.
GTTCTTTCAAGGTCTTCTCCTTGCGGAACAGAGCGATATCGTTAGCCATCATATCGTTTACCAGCATCGGTAAATCGTATTTAGGAACCCAACCAAGTTTTTCTTTCGATTTTGTTGGATCACCGATCAATAATTCTACTTCAGTAGGACGGAAGTAGTTAGGGTCTACCGCAACTACTAAGGAACCTTCTTCAAGCAGGTAATCAGGATTGCTGCAAGAAGCTACATAGCCCTTCTCTTCCACGCCTTCACCTCTGAATTCGATTTCAACGCCTACTTCCGCGAACGACATCTTTACGAAGTCGCGCACAGTGGTGGTAATACCGGTGGCGATAACGTAATCCTCAGGAGTGTCCTGCTGAAGGATCAGGTACATCGCTTCCACATAATCCTTGGCATGTCCCCAGTCGCGCTTAGCATCCAGATTTCCTAAATACAGGCAGCTCTGTAGTCCTAAAGCGATCTTTGATACCGCACGGGTGATCTTACGTGTTACGAATGTCTCTCCGCGCAACGGGCTTTCGTGGTTGAATAGGATTCCGTTACATGCATACATATCATAAGCTTCGCGGTAATTCACCGTAATCCAATATCCATAAAGCTTCGCCACCGCGTACGGCGAACGAGGATAGAAAGGCGTAGTTTCTGATTGTGGAACCGCCTGCACCAGACCGTAAAGCTCGGAGGTGGAAGCCTGATAGATCTTACATTTTTTGGTAAGGTTCAACAGACGCACTGCTTCCAGGATACGAAGCGTGCCGATACCGTCAGCATTTGCGGTGTATTCAGGAGTGTCAAAGCTCACCTTTACGTGACTCATCGCGCCCAGGTTATAAATCTCATCCGGCTGCACCTGCTGAATAATTCTGATCAGGTTGGTTGAGTCGGTAAGGTCGCCATAATGCAGAACGAAGTTAATGTTCTCATCGTGCGGATCCTGATACAGGTGATCGATACGGTCGGTGTTGAATAGCGAGCTGCGGCGCTTAACACCATGTACCTCATATCCTTTAGATAACAATAATTCCGCCAGGTAGGCTCCGTCTTGGCCTGTGATTCCTGTAATCAGCGCTTTTTTCTTCATAGGTTGGTATACGTTAATCGTAGATAGTATGGGAATCCTTTAAAGGACCCCTGAGCTTTGAATTTTATAAGATTACTTTTTATCGAAGGTTTGATATAGATCATTCTATAAAACCTTGCGTTGCTAATTTAATTAATCTAAGTGAAATTAGTATTAATTGTTTTAATTTTTCTTTTGGTTTGTTGGGAAAATTGAAATTTTAATAATCCCGGATGCCGGGCTTGAGATGTTGATTTTTTTTTTCGCAAGGCACGCGACTTCTCGCCACGAGATTAAACTCATGTGCCTGAGCTTTCTATAGCTCGCTTTCATTTTACAGGGGCAGGCGAACAAATACCTTCTCGCCCGGATCTTCTGGAATTCGACCGGGCCTCTATTCACGAAGCTTCATCTCGCGAGATAACACTCTTGATGATACCACGCTTCCCAACTTCGCCCATGTCTTAGCGTCGCGCGTCCGTTGATCTACAGGTCTTCGATTTTCAGAAGGGAAGAGCATGATTTACTACAACTGATCTTCCCCTTATCCATAACGGGCGATGATCTGGACGATAAGCTTCGTAACGAACGGCTTGGGCCACCGCTACCTGACACATTGCGGTTCATTGATTCGCATACGTAGCTTGGCCGGCATGCCGGAGCTTTTCGAGTAGGATGGGCAACAAAGACAAGATAATTGACGTTTTTAATCCGGAAGTATAAACTGCATCGAGGAAGCTTTGGGGATTTATCTTTCTTTGAAGCCCTTTTCCGCAGAACTGTCGCGCCTGCGACGGTTCATTCCCTGAACGTTTCCTTTACTTTCGCTTAAGGATTTTCAGTTTTTGCAGTTGCTTAAGACATTTCAATCGGCGTTCCAGCGACTTTGCCCTAACAAAAGTCTTACGTCCGATTTTTTCTTTGGATAGGCTGCCTTCTTGTAAGTAACGATGGATCGTTCTGACTGTTACTTCCAGGATCATCGACGCGTCTTCCAGCGAGAATGGTAGTTTTCCAATGATCTTACTTTGGATTTTTTCTTTTACAGCGCGTTGGTGCTGCTCTCTGATTTTTGTTTCCATAAATCATTTGTTTGGGGAAATTTGAACAAATTAACAATTACTACTAATTCGAATTTTTATATGTGATAAGACTTTTAATTATTGATTTTTGGTGAAATAGGTTGGGTTTGACTGTTACCTTGGCTATAGTTTTTCTCCTTTCTTTAATTGGTTTTTTTAAGTTTTTGTAATTCATGTTTATAATCGCCAAAACTACTGATCGTTGCGGCGGTAAAGGTTAAATAAAGGTTAAAGTGCTAAGCTAAAGTCATATTTTTATTTTTGCAAATTTTTCTTGTATAAAAATTTGCTTTTTTCACTTTTGGGAATAATGAATCTTAACTTCGATTTTAGGATTTCGACCACTTTTTTTTGTTACTTAATTCATTAACAGTCTTTTGTAGCTGCTTTAGCTAAGGGGGAAAATAGTTTCTAAACCTTGTCTTTAACTTTTACTCCTGATTCCTCTTCCAACGAAAATTCTTGCTTTATGATCAATTTTAATTCCTCTGGAACCTAGAAAAGCTCGTTAAGGCTCGTCAAAGTTATCTAACGCTTTTCAAAACTCTCCAATGATCTCAAACGCGCTCCAATCCTGCTACTGGAGATCCTCTCTATCATTTTCGTTCCAAAACTTCCTCATTTTCAGCGGCTTCCCACTCCGGTTCTCCTCCTCGCGACTGCCGTCGCAGCATCTCGCGACCACTGTAACCTATTGATCCTCTTGGTCTTGCGGTAGCTTTTTCGGCCCCCTGATCCTTTCCTCTCTCTGCTACCTACCAGTTTCGAGTCT
>DKIV01000042.1:0-208 GCA_002454425.1 Sphingobacteriaceae bacterium UBA6709
ATTAGTCTGAATGCCGGCAATATTAAAAAGCTGTCCTACGTCTCCATAGCGACAGCTCCTGAATGCATAATACTCCGATAATAGCCAGCCTTAATATAATCACGTTATCGTCACTTCAGGAAGTGTTCCATGGTCATGTAGGCGTCAAGGCCAAAGCTTGAGGTATATTTCTTAGGAATATTGCCTGTTAACTTATAATTCAGAATGT
>DKIV01000042.1:394-35304 GCA_002454425.1 Sphingobacteriaceae bacterium UBA6709
TTGCTGACTCAATTAATGTCTGAGCTGAAACAGAACAAACAGCTCCCAAAAGCACGACAATCGTCACCAGGGAATTCAATAGCGGTTTATTAAAACATGGTAATTTCATAATATTAGTTTTTAATTACTGCGATAGCGTTCGATGGAGTGATTAGTCTGAATGCCGGCAATATTAAAAAGCTGTCCTACGTCTCCATAGCGACATCTCCGGAATGCATAATACTCCGATAATAGCCATCCTTAATATAATCACGTTATCGTCACTTTAGGAAGTGCTCCATGGGGATGTACCCGTCAAGACTAAAGCTCGATATATACTTCTTAGGAATATTGCCCGTTAATTTACAATTCAAAATGTCTCGAAAATTTATACCCTGCCTCCGGATATAGTAATTCCAGCCCTTCCTTCTTAAAAGGTATCCCGAAGATCCGGTAAGTTGATGAATATATGCTAACAGAGGCGGATTTAATAAGCTCCTCTCGACGGACTCAATTTCAGCAGGGGTCAACCTCTTTTTTCCCGGAGTAGAAGCTCCAGTCTCTACAACAAAAAGGAATTCCTTTACAACACCCGTTGAGGGATGTATATATGCTTGTAACGAAAACCTGGCGGGAGCTAATTCTTTAAGCTTTTCTACGCTTAATGCCCCGGCGATACGCTTAATAACTTCAGGATAATTAATTTTTATATAATCTTGCTCATAACCAACAAACAAGTCATTTCTCCGAGCTATGTCAGGANNTCTGAATGCCGGCAATATTAAAGAGCTGTCTTACGTCTCCATAGCGACAGCTCCTGAATGCATAATACTCCGATAATAGACACCCTTGATATAATCACGTTATCGTCACTTCAGGAAGTGCTCCATGGTCATGTAGGCATCAAGGCCAAAGCTTGAGGTATATTTCTTAAGAATATTGCCCGTTAACTTATAATTCAGAATGTCTCGAAAATTTAATCCCTGATCCCGGCGATAGTAATTCCAACCCTTTCTTTTTAAAAGGTAGCCCGAGGAGCCGATTCTCTTAGAAACATACGCTAACAGAGGCGGATTTAATAAGCTCTTCTCGACGGACTCAATTTCAGCAGGGGTCAACCTCTTTTTTCCCGGAGTAGAGGCTCTAGTCTCTACAACAAAAAGGAATTCCTTTACAACACCCGTTGAAGGATGTATGTAAGCTTGTAACAAAATTCTGGCACCAAACAATTCCTTAAGTTTTTCTACGCTTAATGCCCCGGCGATACGCTTAATAACTTCAGGATAATTAATTTTTATATAATCTTGCTCATAACCAACAAACAAGTCATTTCTCCGAGCTATGTCAGGAGGCAAATCTGAAATATCGGGAAATGTCTGAGGCGTCCGCGTGAATACATTTTTTACATTGGCATATGATGTAGACTTAAAATAATTCGATTCATAGGACTTGACTTCATATTGCTCTGTTTTTCCTTTTAATGTTGCTGACTCAATTAATGTCTGAGCTGAAACAGAACAAACAGCTCCCAAAAGCAAGACAATCATCACAAGGGAATTAAATAGCGGTTTATTAAAACATGGTAATTTCATAATATTAGTTTTTTAATTACAGGGATAAAAGTGTTTGGCCATATAAAAAAGCGTCTCGGGATCCCGGGGAATACTGTTTCCTATATCATACCAAGAATTGTTCGCTTTAAAATCATTCATAAAGGACTCGTATACTGCTCTCCGGGATCGCCCATTATCAATGTAGGGAGCCGGAACATTCCACTTGGCAGCATCGAAAAAGTCCGCTACTCTTGATATCGATTTTCCTTCAAAGGTTAACGAATCGAGAAATGTTTTAAAAGGTCGCTGCTTTGAAATCTGGATCTTATTCATACCTCCATCCGCGAGATATGTCAGAATGTCCATAAGAAAGAAACATTCATACTCTATAGCGGCGTAAGATGAATATTGATACTGCGCGATCCCACCAGAATACGTGAGATGCTGGAGAACATGCGTTAATTCGTGCAAAACCGTTTTATATTCTATACTTTCAGCTGAGCTGAAGTAGATTCGATTTTCCGAAGGGCTATACCTTCCATTACCTCTACCGGATTCCACACAAAGGGAGGGACGCTGAGACTCGTCCGGGAGTTTTGATTCTAAGGCATGAAATAGAAACCGAGAATAACACGTCCTATTATCGGATGCAAGGTTTGGCGTCAGTAGATCCGCCAGCGCTGTATCTAATCGCCTTTCGTGCTCGGAGTCAAAGGAAGAGCATTTAGCACGTTTGTTAAAAAGTTTTCCTCGCCATTGTGTTCCAACGGCAAGATTTATATTCTCGTTTCCTTGCCAGCCCCCGCCAGGCACCGGAATAGTTGGTTTAATTGGCTCAACGGGCATCGTGCAATAAATCTCACATTTCTGGCCAACTTGTATGCGAACGCACACCATTTCCGTCTCCTCCCCCCGCCCTTCAATTGGACCAGCACAAGTCGTTTGATAAACTGGAATACAAGTGAGAGTACATCCCTCGCTGGAACTTACGGTATTCGTCGGGGAGATTGATTGCAGAGATCTGGAACGAATCTCTTGAGGCCTATAAAATCGTATGGTTTTCCCTGGAATCAGACGGACAAGAAAAAGCAAATCTCCTTGCAGATTTCGATATTCTATATATCCGGAAAAAAAGGAGTGGGCATTACTCAAATTTAACGCCTTACTTCGTGCTTTTAAATTTCTGCTGTAGTTCCTGTCGGGAATATAGGTTATAATCAAAGAATTCTTTTGGTTAGCTTGCTTATAAATCAAAAGTGACGAAAAAGTAGATTTTGCTCTTTCTTCATTAATCTCATCGCTAACAGGCATATTGTCGATATTGTAAAGTGGAATTTGCCGTTGCTTTAGGATTAATGGAACTTCGACAACTTCAAAATCATCCATTGGATATTCAATAGCACGATTCCAATAAACAAATCCATTTTTAGACTGGCCCTGCGATTCTTCATCATCCAATAAACGTGGATTAAAGCGAATCTGATCGGTTACCACATGATGCGCTTGTTTCAAAAAAAGCTTAGCGCTGTCAACGGAAAAATGCAGGACATCTGCGTCTGCGCTTACCCATTCTTTTCGGCATGCAAAAAAAACACAGCCGATTAGAAAAACGAATGCAAATAAATAAGACTTACACATAATTCATTAGTATAAAAGGCTTTATTGTTAGTTTTTGCTTCTGCGTTCCGGGCGGACACAATCAGAAACACATGTTAAAGTTAGCTATAAACGATAAAAAAGCAACAAATAAATTTTTATTTACAGTTGTGCAAGTCTAGCTCTTTGGCTATATCCAAACGGATACTATGAACCATAGACGTTCTTACTTTAACAGGCAGTTGCAATGCGTCCTTCCCAATTTGCATAGCCTTTTCAGTTTGACTGGTTCTTAAATAAAGTTTAAATAATTCATATCGCGGTAAAAATCTGTTTGGTACCATATCAATTGCTCTTAGGTACAATTTCTCCGCTGCCAACGGGAGGTTTAAACGTTCATTTATCTTAGCCAAGAGCATTATCAAATCACTATTTGGATATTGACTCAAAGCGTCATTCACCTGAGTTAACGCGTGTTGGTATTGGCCCACCCGGTAAAGGTATTGTCCATAGGCTATTTTTAATGACACTTGCTTAAAAGCAAGGTTACTTTCAAGCGTCTTATATTGTGAGTCGGCCTCGCTTAGGAAACCGGCATCTTCAAGCGTTTTGGCTATCTGAATTGCTTTATGTTCATAATCTGATTGTACCTTGAAGACCCATAAAGGCAACTCCAATGCCAGAAACAAAAGAAAATAAAATGAATACCTGCTTCGTTTCTGAAAATTATCAAGTAGAGAGAAGAGCGTGATACACCAAATGGCTCGCCAGACCAAGCTATCAAAGATATGATTAAAAAAGGCTGCTACTGAGATCGACAAGAAAACAAACGCTGCTATCTTTGGACAAAGCCCAGTATTTATAGAGAGAAACGATCTAAAAATCTTATATCCTGAATAAAAAGCTGCCCATAACAGTAATATAGCAGGAAGGCCAAAAGATATGATAAATTCCCAATAGTCGTTAAATGCGTAATAAGTGTTATCTGCAAGTAGAAGCTCTCTTGTTGAATAACTTTGATTATGAAAATATGCTTCCTGATAATTTAAATATTGGGAGGAAAATCCATTTGCACCCACTCCAGATAACCAATTATCCTTAAACATATTAACACTAACCTTATAAATAAGAAGCCTTCCCCAGGACGAGTCTGCTTTAACCGCAAAGGTCAACAGGATTAGTACCAAAGAGCCGCAAAAAAAATACTGGGATCTTTTCTTCAAATATTTTCCTACTATCAGGAGTGAAATGAATGAACCGACAACAATGGATCGATTGTTAAATAGAACAGCAAGGCATAGACATAAAGCACCAAAAATCATGAACAAGAAATCCTCTTTTATATTTCTAAAAAAGAGGAGATGGTTTCTAAAATTCATGATGTACAATAAAACTAAAAGTACAAATATAGACGGAGCAAACCACTAGCCGACTTAACTCTTTTTGCTATTCCATACGGACGAACTACAGGGTCAAGGCTGGGGAGACTATCAGGTTGCGCATCGATTACATGCACAAACGCTGGTAGTAAATATGTTCTCGACCTATGGGGTAATAGGAAACCGGCATGAACAGACAGTTTCAATATGAAAAGACCCAAAGCCGTATTGGCGCCACTATTGGGGAGAAGCCGGAAACTATATATTGAAAATTCGCCATTATTTCACCTTCCTGCTATATATACACTTGTGGTTATCATAGCAAATGGCGCGGTGCTATGGTATCAGGGCATAGAAATGTTCACTGCCTTACGGCGTCTAGGCGAACCTGTATAGATGCTCAACTACAATGACGAGACGCATAATCTCGTAAAACGGATAAACAGAAAGACATTCTACACCGGGAACAGCAGTTCTTTGATCGCTATTTTAAAAAAGCGTCTGCCTTTGTTTGAATTTCTCCCGATCAAATTCCAGGTTTTCCCCTTTGTCGACAGCTGGAACAGCAAGTTTCATCGCACAAAGAGGTGGGATCGTACTTTATTAATAAGTAGATAGCCTCCTTAAATTTTAACCGCTTACTTAGATCTGAAGTTTCAAGTAACAATTCCATTACATACCAGCATGTTAGAAGAAATATTGTTTACTTGCAAAAAACCAATTAAAAAATAGCCATATCCCTTTATCAAAACACAAAAATAATCAATTATGAAACATTTATTCAGATTATCCTTCCTGTTTTTCTTTTTTTCATGTAGTTCGATTGAAAAAGAAATAGAGCCCATTGGAGATATCGAAAATCTTTATCGAAATGTAAGTAATTACACCCCTGGCAATTACACCTTTAATTCCAATGTAAAAATTGTAAGCAACATAAGACCCTAGAAACATGAAACAGAGATTAGCATACCCTATATGGACTTATATTATTGTCCTAATTTGCTTGACAGCCATTTGCTGCAAGAAGAACAAAGACAACACCATTTGCTGTATAATGATAGATACCAATGTCGGTGCTGTATCCTTTCATAAAAACGGGAAAAATGTAACCCGATATGATAAGGACTCTGTGATGTTATCAGTGCTTAAAGATGGTAAAAGGAAACGGGTAATGTCAAATTGCAGTTATGGTAACTGGGAAGATGGCGTTCGATACCTGGAAGCATCGAAGAGGTTGAGTCTTACTTCGATGGATTGTGATTTTAAGTATCCTTATCCTACAACGAAGGATTCCATACACATTCAATCGGACATGATCTTCACCTATTTCGACAGAGAATATGCCATTAAAAATATCATCGCCGTTTATAAGTGGAGAAATGTTATCCTTGAAAAAACTTACATCGATGACGTACTTCAACCCAGAGATAAAATAGAATTACAGTATGAGTGAGTTGGGCAACAAAATAGCGAGGCAAGGAACGGCTAAACATTCACACTAAAAACCGCGCGGTTCAAGAAGTCCGCTAATCTTTCGCGATTAAGAAATTCATATCTGCTAACATCTTACAGCTGGAGCCAAAGCATGCAGTGTTTTCCTCCGGCTGTTTGCGAAACGACTATTAAACCGCGCACCGATACAACAACACGATCACACCTGACTACTAACCCACATTTTTAAGATAATTATCAAGATAACAACGAGGCGACTTACCTATAATATTCTTAAATACGCGGTTAAAGTTTGTAATGCTGCTGAATCCGCAATCGTATGCTACTGAGGAAATGCTCTCAAATACACCATTGGTAAGACTCTTGCATGCTTCATTGATGCGTGTTTCATTGAGAAAGGATATAAAAGTATGCCCGGTATGCTTCTTAAAGTACCTGCAAAAAGCCTGCGGCGTCATGTGAGCCGTTTCCGCTACCTGTTCTAAGGTTATATCCCGTTGATAGTTTTGTAAAATGTAGTTGTATATATTGCTGATGCGAATACCCTCATTCTCGCTTACATTTATTGATGAACCTATTGATGAAAGTGGGTCTAGCTTTGCATTCATGCGCCTGAGAAACTTTAGCAATAAGAAAAAGTTCATCAGCTGATCGGGTCCATTACTGCTTTGAATGTCAGACATCAGTGAACTTACGTCATCGTTATACACGGGCGGCAATTTAAAACCTTGATCATGCCTGGTAAGAAACTCCCTCAAAGCTGATAATTCCGGAAGATTCAGAATAGACGAAAGCTGTCCCTTGGGATTAAAAAACACCATGAGTGCCTTTATGCTTTTGCCACTCTGAAGATCAAAATACTCGGGACTGCTTTTAAACAGATGAGGTTGATTGGCTCCTATGTAAAAAATATCCCCCGACTTAAAGCTGTGCATATTGTTGCCAACTACCAAAGTTCCTTCTCCCTGCTGAATCCAGGCAATTTGGGCTTCCGTATGTCGATGCAAGTACGGATAGAAATGAGGCAAATTATCCTGTTGCACAATCACAGTCTTGTCATGAGCTACAGGAATGGTAAACTGCAGAATCTTCATAGGCTTGGAGGGTTAAATTTCTATTAATATACAAACTTTTACTTCATTATAAAACAGCGAAATATACGGACGACAGAATCAAACAAACACGATTACAGCCCCAGTCCAGAAATAACAAAAACGAAAATATTATACCCAAAAGATAAATATTTATCAAACAAATCACAACAAAAACGAAAAAACAGCAAGAAAATCCTCGAACAATTACAAAAAAAACCCTTTAATAAAAAGAAAAACAAAGAACCATGAGAGAGATCTACTGGCTTAAAGAAAAAAAGGAGTCGCGGATGGGCTGCGCCTCCTCCTAATCATTAATTTACCAATATGTTATAAGATTTAGGTGCATAGTTATTACTACTGACATGCTTATTTCCAATAAACGGCACATAGAACACTATCAGCAGATCACTAACATTTACAGGATTAAATCAAGCCTATCTCAAAAATAAAGATTCAAAGGGCCCGAATTTAGGTCTATATTATCTGATGATTCCTCAATTTTAACTCTAAAAGTTTATTGAAGGTCTGCGCGTAAAAAAGCGGATAAAATTCTACCATTAACAAGCAAAAAACACTAAATACGGATAGACTTGGCTTTGTATTTTTAGGCTTCAGGAGAAGAGCTCCACGTTATTAGTAAATTTCTGCTACAGAACTCACAATGCAGATTTCAAAAACAGACGATTAATTCTGTATAAACACAAAATCGATGAAAAAAGTAATTCTATTCACGCTGGCAATGACCACATGCATATTGGCTGGGATGCGTACGTATGCGCAATCGTACATTCCTGAATGGAAAGAGTCAAGAATGAAAGTTCCTCTCCAGGTTCCGATAAAGGCTTATGCTTTTAAGCTTAGCGACGTGAGATTACTTCCGGGTCCTTTTTACGAAGCAATGAAAGCGGATGAACAGTACCTGCGCTCCATTGACGCGGATAGGCTACTCTCAGAGTTTCGTGTTCACGCTGGCTTAAAAGCCAAGGCCCCAAAATACGGAGGATGGGAGGATTCGGGATTAGCGGGCCATACGCTGGGGCACTATCTTTCCGCAATAAGTATGCTCTATGCCTCGACAGGCGACATTGATTTCTTAAACCGATCGACTTACATCGTGACGGAACTTGCCGCATGTCAGCAGGCACGCAAAACCGGATATATGGGAGCGATACCCCGCGAAGACTCCTTATGGAATGAAGTGAAGGCTGGCGTGATAAAATCACGGGGCTTCGACCTTAACGGAGCGTGGTCGCCCTGGTATACTGTTCACAAGATTTTCGCGGGACTGTTAGATGCTTATCTGTATTGCGGAAACGGTAAGGCTTTGGAATTGGCGGAAGGGCTTGCCGATTGGACTGGAACGATTGTAGGGGGACTGACGGAAGCGCAGATGCAGGAAATGCTGCTATGTGAATATGGAGGAATGAATGATGCTCTGGTGAACCTGTATGCTATTACCGGCAAGGACAAATATCTTGACCTCTCCTACAGGTTTTACGACAAAAAGATCCTGGATCCCTTAGCGGCAGGGGAAGATAAACTAGCAGGCAAGCATTCCAATACACAAATACCCAAGGTCATTGGCAGCGCGCGACGCTATGAGCTGACGAAGGATCTCAAAGATCAGCGCATCGCGGATTTCTTTTGGAAAACAGTCACTAAAAACCATAGCTACGCGAACGGAGGAAACAGCAATTACGAGTATCTGGGTGAACCGCGTAAGCTCAACGATAAGCTCACCGACAATACCACAGAGTCCTGCAACACCTACAACATGCTTAAACTCACGCGACTCCTCTTTGCTCTGAATCCATCGGCACAGCTGATGGACTATTATGAGAAGGCGTTATACAATCATATCCTGGCCTCGCAGAATCATCAGGACGGCATGATGTGCTATTTCGTATCGCTGCGTATGGGGGGACGAAAAGAATTCAGCGATCCTTTTAACACCTTTACCTGTTGTGTCGGCTCCGGAATGGAAAACCATGTAAAATACAATGAGAGCATTTACTACCGTGGCAACGATGGTAGCTTGTACGTAAACCTATTCATCCCTTCTACGCTAAACTGGAAAGAAAAGGATGTAACAATAAAGCAAGAGGGAAATATCCCTGCGGACAGCGCTGTACTGCTAAGCATTAACACACGGCGCGCAATCCAGTTTCCCCTTAAAATAAGAAATCCCTCATGGGCAAAAAGCTATACGCTTAAGTTAAACGGAAAAACAATAAAGAGCACTCAAAATACTGACGGTTATATAGAGATTAATCAGAAATGGAAAAATAATGATCAGATAACATTCATTCCACGAGCTGACATCTATACGGAAAGTATGCCCGACAATCCCAATCGCAAGGCCGTATTCTATGGTCCGGTTCTTCTTGCCGGAAGTCTCGGCAAGAAAGAGCCCGAAGTCGCGTCAATACCCGTATTTGTAACCAAAGAGACCAACCCCAATACCTGGCTTCGCAGAGAGCATACTCCGGGACTCTCCTTCAAAACGGTAGATTTAGCACGTCCTTCCGAATTATCCCTACGCCCCTTTAACGAATTCTCAGAAGAATACTACACTGTTTATTGGGATGTATTCAGTCCGGAAACATGGGCAACGCAACAGAAAGTGTACGAAGAGGAGCGCGTCAAACGTAAGGAGCTGGAAGAAAAAACAACAGACATCCTACGTATTGGGGAAATGCAGCCTGAACGCGATCATGATCTTAAGAGTGAGGGGTCAAAAACAGGGGAAGATCATAACAGGAAATACCGCATCGTAGACGACAAAGGATACATGAGCTTCAATATGAAAGTTTCAGCGGAAGGAAAAAACACACTCATCCTCAGCTATTGGGGCATGGATAACCGGGGCAGAACTTTTGACATTATGATAGATGACAAGCTTGTTGCTACCGAAGATCTGAACAAATATAAATCGAGTCGCTTTTACGACATATCTTATCCGCTGCCGGAGCCACTCACGCAGGGGAAACAAACGGTCGTGGTTACTTTCCGGCCCAAACCATCTAACAATGCGGGTCCTGTCTATGGAGTCAGAATGATAAAAGAGAAACGTTAAGCATTTGAAAGCATGAACTTAAAAACATATAGTCTGGTGGCTATGGCTACAGCATTTCTTAGCAATGGCTACGCGCAACTCAAAGACTATCCTATACAACCTGTACCTTTTACACAGGTGCACGTTGATGATCACTTCTGGAAGCCAAAGATGGATATTAACGCGGAAGTTACTATTCCGTACACCTTGGAACAATGTCGCAAGAATGGGCGGATAGACAACTTTTTACGTGCCGCACATAAGCTTGAGGGGGATAAGCTAAGTGAATTCACCTTTGACGATACAGATATCTATAAAGTGATTGAAGGAGCATCGTATGCCATGCAGGTACAGAAGAATCCGCAACTTGATCAACGTATCGACTCCCTCATAAGCATTATTGCGGCAGCACAGGAATCCGATGGATATCTATTCACCTTCCGTACCGTGAAAGCCAGGAAGCCTCATGAATGGATTGGCGCGCGTCGCTGGGAAAAAGAAGAGGATTTAAGTCATGAGCTTTATAATTCTGGGCATTTATTTGAGGCGGCCGTAGCGCATTATCAATCAACGGGCAAGAAAACATTGCTTAATATAGCGATCAAGAACGCGGATCTGCTCGTAAACACATTCGGATATGGCAAAGAGGAACGTTACCCGGGCCATCAGATTGTCGAGACAGGACTCACGAAAATGTACCGGGTCACAGGAAATAAAAAATATCTGGATCTTGCTAAATTCTTCCTCGATGTGCGTGGTCCTAAGGGAACAGAATACAATCAGGCTCACCTTCGGGTCAGCGATCAACACGCCGCTGTGGGACATGCCGTAAGGGCAACCTACATGTACACAGGTATGGCCGACGTGGCTGCGTTAACCGACGATCAGAAATATTTGCATGCTATTGATGACATCTGGCACGATGTAGTAGAACATAAGATATACCTCACCGGAGGCATTGGCGCCACGGGCAATGGCGAAGCGTTTGGCGAGGCCTACCAGCTTCCAAACATGTCAGCCTATGCGGAAACCTGCGCTTCTATAGCCAACATCTATTGGAATAGCAGAATGTTTATGCTGCACGGCGATTCCAAATATATCGATGTTCTCGAAAGGACACTTTATAACGGACTATTGTCTGGAGTATCTCTCAGCGGCGACCGCTTTTTTTACCCGAACCCGCTGGCATCCATGTTCCAACACCAGCGGAGTGCCTGGTTTAGCTGTGCTTGCTGTATATCTAACATGACGCGCTTTCTGCCTTCCGTTCCGGGGTATGTGTACGCTCAGGACAAGGATAATCTTTATATCAATTTGTTTATGAGCAACAACAGCACATTAGCAGTAGAAGGCACAAGCGTCAACATCATCCAGAAAACAGAATATCCATGGGCAGGAAACGTGAGCATTGAGGTAAATCCAGAGCAAGCAAAAACCTTTACGCTACGAGTACGAATTCCGGGCTGGGCCGAGAATAAGCCCATACCGGGTGATCTCTACTCCTACGCGTCACAAAACACAGCTCCTGTAACATTGAAATTGAATGGGAAAGAGGTAAAGATAAACAGGGATAAAGGATATGCCCTGCTACAACGTAAATGGAAAAAAGGCGATAAAATAGAGCTTCAGCTTCCCATGCCGGTAAACAAGGTACTGGCCAACGAAAAAGTAAAGGACGACAAGAATCGCTTTGCTTTGCAGCGGGGCCCGATCGTGTATTGTTTAGAAGGTCCCGACAATAAAGACAGTCTGGTACAGAATATCCTTATCGACACATCGGCCGTAGTAAAAGCGAACTATTCACCGGATTTCCTGAAAGGTGTAGAAGTTCTGAAGGTTGAAGGGAAAAGCACCAAACGCCAATTAAATACTGATATTCTGCTGGAACAAACACAGGAGGTTACGGCTATTCCATATTATGCATGGGCAAACCGGGGACCTAGTGAAATGACTGTATGGATACCCTATGAGCCTTCAGCTGCACGCCCAGCCCCTGCTCCAACCATTGCCTCTACCAGCAAAGTAAGCTCATCCCTGAACAATCGCCGTATGTATAGCGCCGTCAGAGATCAGTACCTGCCCATTGATTCAAAGGATACGAACTATCCCTATATGCATTGGTGGCCACGCAAGAATAGCACCGAATATGTGCAGTATGATTTCCCAAAGGCGCAAAGCGTTTCAGAATCGTCTGTTTATTGGTTTGACGATGGCCCATGGGGAGGATGCCGCGTACCAGCTTCTTATAAAATTTATTACAGAGAGGGAGATCGTTGGCTGCCGGTAAAAAACATAGACCCTTATACCATTAGCAAAGATAAAACAAACAAGTTACGCTTTGAGAAGGTAAGCACTAATGCTCTAAAACTTGAATTGGTACTTCCCGCGGATAATTCGAGCGGTATACATGAATGGAGCGTACAATAAAAATCCCTACTCATCAACCATTTAACAAAGAGGGTGCATCATAAATCATGAGCACCCTCTTTTCCTTACGACCAGTACGTCCAAAAGTACTTTACCGTGTATAGGAGAGATTACAAAATCACAGAAAAATCTCTATAGCTCCAAAGGGAGCGCGAGGCCAGGTATCTCGTATTCTTTCCGGGCTACGGTATCGCACACGTTTTATCTGATTGGCAGTTAAACCAACTAAACGCCTTTGCTCTTCATCTGCTATCAGGATCCTGCCATTAAGCATGATTGGTAATTGTATATCTAAAGGAAATGGAAATGAAGAAGTAAATATTTCATTGGAATACAGCATGCTGTCAATTACTCCCCGCAAAGAACTACTCCGATAATTTACTATTCTTACTTTTTTTGAAGACGCCAAACCAAGATTCTTAATTTCCTTTTGGTCTGTAATACTGCGAAAATTATCGAAATGAGATATTACAAGATTGTTTCTCACTACGAGACCATTATATATACGAAGAAAAGAAGTATCATTTAAGTTTATGCCCCGCTCCCGTTCAATAGCCCATGGAGTACGTATCTGAGCATTGCTAAAAATACTCAAATGAAACAATACGAAAAAAACAGGAATTACACTTGCTTTCATAAACATTTATTAAGCATAAGGCAACGGAAATGGCACATCTAAGCCCACATACATAATAGCAACAATAAAAAACACCACCACCCAAATGCTTAATAAAGCTAAAACAAAATTAGCTTAATGCGAAGCATATGTAGAAATATTCTGAAAATTAAAGGTTTATCACATCGTTCAATGTAGCAGGCTCAATTCCATATGGCGCACATACATGCGCCATATGGAGGTTTTTATGCAAAAAGCTTCAGGTCGAAAGCTTTGAGATTTACCTCTCAAAAAAACAACTATTTAACACCGGTTCTGGTATCCCACCACATCTGCTCACCCCAGGCGTAATCAACAACCTTGGACAGCACAACATCCAGTTTTTCCTTATTATATAAATACTCATTATTAGGATAAGGCAAGCGGAAAGGCTGATCGTTATGAGCATCGCCATAAATAGAATTCAGCGAAGGGTAATTAGTTGAAGGGATTCCTGTTCTGCGGTACAAAGCCCAGGCTTCATAATTATTCTTAAACAGCGCCACCCATTCATCCCACCAGATTCGCTCTTTCGTATTATTCCATTTACCGCTACCAGCTAAGTAGCTTGCTGTTGCCGCTGCAGAGATTCCGTTATCTTCCATGGAGAGCGTCACCGCCTTTTCATATGCTTCCTGAGCTGTCATTCCCACACTATATCCAAGCATGGCCGCTTCAGCGAGGATGTAATAGTTTTCACAGGCTTTATAGAAGGGAGTTGCACCACCGGCAACATTCATATAACGATCGCCGATGAACGATATATGACGTAACGTGGGAGGCGTAGAAGCCGCGCCATTCTGATATCCGCGATACTCCCCATCATCGGCTTTATTTGCAACACTTGCAATACGCGGATCTGACGTGCTTTTCAACTGATCGATAAAGATATCAGACATGCCAAAGTTATCCACACGTTTTGACATGTATCCGGTGTTATACCAGGGTTCATAATAGGGAGCAGCACCAGGCCAGGAGAGCGCGCAGCTTTCCTCATTGGCAGAGATAATAGGATATTTTGCCGGATTTCCACAAATCTCCTCTATGGTAGTTTTTGCCAGCTGACCAGATACACCTGAAATACGCATAGCCATACGTAAGCGCAGGGAGTTACAGAAACGCTGCCACATCTCCATATCTCCGTCGTAGAGAAGATCTCCATCGCCCAGATCATCAGAGCCAAATCCCGCAGCCATTTCGTCGGCGATGGTTTTCAAGTCAGCCATCACCGCAGGATAAATATCTTCCTGTCGGTCATATTTAGCATTCAGAATAGCACCATCAGCTTCATAGCCTTTAAGCGCTTCAGAATACGGAACATCGCGCCATCCGTCGGTAAGCAAGGACCAGTTGTAACACTGCCATAAACGGGCAACCAGACGTATGTTTTTCAAACCTTCTGCATTCTCCTCCGTATTTGCTAACAGATCTTTCATCTGCGTAATATTGTAATAGCAGGAAGTCCATCTGTTTCCAAAGGTATTGTTTGTGGGCACCAGTCCCGCCATGTAGTCCAAATACTGAATCTTCACGATGTACCCTGAAAATGTTCCAAAACCATCGATATCTCCTCCAAACTGCTCACCAGTATATCTGATAACATTCGCTAACATGTTGGTAGGAGGAACTTTATCAAGAGCATCCGGATCGGTATTGATCGCCTCAAAATTCTTTGTACAACTGCTGACAAGAGTCATAAATCCGATGACCGGCAGCAGAAATCGCCATATTGTAGTTTTCATAATCTAAGCTTTCCGAATTAAAATGTAACACCTAACTTGATACCGAAGCTGCGGGATGTTGGAACAGAAGCCTGCTCGAAACCAACGCCGCGGCTATCACTGGAAACACCGCCTGTCTCCGGATCGATGCGCATTGTATTTGATTTATCAACCCATAATAGCGCAAGGTTTGAACCGATAAGGGAAATGCTTGCCTGCTTGATAGCTTTCATACGTTGCAGAAATCTTTGAGGCACCGTGTAAGAGATTGAAGCTTCGCGAAGTTTAATAAACGAACCGTCAAAAACATACATTGGCGCCTGACCGCCGCTCTCATACCATGTCTGCGCATCCGTAGCGATGGTATTTTTAACCCAGGATCCGTCAGCAGCCTGCATAGCAAATCGCTCTTCCGGCATCACGTCAACACCGGCAACAATCGCGCGCTCCCGCACGCCATTTTCAGCAGTAATAGAAGCCGTTCCCGCAACATAGGCATGATTCATAGTCTGCGACCAGATATCTCCCCCCTTCCTCATATCGAAGAAGAATCCAAATGAAAAGTTCTTGTATGAAAAGTCGTTCCTCCAGCTCAACAGAAAGTCGGGCGTTATATTACCAATATCCTGGGAAGCAAGACTCCTTGCCAACCCCGTCGAGTAAACCTTAACCGCCCCCTTCATTTCACCATCCGTTACACGATCAAAGCCCGGCCCATAAAGCGAACCCCAGGGCTGTCCTTTCTTCGCCAGGGTAGCGATACCCCAGGTCCAGCCAATCTGAAAAGTGTTAGCGCCAAGCTGTGAATACAGCTCTTTAACCATACTCCGATCTCTGGAGAAGTTAAAAGTAGTACGCCAGTTAAGTCCCTCCTCACTCTTCAATACATCGCCCCACAACTGAACTTCGACACCCTTATTCTCAATCTCTCCGGCATTTAACACCATGGAACTAAAACCAACAACATTAGAAGTAGGCACATTTAGAATTTGTGAAGTAGTTGACTTGTAATAATAGGTAAAATCCAGATGCACACGATCTCTAAGGATGCCCAATTCAGTTCCCAGTTCCCAGGTTTTAATATCTTCAGGTTTAAGGTTTGCAAGCGGATAAGTCATGCTCTTATACATTTGCGCAACACCGCCAAACGAATTTGATTGAGCGTAATAATATGCTCTGTTCCTGTAAGGGCTTGTACCGGCACCTACTTGCGCCCAGGATGCACGCAATTTCCAGAAAGATATAGGTCCGGTCATCATGCCACGGAAAGTAGATGTTGGCAGCCATGCCAAACTTACGGAAGGGTAAAAGAAATCATCTTTAATCGTAGAACTCCAGTCATTTCTGGCGCTGGCATCTAAATAAATCTGATCTTTCCAACCCACCGATGCCGATGCATACACTGAATTAGTTCTTTCATGCGCGTGATCCATCTCTGTAATCGCGTCCCCGGACCTGTTGGAAATCGTATAAACCCCTAATACCGTTAATGCGGAAGCACCAAGCGTAGCGCTTTCGAACTGGCGATCGCGGTAACTGGCACCTGCCACTGCTGAAATATTAAAATCACTAAACTGCTTATTGAAAGAACCTATGAAGTCTAGATTCAGCTCACTGTTATCCTCGTGTACATTTCTGAATCCTCCGAGGGGAAAGTCACTGTTGTAGTAGTTCTTCTGGAACATCTTTGCACCATAGTAATCAATACCGGCACGACCTTCAAACTTCAGGTAGCTAAAAGGCTGATAAAACATGGATCCTTTAGCAAATGCACGATCGCGCTGATAGCTGTTGGTATTCTCATGTAT
Organism: Sphingobacteriaceae bacterium UBA6709; assembly: GCA_002454425.1. Lineage (GTDB taxonomy): Bacteria > Bacteroidota > Bacteroidia > Sphingobacteriales > Sphingobacteriaceae > Arcticibacter. The sequence continues at coordinate 17,114 of DKIV01000042.1, forward strand.
ATTAAAAAATGGATTTAAGTGATAATTCGTATTCCAATTGTAGTAGGTATAATTTCCTTCTTCATCACGTTGCGCCCAGTTATCTTTCAGACTTTGCATATTCATCTGGCGCCCCGACCAGATAAATCCATTCATCGGATTATTCCCTCCATATCCTTGATTAGGCAGATTGTCACTTTCAGTACGGGTGTAGTTGACGCTAATATCATAGGAAACCTTGTCGCTGATGGTAAAAGCATTATTCAGTTGGATACCATACCGGCGCTGATCGGTATTTGGAAGAGTACCAGCCTGATCGCGATAAGATAAGCCCACACGGGTAGAAGAACGATCTGAACGCGCAAGCAAGGACACGCTGTGATTCATGGAATACCCCGTAGTAAAGAAATCTTTCACATTATCAGGATGAGATATCCAATCCGTCTGTTGTCGCACCCCGTTAATTATAGGACTATCAAACTGTGCTAGTTTCAGGCCCGCATCAAGCCGTGGCCCCCAGGATTCGTCATAGCCATCGTAAACCCCGTTACCCGTGCCGTCCAGATAAGTAAAGGACTTTTGCTGAGCGTATTGCTGATAGGAAGCGCCGCCGCCATCACGATTAAAGTGAAATTCATCGCCATTATACCCCTGACCATATGAATTTTGCAGCTTTGGAAAGTTCGCAGCCCTGTCAATGGTCATGTTTGCATCATAGGATATACTGGTTCCCTTAGCAGCGCCTTTTCCGGATTTAGTGGTAATGAGAATTACACCACCGCCGGCACGCATACCATATAAAGCGGCAGAAGCCCCCCCTTTAAGCACCGTTACAGAGGCGATGTCCTCCGGATTGATATCGTTGATAGCCGAGCCATAATCCACGCCATTATAAGCATTATCGCCCGTTCTGATAGAATTGTTGGCAATCGGCACACCATCAACAACAAAGAGTGGCTGCTGTTCCGACCGTAAGGAAGCGTTTCCGCGGATACTAATCCTTGCTGAAGCCCCCACGGTTCCACCAAATTGATTTATTTGCACCCCCGCTATTTTACCAGCCAGAGAACCGGCGACACTCAGCTGACCAGCTTTCGTTATATCCTCCGCTTTCACCTGCTGAACAGCGTACCCCAGGGATTTTTGTTCGCGACTGATACCTAAGGCCGTTACCACGACTTCATTTAAGGCCTCTTCAGAACTGGAGAGAACAATGTCCAGCTTCGTTTGATTTGTAAGCTTAATTTGCTGCTTGTTAAAACCTATAGAAAAAATGGTAAGCGTTTGCGGCTTATCATACGTAATGGAAAACTGTCCGTTTATTCCGGTCGAGGTACCGGTTCCATTACTAAGCCCAATGGAAACCCCCGGTATCGGGTTTTTCTCCTTGTCGACCACCGTTCCTCTCAAAACGATTTGCGCATTAACTATATGCGCCATTAAACATAGTGCTAAAAAAGTAAAGATTAATTTTTTCATTCCACCACTTTTAAATTAATGTTTCCTTTACAGGATGTTGATTAACCTAATTTATCTAAAAGCGGAGGCCTCACCTTTCGAATTTTTACCCCGTATTAACCATTTTTTAACCTAATCATAATTTATACTCATTTTTTTCAGAAAAAACGTTTTATCAACACTTATTTCAAGAAAAAACCCAAAAAAAAACACTTAATCATTTCAGAAAACAAAGCCAGTTCAACATATCACCTTTCCATCTGAAGCAATATCAATATTGTCCCGCGATAACACGCATTGCGCATCATCAACAACACATCCTGCAACCGCTTTTTCCGATTGCAAAAGATAAGGGCTCACAAAAAAATAAACGATAATGGTAATAGTCAGAAGCGCGATAAAAAACCAGTAATAGCTAGCACCTGTAATGATAGAAAATACTCCCCCCATAGCAATTCCCTTATTTATAAGCGCGGTAAACAGATTCCCCATGGCTGTCGTCATCAGCCAAATGGCAGACATCGTGCTTTTCATGGAAGCAGGAGCCTGTGTATAGGCATATTCCAAGCCGGTGATTGAGACAAGAACCTCTGCTGCCGATAAGATAACATACGCAAGAATTTGCCACCATACAGAGGGACTGCCACCAACGGAAATGGCAGTTTCCAGCAAGGCTATAATCACAAATGAAAGCAATGTCAGCATAAGACCCGCTCCTATTCGTCGCATCGGGGTAGTCTTAAAACCCAGACGGTCAAAAAACGGGTAAATACCATAATTAAACACCGGTATAAAAACTAAAAGAAAGAACGCGTTAACCGTCTGAATCTGCTCGGGAAGTAGCTGAATGCCGAATACCGTGCGGTCAAGCTTTGTTGCCTGGAGCACCCACTCCGAGAGATTCTGATCCCACATCGCCCAGAAGATCGGAATGAAACTAAATAGCGCCAGAATACGATATACAGACTTCACATCTTCCACTTTACTATCCGGATATTTGGCTCTCGCAACATCAAGCCACGACTGCCCTTCTTTTTGTTGCTTTCGGTGTGTCAAAGCGTACAAGGAGATAAAAACGAAATTATCCTTCTTTACTCCCGAAGGCGGCACGCGCCTGTACGTTTTGCGACCAATAAAGAAAACCAATGTTGCAAAAGCCATGAAGATCCCCGGAATTCCAAATGCCCATTTAGCACCATAATTAGCATATATCAAAGGAATCATGATGGTGGAAAGCACCGAGCCTATATTTATACTGAAATAAAACCAGCCATAGATTTTCGACATTAACTGCTTATTGGAGGCATCGAACTGGTCTCCTAGATTGGCCGAGACACATGACTTTATCCCTCCCGCCCCAATGGCTATCAACAACAAGCCATATTGAAACATGGAGAGATTATCTTCAAACAGCGCGAGGAACAGATGTCCCAGACAATAAACCAGAGAGACATACAGTATCACTTTATACTTTCCAAAAAACCAATCAGCAACGATACCCCCAACAAAAGGTAAGGCATATGCCAGCGAAACAAAAAAATGTGTAGCCTCATTCGCCTGCGCCTCAGCAAGAGGACGCATGGAAGGATTCATAGATGGGTTAAAAAACTGAGCGACAAGGAATGTTGCCAGAATAGATCGCATGCCGTAGAAGCTGAATCGTTCGGCTCCTTCGTTGGCAATAATAAAGGGAATACTTACAGGATACTTTGATTTTTTACTTGCTTTTCCGGTCATACTCTAAAATCGCGTAAAAAAGCAAGTCGCTATTTCCCGATTTTCACCGGCTCAACTCATATTTTAGCATTAATTTAACATTCAAGCACCTGAATACACAAACATCAGCACATTACCGGTTGCGCGTAGGTGGCTCAATGTTTAATAAATGTCGCACAAAGAAATCACGCTTTTTACGTCGTCCGTAAGGACCTCCATCGCTATGTCCCAAACCGGGAACACAAAGAAAATCAAAATCTTTATTGGCTTTAATAAGCGCATCGACAACCCTATAAGTTGACTCCGGGGGCACATTGGTATCGGCTTCGCCAACAATCAGCAAGAGATCTCCCTTAAGACGGGCGGCATTAGTAACATTCGACTGCTCTTCATAGTGTTTTCCCTGGGGAAAGCCCATCCATTGCTCATTCCACCATTGCTTATCAACACGATTGTCATGACATCCGCATGCCGACACCGCGGCCTTATAGAATTCCGGATGAAACAACAACGCGCCCAAGGCATTCTGCCCACCGGCGGAAGTGCCGTAAACACCTACTCTTGTAATATCTGCCTGCGGATACTTCCTGGCCATAGCCTGCATCCATAATATCCTGTCAGAAAAACCAGCATCAGCAAGGTTCTTCCAGCATACGTCGTGAAAGGCCTTCGACCGGTTGGCAGTACCCATCCCATCAATCTGTACAACAATGAAACCGAGCTCTGCAAGGTTCTGCATTTCACTTGTCGGCAGGAAACTTTTAGGAACAAAAGAATCCTGAGGACCCGCATAGATATTCTCAATAACAGGATACGATTTCCTTGCATCCATGGTAGAAGGGAAACAAACTACCCCCCAAATATCCGTCCTGCCATCTCTGGCCTTGGCAACGAACACTTCCGGTAATCGTATTCCCAGGCTTCTCAACGAAGATGCATCTGCCCTCTCAAGGGTCACAACTCTGGAACCATCTGCCGTACGCCGAAGCTCGCTCACCGGCGCCACATTTACCTGTGAGTAAGTATCGATGAAAAAGCGACGATCGGGAGAAAAACTCACCTGATGATTTCCTATCCCGGGATTAAGACATAACAGCCGCTTGCCGTCAAAATCAATGCGGTAGTGATGAATAAAATAAGGATCCTCAGCGGTATTCATGCCGCTGGCACGAAACCACACCTGACGTTTTACCTTATCTATACTATCAATTTCCCGAACAACCCAATTGCCTTTTGTTATTTGCCGCTCTTTGCCCGTCCGTTCATCCGTAATATAAAGATGACGCCAACCATCCTTTTCGCTGGACCATACAATTTCATGTGTCTCTGGAAGGTAGTGCGTAAATATGCGTTGCTCGTAAATAAAGGTGTTTGTACGCTCATCAATAACATTTCTCGATGCCCCGTTCGCGCAATCAACTTCTATAACGCGAAATCGCTGATGCCCCCGATCGGGCTTCTCAAAAGTAAAATAACGTGACTGCCCCCGGCGCCAGTGTAATTCCGGAGCCCCAAAAAAATCGATCGCCTCTACATTCACTTTTACGCAGGACTTCAAAACCACATCAAACACAAACATCTCATACACGCTGAATTCATCTCCCGGTTGCGCGTAAGGATGAGATTCAAGCTGTGCTCTCGTTGTTCCAGAAACCGAACTAAGCAAGTAATATACACTTTTATCCTTCTTAGGATTTATATGATAGGCAACCAGGTATCGCCCATCAGGACTCCATACAAAATCACCATAAGGTTTCGCCACTGTACCGTCCTGACTTAGGACCACAGTATCCTTTCCTGCCGCACTTTTAAGAAAAACGTTCCCCTCTTGTATAAAGGCCTTCCACTTGCCATCGGGCGATAATGATCGGGGCGTAGCATGCATCCAGCGATACTTCCGTTGTTGCAGAGGCTTATTAATATCATATTCCTGAAAACCTTCATTCACAATCTGCTTACAGCTGCCGTTCCCGGCGTCAAATTCATACCACTTACCATAGGTCTTCAAGCGAAGATCTCCGGAAGCTGAAAAATCTATCGCTTCAATATCCAACTGTTCAGCAGCGATTGATCTCCTCAGCGCTCCACTCAGCGCACGCGCCATAGCATCATGATCAAAAGCCTCTTTCCGGGAACCCGTTGACGCGTTTACGAGCCAATACTGCGCAGTGCCGCCTTTTAGATTATTACGGTACCAAAACTGCTGTGTTCCCGATATCCAATGTGGCTTAACATCTGCCTTAAAAACTCCGATCTTTACCATTGAATCCAGTCGCGCCGCTCGCTTGTATGAGACTAACAACTCCGCGGCATCAGGCTTATATGCTGGCAATTGCGCCCTTAACGACACAGTAAATACAAGCACAAGAGGGATTATAAATGCAGACTTAAAGGTCAAAGTTTTCATTAACGTACGCTGATATAATACATATTCATTATTGCTTCTTTATTCAGCAGCTCTATATCGTCAGGCTTAATTTTCAATCGTTTAACAGTATATCCGGGGATAATCTTCAGCTTGCGATCTCCCTTTTTTAAGATCAGCGGAAGGTTAAAGTCCCTGCTACAATTCTTCCATTTGTAAGAAACCTCACTTGAGTCTTTATTGAATGTCAACTCCAGCTCCGGAATCGTCACGTTACGTAAATACTGGTCAAAGACAGGTGAATAGTTATATCCAGCCTTAGCAGATACATAATCAATAATTTGCTTCGCATCTACTGTCTTATGATAAAACTCTTTGTTTAACCCTCGCAGTATTGATCGGAACAGCTCGTCATTTCCCATGCTATGACGAATAGTCTGCAACATATTGCCTCCTTTCGGATACATGTCGCCACTTCCCTGAGCATTTACGCCGTAAGCGGGAATAATGGGTGCGTCGTTATTGATCCCTCGCCGTATTCCTACATTGTAGGCGTTGCCAGCGGCTTCCCCAAAATGATAATCGACGTATAGCGTTTCAGAATAATTAGTAAAGCTTTCATGGATCCACATATCGGCAAGGTCATTACTGGTGATATTATTACCAAACCACTCATGTCCGCTTTCATGCACGATAATAAAGTCCCAGCGCATTCCCCAGCCAGTACCCGAGCCATCTTTCATGCGGTAGCCCGGCTTATACCAATTACCGTAAGCGATAGCGCTCTGATGTTCCATTCCTGTATGAGGGGCATCTACAAGTTTATATCCATCGGCATAGAAAGCATACGGACCAAACCAATACTCAAATGCTTTAAGCATACGCTTCACCTCCCCGGGCATATAAGCCTTCGCTTTATTCAGATTATAGTCCAGCACCCAGAAGTCGAGATTCAGCTTTCCTTTCTCGCCTGCGTACGAATCATCAAAATGCACATACTTACCTATGTAGGGAATGATATTGTAGTTATTTATAGGACTTACTACACTCCATTTATAAGCCTTCAAGCCCGCCCCTGCCCCATTTACAGAAATCAATTTTCCATTAGCTACAGCAACAAGCGTATCCGGAACGATCATCGTAAGCGAGGCCCCCTTATCGGGCTCATCCGACTGGTGATCTTTACAAGGATACCATACCGAAGCGCCAAGCCCCTGACAGGTTATCGTCATCCAGGGTCTCTTCAGAGAGTCCTGCGCAAAAGTCCATCCGCCAATCCAGGGAGGACGCACCCCCTCTTGCGGGGTCCCTGAAAACACAATCCTCAAGGTGTGTTCACTATTAATTTTTTGTTGCCCCGGAACATCTACGTACCAGGCATTCCCCTCCCGTGTAAACGACAAGGGTGTTACGCCATTTAAAAGCACGGTATCAATATTCAGCGGCTTCTGCAAATCAATCTGCATTCTCCCTGTTTTATTAGCGCTAAGCACTTTATAGGTGATGACACTCTCTCCCGATGTCGTCTTCTCCTTATAGTCGGGCTTTACGACAATGTCATACCGCTGAACATCCCACCACGCGCGTTCTTTATTAATACTTCCCCGTAAACTATCGGCGTGCGTATAAAGGCGCGCGCCCTTCTCCTGAGCTTTTAATATTCCCGGAGCAACAACAACGAACAACGTCGCGAGCAGACTGATTTTTTTTATGAACATCTTTATAACTAAAAGTTTAAGGCAAATGGTGGATAAGGTCAAACTTAAGAGCGAAAAGTTAAATTTAATACTAATATTTTCACTATTAACTATAGGATATTAACAGATGGTGCAAGGTTAAAATCTGGCAAGTAAAAGTTAATCGCTCCAATATTTTTCGCGTAAAAAACCATTAGCTTAGACCTGTTTTTGCATGCCATGAATAAGTTAAAATCTTTAAGAGCCATAATGGCTGAACTCAACATTGATGCTTGCATCATACCAGCCACGGATACTCACATCAGCGAATATGTTCCTGAACATTACAAGGCACTATACTATCTTTCCGGATTCTCCGGCTCAGCAGGCACCTTGGTGATAACCCCTGACTTTGCAGGCTTATGGACTGACTTCCGCTATTTTCAACAGGCACCGAAACAGCTGAAAGGCAGCGGATTTGAGCTGGTGCCCTTAAAGGTACAACATACGCCTGAATACATCGACTGGCTGGGAGAGCATTTAAAAAGCAACTCGACCATTGCCTATGACGATCGAGTACTAGCAGCATGGCTTGGCAAAAAGATACAACAAGAGCTTTCGCACAAGGTAATTAAAACCCTACATATCGACATTCCTGGTATGTTGTGGCCGGTACGCCCGGCTCTGCCACAGGAAAAATCCTGGCTTATACCATCGAGTGACGCTGGCGCAAGCATAGCGACAAAAATCCGCTCAGTACGCAATGAACTCCTAAAGCGCAAAAGCGACTACCTGTTAACGTCCTCCCTTGACGAAGTCGCCTGGTTATTCAATATGCGGGGCCAAGACGTGAGCTACAATCCTGTCGTTCTTAGCTTCGCTCTTATAAAGCCTACAGAAGCAATCTTATTCATCGACAAAAACAAGTTAAGCGTCGAAGACACTGAAACACTTCTCAATCAAGGGGTAACAATACTTGAATACCACAGTATTGCAGAAACGCTATCTCATTTGGAGCAAGAAAAGACCATCATTCTCGATCCACAGAAAACGAATTATCATTTATACAGACTGCTTAGCTCACAGCTTAAAATCATGGAGAGCATGAGTCCGGTAGCATTTCTTAAGGCTATAAAAAACCCGATAGAGATTCAAAACATGAAAGATGCGATGCGAAAGGACGGCATCGCCATCACCCGCTTCTGTAAATGGCTGGAAGAAAATATAGCATCCTCAACAATCACAGAGCTTTCCGCGGCCGCACAGTTAACAGCATTCCGCGCCCAACAGCCCAACTTCGCCGGTCCTAGCTTCGCCACCATTGCCGGATATGGCGCCAACGCGGCCCTCCCTCATTACACCCCGGACGAACAGACCGATACCCGACTTCATCCCGAAGGGCTATTCTTATTCGATTCCGGAGGGCAATATTTTTACGGCACCACTGATATCACGCGTATGCTACCTCTCGGAGAGATTCCCGAACAGGCAAAAAAGGACTACACATTGGTATTGATGGCCTTAATTGAGGGAACAACAGCCATCTTCCCCGAAGGCACATTTGGTTATCAGATAGACGCCCTATGCCGCCGGCCTCTGTGGGAACATGGGATAAATTACGGACATGGCACAGGTCATGGCGTCGGCTCCTACCTCAACGTACACGAAGGCCCTCAAAATATAGGCCCGGCAAATGTACAGGTTGCCGTTCAGGAAGGCATGATTACCTCTATCGAGCCCGGCATTTATCGCCCTGAAAAATATGGAATTCGTATTGAGAACCTCACCCTTGCGGTAAGCAAAGGCAACACTGAATTCGCTGCATTTGTAGGTTTTGAAACGCTTACCCTGGCACACATAGATACTTCCTTAATAGACAAAGGCATGTTATCAAACAAGCATATAAACTGGCTAAACAGTTATCACGAACATGTTTATCGCTCCCTCTCGCCGCAGCTTTCGCCGGATGAGGATAGATGGCTTAAAGAAAAGACCCGAGCCTTATAGAGCCCGGGTCCTTTGTCATCAGCTTAACCTTGCCGCATAGCCTTATTCTCAAGTCGCCGGATCAGGTAATAAACCGGTATACCCGACAACGTGATGATTAAACCCGGCCAGGTATAATTAGGCTTAAAAAATATCAGCAGAATACAAAATGCCATCCCCATAACAATGTAAAGGATAGGGAGCAAGGGATAGCCGAAAGCCTTATACGGACGCTCAATATCCGGGCGCCGTTTCCTTAGTATAAAAATCCCGGCAATGGTCAGCATATAAAAAACCACAACCACGAAAGAAATCATATCCAGCAAATCCCCATACTTGCCGCTAAGGCACCAGAGCGATGCTATCACACATTGCAACCATAAAGCAAATTCAGGAACAGCATTCTTATTAAGCGTGCCCACCCGTCGAATGAAAAGGCCATCCTTTGCCATCGAATAGTAAACGCGGGCGCCAGACATAATAATTCCGTTATCGCATCCAAAAGTTGAAATCATAATCATCACCGCGATGATATAGGTGCCGGCGCTCCCGAAGATCACCTGCGAGGCCGCAACCGCAACACGATCATTCTTTGATAAAGCGATCTCCTGCATAGACAAAACTCCGGTGTATACCAAATTCGTGGCTATGTACACCACCGTTACGATCAGGGTACCAAGCGCGAGACTCAGTCCTATATTACGCTTTGGGTTCTTTACTTCCCCGGCAATAAAAGTCACATTATTCCATGAATCACTACTAAAAATCGATCCTACCATGGCGGCAGCGACCGCACCCAATACCGCCATACCGGTATAATCGGCAATACCGCCGTCTGTGCCTATCCGATGAATGTTCCAGATATCAGTCCAGTTAGCATTCCAAACATCGGCTTTCAGCGCAAACAAGCCAAAGACAATCAAGCCTATCAGACTTAACAGCTTCGTAAAGGTAAACACCGTTTGAATAATCTTACCTCCGTTTACACCTTTGGTATTTATAAAGGTCAGCAATACAATCACTGCGATCGACAACAGCTGAGCCGGAGATATCGTAATAAATGTTAGATCGAGCGCGATATCATTCTCACTAAAAACGGGAAAAATATAAGCGGTAAATTTAGCGAATGCTACTCCCACCGCGGCAATGGTTGCCGTCTGAATAACGGTAAAGAAACTCCATCCATACATAAAGCTTATTAATGGATTATAAGCTTCCTTAAGATACACATACTGCCCCCCCGCCTTCGGAAACATCGCGCTCAGTTCCCCATAACTCATCGCCGCTGTAAGCGTCATAAATCCGGTGATCAGCCAAACGAATATTAACCAACCCGCACTGCCCACATTTCTGCTTATATCAGCACTAACGATAAATATTCCGGAACCAATCATACTGCCGGCGACAAGCATAGTAGCATCCACCAATCTTAATGATGGTTTAAAGGTCGTAGTTTCACTCATAAATATTATTCTCTACATTTTTTTAAATCCCGAACACGCTTATTCAAAACAAGTGCTTTCCCAAGCCACTTAAGCGTCAACATAACACCTTAAAACACCCCAATCAGCTAATTCACCCTAATTAAGGAACCATCTACCTTACAAAAGACCTTCAACTTAACAATTAAGCTACAAAAAACACCCACACCCCTTCAATCGCGCCCAAGCACAACATGACACAGCAAGATAAACACCCAAAAACTCTCATAATTTACTAAAATTCACCTTATCCATATGTTTTTTAACTAAATTCACACATTTGCTTTACTGATATCACCTCCAGAAAAACAGCTTCACAACATGAACAGACTTTTATGCTTCGCCATTCTAATTTTAAGCTTTAATAGCAGCACGCTCGCCCAACAACCCTCCTTTTTATCGTACCCCACATTAAGCCCAGATGGCAACATAATTGTTTTCAGCTTCGATGGCGATCTATGGCAGGTACCTTCGGACGGCGGCACAGCACTTCGTCTCACAGCAATGGATGGCAACGAAATATGCCCACGTATTTCACCTGATGGTCAATGGCTTGCATTTTCTTCCAACCAAAATGGAAATATGGACGTTTACATGATGCCTTTAAAAGGTGGCGAAATTCGACAGCTTACTCATCATGAGGCTGTAGATGAAGTAGATAGCTGGAGTTGGGACAGCAAGAACATCTATTTCACATCATCACGTTATAACAGGTTCAGCAGCTACAAGGTCAATATCTCGGGAGGTACCGCTACGCGCGTATTTCCGCATTATTTTAATTATATCCATGGCATGACAGAAACCCCTTCAGGAGAACTCCTCTTTAACAACTCCTGGGAAAGCTACATGGCCGCAAACAGAAAAAGGTATAAGGGATCTTTTAACCCTGACATCCTCGGATACAGCCCCAAGACGAAGAGCTTTAAACAACACACTACTTATCCGGGCAAAGATTTCTGGGCCACGGTAGACAAAAATGGCAACATTTACTTTGCCTCAGATGAGGGTACCGATGAATATAATCTCTTTACCTTTAATAACGGAGATCGTAAAGCGCTTACTCGTTTCAAAGAATCAATAAAGCGTCCCTTTGTATGCGCGCAAGGCAATAAAATTGTCTTCGAAAAAGATTATCAGCTCTACCTGTACGATGTATCTAGTGGCAAGGTAAATCAGCCTGCGATACAGATCAGCATAAGCAAGGTTCTTAATAAGGAAAAGGAATTTAACGCCAGCGGAAACATCAGCTATTTTGATGTTTCTCCGGATGGAAAAAAACTTGCCTTTGTTTCCCGGGGCGAACTTTTCATCAGTGATATCGATGGAAAGTTCATCCGCAAGATGCCCTCCACGGGCGAGCGGATCATGGAGGTAAAATGGATGAAAGACAACCTGAGGGTTTTATTTTCACAAACATGGAAGGGATACCAGAACTGGTTTATCCGCAGGGCTGACGGCGTTGCCGGAACCACACAACTTAGCAATGACGCTCGCAACAATCGCGACATATCCTTCAATAAAACGCGCAGTAAGGCGGTTTATCTAAGCGGACGCGATGAAGTGAGGGTCATGGATCTTAATACCCTGAAAAGTACCACGATCGTCAAAGATGAAATCTGGGCGCTATACAATTCAACGCCGTCGTTCTCACCTGATGATGCCTATGTGTTATTCACTGCCATGCGCAACTTCGAAGAGGACATCTTCGTCTATCACTTTGCCGACAAGCGCACGATCAATCTTAGCAATACCGGAGTCTCTGAATCAAACCCCTGTTGGTCGCCCGATGGCAAATACATATACTTTGCCAGCAACCGCACAAAGCCATCCTATCCCATGGGAGCACAACAAAGCAAAATATATCGACTCGCGCTCAACAATGACGAGGAGCCTTTCCGCATGAAGAAGTTTGACGAACTATTTAACGATACCGTCCAGACAAAGAAGGATACTGCTGCCGGAAAAGCCAGGAAACCCGCAAAGCTCATTAAGCCCAATATCGTCAGCATCGATATCGAGAATCTCTCTGACAGGATCAGTCGGGTTAGTCCCGGCGCCGGAACGCAATCCAATCCCGTCATATTCAGCAAGGCCGACAAAACGTATATATTTTTCGCATCAGACCATGAGGGAAAATATAGCACCTACCGTATTACAGAGGAACCTTTTGAGGAACGAAAAACGGAGAAGGTCGCCGATGGCGGCATGGCACAATTGTTTGACAGCAACGGAAAGCTGTACGTGCTCAGCGGCTCATCGATTCAGAAATACAGCCTGGAGAGTAACAAGCTCGATAAAACAGCTATCAGCACAAAATTTAACCGTAACTTGCAAAGTGAATTCAGGCAGATGTTCTATGAAACATGGGCGGGCATAGAGGAAAACTTTTATGATAGCACATTCCACGGCATAAACTGGCAGTCCGTAAAGGAAAAATATGAACGCTACCTCAGCGGCTTAAATACACGCGCTGACTTGCGCGTGCTTTTGAACGATATGCTGGGAGAACTTAACGCCTCACACCTGGGCTTCAGTACCAACGGTAGTGAAGAACAACATCCTTTTAACTTCGTAAGTAATGAAACGGGCATTATTTTCGATCAGAATAATCCCTTCAAAATTGATCATGTTGCTGCAAATAGCCCCGCGAGTCACTCTAATATCGACGTGAAGGCTGGCGATCTTCTGGTTGCTGTGAATGGAACCCGCGTCGATAAGAACAGTGACCGCGACGCTCTTTTTACCTCTCCCTCGCTGATGCAGGAACTAACATTACGGGTACAGCGCAATGGCAAAGAGCACGATGTCAGCATTCGCCCAATCACAAGTGCCGCGTTCAAAGATTTACTTTATGATGAGTGGATAAGAGCGAATCGTACCAAAGTAAGGCAGTTCAGTAATAACAGAGTAGCTTATACCTGCATGAAAAACATGGGAAGCTCCGAGCTGAATAGGTTCCTACAGGAAATGGCGCGTGACGAGAACAATAAAGAGGGACTCATCCTCGATCTGCGCTACAATACGGGAGGCAACGTTCATGACGAAGTGCTTCGCTTTCTCTCTCAGCGCCCCTACCTTCAATGGCAGTACCGCGAAGGGCAAAAAGCACCTCAAAGTAACTTTGGCCCCGCCGGGAAGCCGCTGGTATTGCTCATAAATGAACAATCGCTGAGTGATGCTGAAATGACTGCCGCCGGCTTTAAGGCGCTCAAACTCGGAACTATCGTCGGTACAGAAACTTATCGCTGGATCATCTTCACTTCAGCGAAACAACTTGTGGACGGCTCAACATACAGGGTGCCGGCATGGGGCTGTTATACCCTCGATGGCAACGACCTGGAAATGCATGGCGTCAGCCCTGATATCGACATAAAAAACACTGTGGAAGACCGTGTCAAAGACGAAGATCCGCAACTGAAAAAAGCCGTAGATATTATCCTGCGACAACTATAAGATAACAGGCAGGGGGCAGTCTCATCCTCGTCTGCTAAACATTATGAATGCTACATCTGTTGGGAACTGAAAGGCTCGCAAATGGATAAATATATTACTGTAGTACTCATGATGGGCATCGCAAGTTTCGGAATGGCATTCATTCCGAAGCTTGCCAGTCGCATTAATATTTCTTACGCATTAATATACGTCATACTTGGCGCTCTCCTGTACAGCCTCTTTCCGCAATTCTTACCAAATCCCGACCCACACCAGCAACCCGCACTGGTAACACATTTTACAGAACTGATCGTTATCGTCTCCTTGATGGGCGCGGGCATCAAGCTTGACAGGCCTTTCAGCTTCCGCACCTGGAAGATCCCGCTCCGGCTGGTAAGCATTACCATGCTGCTGTGTATAGGGGCCATTACCTTGCTCGGTATTTCTCTGCTACAGTTCTCCTTACCCTCCGCCCTGCTCCTCGCCGCGGCGCTTGCTCCTACCGATCCCGTCTTAGCCGCCGACGTACAGGTTGGCCCTCCGCATGAAAAACTGAGGTCTGAAAGCAGATTTTCGCTTACCGCGGAAGCGGGATTAAATGACGGCATGGCCTTCCCCTTTGTATGGCTGGCAATCCTGTTAGCCATTCAGCAGGCCGGCAAGGAAGTAAATATTCTTGAATGGTTTAGCTACCACTTACTCTATAAGATTGCTGTCGGCACGCTGATAGGCTGGTTATGCGGAAAGCTTACAGGCTTTATGGTGTTCAAAGTTTCTGAACGCTGGAGATTACTCAAGCCAACCGATGGGTTCATTGCTATTTCCTTAACATTATTTTGTTATGGCTTCACCGAAGTCGCGCATGGCTATGGCTTTGTAGCCGTCTTCATCGCCGCGATATCTTTCCGACATTTTGAAAAGGGGAATAAGTATCACCGTGAATTGCATTCATTTACCGACCAGATCGAGCGGCTATTATTAAGCATGCTTCTGCTATTCTTTGGAGGTGCAATAACTCAAGGCTTGTTAAAAGACATCAATTGGCAGATCGTTGTCTTCGCGTGCTTGTTCATTCTGATGATACGCCCCCTGGCAGCATATTTATCCTTATGCTGGACGCCGACTCAAAGAAAGGAAAGGCTGGCGATCAGCTTTCTGGGCATCCGGGGTGTTGGCTCAATCTATTATATCTCTTTTGCCATGGAGGAACATTTCTTCGCTAAGCAAGATTATATTTGGACAACGCTGGCATTTACGCTGATGCTATCCGTCGCGGTACACGGTCTTACCGCTGCCCCTATCATGGAACAGCTGAACAGACACATAGGTAAGAAACCGATTCCCGAATAAGGTAGGGATCTGGTGAATTATAAAACCTCAAATATTAACATTCATGCAAAGCGCAAGGCAAAAAACGTTACACCGTATCATTTTTCGTTCAGATACCCGGGCAGGAAAACTCTTTGATCTCCTCCTGTTGATCGTTATTCTTCTGAGCATCTTTTCCGTATGCATGGAAAGCGTTGCCAGTTTCCGTGCAAGGTACGCTGCGGTAATTCACGTCGCCGAAGCGATATTTACCTTGCTGTTTACTATTGAATATGGATTGCGGGTGTATAGCAGTCCCAGGCCGAGCAGATATATCTTCTCTTTTTACGGACTCATAGATCTCCTGGCAATTATCCCCGGTTACCTCAGCATCTTCATTTCCGGCGGCCAGTACCTCATCGTCATTCGGGCCATCCGACTGTTGCGCGTATTTAGAATATTGAAATTAAGTCGCTTCACCTATGAAGGGAACATCCTGAAAACCGCATTAAAAGCAAGTCTTTACAAGATCAGTGTTTTCCTGACAAGCGTCGTCACATTGGTAACGATCATCGGGACCCTGATGTACATCATCGAAGGCGACAAAAGCGGATTCACCAGCATTCCCATATCTATTTATTGGGCGGTCGTTACCATCACCACGGTTGGCTACGGCGATATTTCTCCGCATAGCCCGCTAGGACAATTATTGGCCAGTATTCTTATGATTATTGGATATGGCATCATCGCCGTACCTACGGGCATTGTGTCTGTGGAAATGGCGCGCGCTACCGAGGACGCCAAACGTAAGTGCCCTCGTTGTAATGCTACCATTCATAGCGCTAGCGATAATTTTTGCGCGCATTGCGGCACAACACTTGACACTAAATTTTTAGAATAGCAGTCAGGCCTTCCCTTCCCGGTAATGCAGCAACCGAAGTGTTACAAATCTTACAGGTTCTAAAATAGCGATGCCGACAAAAATGCCACTAAGACGGCCCCATCCCGTGGCGGTACTGATATGCTCAATAGTATCGGGCACCAACACCACAAGCATCGCAAGTGTAAACTGTGTGCCCAAATATTTGATCTTAAGATGTCCGTTCTCAATTCGCCTTCCAATGTAAACCCCTAAGGCTACTCCCAGGTAGGTTATGATCAAGCTCTTGGCGCCGATGATCAGAAAAACGGACGCGACTGTTCCACCACACAAGCAACCAAAAAAGCGGTGCACGATCTTACGCGAGGCGGCTTGACGATCGGCGGTTTCCGCCATAGGAACCATCAGCACCAACAGAATAGTTACAGATGACTGTGATAGGGATTCTATCCGGAAGACCTGCCATACTGAGGGAATCAGCGCTATAGCTATCGCGCCCTCCAAGGCATGGATCGCACTATAGCGATGCCACATCAACTTATCTCCCGAACTTTTTTTAGGCATATAGTAGTCGCGTCCCAGGTATGGAACCTTAACCAGGTAGGTAGATGCCAGGCTCACGAGCACGCAACACGAAGTCCCGATAAACACCTCCAACACCCTCGAATAAGCAAAATACTTAACGGTATCCTCCCCGTGCACCAATCCTCCGATCAACACCAGCCCAAATGTCAACCCTGTAAACAACCATACATATCCGCGGCTCAGCGTAAGGGCAAAATATAAAGACAATAGGGCCACCACAAACAGTGCTCCGGTATAGAAATATAGATTCCCATAAGCGATATGCGAACAGGCCACCGCCAAAAGCGCACCAACTATCGAACCCATCACCCGCAGAAACCCACGTAACGCGCTTTCCCGCACATGCCCCCGCATTACCATATAACCACTGAATGCAGCCCAACCGACATGATGAACACCCCAAATGTGCCCCACCGTGATGGCTAAAAAAACAGATATAACCACCTCGCACTGATCAATACGAGCGGCCATATGCTGCCTGCCTTCCGTAAGCTGTCTATACATCAGACGCAACAAATGCATCAGATCCTCTACTCTTTTTTTCAACTGGGCACTCTCCTAAATAATAGATTAAATACTATTCTAAAAGCCATCTTCATTTATCTGCAAAATGATAGATCAATATAGAACATATATAACACGCAAGATCTCATCTCCTATCCTAAATCTAGAAAACATGAATAAAATCTATAAAAAGCCAAAAGTACGACTCCGCATGTATAATTACACTCTTACAATACCGCTTAAAATGAGATTTCTCTAGATTGAATACCTTGTGGTTATTTCTCTGCTCCTACCATCGTCTGTCATACCTGGTTAAAGATTGCTTCTAGGCAGGTTATAGACAGCGTATTCATGTTGCTTAAGCATCACCCTAAAAAGACCATACCTAGCCCACTCCCTGACCTGGTTTAGNNTTGTTTTGGGGGTGGTGCAGGGTACCGGTTAAGGGTATTGGGAGTTGGTTGGGAGTTGGTTTGCCTCTCGGGTATGATTACCTGCTGAGCTGAAAAAAAGTTTAAAAATATTTCATCGGGTCAGTTTTATGGAATCGCTGATTTGTTGGTTTCGGGACTGAGGCGCTCTTGACAATTAGCTTGATTGTCAGTAGGTTTATCCATTGAAAGGACTTTAAAAACCTTCTGATGCGAGGCTTACGCCCCAGACATCAGAAGGCTTTCAAAGTCGCTGCAAACTAATATTGTAAAACTAAAACCAAAATAACCAAAGGCAGGAGCCCGGAGGAGCTGTGGGTGGCATAGGACAGATGGGTTACAGATGTGTCCTTTGTATCGCTGGACGGATCGGATGTTCATCCCTTCCAT
>DKIV01000006.1 GCA_002454425.1 Sphingobacteriaceae bacterium UBA6709
CCCATTTTTAGGGGAGGTTACAGTGAGGTTTCGAGAATTTAAATTACAGCAAAAAGGAAAAAATCAATTTAAAGCAAATGAGTAGCATTTGGATTTAATTTTCCTCGTAATCCCAAGGATAGGCACAATCCAGAGGATGAGTCTCTTCTTCAATTACTAGCCGTGTTTGCCCATCAGCGAGAAGCCACTTTCTGAATAGCTCTTGTTCGTGTTGTGGTAGTTCGCTTATGCGAATGTAGGCAGCAAAACCATTAGTTATCTAAAATAACAGCCATAAGCGTCATGGGCAATTTCTGTAAACAATTCTTATAAGTCGCCGCTTTCCGGACTCGGTTCTTACGATTCCCATTTACCTGATCCACGCATCCAGTAGAGTTTCCATCTTTTAGAAGATTTAATGAAGCGAAGTTTCGCAAAGGGTAATTCTGAAATATTTGTTGGATCATTCCATTGCGGTCTGATCTCAAATAGTAGGGCAGTTTGGCCATCCAACGAATAACCAAAATCCAATTGCTTACGCACTTCCTCGTCTTTCGGTCGCTTAGTATCTATAAAGCCTTTAAACTAAACTTCGACCATAGAAATAGGTTCTTTTTTATCCATCATCATTACAAATCTAAAATTATTGGCTTATTCTTCATCTCATACCATCATCCAACACTCTGCCATTGACAAAAGAGGTTTTCCATTAGTAAGATTTCCGTCCTCGTGCATATGACAGAAATTATAATATTGCATTTCACTTGATAAACTCGCAAAAGCAATTCCTCAAAACAAAAGCGACTTCCATAAACTGCTTTATCAAAAACACCAACAGGTGGACCATGTGTAATTCAAAATGCATCGTTTCAAGTAATACGCAACTACTTCCCGATGCAGAACTTCGAGAAGATATTATCTAGTAAGTCGTCGGTGGTTACGGTTCCGGTGATTTCGCCGAGGTAATGAAGGGCTTGCTTGATGTCCATGGCCAGGAAATCGGAACTTACAGGGTTCACAATACCGTCATTTACGCGAGCCAGCGCATCGCGGGTATGTTGCAGCGCTTCCACGTGGCGGATGTTGGAAACCATTACATGGTCTGTATTGAGGTTGTGAAGATTTGTCCGCACAATAATTTCCTCTTTGAGCATCTCTACGCCTTCCTTGTTTTTAGCGGTAATATAGACTAAGGGTAAAGACGCTAATGCCTCGCGCTGAGCTGAGCTGAGAAGATCCGTTTTGTTCATCACCGCCACCACCGGAATTCCAAGCACCTCTGCATCCTTCAGCTGCTGCTGAAGTTCTTCTAAACTTTGTGACGGCTCGAACAGATAGATGATAAGCTTTGCCTGCTTCATCTTCTCAAGCGTTCGCTCCACCCCTTTCGCTTCAATCACATCCTCGGTTTGGCGGATACCGGCGGTATCTATAAAGCGAAAGATGATGCCGTTGATGCTAATTTCATCTTCGATGGTATCGCGCGTTGTTCCCGCAATTTCCGACACGATAGCCCTTTCCTCATTCAAAAGCGCATTTAGCAAGGTCGACTTACCCGCGTTCGGCTTCCCGGCGATGACAACGGGCACACCATTCTTCAAGACATTCCCCTGCTCGAACGAGCTGATCAGTCCCTGTAAAACCCGATCAATGCGCACAATTAAGGATGCCAGCTGATCACGATTAGCAAACTCTACATCCTCTTCAGAAAAGTCAAGTTCAAGCTCTATCAAAGAGGCAAAATTTATCAGCTCCTCCCGGAGCGTCTTCAGCTCAGAAGAAAAGCCTCCCCGCATCTGATTCATGGCCACCTGATGCGAAGCCTTAGAATTAGAAGCGATGAGATCGGCAACCGCCTCCGCTTGCGAAAGATCCATCGCTCCGTTCATGAACGCGCGAAGCGTAAACTCCCCAGGCCGCGCCGCACGTGCTCCCTTTCTGATTAGCAGAGCGATCACCTGTTCTATAATAAATGCAGAACCATGCGTCGAGATCTCAACAACGTTCTCTTTGGTATAGGAATGTGGAGCCACAAAAAGAGCTACCAACACTTCATCAATAATTCTCGCCCCATCGCGTATCGTTCCGAAATGTATCGTGTGCGACGGCTGACTTGCCAAATCCTTAGCAGGAAACACCTCATTTATAATCGCTATGGCCTGCGGACCCGACAGGCGGATTACCGCGATTGCGCCGCTGCCATTCGGTGTAGCAAGAGCTACGATAGTATCTGTATTGAAAGCCAAAGCATCCATAATTCACGTTTGAGATCACGCTGCATCAAATAACGCAGTCAACAAAATTAATATAAAGTTTCTATATGGCTGTTTAGAGCCATAGATAAAAGCGTCTATATCTATAAAATATAGCTAATGATATCTATATGAGTTTATCATGCAGCTTTTCTTCGACACCTAGTCCAAACAAGGCAAAATCATATTTTACCGGATCCAGAGGGTCAAAGCTCTTCAACATATCAGTAAGCTCAATAACAGTCTTCCAATCCGTTTGCTTTCGCTGAATAAGCTTCAGTTTTCGGCTCACCCGATCCACGTGCAAATCGCAAGGGCACATCAGCTCCGCTGGCGTAATTCTCTTCCATATTCCGAAATCAACACCACAATCATCATGGCGAACCATCCAGCGGAGGAACATGTTGAGTCGTTTACAGGTAGCTTTCTGCGAAGGGGCTGTAATGTGTTTGCGCGTGCGCAATGGAAAATCTGGCAGGCTGAAAAAATAAGAGCGGAAATAGTTAAGCATGCTCTCCACATTAGAGGAGCCATCGCCAGCGCTACTGAAGGCACTTTCCAGTGAGGCATGAGTACTATAATGATATTTGAAGAATGATATGAAATAAAGAAGATCCGTATCGTTAAAAGTACGATGCTTAAATCCCAGCAAATGTTTCAAATCGAGCTCCCGGTGATGCATAACGAAATCAAAGGGCGCATTATCCATACGCGCGCTAAGCTCCCGGCACTTATTGATGATAGTCTTTCGCTGTCCCCAGGCGAGGATAGCCGCAAAGAATCCCATAATTTCGATATCCTGCTGTCGGGAAAAACCATGAGGAATACACACTGGATCATTTTCGATGAAGTTAGGATTATTATACTGATAGATCTTACTATCCAAAAACTCCTTTACCCCTGCCAGATCATCAATACCCAAGTTGTGCCAAAAAGAATAGTGCATATTATAATCAGACGTTGCAAAACGGCAAAATTAAACAATACGCATTGACATCAAATCACCTAAAAGCAATGTTTATTCATACTTAGCCGCGACATCTTCAGAGGAAGCCTCCTGCGGCAAGGCATTTTCGTCCCGCTCGATACGCTTAACATACAGCTCATCCACCAGAACAAGAATTACCGCTAGTAAGGGAGTGGCAAAGATCACTCCCAATCCGCCCATTAAGGTACCAAACAGCACCTGACTAATAATTATTAAAGCAGGTGGAATACGGATCATGGCGTTTTGAATCATTGGAGTGACGATATTACTCTCTATAGCCTGCACCAGTATATAAAGACAAGCGACAACAATAGCAGTATTAACGCTTACCGTAAGACCGATAAGCACGGCAGGTATCATCGCTATCAGCGGACCAAAATTTGGAATAAAGTTCAGAATTCCCGCCATTACCGCAAGCGCCAGCGCCATGGGTACCCCTTTTATTGTGAGGCCGATGAATGATAACAAGGCGATTAACACCATGGCGATAAGCATGCCCTTCAACCAATTTTTCAAGGTCAAGCTTATCCTGTCAATAATTTCACGTGCTTTTGTTCGGTCTTCAGGATGGATAATACGAAGAACCCCGGATTTATAGATATCAGGGTTTATGGTGAAAAAGATCCCGACAAAGATGATGATATAGAAATCGCCAATGACGCCGAAGCTCGTGCGAAATATCTGCTGGAAGGAATTCATTAACTTCTGACTGTTATTTCCCGAAATTGAATACAGCAGCTTCCTGCCGAAGGAGCTTGCCTGAAGTTTCGCTTCCGCCTGCGAAACCAGCTCAGGCAGCTCCTTAGCCATATTTCCAGCCTGATCAGAAATTTTGGCACCCAGGAACCACAAGAGCAGTCCCGAAATAATGAAAGTAAGTCCCACCGACAGCAGCAGGCACCATTTCCTTTTAATGCGCAATTTACGCTGTATAAGATCAGCGAAGCCATGAAAATATATGGCGATGAGCGAACCCGCGAAGATCATCAACAGTACATTGAAGGCCGCTTTAAGTATAAAAATAAGAATTACGAGCAACGCTATGATGCCCAAAGTGATCCAAACCTTTCGAGAAAATCCGGTTAGAGAAGTTTTTTTATCGTACCCCATAATCCATAATAACAAATCTTGTCGGGTGATTTGTTTTCGGATCGTACCAAAATCTCCAGGCACTCAGAATTCTTCATGCGGACGTTACGCATTACAGCAAGGCTAGCTTCCTATCAATCAAGAACATATTTATAAAAGCGCCCGCAGCCGTTCCGGAGGCCACAGCATTCGCTACCGATCGCATAGGAGAACAGTTATCGCCAGCAGCATATATTCCAGGGACGGATGTCTCGCCAAACCCCGAAACTTTAATATGGCCGCTTGCTAAGGCCTCACATCCCAGGGCGAATGGTAGTTCTGATGATTGCTGAAATTTGGGCCGCGTATACGCGGCATGAACAACATGCGACTCACCATTGTCCATAAGTAAAGCATTAACGTGTCCATTCACGTGCTGCAGACCTGCTATACCCAGTTCAACAATAGCTATATTCAGAGACCTTATAAGCGCCCGCTGCTCTTGATCTAACAAAGAAGGCCCGTTACTGAAAATAGTAAGGCGATCGGTCCATTGGCTTAGCAATTTTGCTAAATGAAAAGCATCCTCGCCATTGGCTAAAATCGCGGTTTCCTGTTTACGAAATTCATATCCATGACAATAAGGACAATGCAAGACCGAAATCCCCCAGCAAGCTTCTACGCCATTGATATCAGGCAAAATATCCCGTATTCCTGTAGCAAACAAAAGCGCATCGCCTAAAACAGCTTTGCCATCGTCTGTAATCACGTCAAAGCCATCATGCGCTTTTTCAACCTGCACAACGCGCTCATTCATAAAACTTACCGAGTCATAGTATTTCAGCTGCTCCCTCGCCGCCAAAGCAATTGCAGAAGGCGTCTCGCCATCTCTGGTAAGAAAATTATGAGAGAAAGGCGTTTGCCTGTTACAAGGCTTACCATCATCAATCACAAGAACGTTGCGTATGGCGCGCCCCAAAGACATCGCTGCCGCCAATCCGGCATAGCTGCCGCCTATTATAATCGCATCATAATGTTGTTTCATCGCATTTAATTTATCGGACACTAAAAAGGGTGCCCATCATAGAATTTTCTCACAAGGTAAGACGCAATATATCAAAAGCAATATAATTGCATTAACATCTACAATACGATGACTAATGACGCTCGGTATCTTGTAAACAAGCGAGGCTAGACAGGTTAAAACTGATGGCTTCAGTTCTTTTGAACTTGTATAAGATCTTCGGAAGAAATAGCTGAAGCAGACGCTTGCTTCGCCTGATTAATCCTCCAATCCTCATAACGCTGCAGCTCGTGCCCCACCTTTTTGATGACCAATCCAATAACGAAAGCATCGTCAAAGAAACCCATCACAGCGAGAAAATCAGGCACGATATCGATAGGAGAAAGCAAATACAAAATAGCGCCGAAGATGGAAAGGACGGAGCTTAACGGAATATCGCGATACGTACCGTTGGCATAGTCGCGAACAATATCGAAGAATAACATCAACTGTGCCCATACACGATCAAGCTGAGAGCGATTCTCTTTCGCCTTCATCAATGCCGCCGACAAACGACTACGGGTTTTACTCTTATCAGCAAATATTACGGAGGCTTTCCTGATGAAGGAAGCCAAGGCATGGGGAGCGGTTTTATAGATTTTTTCCTTATTCATAATGCAGGGTATGAGCAGAAAAATCATCCAAAACCGTACCACAGTTTTCAAAGGATCATGCTTACTGCCCCCACACGCTCAGCATAAGATGACGACTTCCTCCATAGTCACGATGCTCGCAAAGATAAATACCCTGCCAGGTACCGAGTGCTAACCGTCCCTCTGTCACCGGAATCATTAGCGAGGGCCCGAGAAGCGATGCCTTTATGTGCGCCGGCATATCATCCGCGCCCTCATAATCATGACGATAGTCGGGATCATTTTCCCTCACAGCCTTGTTAAACCACATTTCAAAATCCATTCGAACCGTTGGATCGGCGTTTTCATTGATGGTCAAGGACGCTGAAGTATGCTGAATAAAAACGTTGAGCATGCCGGCCTTAATCACTTTCAGGCCTGGCAGAGCTCCAACAACCTCGTCAGTAATGAGATGAAATCCTCTTGCCCGCGGCCTGAGGGATATACGTTTCTGAAATATTTCCATACAAAATGATAGATCCCGAAGATAAAACATCTCTCCAAGTGTTTAGGCAGGCAGTGATCAATTTATCCATCCATCCATGCAAAGCAGCCATAGCTACGCATAACCGTACCTTAAAATGCCACAACTAAAACAAAATGAAAGCTCTAATAAATAAAAAAAAGCACTACCAGCAACGTAATAAAAAGCAGAAAATTGATAATCACATATAACAATGGCACTCCTTTGAGCAATAAAAAGCTTTCATTCCTAAGCCTTCCCGGGCGTTTAACAATTTTTAACAGTAAAAAATCCTCTTACAATTGGCTAAAACGCTTTCAAGTCGTTTAATTTGTTGTACAAATAATATTCGATCCATGGAAGAATCAAATTCTGTCAATACCACTTATTCTACCGATATCCGGGCACTGAATGAAATGATACATCGTGAAAGCGCGTTCATCGACCTGCTGATGATGGAAATGGACAAAGTCATTGTCGGTCAGAAATATATGGTTGAGCGTCTGCTAATCGGTCTTCTCGCCGACGGACATATTCTACTTGAAGGTGTTCCGGGTCTGGCCAAAACCCTTGCGATAAACACATTATCTAAGGCAATAAAAGCTGAGTTCAGCAGAATTCAGTTTACCCCAGATCTGCTTCCCGCCGACCTTACAGGAACAATGATCTACAATCAGAAGAAAGATGAATTTGTAGTCAGAAAAGGTCCTGTGTTCTCCAACTTCGTGCTTGCTGATGAGATTAACAGAGCACCAGCGAAGGTACAAAGCGCCTTGCTCGAAGCTATGCAGGAGCGTCAGATCACCATCGGCGATCAGACATTCCCCCTTCCGGCGCCCTTTCTGGTAATGGCCACGCAGAATCCGATAGAGCAGGAAGGAACCTATCCACTTCCGGAAGCACAAACCGACCGCTTTATGCTTAAGGTAGTGTTAGGATATCCAAATAAGGAAGAGGAAAAGAGAATCATCCGAGCGAATATCTCCGCGCATGGCATGCCTCGTCCTAACGCGATTATAAGTCCAGAAGAGATTTTAAGCGCCCGTAAGGTCGTTCGACAGGTGTATATGGACGAAAAGATCGAACAATACATTGTAGATATCGTTTTCGCCACGCGCTTTCCGGATCAGTACAACCTTGCGCAGTATAAAAATCTCATCAACTACGGAGCATCACCCCGCGCCAGTATCAGCCTTGCCCTGGCCGCTAAAGCATATGCCTTTATCAAGCGTCGTGGATATGTTATTCCCGAAGATGTGCGTGCCATCTGTCACGATGTTCTACGTCACCGTATTGGCTTGAGTTATGAGGCAGAAGCTGAGAACGTAAGCGTGGAAGACATTATCACCGGAATCTTGAACATCGTTGAAGTTCCTTAATATAAGTCGCTACTTAGGCAGCTTTTTTCAATGATTTAATAATAACGATGGCGACAGATACGACAGACCTCTTGCAAAGGGTTCGCAAAATTGAAATAAAATCGCGGGGATTAAGTACTAACCTCCTCTCAGGCGAATACCAAACGGCTTTTAAAGGTCGCGGAATGGCCTTCAGTGAGGTAAGAGAATATGAACCAGGAGATGAAATCAGGACCATAGACTGGAATGTAACCGCGCGCTTTAACCATCCCTACGTTAAAGTGTTCAACGAAGAACGTGAGCTTACCGTAATGCTGCTCATCGACATCAGTGGATCTGAATTTTTTGGTACACAACAGCGACTAAAGCGCGAGCTGATCACCGAAATAGCCGCTGTACTGGCCTTCTCAGCTATTCAGAACAACGATAAAGTGGGCGTCATCTTCTTTACTGACAGAATTGAAAAGTTTATTCCCCCACAAAAGGGAAAAAGCCACATCCTGATGATCATCCGCGAACTCCTTGCCTTTAAGCCTCAAAATAAAGGCACTGATATATCGATGGCCTTACGCTATTTCACGAATGTCATCAAAAAGAGGAGCACGGCCTTCCTGCTGTCAGATTTCATGAGTCCCTCCTTTGAGCAGGCTCTGAAAATAGCCTCACGAAAGCACGACCTACTGGCGCTACGTATTTACGATAAGCACGATGAGGAAATGCCTGATCTGGGAATCATACCGGTGCAGGACATGGAAAGCGGGCAATATTTTTGGATTGATACCGGCAGTGCTACCGTGCGCGCCGAATACAAAGAAAAAGCAGTAAAGAACAATCAGCTATTGGAGCAGACATTTAGAAAGGCGGGGCTTGATTTTGCCAGCATTGCTACCGACCAGCAATACATCCAGCCGATCGTAGGTCTTTTTAAAAAAAGAGGGGCACGAAGATGAAAGTCATTAAAATAATAGCGATAGGTATCCTCCTGTGCTGCGGGCAATATTCTTATAGCCAGCTGAGTGCCACATCAAAGATTGACGCGCCGTCATTAAAGATCGGCGAGCAGACTGTCTTTCGTATCGCGGCACATATTAAAGCAGGTGAGAAAGTTACCTTCCCCCCGTTCACCGATACTTTAATCAAGAACGTGATGATTGTCGGAGTTAAAACCGATACCATCGTAGAAAAAGAAGATCCACAAAAGCTAAGCCTGGTGCGGCAGCTTACCATCACCTCGTTCGAACCCGGGACATATAACATCCCTTCATTTACAGTTAGCACGGGCAGTCAAAAAGCAAACACGCAGCCAGCTACCCTTGAATTTACGAACGTAGCAGTCGACACAAGCAAGGCCTTCTATGATATTAAGCAACCAATGCAGGTTGAATATGGCATTTTAGACTGGCTTCGCGATAACTGGCACTGGATACTTCTGGCCATAGTGGCTATTGCCGCTGCCATCGCCGCGTTCATTTATTTGCGAAAAAGACCTCGCAAAGCAGCTGTGCCGCTTTCCCCCAAGCCCTCGGAATCGGAAGACGCACGTGCTTTACGTCGCTTAAACGAACTGAAAAATAGATCATTATGGCAAACGGGAGAAGTAAAACTATATTATAGCGAGCTCACCGATATCCTTAGAGAATATCTGGAGGCACGCTTTGGCATTCAGACCATGGAAAAAACCACCGCAGAAATATTCACCAGCATGCGTCAGATCAAAAACATCTCTCAGGATAATAAAGCAGAGCTTCGACAAATACTCGAGGTCGCGGATCTGGTGAAATTCGCTAAAGGCAGTCCGCTACCGGAAGAAAACAAGGCTCATCTGGAGTACGCCATTGAGTTTGTAAACAAAAGCCGGCGGGCAGCGGAAATAACAGAGAAGGAACAAGGTCATGTTTAAAGGAATCGAATTTGCAAATCCCGGCTTTTTCTGGCTGGCTATTCTCGTAATACCCCTCATATTTTGGTATATCAGCAGAAATAAACAATTCCAGGAGCGGCTTTCCTTGTCAGCCACACAAGGCATGGCGAAGAAGGCATCCTTAAAAGTCAGCATGCGCCACAGCCTGTTCGCTCTTAGAGTAATAGCCTTACTCTTGTTAGTGATCGCCATTGCAAGACCTCAAAGTGCCATGAGTTGGAAGAATATAAATACCGAAGGCATCGACATTATCATTGCCTCCGATATTTCAGGAAGTATGCTTGCCGAAGACTTCAAACCCAACAGGCTCGAGGCCGGCAAAAACATCGCCATAGACTTTATCAAAGAGCGTCCCGAAGATCGTATCGGACTGGTGGTGTTCAGCGGTGAAGCCTTCACGCAATGTCCCCTGACCATCGACCATGATGTGTTGATAAATATGTTTTCCGGTATAAAGAACGGCATGATAGAGGATGGCACCGCGATCGGCATGGGACTGGCAACCGCCGTAAATCGACTGAAGACCAGCGAGGCGAAGAGTAAAGTCGTGATCTTGCTTACGGATGGATCCAACAACGCCGGATCTATCCCACCCCTCTCCGCGGCCGAAATTGCCAAGCACTTTGGTGTGCGCGTGTATACGGTTGGCGTCGGCACCAATGGTACAGCGCCCTACCCGGTACCCGACGGCTTTGGAGGCGTGACCTATCAACGTATGCCTGTACAGATTGACGAGGCCACATTAAGCAAAATCGCCAAAACTACGGGAGGCAAGTACTTCCGCGCGACAAACAACAATAAGCTCAAAGAGATCTATCAGCAAATAGATCAGCTGGAAAAAGCGAAGATCGCCGTTACACAATACCGGAAACACACAGAACTGTTTCTGCCCTTCGCCATCCTCGCGGCTTTACTGCTGTTAACAGAATTTTTATTGAGAAACTCTCTTTACAGAGGCATCCTATCTTAGATATGATACGATTCGAACATATAGAACTCCTGTGGGCATTATGCTTAGTACCACTGAGTTTCTTTTTCTTCTATCGCAACATCCGTTGGAAAAAACGCGCGATGCGCCAGTTGGGCGACCCTGATATTATCAGGCACAACATGCCCGCCTTCTCCCAAACGAAGAGTGGGGTAAAATACCTTCTATGGAGCATCGCCTATCTACTGCTGATCGTCGGACTTGCCAATCCGCAGATCGGCTCGCGCATGGAAGAGGTAAAACGCAGTAGCGCCGATTTAATGATACTCCTTGACGTGTCTAACAGCATGCTGGCCAAGGACCTCCCTCCTAACAGGCTGGAAAATGCGAAGATGGCACTTTCGCAATTGCTCGACCGACTGCATGACGATCGCATAGGCATCATCGTATTTGCCGGACAGGCATACGTTCAGCTGCCCATGACCACCGATTACTCAGCAGCGAAGATCTTTCTGAATACCATCAACCCCGGAATGGTTCCCACACAGGGAACTGCTATCGGCGCAGCCATCAATCTGGGCCTGAAGTCAATGGATTTCAAAAATGGAATGGCGAAATCGATGATTATTATGACCGATGGCGAAAACCATGAGGATGATGCTGTAAACGCAGCCTCAGCGGCCAAATCGGCCGGGGTGAGCGTAAACGTCATTGGCCTGGGCTCAGAACAAGGCGCCCCCATTCCTATATATTCCGGCGGACAACAGACAGGTTTCCATACCGACAGCGTAGGAAAAACGGTCATCAGTAAAATGAATGAAGAAATGTGCCGTCAGATCGCCGTCGCAGGTGGAGGCATCAGTGTGCGGGCAACAAACAGCACCGAGTCTATCAATGCCATTCTGGATCAGATTGGAAAAATGCAACGCAAAGAATACGGAACAAAAGTTTTCAAGGATTTTGAAGATCGCTTTCAGCTATTTTTAATACCAGCGTTCCTGTTGTTAGCCTTAGAATTCCTTGTCTACAATCGCAAGAACCGTCACTTAAGTCGTATAAAACTATTTGAGGTAAAAGAAGTATGAAACAGGCATTAGTTTTAACAATACTTATATGCTGTTATCTGGCAAGCCGGGCGCAGCAGGAAAAGAAATATATTGCAAACGGCAACAAGCTTTATTCAGCACAGAAATATAAGGAAGCTCAGCTCCAATACCTTGAGTCACTAAAGAAGAACAAGGCCTCGACAGCAGGGAGCTTCAACCTGGCCGACGCCATGTACAAGCAAAAGAACTTTAAGGGCGCGGCTGAGCTTTTCAACAAAATTGCTTCCGCCGATAAAACCGGCAAAGCGCTAAATGCCGCGGCATATCACAATTTAGGGAATTCCCTTCTTTCTGAAAGTAAGTACGAGGAGAGTATTGAGGCCTACAAAAAGTCGCTTTTGCAAAATCCAACGGACGAGCAAACACGCTATAACCTCGCTTATGCCCGCGAGAAGTTGAAGCAACAGCAAAACAAAGACAAGCAAAACAAAGATAAGAACAAGGATAAGCAAGATCAAAACAAGAAAGATCAGAAGCAACAAGACAAAAATAAGGATCAGGACAAGAAGGATCAGAAGAAAAATGACGATGGAAAAAATGACCAGAAGGATGATAAACATAAGAATGGGCAGCAGCCCCGTCAAGATCCTGGTCAGCTTTCCAAAGAAGACGCTGAGCGTATGCTCAACGAACTGAACAATCAGGAGAAGAACACACAAGACAAATTAAACGCTAAGAAATTTAAAGGAGCACGTACCAGAGTAAGCAAAGACTGGTAATATTTCTATATGAGAGCAGTAAAATATTTAGTATTCATTCTCGTTGGCCTGCTATCACTATCAACCAGGGCGCAAGGCATTCGCTTCACAGCTGCCAGCAGTGCGAGTGAAGTCAACGTCGGAGACGCTTTTGAGATTAGCTATACCTTAAACGGCAGCTCCGATGACTTTAACCCTCCGGCCTTAAACGGACTGCAAGTCGTAGGTGGCCCCAACGTATCGTCGAGCATGAGCTCCATCAATGGGAACATGAGCACCAGTGTTACTTACAGCTATTATGTTGTAGCACCACGCGAAGGAACCTATAACATCGGACCGGCAAGCATCAGCGTTGGAGGAAAAGTCTATAAATCCAACGCACTCGTAGTACGAGCCCTGAAAGGCAACGCGCGAAATCATCAAAACGCCGCCCCACAAGCGCAGGCACAGAGTATGCCCGATAACAACGTCGCCGAACTCAGCACCGGAAAACTCGCTGACAATCTCTTTCTGCGGGCCGCCCCTGCGCGCACCTCTGTATATGTCGGGCAGTCCCTACCCATCGACTTCAAGCTTTATACGCGTGTTTCAGTACTAGACCTGCAGGCCGACAAAGTGCCTGATATGAATGGGTTCTGGTCTGAAGAGATAAAGAACAGCGGTCAGCAGGTAAAGATGAGCGAAGAGAATTATAAGGGTCGTCCGTTTAAGGTGGCAACCCTGAAACAGAACGTCCTCTTCGCCGATCATGCCGGTGCGCTGAAGATCGAGCCTATGGAAATCACCACGCTCGTAAGGCAACAGGCGCCCGCGCGCAGTGTCATTGACCAGCTATTTGGCGGAACCTATGAAGATGTGAACTATAAGCTGAAAAGTCCTGCCGTAGTTATTCAGGTAAAGCCACTTCCAGAGGCCGGAAAACCAGCGGGATTCAACGGCGCCGTAGGCAGATTCACCATTAGAACCTCGCTCGATAAGAGGGAGATTAAAGCGAATGAGCCCCTGACGCTTCAGATAAAGATCGCCGGTACAGGAAACTTAAAGTTGCTTAGCGCCCCCCAACCCGATCTCCCTCAGGGCTTTGAAAAATATGATCCCAAGATCACCGACTCTATAAATGTTGGAGAAACGGGCATGTCGGGAAGCAGGACCTTCAGCTATGTCATCATCCCCAGAAACGAAGGTAAATTCAGCATCTCCGGATATCGGTTCAGCTATTTTGATCCTCAAGCCAAACGATACACGGAAGTTCAGGGTGATCCATTTGAAATAACCGTGCTCAAGGGCGAGCCCGGCAAGGCTACGGTTTACGATGGCTCACAATCTGAGATCAGAGAAAAAAATAAAGACATTGCCTTCATAAAACTGGGCTCAGCCGATATTACAAATGCTGACGACCAATTCTATGGTTCATGGAAATTCTTCGCCTCTGCCCTGTTGGCTATATTCCTTTTCCTGGGAGCTTATGTATATCGGAGATTGCAAATCGCCAGAAATAGCGATCCACTAAAAGTACGCAGTCAAAAAGCCGCTGCCGTAGCAGATAAGAGGTTGGCCGCCGCCAGCAAAGCAATACAATCCGGCGACCAGGCCGCGTTCTACGAAGAAGTTTCGAAGGCCTTGTACGACTACCTGAGCGACCGGTTCAATATCCCTAAATCCGAGCTAAACAGAACTCAGATAAACGAACGATTGGTTTCTCAGACCATTACAGAAGACATAAGATCAAGAATCCTTGAACTACTGGACACTTGCGAAATGGCCCGCTACGCTCCTGTCAGCAAATCCGCGGATAATACGGTTTTACAAAACGCTAAAAACACGATATATGACATTGAAAAAAGCGTATAACTTAGTTCTGGCGCTTGTGGCATTCCTGCCATTTATTGCAGCTGCACAAAATAGCGCCGACAGCATCTTCAGCAAGGCCAACGATGCCTATAAAAGCAAGCGTTATGAAGAGGCGCTGAAGCAATACAACATGCTATTGTCAGAGGACAATCAGTCATTCAATGTTCTCTATAACATTGGTAATTGTTATTATCGTTTGGGAAACATACCTCAGGCCATTCTAAACTACGAAAAAGCACGCAAGCTTAATCCCGCGGACGATGACGTAAATAAGAACCTGGTCATGGCGAATAGTCGCATTATTGACAAGCCCGCTGAATATCCTGAATTTTTTCTTTACAAAGCATGGCGCGCTGTTTTTCTTGCCACGCGCACCGATACCTTCGCTATTCTGGCTGTGATATTACTTTTTCTTTCGGCGCTGGCCTTTAGCTGGTATCTCTTCGCGAGAACTGTCGCTTTGCGGAAAGCCGGCTTTTATAGCGGACTGTGTTCGCTCGTGCTGGCGGTGGTGCTATTG
The DNA here is from genome assembly GCA_002454425.1 of Sphingobacteriaceae bacterium UBA6709. Classification (GTDB taxonomy): domain Bacteria; phylum Bacteroidota; class Bacteroidia; order Sphingobacteriales; family Sphingobacteriaceae; genus Arcticibacter. Next base: position 14,828 of record DKIV01000006.1, read on the forward strand.
GGCCTCGCTCACGCACAGAACAACTATTTCCTCAATACGCGCCAGGCCATAGCCACCGATAATGCGGTCAATGTACTTAGTGCTCCTGAAGCTGGAGCGAAGGAGTTGTTCACCATACACGCCGGCACCAAAATAAATATTGATGAGCGGGAGAACGAATGGATAAAAATATCGCTGCCAAACGGCACAGCCGGTTGGGCAAGTACACAATCATTCTCGGAAATATAAACATACCTGGCGAGCGCGCAACGTAGCCTCGCCTTTGTCACTAAACCCAAGTCTTCTTCCTTGTATGCAGAAAAAGAAGAACTGCTCCCAGTAACCCGGTGCGTTTTTTCCGGCATCCTGGTAACCTTCTCATTACCTCAACGTATAACCATCTGAAAAGGACACACTTTTCAGAGAAATCAATGAGGACGCATACTCGTCTGATCTACGTCAGGCACTCAATATTTTCTTTATTAATGCTTTTTTTGACAGTGCTAATCTCAGAGGACGGCTTCGCTCACGCGTCCCCTGGTTTCAGCCGGGCCATGCTCAATCAAAGCATGTCAGACGATGACGACAGCACCCGATGTACTACCGTGCGTCCGGTGGTACTATGCGCGCCCTCAGTGGTAATAAACGGGAGAGCCGACAAAGTATCAAACCCCGATTACGAGATCATCTGGTCTACCGGAGAACGCGGGCCATCCATCACCGTCTCCAACTCGGGCACCTACTCTGTAGAATATCGCTACAAGCCCGGAAACCGGGCAGAGAACGGCGACTTTGAAAAGGGAAATACACTGTTCACAAGTGCCTATACATTCAGGGCCGACAACGGTAATCTTGCAACAAATGGATACGACTCCGAGCTCTGGAGTGAGAAAACCTATGCCGTAGTAAGCAATCCGCGATTGGTACATGCCAATTTCCCCAACGGCATGGGAGATCACACTTCCGGCAGCGGACGGATGATGGTCATCAATGGCTCCACAGATCAGAATGTCAATATCTGGGCTCAAAAGATTGAGGTGCTTCCGAATACCTGTTATGTTTTCTCCATATACGCATCCTCCCTCACGCCCATTGCTCCGGCAAATCTAATTTTCTCCATAAACGATAGCCAATTCGGCGTCATCAAGCTCACCTCTACGGTAAATAAATGGACCGAGTTTAAGCGTATCTGGTATTCGGGAAACTACACAGAAGCAAGAATAGCTATTGTCAATCAAACCACCGAGCTCAATGGAAACGACTTCGCTCTGGACGACATCACCTTCGTACCCTACGAAAAAGAGGTGATCAATGTCGACCTCAAGCCCAAAGATCCTATAATTCAACCAAACTATTAATAACAACAATTTAAGTCATGAAAAACATCCCCGGCCTGCGCGCCCTATTACTCCTGATGCTATGTATCTGCGGATTATATTCATCTGCTGCAGAAGGCGACCCCAGCATTCCTTTTGATTCAACAAAAGTTAACAGCTATCCCGTGGCTGACAGCATTCCTTCTTACCAAAACACGGCGATTATCTGTGAGGGGAATCCTATAAAGCTTAAATATAACAACACTGCGGATCCCAATCCCGCATCGCTTACCTACGAATGGTATAAGGAAGAGCAAGGTACAACCGCGATCGTAACTGCCGCTAGCGGAACGGGAAAAAACACCTATCAGGAAGCCAATCCGAAGCCAGGCAAATACATATATAAATTACGCATGGTAAACGCTAACAATTGTGCCTCCGAAGAAGCCTTCTTCACCGTATACGTATTGCCGGCACTGACGATAACGTTACCATCAAACCAGGAAATGTGTGCCGCAACTACAGGAAACACCACCGACGCTAAGGAGATGACCAGAGACATCAAGTCAATCATCCCATATACAAGCATATTCAAATATACGTACTCATGGAACGAAAAAACGCCTACTAATACCGCAGGATCAGATATTTCAACGGCTAAAGATATTACCGTAAAAGATAAGGTCGATACGGGTGATTACACCTATACGGTTACAGTGAAATACGATCAATCCGTATACAAACTGCTAGGTGATATATGTTCAACATCTGAAACTCGTACCATTAAGGTGATTCCTGTTCCTGGCAAACCTTCAATTACGCCAAACTACTAAAAGAGGTTAGAATGCAGAGGCTTCTGATTGGCATCCTACTAATCAGCGCATTGATGATATCAATGTCAAGCCTTTGCTATGCTCAATCAGCCGGGTCTGAGGATCCGGCTGATATCATTATTGACTTCGGAGCCACCATCACCCTGCAGGCCAACACCGCTAATGCGGCTGCATGGCAATGGTTTAAAGACGGCCAGCCTATTGACGGCGCGTACGACAACAAATTAAAAGTAAGCGCCCCGGGCGACTACAGCGTCATAGCCTACAACTCGTTGTCCTGCGCTTCGCCCCGCTCCGACCTCGTTAGAATAAGGATGAAATCAGCACGTGCCGATATGGAGATCCGAAAAAATTCGGAAATAAAGCAGGTAAACCCCGGCGACACGTATGAATATATCCTGGAAGTACATAACAAGGGGCCTCATACGGCGACAAACATACAGGTGGAAGACCAGCTGCCGGAAAGCATCGACTTCAAAAGGTTTAGCAATCTATTTAGCGGTAAAGCGCAGTTTGACGAAGCGACACGCAAAATCTCATGGCGTCTAGACAGTCTGCAAAAAGATATGACCGAAAGACTCCGCTTCTCGGTGATACCTGATAGAAAAGGACAGGTCACCAACACTGCAAAGGTCGCCTCCACTGAGCCCGACCCCGACATGTCAAACAATCTGGCAACGGACATAAAAAACATCCTCGGATTAAAAATCCCGAATGTAATCACCCCGAACGGCGATGGCAAGAATGATTCTTTCGTTATTCCCGGATTGGTAGACTTCCCCGACAACGAAATCGTCATCATCAACCGATGGGGGAACTCCGTGTATCAGAAGCATAACTACCAGAATGACTGGACAGGAGAAGGTCTCAACGAAGGCACTTATTTCTACGTACTCACGGTAAAGAATGAAAGAGGTCATACCGACTCTTACAAAGGCTATATAACACTGCTACGATCTCAAACACATTAATATGCATCCACTCACGCGCATCCGCTTAACGAAGCATCTTCTGATCTTGCTTGCCTGCATTCTTTGCGGCACAACGCTTAAGGCACAGCAAAACGCTCAATATAGTCAATACACCTTCAACGGATTATTTATAAACCCGGCCTATGCCGGCTACAAACAGGATTTCTATATCCATTCCTTCTACAGATCGCAATGGACGGGACTGAATGGCGCTCCTCAAAATCTGTCTTTATCTGTAGATGGAGCAGTAAACGACAAAAAAGTAGGACTGGGACTGCAAATGCTGACTGACGTAGTGGGCGCGCAAAGTCTATTTTCCGCTACCGCCTCCTACGCTTATCGCTTACAGATAGGCAGCAATGAAAACAGTCGCCTATGCCTGGGCATCGGCCTTGGCTTCATACAAGCGGGGCTCGACGGCACTAAGCTCAATCCTATCGATGGCTTCGACCCCAGCATCCCGCAGGGACGAGTAAGCAACATCTTACCTACCGGGCGTGCCGGTATCCTCTACACGAACGACGACGTATTCATCGGTATAGCTTCCGACAACCTCATCACAAAGGTCTTCAATAAGGATTACACCCTGAAAGTGCCGCTCCCCCAACCGCATTACTATTTCAATGCCGGAGCTATTCTAAAAACCAATGCCGATGTAAAAATTAAGCCATCAGTTCTCTTTAAAACGGACCTGCATGGACCTGCAAGCCTTGATCTTAACACCTCCATATTATTGAACGAACAAATATGGCTTGGCGCGGCCTACCGCACAGCCGCTCCGTTTTACAATAAGCTAAATCCCGATGCGCCATTACAAAAGTCAAACGCCATTCTGGGACTTGTAGAGTTTATGCCCAACCAAAATATCCGCATAGGCTATGCTTTTGACTTTTCACTCTCCAAGCTCTCAAACTACAGCTACGGATCTCACGAAATATCCCTCGGAATATTCCTCAGAAGAAGCAAAACAACACCAAACACCGCGAAATGTTATTTCTAAGGGCTCCACAATAAAACAAATTTCACTGATCGTCAAACAGTTAAAAAAAACTCTCCAAAAATTTTTAATAATATAAACAGGAAAGCGCAAAAAAGACATTCTCTTGTTATATATTTGCATCACTCAAAACGGGGGATTAGCTCAGCTGGCTAGAGCGCTTGCATGGCATGCAAGAGGTCATCGGTTCGACTCCGATATTCTCCACTCAAAAACAAGGGCTTTACGATAAACTGTAAAGCTTTTTTCATTTCTGGGGATATACATCAGGGATCAGTCCGAAAAGGAGAAGCGGGAAGTCCTTCTTTATTATACAAATTCGGATTTATAGGATTGTCAGCCCAAGCGTAACGTACATATAGCGGCTTTCTAACACTCTCATCCCATACAACAACCTTATTATTATCAATAATAGCCTTGGCCCATACAAACTTCCTATCCGCTCCGGCTATAGCGAAGTCACTTAAAGGCTCGCCGTCATTAGCAACCAATCCGCTGCCTATGTGATTAAAGGAAATAATAATCTTATCCGTTAAGATAATAGATTCCTTGAAGATAGGTCCGGAAAACACAATATTCTTCTTGTAAACCATCCCCAGAGCAGATAATGCCGCCCGATATCCGATTACTTCTTTATTTTCAGGATGTATATCATTCCACTCTCCCGCGTCTATACCCACCACCATTGCGGTATTAGGTACTTTAAGACTATTTAACTGCGCTTCTCTTAAACGAGCCCAATTACTTTCCGAAGGCAAATAATTGTAATCCATAAACCCAGGTAACTGAACATAGATAAAAGGCAGATCATTATTATGAAACTGCTTTCGCCAATCATGCATTAATGCAGGGAGCAATCTATCATACATGACCGGATTTCCCGTATTAGCTTCCCCTTGGTACCATAAAACGCCCTTTATGCCATAACGTTTTATGGGAGCGATCATTCCGTTGTATAATGCTGTTGGCTGATTCTGAGGCAAGGAAGAGAAAGTATCTTTATACTCACCAGGCAAAAAAGAAGTACCCACTTTATATTGCCAATATCCTTTTAAGTCAACAGTGTCGGTTCCTGCAACCAAAGCATAAGGCTTATCCGGAACAAAACCTCCCTTTCCCAAATTGTTGGTAACCCTGATAACAAATAAGTTCTTCCCTTCTTTTAACACTCCCTTCGGAATATTATAGCGTCGCTGCGGATACTGGTAACCGGTACTTCCAATTTTCTGACCGTTTATAAAGAGTTCATCAGCATCAACTATTCGTCCTAAGAACACCTTCGCATCATAACTAATCAAAGAAGAAGGAAGATTAATATACCGTCTATACCAAACAACCCCATTTAACCCTTTCAATCCTTGATCTGCCCAATATCCCGGAATATTAATATTCCTCCAGTGAGATGGTTTATACTTCAAGTCAAACCATTTCAAAGAGTCTGTTAATCCTCTATCAGGACGAAGCCTCTCCGAATCATCCTTTTTAACTGCAATTTCTCCTGCCTCTACCTTATTTTTATCAATGATATCTCTTATGCTTTTAAATGCCGACAGATTACTTTCACTGATCCATGATTCAATTGGAGAGCCCCCAACACTCGCATTAATAATCCCAATAGGCACTTTCGTTTCTTGAAATACTTTCTTGGCAAAAAAATATGCTACAGCGCTAAAAGTACGTATGTCATTTCCTATCGCAGCCTTCCACGTCCCCGATCCATTATTCAACGGGCCCTGAAGACTGGATGAGTTAGGTATTAGAAATTGTCGCACCAAGGAGTAATTCGCCTGTGCTATTTCTTTTGAATAAGTAACCTCATGGACGCCTATATTATGCTCCATGTTCGATTGTCCAGAGCAAAGCCAAACGTCACCAAATAAAACATCTTTTACCTGGACATTATTTCTTCCGGAAAAATTCATCGTATAAGGCCCTCCAGCCTTTACCGCAGGAAGATCTATTTCCCATTTTCCCTCCAGATCTGCAATTGTTCGAAAGGAGCGACGATTAAAATGCAGTGCGATCTTCTCTGAGGGGCTGGCGGTCCCCCAAAGCTTTATGTTTTGATCTCGCTGCAGAACCATTCCGTCCTGAATAATATCAGGCAAATGTATCTGAGCAAAATTTACCAAGCTAAATCCCAGAAGAAATATTAAAAACACATACTTCATGACTAATTCTTCTTAATGTCTGCTCTTAGGTAATTACTTGTTGTTTTAACAAAATCTAAAGGTTGTCCTCCTCCTACACTGATTGATAAACTGGCATTAGGAATATACGCCACTCCATTTTTATCCAACAAGGATAAATGACTAGATCGAATGTCGAAGGTTACGACTTTACTCTCTCCAGAAAGAAGCGCAATCTTTTGAAAGCCCTTCAATGATCTTAATGGGGTTAGCTCTTCACCCTCATAAGAAACATACAATTGCACAACCTCTTCTCCCTTTAGCGAACCAACATTCGAGACCTTGACCCTTATATTCAATAAAGAATCTTGCGCCAGATTACCCTTAACGGATAAACTATCGTACCTAAAACGAGTATAGCTTAAACCATATCCAAAAGGATAAAGCGGCTTTCCATTGAAATACCGATACGTTCGTCCTTTCATCTCATAATTGTTAAAATCAGGAAGGTCAGCATCGCTCTTGTAAAAGGTTACAGGTAAACGTCCGACAGGGTTATAATCACCAAATAGAACGTCCGCCAACGCAGTACCGGCACTTTGTCCGCCATACCAGGCATTCACGATGACTGGTATGTGCTCACTTTCCCAGGGAGTCGCAATTGCACTTCCAGTCATCATTACAAAAACAACCGGTTTTCCTATCGTGTTAAGCGACTTCAACAATTCTGTTTGCACAGAGGGTAACATAATAGAAGTTCTATCGCCGCCATTAAAGCCAGGATAAGGAACTTTCATCTCCTCCCCTTCCAGTTGAGGAGAGATACCTCCAACATATACAATTGCATCCACGTCTTTCAATCGATTAACCATCGCGTTAAAATCAGTTTTCCTGTATTTCCCACAAGACAGATCTACTGAAGCAGCACCCTCGAGTTGCTTATATTCCAATACGATAGTATACTTTCTCCCTTTCAACAAATGCACTTCAAAGTTTCTCGCCCCCCATCGATTCCGTTCCCACGCATCTAATTTTAATTCTCCGTTGACAAAAACTCTATAGGCATCGTCCGCAGACACTTCAAAGGTTAGCTTTTCAGTCTTGTCAGGAGTCAGCATGGTGCTGAACCGCGCTGTAAAATTGTATGAATTCACACTTGGATATGGCCGTTGACCTTCAGCCCAACTATTCTTAAAATCTTTTTCATAGCGTACTGCACTGGGCTTACCTGCTAACTCCAGATTATTAAAATATTCTGCTTTAACTCCCCGTCTTCCATCTACAGCGAAAAACGGACTCATATCCTGATACTGTAATAACGTATCATTTGTAAAATTTATCGCCTTTTCATAGAGCACAGTCGCATGAGGAAGTTTACGCTTTATCCCTTCCAATGCCGTAACTACATGAGAAGGAGTTCCATTGTAATTGCCTAATACGGATATATCATTATCAGCATTAGGACCGACAACAGCAATCTTTTTTATTTTCTTATCTAATGGAAGGATATTTTTTTCGTTCTTTAAAAGCACGATGGACTGCTGTGCCATTTTTAAAGCCAGCTCCTGATGTTCCTTGCATTCTATAACAGACGCCGGTGTTTGAGCATACTTCACATTCGCAGGAGAATCGAATAATCCCAATTTAAAGCGAACCTCAAATAACCTTCTTAATGAAATATCGATTTGCCTCTCCGTTATTTTGCCCTCATTTACAGCATTAATCAAAGTATAATAAACATTTGTACCACATTCTACATCCGTACCATGCATTACGGCGTCCACGGCAGCTGCAGCAGAATCGGGATGAGTCTTATGATGTTTAAAGAAATCATCTATCGCCCAACAGTCGCTGGTAACATATCCCTTAAATTTCCATCTATTGCGTAAAATATCATTCATCAGTAGATCGCTCCCACAACAGGGTTGTGTACGAAAAGCATTATAAGCACACATTACCCCAGCCACATTCGTACCTGTGATCAATTCCTGAAACGCTGGCAAATAAGTATTCCAGAGATCAAAATCAGAGACATTTGCATCGAATACATGCCTCAACGGCTCCGGACCACTATGCACAGCAAAATGCTTTGCGCAGGCTGCCGCCTTTAAGTATTTAGGATCATCTCCCTGTAAGCCATGAACAAATGCTCTTCCCAACATCGCTGTTAGAAAAGGATCCTCACCATAGGTTTCCTGTCCTCTGCCCCATCTTGGATCCCGAAAGATATTGATGTTGGGAGTCCAGTACGTCAGACCAAGATAACGGAGATGTTTACGATTTTCTTTATTGGCCTTATTGAAAACAGCTCTTCCCTCAAGCGCCGAATAATCGGCCATTTGAGCAAGCATTGTAGTATCCCAGGTGGCAGCCATCGCGATGGCCTGCGGAAAAACGGTAGTGTGATACGGGGTACGCGCAACACCATGAAGAACCTCATTCCACCAATCATAAGCCGGTATCCCCAAACGATCTATGGCTGGAGTAGCATTCAACATTTGATAAACCTTTTCTTTTAGCGTTAATCGCCTGATCAAGTCCTCAATTCGCTGTTCATTACTCAATTGCTCATTCCACATCGGATAATTCTTATACACTTGACCATAGAGCGTATAAGAAAATAAAAGAAGTATAAAAGCAGAAAATAAACTCTTCATAATAACCATTGACTATTGAAATCTTATTCAACAATATGAATAGAGCCATCTGCATGATGAGAAAGCTTAACCATCTTTATATTTCGCAGATGTGTTTCTCCTGATAGCTCTACATCATGATAAAACAGGAACCACTCTCCTTCAAATTCACAGATCGAATGATGGGTCGTCCAGCCTTCCACTGGATCCAATAATCTGCCGGCATAGGTAAAAGGACCGTAAGGATTATCAGCAATAGCATAGCAAATAAAATGAGTATCTCCTGTGGAATAAGAGAAATAGTATTTACCGTTAAATACATGCACCCAACTAGCCTCAAAAAAACGCCTCTCAGTGTCTCCGGCAAGCAAAGCATTTCCTTCTTCATCGATAATCACCAGGTCTCTCACGTCTTCAGAAAACGACAACAGATCATCGGAAAGCCTTACAACCTTCGCGCATAACGCAGGTTCGCGGGGCTCCGGCAAATGAGCAAACGGACCTTCGCCTTCAGATTTAAAGTAACCATCCCGCCATCGTTGCAATTGACCGCCCCATATTCCTCCGAAGTAGAGATAATATCCGCTAGCGGGATCTTTAAAGACGGCGGGATCTATTGAGAAACTGCCCGCTATCGGTTTAGCTTCCGGCCTGAATGGGCCTGTAGGAGAAGAACTAATCGCTACACCGATCCTAAAAATGCCATCATAATCTTTTGCCGGAAAAAACAGATAAAACTTACCATCTTTTTCTGTGGCATCGGGGGCCCACATCTGTTGGCTCGCCCAAGGGACGTCACTAACATGCAATGCTACACCATGATCAACAGCTTCAGATATTGGAGAATCCATTGAAATAACGTGATAATCGTCCATTGCAAAATGGCTTCCTAAATCATCAAACGGTATATCGTTTTCTACATCATGAGAAGGATAGATGTAGATCTTTCCGTCAAACACATGTGCAGAGGGATCTGCGGTATAAATATGCTTTACAAGGGGGGCTGACAAATATTTCTTTTCCATCTGTAACTCTTTTTATATGATAAATCTGTATTAACTAATCGGCTGAGCGCTTCTTTTTCAAATCTCGCTCTATTTGTATCTCCACCTTCTTGTTTATCTCATAGAAAAACAGCAAAATCCCTCCCGCTAAGAATGAGGTCGCCGGAAACACACTAACCAGCATTTTAATACCATTAATTGTACTATCCGATTGAACCAGGGCGCTGTTTGGGACATACTGAAATAATCCAAGAAACATCGCTAACAATGCACTACCTATTGACAATCCAGCCTTTAACCCAACCATCATGGCAGAAAAAATAATAGCCGTTGCCCGCCTGTTATTCTTCCACTCACTAAAATCTGCCACATCGGCAATCATTGCCCAGAGAAGAGGAATCGTAATACCATAAAAGAAGCCATGCAAGATCTGCGATAGAAACATCCACATTACGGCCGTCCGGGAGAATAGGAAAAACACTAAAATGAACAGCGTGGATATAAATAGCGCAATACCAAACACATCCCGTTTTCCATACTTATCTGCCAATCGCTTAGACAGCGAAATACCTACAATCATAAATATGATTCCTCCGGCATTAAACAGTCCTAATCCGGCAGACACGGGTTCATTGCCAAAGAAATTTATCCCTAATTCAGAAAATGTAGACAGAAGAGGAGATATAAAAGATGTAAGACTCTCTCTATCAACATAATTCTCAAAATAATACACATAAGCCCCTCCTTTCATGGCAAGGGTGATGAAAATCAGAAGCGTTAAAACAAGCATCACCATCCAGGGTCTATTCCCGGATAGATCTTTCAGGTCCTGCTTTAACGTCGACTTTTGCTCCGGAGTAGGAACAATTCGCTCCCTGGTTGACAGGAATGTGATAAGTAACAGCACTGTACCAATAACAGCAAGCCAGGACATCAACGTTTGAATTCCGTCGGACTTATCACCATGTCCAACATAAATAATAATAGGAAGCATAAAGACCTGCACAAAAAACTGAGCAAACATAACAGCAACAAAACGGTAAGAAGACATACTGTTCCGCTCAGCCATATCTCCTGTTATCACCCCACTCAAGGCAGAATAAGGCAGGTTATTGGATGCATAGAAAAGCAATAATAAAGCATAGGTAATCACTGCATAGATTAGTTTTCCCTCATAAGAAAAATGAGGAGTGCTAAATGCCATAAAGGACACAATTCCCAAGGGAATCGCTGTAAACAAAATCCAGGGACGAAACTTCCCCCAACGCGACTGTGTTCTATCTGCCAAAGCTCCGATAATCGGATTAAACGCAAATGCAGCTATCAGTCCTACTGTAGCAATAATAACCGAAGCGTGGGCTGATTTGAGCCCATATATATCAGTATAAAAATAAGCAAGATAAGTAACCAATGTCTGGAATACCAAATTAGCAGCCAGGTCGCCGAGGCTATATCCAATTTTTTCCCAAACAGAAAGTTTTTGTGATGAAGTAGTCATAGTATACGGAATATTTTAAGGTTATCGTTTAATGTTGAGCAATCTATAAAAGGCTTCTTTAGGCTTGTAATTCCGATCAAATAATAAAGGATAGTTTGTTCTTCCTTTCACGGGCCAGTCATTTAGCCAGCTGTCACCGTCGGCGACCCCCCAAAATGTAACACGACTGATTTTATCTTTATGCTTCAGGAAGAGATTAAACAGTTGCTCATAATCGATGGCTAGCTTTCGCTGCAAGCTGTCAGGCAATTTTTTTGGAAAAGGATTCATTTCCGGACTATTAACCATTCGCTGACTCACATCGGCTCCGGAAAAATTACGCGGCAAGACCTCCAGATCCAATTCTGTAATCATCACCTTGACCCCCAAAGCCGCAAATGCTACGATACTCTCTTCAATATCCCGGTAAGGAACCTTTCCCACATGCCAATGTCCCTGAATCCCCACAGCATCAATACGCGCATCGGCAGCTTGTAACTGTTTAATTATAGCAATCGCACCCTCACGCTTCCGGGGCTGTTCGATATTATAATCGTTATAATACAATTCCGTATGAGGAGCGGCTACGGCAGCTTGTTTAAAAGCATCCGTTATGTAATCTTTCCCCAAAAGCTTTAGAAAAACCGAATTTCGATAAGTGCCATCTTCATTCAAAGCCTCATTAACCACATCCCAACCCTTTATCTTCCCTGTGTAGCGACCGGCAACTTTTGCGATGTGCTGAGACATAAACTGCCGCAACGAATCTTTGCTTGTTATCGCTTCAACAAATGGAGGAAGCTGACTGTGCCAAATCAATGTATGGCCAATTATAAATAACTTATTCCGAACACCGTAGTCTACAAAGCGATCGCTCAGGCTAAAATCAAACCGTCCCCAGGCAGGTTGTACAATCTCCGCTTTTAGCACATTTTCAGGAGTAATGCTATTAAACTGTGCCTTTATAAGACGATCGGCAAGTGCATTTTTCCCTTGAAACTGATCCGAATTCAAGGCTGTACCTATTAAAAAATCAGATTTATAAATATCTTTCAAGCCATTACCTTTTACAGATAATTTCTGGGCGCTACAATTCACAACCCCCGCCCCGATTATCCATAAAAAAGGAAATACTATATGTACGATTTTTAGGTTCATACTTTCAGTTTTAAAATTCGTTCTTACACATTTATCATCAAGAAAGCGTTCTGTCAGAAACACCTTCAGTTTTTCCAATTAGTTCATCCAACGCTCATTCATCCGCTTTACACGGCAACGCTTAACTACCTGACAATTGAACAAGACTCTACCATTGATTCTCCTCAGGCTCATAAGCCATCATATCTTCCAGTTTATTAATGGGGCGTTCCAGTGAAAAAGGGATAGGCTGCTGAGCATATTGCTGAAAATAAAGCAGACAAGCATCTCTCCATAATATCGCGTTTTTTGCCTGATCCCTCAATCGATATTGAACATCTTTGAATCGCTCCGGATCTACAAATCCCTCCGCTTGATCCCATCGTTTTTGAAAATCACGAACAGAGTTAAGCCCTTGCTCATAGTGCAAACATAATTCCTCCCATAAACTCCTGCCACTCTTCATCTTAAAGGTCCAGGGAAGATGGTGAAACCATAAGAGCAGATTTTCCGGGCACTGATTCACATCATTATAAGTGTTCGCTAAAGGCCCGGCATATTGACTTACAGCATTGGTACCCGAGCGACTCCGATCAAAACCAATTCCGTCTTTCGCCGCCCTGTGATAATAAGGGGGCGTCCAATCCGGACGCATTCCCTTCGGGGCCCACCACGGACCGGGTCCATAATGATGATGAGCAGCCATAATATGGTGTAATCCCAAAGGAGTCATATAATTAACCGCAGCCTCCCTACTTTCCAGCATTATTTGCGTCACGGGTTCCAAAAACTTTGTGTGCCAATTGTCGTTCGTTCCAGATGCCGCTCCTCCTTTCGGAAAGGTTAGCATCAACCATTCTTCAGCGATCTGTTTACTGCTTAGCGAACTGTTCCAGGCTAAACGCCCGAAAGCATACCAGTTGGCTTGTGCAAAAGGATGTCCCGTCCAATTAGCATCCAGGCCGATATTAGCGACGCCGGCGATAGCACTTTGCGGATAAGGAAAAACACGCCCGTCAGTCATACGAGCTATTGTACTTCCAGCGCCCTCCTGAAAGGTATCGCTCCCCAAAAACTCCTCCCACATAGGTGCTAAATACACGAGATGAATAGCATGCCCCAGATATTCCTGCGTAATTTGCACCTCCGGCATTACACAAGTTTTCTTCATTGCTCCAAAAAGCGGACTAAAAGGTTCCCGTGGTTGAAAATCGATAGGACCATTCTTCACCTGAAGAATAACATTTGATCTAAAGCTGCCATCAAGATGTTTAAATTCATTATATGCCTGCTTGGCGCGATCTGTATCCGTTGCACTGTAAACAAATGCCCGCCACATAACACAACCGTTGTAAGGCCTTAGTATATCAGCAAGCATATTAGCACCCTCGGCATGAGAACGACCGAAGTCCTGAGGACCCGGTTGCCCTTCACTACTGGCCTTCACCAGATAACCACCGAAATTAGGCACCAAGGCATAAATTTCCTTTGTCTTCTGCATCCACCAATTCTGTACCTCCTTATTCAAGGGATCGGCCGTCTTAAGCTTTCCGAGCAACTCCGGGGATGCAAAATTTACAGACAGATAAACCTTCAGGCCGAAGGGACGCAGCACCTCCGAAATTGCTTTCACTCGTTTCAAATAGGGCGCGGTCAACAGCAAAGGCGAAGCATTGACATTATTCAGCACCGTAGCATTAATGCCAACAGACGCATTAGCCCGGGCATATTCTTTCCATAAAAGACGATCAGCAGCAGTAACCGTTAAATCTTCTCCCCTCCAGAATATTGATTTCCCGGCGTACCCCCTCTCCACTGAACCATTCGGATTATCCCAATGATTCAGTATGCGAACAGCATATGAAGGATTCTCCTGCACGTAATCCTTTTTCTCTCCTGTTTGTTGAAGCCGCAACAACGTATAAGCACCATATAAAATTCCCTCATCACCAGGAGATATGATGCTACCCTTATTCAGAATAAAGCCGTCTTTCTTTAATCCTTTATGCGATTTAACTACCAATCGAATAGTTGCCCCATCTGAGCCTTGCCAGTTTTCCCGCAATTCGTTTATTGCGGTTGTCAAAATGGGCGATTGGCGGGAACAGCTAACATGTACCACTGAAGGGTTCCTTTTCGGAAGCCACAATTCATGCCCATTATCCGCAAATGCCCTCATACTCAGCATGAGTCCCCACAAAAGAAAGAAGGTGACACCGCTGCCAGGCTTAAGTTGATATCGTTTTTTGATCATACATCGCTCTATTTACTTTCCAGTACAAGTTCAGCGCCCTGTAATCCTCGTCCGGAAACATGAATAATTATTTTCCCTCGCCTGCCTGACCGCGACTGCACAATGCCTAAGGCCAACCCGCTATAGGCATTTCTTTTATCCGAAGAAAAAGATACCATGTCGGCAGGATCTCCATTGTCTGTCGCCAACAGATTCCCGGCACCTTCCACACTAAACGTCAAAAGCTGATTAGCCTCGGGCACCTTCCAACCATTCTCATCCAATATCTCCGCCGTAATAAAAGCCAAATCGTGCCCATCAGCCACGATAGCGGACCTATCAACGGTCAATTTTATTTTATGCGCCAGGCCCACCGTCCTCACACTATCAACAGCCCATAGCACGCCTTTTTTGTAAGTCAGCACCTTTAATTCACCCGGCATGTATTTCACATCATCCCATCTAAAACGATAATCAAAAGCACCACGGGTTTTCCTACCCAGAGATTTCCCATTCAGAAATAATTCAGCTTCATCTGCGGAAGAAAACACATGCACAGGAGTCACTAGTCCCTCACGCCCTGGCCATGACCAATGAGGTAAAATGTGTGCAAACTTCAAATCGGGTCGCCACCGCGATTGGTAAAGAAAGAAGCGATCTTTCTTAAAACCTGCCAGATCAATGATGCCCGAATAAGAACTGCGCGCAGCATAGTAAGGAGTGGGCTCACCAAGGTAATCCCATCCCGACCAAACAAATTCCCCGCCAACGTAAGGGTGCTTATCCTGAGAGGCAAACACCTTATCGGGAGAAGCACCAAACTGAGCCGTATATAACTCATATGCACTCACTTTTCGTCCCAATGGATCTCCTCCTGTTGAGTCACTTACCGGTGCGCTTATCTCGCTGGTCACAGGAAAAATATACGTTCCCCGAGTACTTAAAGCGGATGAAGTCTCGCTACTAACTATCAGCTTTTCCGGAAATTTGTCATGAAAGGCAGGATATAAAGGCGATGTCCTGATGCCCTTTAAATGCGCGTAAGCCGGAGCATCCCGAATTCCCTCTCCCTGATAATTAAGAGATAAAACATCCATCGACAGAGGAAAAGGCATATCAGGTTTCGCATAATTCATAGACGCTGTGGTGGGACGCGAACTATCTTCTTCTTTGACAATCCCACTAAGCCTCATAGCTAATTTTGCCCCCGCGTCTGCGGTGTATTGTTCGCCCACTTCATTTCCAAAGCTCCAGGCAATCACTGAAGGATGACTTCGATCTCTTCTTACCCAGGATCTGATATCGGCCTCATGCCATTCCGGAAAAATAAGGTGAAAGTCCAAAGGGTTCTTTCCGCGCTCCCAATTATCAAAAATCTCATCAAAAACAAGGAAGCCCATCCGATCGGTAAGATCTAAGAGTTCCGGAGCAGGAGGATTATGAGCCAACCGAATAGCATTACACCCCAATTCACGCAACATCTCAAGTTGTCGCTCCGCAGCCCTGCGATTAAAAGCAGCACCCAGGGCACCCAAATCGTGATGTTGATTTACCCCTTGAATCCGAACTGGTTCTCCATTCACTAACAAACCTTTTTGACCATCGAACACGACCTCACGAATACCGAAAGAAGTTTCATACATATCCACCATCTTTCCTTTTACCCATAATTGGGTAGAAGCAATGTAAAGGTTCGGTTCCTGAGAAGGCGGAGGTCCCCACAATAATGGCTTTATTAACTGCGTCTTACAATGAACCACATATGGCTCGTTGCCCGGTAACTGTATGTTTTGTGACGGGAAGGCCCCTACTTTCGTTTTCTTAGCAAACAAAGCATCGACCGTATAAATTTCTGTAATAGCCGTTACCTGTTGCGTTTCCCTGGTCCTGTTTAGCAAAGTAAGATCTAAAGATAACGCTGCTGCCGCCGGGCTAGCATTCAACGTCCGAACAGTCGCCCCCCATTGAGCAACCTGCACCGGATTGGTCTTTAACAGCCACACATTCCGATAGAGGCCGGCTCCCGGATACCAACGGGAAGAATGGGTTGGATTATCTAAACGAATAGCCAATTGATTTTCCTTACCATACTTTACGTAAGGAGTCAGATCCATTCGGAATGAAGTGTAGCCATGAGGCCATCCTCCCACTAAACGCCCATTCAGCCATACCATCGCATAAGACATGGCGCCGTCTATCTCCAGATAAAGAGACTTTCCACGATCAGATACAGGTATATCCAATTTTTTGCGATACCATGCCACTCCATGAACAGGAAGCCTACCCATACCGCCTCCCACAATAGCTCCCTCTTCCCGATAAAAAGGCGCCCTGATAGCCCAATCGTGAGGGAGTTGCACTTTCGTCCATTGCCTGTCATCAAAATCCTGCCGCACAAAAGGGAAATCACTTCCGGGGTCACCAGCAGGACGAGTATAGCGAGAGGCAGGCTCTTTAATAAAGGGATTAGCAGAAGGTAGAATCCATGATTTTAACACAAATTTTGTAGTTCCGCGAAAAACAGCCTGTTCAGGCTTAGCATCGGCAACAATATCATCTGTTCGTTGTTCGACAACAGGTCGTTCATCATAGATTAAACTGTCAGACTTAACATTTTCCGCATAACGAAAGAACTTCCAGTCATCGTTAATTAACACCCGCTCACGTGGAAGCAGATTTTGCGCCAGCAAACCCTGTGCCCCCATTAGTGCCAGGAGCAGACAGGTACCATAACTTAGATAACGATCGTTGAACATAGCAGAGAAAAGATTTAACATTCGTACCAGTATTCTAAAAACATAGAAGCAGACAAAGAATCACCGCACACTACGCTCAGCATAAAAGCAGGGTGGCTCCCTCCGGATAAAGGAAACCACCCTATACTACTACTCCGATTTTAATGCCTGTAGCACCGCTGAGAATGCCGGCTTTTTACCTTTCATATTATTAAACAACAATGGGGCATCATTCGCCTTCTGTTGCGTCACAATCCAGCTATTCTTATCCATTTGTCCCCAAACAGTAATTCCGTACCGTTGGGCAGCCGGCACATTTACATAATAAGAATGTATGATGTATTTATACATGGCAGCTTGAAGCGTTGCCAGGGCCGGAGAATTATTCACATCAATGGCTTTATTCGAAGGATTTAAACGAACATCCAATTCAGAAATACGCACCTTCAACCCCGTTCCTGCCAGCTTCTTAAACATATCGTCAATCTGCATATAAGAAGTATTGATCGAGCTATGCATCTGCGTACCAACGCCATCTATTTTCACCCCCTTGGCTTTCAAATCAGCAATTAACTTGACTAACGCGTCTACCTTAGCTGTACTCGACTCCAGATTGTAATCATTAATAAAAAGAAGCGCGTCCGGATCAGCCTGACTGGCATAAGTAAACGCTTTCTCAACAAAAGAAGCTCCCAAATATTGTCCCCAATAGAATGTATCTGTTGAATCTTTCGTTGCATCAAACGGTCCAACACGAATAGCACCACCGTCGGTGAGCGGTTCATTCACCACATCCCATGCTTTCACTTTTCCTTTGTAGTGGCTAACCATTCCCTGCGCAAACGTCTTCAACGCATTATCTACTTTTTGCGCAACTTCCGTTGGTGGCAGTGGAACCGCCAGACTGGCGTCAGTCACAGAGAAATCGTCAATAAAATAGGTATTAGCCTTTAATCCGATATCCAGAAGCACCCGTGTCTTGGTAGCTGTAGCAGTAAAAGACCAGGTAAATTCTGTCCAGTTGACCGTGGTAGTCTGATCTCCCTGATAAGAAGGATTAGGACTCGTTGAAAGCCGGAAAGATCCTCCCGGATTCGCTGACTTCGCCCATAACGAAACATTATATACTTTCCCAACCTGGGTATTCATTTCTGCACCAGCCATCTGAATACGCCATTGTCCTCCTGCATTATCGGTAGGATTAACCACTTTTAAAGCTCTGCTTCCGGAATGAACTTCCGCAGCTACCTTAGTCTCGCTAAAGGCGGTTCCACCGTTATACGCAGACCAACTGTCAAAGGCATTGCCACTGCCTGTTTCGAAACCTGGATTAGGAACCAGATTGGTAGCCGTAGGACCAGTACTTCCCGGAATAAGCGAACGTAAATAAGCCCCATTCTGATTCTGATGCCAGCATAGCGTATGTCCGAAAACCTCTAATCCAGCAGCATTGGCATTGGCTAATAAGGCGTCTGCACGAGTAAAATCCATCGAACCATTGGATTTCACCACCGCTCCGTGTTTCATGGTGTATCCAAACGTTACATTATCGGCTTCTCTAAGCACAATATCCCGGTCATTGTACGTGTTGGCAATAAAATCATAGTCGATAGCCATTCCAAAGGGAATGCTGCTAACATCTTTCAATACGCCGACGGTGTCTGTAAACTCATTGTCTACTAAACTATCGGCACCATTATATATATCTTTCTGACAGGAGAAACTTAAGGCAATAAAAGCTCCCGCTATTATTAGATTTCTTTTCATAGCAATTACTATTTATAATTAGTTATAACCTGGATTCTGATACTTGGCAGTATTTCCTTCCGGGTCTACTGTCGCGTCTATTTGCGAACGCGGAATCGGACGATAATTGTGGAACTCCTGAACATTCGGCGCACCATCCGGATTGAAACGCTTAACACGATCCACCAGCAAATTCCTGATAGCAAGATCGGCCCAGCGTACACCTTCCCCACAAAGTTCACGCGTACGCTCATCCATAATAAAATCCATAGAAAGTTGTGAGGGAGTGATCAGCATGGCGGCTCTGCGAGTAGTCAACTGGGCGTCCGTCAAGCCTCCCCTGTAAGCGGCACGTTGACGTAACACATTAATCAAATCTGCCGCCTGCGTCAAATTCCCGAGCTTAAATGCTGCCTCTGCCGCTGTTAAATACGTTTCAGATAATTTCGACACAATAAATGGTCGCCCGGATGCATCCTGGAAATTGTTACGAATACTATCCTGATATTTTTTCAGAGCAGGATACATCTGTGTACGCTTTGTTTGATTATTCCACCAACTATCGGGACCAATGATCAGATAACGTTTATTCCGGGCCTTCAATGCGTTCGCTTCCGCCTCGGTGTTAGGCAGAATAATAGCCGTATCACCCAAAGCAAAATTTATACCCGCTAACTTCGCCCGGAAAGCCTCCAGCTCCGTCCCGGTGCGAACGGTAGCTACCGGCCACAATCTTCTAAATGTCGCATCCCAACGCGAGTCGTTCTGCTTTTCCGCAAAAGCCACTTCAGAAACATATTTTGTAGGAGCCCAACGACGTAAAGGCCGTCCAAATATTAAGGGACGATCTTCAATCAGAGATACCTGATTAACGATAATCTGATTCTGATAATTTGGAGTGAATAAATTTCCCGCGATATTGGCCTTTCCATCAAAGTCGGTACTCGGATTGCTTACCTCATTGGCCACGTCCCCTAAAGCTAACCGCTCTACAGAATACAGAATTTCTGAATTATAATCATTCCCCTGCTTATGCACCATGGCATAGTTTTGCTGCAAAGCAGCACCATACCCGCCCTGATTATTAATCAACTCCATCGCCGTATCATAGGCTTTCTGAAAATCGTCGTTCTCCTTAACTACGGAGTAAGCTCTGTAGAGGTAAACCTTGGCCAATAGATGCAAGGCTGCTGACTGAGAAAGCTTAAAGGCATTTGAGGGACGCGTTTTAGGCAAATTCTGCGCGGCGAACGTCAGGTCATTAATCATTGCCGCATAATCCTTCTTCAGAATATCGTTAAAAGGCAAACGGTTAAAACCATAATATGGAACATCGGTAAAGGTAAGATCACCGGAACCTAAATCCAGGGGCACCGAACCAAACTGAGAGACCAATAAGAAATAAAGATGCGCCCGCAGATAACTCGCTTCTCCCATAATGGTATTCTTCTGAACATCTGACATATTTGGAACAGACGGAGCAAATTGCATGATGGCATTACAAAGGTTGATACCGCTATAATTCCTATTCCAGGGAGTTAAAATAGAACCGTTAGTAGCCGGAATCTGATATGTTCCCAGCTCCAGATCAGCTCCCGACGTTACCTGATCGGCAAACGTAAATTCATCTGTGCCGGCATTTGCTACCCCTACCGCACCAATTGGTCCATAGTCAAAACGAACCGTCGCATATACCGAGTTAATTCCCTCCTGTATACCGGTAGGCGTCTTGAGGTACTCTACTGTAAACGCCGTAAAAGGCTTTTCTTCAAGAAATTTATTACAACCACTGACCCCGATAATTCCTATCAAAGCCGATACTATTTTTATAGATTTTAATGCTTTCATGTTGGTTTACTTTTAAGGTTAGCTAGAATGTTACGTTTAAGCCCGCCAGAACAGAGCGTGTGGGTGGAGTTACCACGCCAATGGTAAGCGCTCTATTAGAGATGTTACCCGGATTAGAAACTCCCTGATTTCCCAAACCCGTAGGCTCCGGATCTACGCCGCCATGCTTAACATAGGGAGAAAACAGGATAAATGGATTTTGGGAAGACACATATACACGTAAATTCTTAGCCCCAACCTTATTAATCCATTTAGGCTTCACTGAATAACCCAGTGAGATAGTTCGCACCTTCAGGAAACTGGCGTCATAATAACCCAATACCGTTTGGGCATCACTCGCTAACGGAGAAGTAATTAATCCTCCCGCCACATTTGGAGAAGGGAAGAAATTGGTTGGATTCGTTGGGGTCCAGTAATCTACCGCTAACTGATTTCTCCGACCGTCATTGATCGTAGCATAACCACTTAATGGCTGGTGCACCTGACTAATTAATGTCCCGCCCCATCTTCCATACAGAACAAATGTGAAGTCAAAATCACCGTAAACAAAGCGGTTTGTAATACCTCCCTGTAATTTAGCCTGTCCGTCACCGATCACATATTTATCATTTGCATTGATAGCGCCATCCTGATTATGATCTTCGAGCTTCAGTTGTCCGGGAACGAAACCATATTTTGCCGCTTCATTAACTTCATTCTGTTGCCATATACCTAATTTCTTATAGTCAAAAATGGCAGTAAGCGGCTGTCCAACGAACAGCTGATTCGCTATTACCTGCGTAATAGAACCATTTAAACTTTCCAGCTTATTTCTATTGAAATAGAAGTTCAGGTCGGTGCTCCATCTAAATTTACGTGCCCGGATATTCTCGCTGGAGATGCTAAACTCCATCCCGCTGTTTTTTATGCCTCCAATATTGGTAACATAAGGTTCCGTAATTCCAGAGGTTGGAGGAAGCCCAACACCATACAACAGCTTAGTGGTTTTAGCGGTATAATATTCAACACTACCAGTAATCCGGCTACCAAAAAATCCGAAATCCAATCCCACATTTGTTGTGCGGGTATATTCCCAATCCAGATTCTTATCTACGATACGGCTCACATAATAACCATTGGCCACGGTTGTTCCGTAGTTATAACGGATCTGCGGATTGCCGGGAACGCCCGCGTTAATATTAGACAGACCGCCCAATGTCTGATAAGCGGCAATCGCCTGATTGGCTGTTGTACCGAAACCCGCACGTAATTTCAAGTTAGAAATAAACTTAAGCGGCTTCATAAACTCTTCGTTACTGATGGTCCAACCCGCCGAAACCGCAGGATATTGTTTGAACTTATTCCCCTCGGCAAGACGAGACGATCCATCTCTTCGTCCAGTTAAGGTAATCATGTACCGGTCGTCGTATACGTAGGTGGCACGTAACATCATCTGCACCAACGAGGCGGTCCATTCGCCGCCCCCTAACACAGGAGGTAATTCGGAGGAGGCTTGACCCAAATTATAGAACTTCACAAAGTCAGCAGAGATTTTCTCCTTACGCACATTCGTATTATGGTACTGCTCACGTTCAAAGCCGAACAATCCGGTAACATTCAAACGATGCTTCTTATTAAAGACCTTTTCGTAGTACAATAAATTATCGATGCTGTACTTGGTCTGCGTAGAGTTGTTCACCTGAGCTACGTTATGTGTTCCCGGGCGGAAATACGAATCTGTTCCCTGAAATAAGCCTCCTTCTTCCGACTGAAAATCCAAACCGACATTGACCCTGTATCTTAATCCGCTGGCAATATTTACCTGCGCATACAAACTATTAAATGACCGGAAACGTCTAACCCTATCAATATAAGAATCAGGATTAGCATCCACTAATAGCGGATTATAGGTGGTGTTGAAATCATCCTGGTTACCCGCAGGCTTTATATTAATGGAACCATCAGGATTGTAGGGAGACGACAAGGGACTAAGGGTAAGCAATGGAAACACATTCATTGGAGATTGCGAACCATGTGCCGTACTATAGTTATTCATGCTGTTCACGCCCAAACGAACATGTTTTCCAACGTTAAAATCCCCCGTAGCTCTCAGGGTCGCACGCTGATAATCTTGTCCCGGAAGTACGGCAGTTTGTTTAAAGAATCCGGACCCTACAGAGAACTGGCTTTTTTCGTTACCGCCTCCAACGGTTACGTTATTGTCTGAGATCATAGAGGTCTTGTACACCAGATCCTGCCAGTCGGTATTCCTGCCGGAGGTAATACCCTGCTTCTCATCCAAGGTATAATCCTGATTAAAAACAGAATAGTCGCGCAGGGCACGATACTGGTCGGCATTATAAACCGGATATTTTCTAACCACATCCCCTAAACCATAATAGGAATTCAAGCTCACCTTGGTATCGCCCACTGCCCCTCTTTTTGTACTGATTAAAATCACCCCATTGGCACCCCGGGAACCATAAATAGCTGTAGCTGACGCGTCTTTCAACACATCCACAGAAGCAATATCATCGGGATTGATATCATTCAGGTTACCATTAAAAGGAATGTTATCCAATACAATTAAGGGATCGTTGCCTGCATTTATGGAGCGCTCTCCTCTGATACGAATTTGAGCTCCCGCTCCCGGCCGCGTACCAACGGACTGTACTTCCACACCGGAAAGTCTTCCTTGAAGCGCTTGTTGCATATTGGCAGCAGGAACTTCTTTTAATGTAGAGCCCGAGGCAGAAACAACAGATCCGGTTACATCTCTTTTACGTTGTGTACCGAATCCGATAACCACCACTTCATCCAGGGATTTAGTGTCGGAAGTCAATGCCACGACAACGTTGGCACGACCGTTAATACTAATCTCCTGCGTAATAAAACCGACAGACGACACTTCCAGCTTTCCATTCGAAGGCGCTGAAAGTTGGAAATTTCCGTTCATGTCTGTGCTAACTCCAATTCGAGATCCCTTTAATTTTACGGATGCACTCGGAATAGGTTGTCCGTTAGATTCCAGCACGCGACCTCGCACCATCGCATTTTGTGCATACAGCGAGGTGTTAAAACAGGTAAGGAGCGCAAAAACGGTGACGCAAAATATCACGCGGTACGTTGTTGCACTCCATCCGAATACCTTTTCGATTTTGTAAAATGTCATTCGCATAAGCTTCTTGGTTAACTTTGATTAAAAATGATAGGCGAAAATTGATTTTTTTGGCTTATACTCAGGCTTATAACTGCCTTAGTTTTCAATACTAAAGTAAAAAGTATATTGAACTAATGCAAACGTTTGCATGGATTTTTTTTTCAATAAAAACAAGGTGAAATATATCCGCCTTTACGCTGTTAATGAGATCGGTAAACCTGGCATAGGACAGGTAGGCAGCCCATACCTTAAAACGAGTATTTTTTGCTTTGTAATCGTTCTCCCCGACAATGGTCATTATCCTGATTTCGGGAGAAACACGAATCATTTATTACAGCTATATAATAAGGTATAAAAAGAATGACCTGATGAATGTGTATTCAGCTGCCTCGATTTCCGAATTCAAGCCCTTCGGGCTGAACCCCGAGTGCCGACCTAATGATAAAGAAAGGAAAAAGGTCGATGATGCTATCGTTATAGATGGCAAGCCGCGTGCTCTAATAGACCGCAAGCATTCCACAGAGAAACTCGGCCCTCAAAACGCCCAACTGCTCCGATATTTCCATGTCTCAGACGCAAGTTCGCCCTCCTATCTTCTTGTAGGAGATGAGGGAGACAAGTATCCATGTCAGGAAATTCCCGAGTATGAACAAAGATGCTATGCTACAGGTCGCTAATCCGGTTCGTCCGCCAAATCCTATCGATGCCGATTATTATAATTTTGGTACGGTCGATTATTATAATTTTGATACAGCCGATTTCTATGGTCTAAGTACTATACCAGCATTCTGCGAGCATGTCAGCGGAGCCCAGCATCTTGCTTTACGCAAAATGCGGATAGCAGCAGCGCTACACGTTCTACGGTTTTTACCACGATTTGCGGATGACTGCCCTCTAATTGCAGCCGCTCCGAGAACCACGGCGCTCCATGGAGCAGCGCGCAGATGAACATCGTACCTACCGGCTTCTCGGGAGTTTCACTTCCCCCGGGACAGGGTAGTCCGGTGATACCAATATGAATATCTGCAACAATGATTTTCCGGAGGCCCCGCGCGATAGCTTCGGTGATCTCCATGGATTCCGGAGTGTATTCCTCAATCAACTGTTCAGGTACGCCCAGCAAACGTGTTTTCATCGATGCGTCGTAGCATACCAAACCACCTTTCAAAAATTTGCCTGCGTCACAGGCAAGGGAGAATTCCGCCGACGCCCGTCCCGCCGTCGCGCTTTCCGCAAAGGCAAGGGTCAGTTTATTTTCGATCAGTAACCTGGCGGCCTCTTCGATTTCGTTCATCATTCGTATTGCTCACTATTCCAAGATTACTCAGATAACAAGGATGCATTCGAATTGGTTTTACGTTTGTATTTCCGGGAATTATTGAAAAAACTTTTTCCGTCCACGTTGTTTCATTTATAAATCTTTGAAAACTAAAACCATGGCAACACACAACAACGGATCTTATCGAAAGGGCCTGCGCATAAATGATTCTCAGAGGAGTTATGTTGAAAGGATAGATAACCAGGGTACGAGATTGTGACGCCTGAGGTCAACAGCAACCCTGGAAGATAGCGTCAGTTCCTTTCTATATGAAGTCTTGTTGTTGCCGGTTTTTATTTCAGGGCTTATACAAATTCAAATCGAACAAGCTCATCATGCTATGAAAAACACGAAAGAAATTAACCCCAGGGACAGCTACACGCAAAGTCCCTGGCAGAGCACGCTTACCGCGATTTCGTCGACCCGGCCGGAGGCAGAGGTCAACGATGAATTCGATGTGATCGTGGTTGGTGCCGGCATCACCGGGATCACTACAGCCTTGTTATTGCAAAAGGCCGGAAAGAACTGCCTGGTGCTGGAGGCCGGAAAGGTAGGCTTTGGGACTACGGGCGGTACAAGCGCGCATCTGAACACATTTTTCGATGCCACTTACCCTGAGATAGAAAGTGACTTTGGCGCGCAAGCTGCCAAACAGGTGGCAGATTCGGGAAAGGACGCTATGGCAATTATCGCTGAATTGGTCAGGGAGTATGGCGTTGACTGCGACCTGGAATATAAGGATGGCTACCTCTTTTCTGAAAATGAAAAAGAAACCGAGCAGCTCAGGGAAATATTAGCGGCTTCCCTACGGGCGGGTATTGCGGTCGCCGAGGCGGAAACTAATGAGCTGCCTGTACCTTTTGACATGGCCATCCGCTTTGCGCAGCAAGGGCAGTTTCATCCTTTGAAATACGTCGGCGCTTTGGCCGAGGCCTTAGTCAGTTTAGGCGGCACCATCAGGGAGGACAGTTTTGTTAGCGCCCACAACGTCGTCGATGGTCTGATGGAGGTAATATGCGCCGAGCGTACTTTCAGCGCCAAACATCTGGTGTATGCCACGCATATTCCGCCGGGGATCACAGCCTTCAGTTTTCGTTGTGCGCCTTACCGTAGTTATGTCCTGGCAGCCAAACTTAAAAATGGCAATTACCCCGACGCACTCGTCTATGACATGCAGGAACCTTATCATTACTTCAGATCGCATGTTATTGATGGAGAGCAACTGCTGATCATCGGTGGTGAGGACCATAAAACAGGGCATGATGACCCAGAAGGGGCCTTTGCCAGGCTCGAAGAATACGCGCGTAAATATTACAATATTGAATCGATAGTATATAAGTGGTCCTCCCAGTATTACATCCCGGTTGATGGGTTACCATATATAGGGCGCCTGGCCGCGTCGCAGGAAAACACTTATATCGCAACGGGATTCAACGGCAATGGAATGATATTCGGGACTTTAGCGGGAAAGATCATCGCGGACCAGATACAAGGAATTGACAACCAGTATGCCGATCTGTACACCCCTTCGCGACTGAAACCTGTGGCAGGTTTCTCTGAATTTGTCAAAGAAAACACGGATGTAGCCTGGCACTTTATTGCCGATCGTTTTGGAGCTGAGGAATTGAAAAAATTATCCGAGCTAAAAAGAGGTGAGGGAAAAATAGCGGAGTTTAAGGGTGAGAAACTCGCCATTTACAAAGACCTGCAAGGTAAGGTAACGGCGCTAAGTCCCGTCTGCCCGCATGCCGGATGTATCGTAAATTTCAATATGGCCGAACAGAGCTGGGATTGCCCATGTCACGGAGGGCGGTTTGATATCTCTGGAAAGGTCATTTGCGGCCCGCCCAGGGAAGACCTGACGCGGATTACTATTTAACCTCCTTTTCCGGTTTCCATGTCCATCCCCCGGTTTGGATTCCGGAGATTCTTTTTGCCGCCGATAAATAGTTAAAAAGCAATTGAAAATACTGAAAGAAATTCACTTTGCCGGTTTTAAGGTCTTTCAGCTCCTGCGGGATCAAACGATCCATAATTTAATTGCTGAGCAGGTAAAGGATGAAGTACAAATAACGGAGATGAGGCAGGAAAAAGCCCGCGTTGATGCCGAGACTGATAAGATTAAAACCACGGGCTTAACAAAGGAAGCATTACAACAGCAGTGGATCGAGGCTATCAGGAACAGCAGAAATCGGATCATCATTACTGACGGCCGTACACCGATCATGGTTCAATAAGCGAATTTCGAAGCCTTAAAAGCTTACTCCAACCCCAAGCAAGCTTTTATTTAGCCCTTACCCCTTATCTCCTGCGGACCCTTCCTATTGGTAGCTGAGCTCCGTTACTCCCCCCGTTCCCGGAATCCTTTTCACAGCATCCTTGCAGACTTAATTGAAAATCCCTCCGCCCTCTTGACGCCCTATCTGCCTTCTTGAGACCCCTAATTCCTGCCCCTCGAAGCTTAAGCATCATTAATCGAAATACCCCTCTGAGAATAGCCTGTGCGAAAATCTTCTCCATCGGGCATCCGAATAAATTACATAACAAGAGGCTGCTCATTTTATCAATGATACAGCCTCTCTACTCCCACACCTCACATGCCGCAGCACGTGAAATCAAAGGCTTAGATGTTCACATTTCCGATATACATCGTAGCGGAAGTGCTCACACTCTCAGGAGAGATGAAGAAGAGATAGCCGTGCAAGGTTTCGCCGACGAAGCTCGCGGGGATGTCGAAGACCACCTTTTCGTCGAGCCAGGTCTTTTCGCCGCCGCTTACCAGCGTCAGGCCGCGTTGCTCATTGATGAGGAACACGTAGGCCTTCAGCTTAGCGCGTTTTTCGGCAGTAAGGTCGCCGGTGCTCTGCTTCGTGTTCCATGACACCGTCACCTCGCGCTCGCCAGAAAGTTCCATGCTGGCGGCATCAGTATTCGAAAGACCACCCGTGCTGAGCTCCAGCTTGCTGAAGTCGAAGTTCAGATCCGGATATTCGCCAACGAGGGCCTGTTTGAGGTTCCTGCCCATCGCGTAGTTTACGCCGGTGCAAGTGCGCAGTCCCGTCGTGCGGAAGCCGACCTCCAGGCTACGCTTGATCTTGCCAAGCACATTGATCATCTTGAGGAAGCGCTCCCTGGTCTGGATCTGCTCGGGTGTTGCCGCCTTGTTACTCTTGTTCATCAATCCCTTGATGTAGTCGATGCCGCGCCATCTGGCGCCGATTACGCTACCGGCTTTACCTGCGAAGCCGCCGTTAGCACCCTTGATAATACGTCCCATGATAAAAAAAATTTAAGTTTCATGTCGCCTGAAACCTCCCGGCGACTTCGGAGTTTTTGTCGAACCGTTTCAAACTGTACCGGTACGCCGATCCGACAAAACAAAGGTGGAAGAATAATTTTCACCAGTCAATACCATGTCATTCAGCAACTTAACACCTCGCTTTACCACTCAAAGGCTCGCAACAAATCCAGGATCACTCCCTTCTCGCGCGGTCAGAGAGCAGGCTAACGTCTCAAGTCGGGCGAGAAAGCCGAACGTCACTATGTGTCACATAATGTCACATAAACGCAGCGTGGCGACGGGCATCCCAGGAGGATCCCCGAAGTACCCGGATTCCCTCCGGCGCCTCCCCTGCTTCGAGACTGACTCAGA
>DKIV01000047.1 GCA_002454425.1 Sphingobacteriaceae bacterium UBA6709
CTTTTGAGATAAATACAGATGATGTTAGCCGGTTTCGAACCGCTTCAATCCAATTTCATTTTCGTAGAAATGCAAATTTCCGTCAGTCTTGTTAGGAAAGATAAAATTTTGATGGCTTTTTGAATCGATATTTTATTTCCTTTATCCAGTTCAATTTTAATAATGTTTGTGGTTAATTCTTGTTGTTCTTTGCTAAAATTACACGTTGTTGTTTCTTCAAAACTCTCTTCACTATTTAGATATTGGAATCCATAAACTATCTTAACCTCATCTTTGAGGTAATTTGTAATATTAGTGTCATTATAGACTAAATTCTCGTTTAGAAAAAGAGAAGCCACTTTTAATATGATAGAATTGTCGATATCTTGAAAAAGACGGGCGGGTTAAAAAAAGCATGATGTGAGCTTTTTTAAACACTGCTTCTGTTGTACATCAAGTTTATAAGCATCATTGAGTTGTGCGCCTAAAATGTCAATTCTATTCTCACAGTCTGATTTTATTGTAAGATAGTCTTCTTCGTCAATAGTACCTTTAACTAAAAGTTCTCTGGCATTAGCAACTCGTTCTATCATCTTATGTAGGGATCTGTTGATATTATTTTTATCAATTGATTTTTGTTGGTGTAATTTGTCGTAAATCTTTCTAATAAGATCTTCGAAAGCTGGAGTGTATTTTACATTTGGTTTTAGCAGACTAATCCCTGATAATAAGTTTTTGTTTACTTTATCGGCTCTTATACGGTAGCCGCAAGAAGAAGAGCAGTGATAATAAAAGTACTTTTTAGACCTTCCCTTTGAACCACTGCCAGACATTTTTTTTGAACAAAGAGGACAACTGAGCATTCCTCTAAACATAAGTTCACTATTCTCGCTTTGTTTAACGTATTTTTTGTCGCGTCGTTTTATTCTTAATTGTACATCATTAAAGAGTTCTACTGAAATTAATGGATTATGAATACCCTCTACTATAGTTTTTCCATCTAAAGATGGAACCTTTATTTTACCGCAGTAAACTGGATTTTGAAGTATATTGAAGAAAGCATTTAGGCTACATTTTAACCCACTCTTAAGAATGTTTTTATAATATGATCGGACAGATATGTTTTCATAGAATCCTTCAAATGCTTTTCTAATCAGTGTTGCTTCCGGTTCACGGGGAACTATTGTTTTTGTTCCGTCTGGCATGGGTATATTGATGTAGCCGATGGGTGCTCGTCCCATGTACCGTCCTTCTTTCTTGGCTTTATGGATCCCTTGCTTAATATTCAAGGACCTGCGGTCGTTCTCTACTTCTGCTGTGACTATATACATTGCCAGTAATACTTTGTTTTCAGGTATCGACATGTCCAAAGGTTGATCTGTAGCTTGAGGTTCAATGTCGAGCTTTTGAAGTTGGGTGATCGCGTAATAAGCATTTGCTGTATTCCTGCTAAACCGGTCCCAACGAGTAAATAAAATAAGGCTTGGTCTCTTTGCCCTACCTGAAGTTAAGGACTTCATCATGGCCCTCCAGGCTGGTCTATCAAAGGTTTTTGCTGAATGGTCTTCAAATATGGTCTGAACAATTTCAATACGATTGTCTTTACAATATTTATTTAATTTTTCTTCCTGGCTACGCTGTGAGTATCCTTTCTGTGCTTGTTCATCTGTGCTGACTCTGATGTAAATGATTGCTGTTTTCATAGTGATAAAACTTTGCGTTAATATGTCGACACCTAAGTCATTGATTGCGTAAAGAGCTTAAATTAGGATCTTATTGCAAATAAAGACTTAGTGTGTGCCCTAAAATAAGTAACTAAAAGCTTGGTTCTGATAATACAAAAATGTAAGTTTGTAATTGCATAAAGGGCTGCAATCAAACCCATATCGCAATCAGTTACTAAAACAATGGCCGAACAATACAAATATTTAGACTCCTTTATTGATGAACAAAGGGCAAACGGCAAGTATAGCTTTACTACCGAAGGTTTGCATAGCCAATTAGGAGTATCTGAAAATGCGCTAAAGAAAACATTGCAACGGCTTAAAAATCAGGAATCGGTAGTAATGGTTCGCAGAGGGTTTTATGTTATTGTTCCACCTGAATATAGAGCTAAAGGTATTATCCCTACTAGTTTGTATGTAAATGATCTGATGAAGTTTTTAAACAGGGATTATTATGTTGGTCTGTTAAACGCAGCGGCTTATCACGGCGCAGCTCATCAGCAACCTCAAAACTATTCGATCATTACTGAGGGGATTGCTTTAAGACCAATAAAAAACGATAAGGTCGGTATTCATTTTTACATCAAGAAATCCTGGAATAAAGAGGAGATAATAAAGAAAAAAGTAGATACCGGATATATCAATATTTCATCACCGGAATTGACCGCTTTGGATTTGGTGAGCTATTATAATGAAGTGGGAGGTTTTAACCGGGTAGCTACTGTAATAGAAGAATTGAAAGAGGTTATACAATCTGAAAAATTAGTAGAAACAGCAAAGCAGTATGAAGAGATATCAGTAGTTCAACGTTTGGGCTATGTATTGGAATGTGTGTTGGACGAAAATGAGTTAAGTAATGCATTGTACTACTATCTCGAATCTATTGGGCATTATCCTGTATTACTCCGGCCACAAAAAAAGAAACCTGAAAATATGATAACAGGCAACAAATGGAAAATTGTGCCTAACGTAGAAATAGAAGCAGATATATGATACCACAGTCATACATAACAGCGTGGCGAAAGCAGGCTCCTTGGCAGGAAAACTATCAGGTAGAACAGGATTTGATTATACAGCAGGCTTTGATTGTTTTATTTAGTGATGAATTTATCAAAGGACGTTTGGCATTTCGTGGAGGAACAGCCTTGCATAAATTGTTTTTGTTTCCGGCAGCAAGATATTCGGAAGACATTGACTTGGTACAAGTAAAAGCAGAACCATTTGGAGCAATCATAGACAGAATTCGGGAACAACTTTCTTTTTTAGGCAAGCCTCGTATCAAACAAAAAGAGCACAACAACACCATTGTGTATAGTATTCTTTCGGAAGATGATGTACCCATAAAACTAAAAATAGAAGTTAATACCAGAGAACATTTTTCGGTGTATGGATTACAAGATATTCCTGTAAAGTTGGATTCTGAATGGGATAGCGGAGAAGCTTTAGTTCCAACCTATGGATTGGATGAACTATTGGCAACCAAACTAAGGGCTTTATACCAACGGAAGAAAGGTCGTGATTTATTCGATTTGTGGTATGCCTTGAATAATGCGGAAGTAAATGTAAAAAAAGTCATTGCAGCATTCACTCATTATATGAATGAAGAAGGAAATGAAGTAACGCAAAGGGAATTTATTGAAAGTATGAACAAGAAAATTGAAGATGAGGATTTTATAGGTGATATGAACGGATTATTAAGAAATGGAATTGCATACGATATAAACGAAGCATACGAATTTATTAAAAAAGAAATTTTAGAAAAGATATAAAGAAATATGTTATCAAACGATTTAAAATCAAAAATAAATAAGCTTTGGGATAAGTTTTGGAGTAGAGGAATTACTAATCCAATTACGGCAATTGAACAAATTTCGTATTTGTTGTTTTTGCGTAGGATAGATGATGCAGATAAAGAAGCCCAAGCTCAGAATAAAAGACACAAGACTCTTTTTGTCAGAGAAAAATTAGATGAAAATGGCAAGCCCTTGAAAGGTAAAAACGGGAAAGTGCTAATGGAAAGTGCTGACGATTGTCGTTGGTCAAACTTTTCTGCTTTAGAAAATGCAGATGAAATATTAGAAGTAGTCAGTAAAAAGGCTTTTCCTTTTATAAAGGGCTTAAATGATCCCAATCAGCCCTATACTCGGCATATGCAAAATGCTGTTTTCGGAATCAACAATGCAACATTGCTTAAGGAAGCCGTTGATGATATAAATAATGTTTTTGAAGATATTAAACTGCAACAAGAACAAGGGCAGCAGTTCCAAGATACGCAAGGAGACGTTTACGAATACCTCATCAATGAGATTGGTACTTCGGGTAAAAATGGTCAATTCAGAACCCCAAGGCATATCATTCAGTTTATGTGTGAACTTATAGATCCGGATGTAAATGATAAGATTTGTGATCCTGCCTGTGGTACAGGTGGATTTTTATTGGGAGCATATCAACATATACTCACAAAATATACAAAAGCGGAGAATATTACAAAAGATGAAAATGGATTAAATCGTTTTAAGAAAAATGGTGGAGAGGAAATAAAAGACCCGAAAATTTGGACTACGCTGAACAGTAAAACCTTTTTTGGTTTTGATATTGACCAAAATATGGTGCGTATTGGCTTAATGAATTTAATGCTTCATGGAATAAGAATCCCGCAAATTGAAAACTTGGATTCTCTATCAAAAGAATATGATGAGCAGCATAAGGGTGGGGAATATTCTGTAATTCTTGCCAACCCTCCATTTACAGGTAGAATAAATAAAGAGGGAGTTAGTGATAAACTCAAAAGCTATGGAACTCAAAGTGAATTACTGTTCTTAATTCGTATTTCTAAAATGCTTCGTAAAGGAGGTAAGGCAGCTGTAATTATTCCAGAAGGCGTTTTGTTTAGTGGGAGCAAAAATCAAAAAGTCACAAGAGAAGTTTTATTAAAGGATAATAATGTAGAAGCCGTAATTTCTTTACCAAATGGAGTTTTTAAACCTTATGCAGGAGTTAAAACGTCAATTTTGGTCTTTTCTAAAGTGAAAGAAGGAAGTACTGATTTCAATACGAAAAGAGTTTGGTTTTATGAATTGAAGAATGACGGTTATAGCTTAGATGACAATAGAAGAAAGCTATCCGACAATCCACTTCCAATTGCCAGAGATGTATTTAACCAAAGACAAACGGACACTCATACAGAACGACTCACTCATTTTTATGTACCTATTGAGGAAATTGAATCGAATGCGTTTGATTTAAGTTATAATCGTTATAAACAATTCGAATACGAAGAGCAAAGTTACGATCCGCCAAAAGAAATATTGGAAGCCATTTTTCAATTAGAAGATACTATCCAAAAGGAAATGGAAGAACTAAAAAATATGATTAGGTAATGGAAAAAGTCCTATTAAAAACTATTGCCAAACAAATCCGTGGCGTTTCATACAAACCTAATGAGTTAGGCAAAGAAAATATTGACGGTTTTATTCCTTTGCTTAGAGCAGGCAATATTGGAACTTCTGCAGTTTCAAATCTTAATGATTTAGTTTTTGTCTCCAAGAAAAATGTCGGTACACAACAATATCTACAAGAAGGTGACATTTTGATAGCTGCTTCGAGTGGTAGTATTGACATAGTTGGAAAATCAACCTATATTGAGCAAAGCAAAGATTTTACATTTGGGGCTTTTTGTAAAGTTATTAGACCAAATAAGGATTTAGTAAACCCCAAGTATGTTAGTTATTATTTTCAAACGGATTATTACAGAAAGAAAATTAGTAATCTAGCACAGGGAGCTAACATTAATAACATCAAAAATGAGCATATTGATAATTTAGCTATACCTCTTCCCAATATAGAAAGCCAAAATAAGATTGTAGCATTACTAGACAAAATAAAAGTAGTTTTAAATATAAGACAAGAAACCATATCTAAGTACGATGAACTATTGAGGGCTATTTTCTTGGACACTTTTGGTAATCCTATGGAAAGACCGAATCAATGGAAGTTAGATACCATTGAGAAGAGTTTAATCAATTTATCTTCTGGAACAAGTTATAGCGGAGATGAAAATAAGCTTTTGGAAGAGGATGAATTTGGTGTATTGAAAGTAAGTGCTGTTACAAGGGGCTTTTTCAATGCGAATGAATTTAAGGCTGTCAAGAAAGATGTGATAAAACGTCAAACCATTCACCCTAAAAAAGGAGATTTACTTTTCAGTAGGGCAAATACGCTAGAGCTGGTCGGTGCTACTTGCATAGTGGATGCGGATTATGACAATCTGTTTTTACCTGATAAAATATGGAAAGTTGAAACAGACGAATCTATCATAAAAAAGACTTATCTACATTATGTGTTGCAAAATAAGGATGTCAGAAAGACATTTTTATCAATTGCTACCGGATCAAGTGGTTCGATGCTTAATATTTCTATGGATAAATTTAGGAATATTATAATACCATATCCACCGATAGAGTTACAAAAACAATTTGAAAAGACTTATTTAAAGCACACTAGATTAAAAGAAATATTAAAAAAATCACACCAGCACATTTCCGAATTATTTGGTTCTATCTCTCAGTTGGCTTTTAAAGGAGAATTAAATTTTAATACGGCAGTTGATTTAGAAATGTTATTGGAAAATGATTATACATTTTTTAAAGAGAATAGCAACCAAGAAACAATAAAGCTATTGTTGAAAAGGCTGGGCAAAGATGAACTCAGTGATAACAAGTTCTATGACCAACGGCTTTATGACAAAGCAAAGGAATTTGTATTCGAACTTCTAAAAGAGCATAAGATTAAACAAGTCTTTGATGATAGATCGAAACGTGTAAAACTGACTACTTAATGAAACTCCTCAGATTAAAAATAGAAAATAAAGATGGATTTCGAAGTCTTCAACAAGGCTTTGAAATAAATTTTCATTCTCTAGCTGATACCGAAGCTATGGAATATTTTCGCCCTTTTTGTTTTGCAGGTTTGAATGGGAGTGGTAAATCAAATGTATTAGAAGCCTTAGCTAATATTTTTTATCATTTAGAGGTTTGTGTGGCAAGATATTTACCCCAGAGTATTCAAAATCCTCAGAATTTTATAAGAACAGAATGTACGCCCGATGCTTTTACTTTAGAATATTTGATTGGTCAACACAATAGAAAATATTATACTCTTTACTATTTTGACAAAGTCACAATTGTTAAAGAAGAAGGTAGAGAACCGCAAATGTTCATCCAATCCTTTCCGTTTGATGAATCAGTCGAAAGAAGGGAAGTTTCGTTAGTTCCTTCGAAGAATAAAGAATCAGCTGCCGAAGGAAAAACATATTTACCTGCTCATATTATAGGGTATTCATCTGGAGAAAATGAAATTTTAAGTTTACCATTTATAAAAAGTCGACTGATTCATTTAGATGAATATCTACAAGCTGTTAGAGATCAGTATAATGAATACCGAGAAGCAGAGAATAGTTTGATTTATATTGATAACAATATGAGTCAGGCAGTATTGTTAACTTGCTTACTATTTGAGGATGATGATACTTTAGCCCCGCTTAGAGCTGTAGATAATACGGGTATTTTAGGCTTAAGGAGTTTTAGAATGAGCATTCATCTTCACGATTTTGAGTTTAAAGATTCAAAAGGAAACACTCAAAAACTACCAATAATAGATTTCCTTGATCATAGGGAATTAGATAATCTAAAAAAATGCGCTACTTCTTGGTTTTTAGATTATAAAACAAATACACTATGGTTGGATTTTTATGTTGATGAGGCAACTAAAAAAGCTTTTAGAAACCATTTTAGTAACGCTTTAGAGTGTTTCCATCTATTCCGGCTATTATATGAACTAAATAACTATTTCATTGATGAAGGAACTAAAGCGGAGGTCTATCGCTCAAAAGGCGTATATACTGACGGTAAACTACCAACTCCAAGCCCTTCTCAGGATATATTTCATTTCTTAGATTTTTATATCAGTAAAGAATTAAAGAAAACAGGAGAAAAGAAGGATTTATTGTTGAGAAGTTTTTCCGATGGCGAACATCAATTCATTCATACTATGGGCATCTGCCTGTTACTGAAAGATAGGAGAACCTTATTGTTGTTGGATGAACCGGAAACTCATTTCAATCCAAGTTGGAGAGCAAAGTTTGTGAAGGTGTTAAATGATAGTATCATAGCAGGAGGTAGAGGGAAAGACTTTAATGTACATTTGTTGAAAGACGTATTATTGACTTCACATTCTCCTTTCATTATATCTGATTGTTTACCTGATAATGTCATTTTCTTTGAAAAGGAAGAAAATGGTAAAACATCTGCTAAAAAAGTTTCAGAACTCGATAATGCTTTCAATACCTACGGGACATCAGTTGAACTAATCCTGGATAAACTTTTTGATTATAATCAATCAATTGGAGACTTATCTTTTTCGGAAATTGAAAAAATAAATATTGATGAAATAACTACGCCTGAAGAAATTGCTAAAGCAAAAGCAACATTGAGAAAATTTGGAGAATCCATAGAAAAAGATATGGTTTTATCTCAGCTGAATAGAAAACTTAAAGATAATCCAAATGCTAAGAACTTATAGACCATTAGATAATCATACCGTTTTCATATACCAAACTCACGTCCAAAAGTTGATTTGTGATGTTTGGTGTAATGCAGTTGATGGACAAGTTTGTCAAGATTTATTATCGGAGGAATTTGAGCTTATATATTCAGCAAGAGATTGGGTAAAAACAGCAGTAGATGAAATTTACGAGATATGTAAGGGATTAACTGATGATGAAAGAGCTGCAATTCGTGAAGCTTTCTTTATCAATAATGATATTGAATCTATGTGCGAAGGAGCATCCACTCCAATTGAACTGAACACACTACACCTTGTAGTTGCACAAAGAATGAAACCTTTATTGATTCGATTTTATAATGAGATTATAAGCTCTAAAGAGAAATTAGATTATTACAACAAATTAATTGAAAATAGTGATAATTACAAATTTTGTCCCTGTTGTGGACTGACCCCTGTCGAAAGTGCTGAATCACATTACCGTGAGGATAATGATCACTATTTGCCTAAAGCTGATTATCCTTTCGCTTCGGTAAACTTTGGAAATTTACCTCCTTTATGTAGTAAGTGTAACAAGAAATGTAAATCAACTAAAAATCCATTTGAAAACGGAAGAACATCATTTTATGCATTTAAACCTTTGGATAATGAGTTTTTAATTAATATTGATATAAATGATTCGTTTTCTACAGATTATTTGACACTGAATGAACAAGAAGTAGTAATAGGCTTTAATAATGATGCTAATAAAGTTGATACTTGGAATTGGTTGTTTGAAATTAATACAAGATACAATGAGGAGGTAAGGCAGTTTTGTAAAACGGAATTAAGAATTTTAGCTAATCGCTTTAGAAGAAACGAGGAAAGAAAACAAGGTATGACTTATGAGGAAATATTAAACGACGCAATAGAAGACTATGATATTGATAAATATGATGACAGAAAATTTTTAAAAGCTCCTTTTTTAAGAGAAATATTGAATAAGCCTGAGTGGCTAGCAACTTATAAATAGTATTTACGAAATCCTCGTACTAAACTTTCAGAATACATTTTACATTTGGTAAGTTAAAATTTTATTCCTAAAATTGTATATGCTTGTTGGCAAGCTTGCTCGTTCGTGCAAAGATTTCATCAGCCAATAGTTTAATAATGCAAACCGACCTGCTTATTATCCAAACAAGATTACGAACGCAAAAATTCAGGATAGTAAAGCTGGTACAAAAGGAATGTATTATGAAAACTATTGAGTACTTCAAACTCCAAGCAAAAAATCTTTACAAAGATTTTAAAACCCAAAAAAGTTATTTTGATCCCAATTATGGTCGCAATTTGTATGAATATGCGCCAAAGTTTTTCGACGTAGATGTGCTAATTCTCGATTACGATATCGATGAGGACAATTTCACCCTAATGAATGCTCAGCATATCATTGCGAACTTGTCTGGATTTACAAAATGGACCGAGATGCTGAAAGCTTCTCCCTCGGCTCAGGAATTGTCAAAATTATTATTTGACAACATGCACAAGATAAGTGTTATAGAGTGGGATATTTATATCTCGGGCGAAGAAGATGAAAAAGGTTTTTTATTTGATAACGAGTTTAAACTGGATATTTTCAAAGCAGTCTTTGATGGAGTAGATGGACATCAAAGTGATGGCTACGATTACCGTTTGGTTAGAAATGAAAAGCTGTCGAATGAAAAGCATATAATTAAACCCAAGAAGGACAAAATTTCTGTGCAAATTTCTGCGTTACCGTTATCGGAATCAGATTTTAAAGAATTTATTGAAATAGCAAACAAAAAATTTGAAAACATATTGGAAAGAATAGAACATACACATCCCAAATTATTGCGTAAACTATGGAATCCTAAAGAATATATTGATGAAGTTTTAAAACCAGATATGTTGCCTATCGATCGGGATTACGCACTTTCTTTGGTGGAGTCGTTTTTAATCCACCATGTTATTGGTTTGGCCACAGAAGCTGATGAACAAGCCTTAAATCTCAATTAAAATTAAAAGTGCAAAATTGTACGAAAGTTCGAACCATCGGTAATTGTAAATTCTATCGATACATTTCTTTTTTTGAAGTTTAGATATAACTAATTGTATTTCATGATTTTAATATTCTTTTTCTGACACTAGTTTCTTCAAATCTTCCAAAAAATGGTTCGAAAATTGTACTGGGAGGACGACAAAAAAGCTTCAACAACAGTTGAGGCTTTTTTTGCTTAAGAAACAATGGGTTTGATCATTAATCCAACATCAAACGACATTGTTAAGGATTAGCCACCTTTCTCTTGCCTTGATGTTCTAGAGCTTTTTAAGCTCCTTCCAGAATGTAAAAAGCCTC
This sequence comes from Sphingobacteriaceae bacterium UBA6709, assembly GCA_002454425.1. Lineage (GTDB taxonomy): Bacteria > Bacteroidota > Bacteroidia > Sphingobacteriales > Sphingobacteriaceae > Arcticibacter. Next base: position 10,621 of record DKIV01000047.1, read on the forward strand.
GGAAAATTGAAATTTACAAACAGTATCTACCATAACCATAGAATATCATGCTTAACATAAATTTCTCTCACTTTCCTACATTGGAATCAGAAAGACTAATGCTTAGACGTGCAGATTTCAATGATGTAAATGAAATATTTGAGATGCGTTCTGATCCCGAAATGATGAAATACATTCCGAGGCCGTTAGCGACAACATGATGAAGCATCAGAACATCTCGAAATGATCGAAGAAAAAATTAAATGCAATGAAGCCATCAATTGGGCAATCACGTTAAAGGGCAATCGTAAGATGATTGGTACTATAGGATACTACCATATAAAACCAGAGCATTACCGAGCAGAAATCGGTTATATGCTCCTTCCAAACTATCAAGGAAAAGGTTATGCCACAGAAGCGATCAATCTGGTATCCAATTATGGTTTTGCCGAAATAAAATTGCATTCTATCGAAGCAGTCATTAACCCTGAAAATCTAGGTTCAGGAAAAGTATTGGAGAAATGCGGTTTTATAAAAGAGGCACATCTTAAAGAAAATGAATTCTATAACGGACAATTTATTGATACCGTAATTTATTCGAAATTGAGAAAATGAAGTCACGGTAATATTAATTAACAAGCGAATCAATTCTTTAAATAACTCCATCAAAACGTCCTTTATAAGTGACCGGGCGTTTTGTCGTACATAGAAAAAAGCATTCGCGACCTATTGTAGAAGTTTCGGAAATCCATTTAAAACACCTATGAAGGAAATTTCCATATTTCTTTCACCAGGAAACATCCTGTAAACCGTTTGATAATTTCCATTTCAAAAACTTATCTCCTCTTTTTAAAAAACCCGAACCGCTCCTTGGACTTCTGATTTGAACAACGGGACTTGCAGATTTGATATAAAAGGATATTTTTATAGAAAAGTCAGATTATGAACCGCCTTTTATTATCCCTATTATTAATCGCTCTTAGTACACCCTTGTCAATTTTGGCTCAGAAAGCAAAGCCTCCAATCATGGGCTGGAGCAGCTGGAATAATTTCCGAATCAATATCGATGAAAATATGATCCGTGAACAGGCTGACGCCATGATAACTTCTGGTATGGCTGCTGCAGGATATCAGTATATAAATATTGATGACGGATATTTTGAGGGGAGAGACAGCAATGGTAATCTGATCGCCAATGCAAAAAAATTCCCTTCCGGCATGAAGGCTTTAGCCGATTATGTTCACCATAAAAGCTTGAAGGCGGGAATCTACAGTGATGCCGGGCGTAATACCTGTGGTTCGATATATGATAAAGATGAAAAAGGAGTAGGTGTTGGCATATATGCGCATCTGGAACAGGACTGTCAATCATTTTTTACCGACTGGGGGTATGATTTTCTGAAAGTCGACTGGTGTGGCGGTGAGAAAATGAATCTTGACGAACGCACTGAGTACCTAAAGATTATCAAATACATTAAAACCCTAAATAGAGATATCACCTTCAATGTTTGCCGTTGGAAATTTCCGGGAGAATGGGTTATAAATGCCGCAGATTCATGGCGAATTTCCGGGGATATCAGGTCAGAATTCTCGTCAATATTAAGTATTATAGACTTAAATGCTAAACTCTACAAATATACTTCTCCGGGGCATTACAACGATATGGATATGCTCCAAGTGGGCCGTGGCATGACCTATGAGGAAGATAAGAGCCATTTCAGCATGTGGTGTATGCTAAACTCTCCCTTACTGGCAGGTAACGACCTGCGTACCATGTCAAAGCAGACAGTCGAGATCCTTACAAATAAAGAGGTCGTTGCATTAAACCAGGATGCCGGTGCAGACCAGGCAAGGCGTATCTACAGTAAGAATGATATTGAAGTGTGGGTACGCTCGCTGGGTAAAGATAAAAATAAGGGTAAAGCCATAGCAATCCTAAACCGCAATAACACAGAACAAAGCTTTGATTTTGTTGCTACGGATTTTGGCATAACAGAGCGTGAGCATGTCCGCGATCTCTGGCTGCACAAGGATATAGGGAAATTAGGAAACGTCCGGAAATTCAAGCTTCCGAAACATGGTGTAGTGGTGCTTAAAACGGCAAATTAACCTAAGGCAAACTATCATAAGCTCGCAGCCGACTCAGGGTGCAATGAACGGGAAGATTAATTAACCTCCCTCATACGATAAGAGCTTCGGGATAAGATTGAGCCCAATCTCATCAATCAAAGGTGGTCATTCTGATATACTCCTTCATTCTGGAAAAAGAAATGCGTGGTGTGCGCAAATCGCTACATCACCGAACAATAACATCACCCGGAGCGTATGCTGTGCTTTGGCAGATCGAAATCTGGCGCCAATGCCTAATTCATTAACCTGCCCAATGGTGCAGATGAGTCAAAAAACATCGTACTAAGCGGAACGCAGAGATGACAATTACTTTTAATTGCAAAATGTCTTGCGCTACAAAAAAGTGCCAGATATTACATCGATTATCAACAACTTCTCCCCTATCAATATTCAGATACTCACACCCCAAAAAAGCATGCGCTACTTTATCTAGAAGTGGTTAATTAATATTTCTTCTACTGCTTACCTTATCTAATAAGCCTAAACAGAACCACGAACTCCCACAGTGGCCTACTATATCGCCTATTCTTGCCGTAGTCAGCTCATCGTCATCCTCCCTACTAACAACAACCTAACAGCTTAACCTCAAACCCCACCCCTTTCCGACCTATAAAACCCTCAAAATCACCTCAAAATAAAAAAAGGAAAATATTTTTTATAAAAAACACAACAAACAATCAAAAAAACACCACCAAAGACACCAAAAACACACAATAAACGATAAAACATATTTTTTTTAATCATTTCAACCGAATTTTGTTAAAAAATCAAATTTATATTCCTATTTTTATGATACAAATCATAAAATATGTGACTTTATTAAAAGTAAAGACCACAAAACATGATCAATATTGCATTCTCATCAAAAAATCAATCTATGGAAAACAAAACAATAGTTGTAATTGGCAATGGAATGGTAGGCCACAAGTTTTGCGAGAAAATGCTGGCAAAATCTAAAGGATTCAAACTACATGTGTTTAGTGAAGAGCCAATTCGTGCTTATGATCGTGTCCATCTCACGGATTATTTTAAAAAAAATGGGGTCAACGATCTTTACATGTCCGATGCCGACTGGTATGTCGACAATAAAATAGATCTACATCTGAATGATCCCATAATCAGTATTGATACAACGAAAAAAATTGTAAGCTCAAAACAAGGAATACAGCTATCCTACGATTTTCTCGTGTTTGCGACAGGCTCCGCAGCATTTGTTCCGCCCATACCAGGCATCGAAAAGAAAGGTGTTTTCCTGTATCGCACGATAGACGACCTCGATCATATTAAAGAATATGCCGTCAATGCCCGCAAAGGGGCGGTAATTGGCGGAGGGCTATTGGGACTAGAAGCAGCTAAGGCATTGGTGGATCTGCACGTTAAAGAAACCGCAGTAATTGAATTCGCTCCACGGCTCATGCCAAGGCAAATCGACGATATGGCAAGTGCGACCCTACAAAGCAAACTACTTTCATTAGGACTCAATTGTCTGCTTCACAAATCCACCACTCAAATATTAGGAGAGGATAAAATAACGGGATTAGCATTTTCCGATAAAACGGCCGTCGAGGCTGACATTCTAATTGTTTCCGCAGGTATACAGCCGCGTGACGAATTGGCTAAAAACACCGGTCTGGCTACAGGTCCCCGTGGGGGCATTCTGGTTGACGAAAACATGCGAACTTCCGATCCTTACATTTTTGCCGTAGGCGAATGTGCCTTATTTAATGAGATGATCTACGGATTGGTGGCGCCAGGATACGAAATGGCTGACGTGGCGGCGGCAACGATTTGCGACGAACAAAAATCCTTTCGCGGTTTCGACATGAGCACTAAGCTCAAACTTATGGGGGTAGATGTAGCAAGCTTTGGAGATCCCTTTATATCTGAACCCTACGCACAAACCATCCACATAGAAGATAAGCATAAAGGAATTTACAAACGACTCAATATTAGTACCGACGGCAAAAGACTACTCGGTGGAATTCTTGTTGGAGAGGCAAGCAGCTATAACATGCTTTTACAAACTGTTAATAACAGCTTGCCGATCCCTGAGCATCCCGAGCTGTTACTCTTTCATGAGAAAGCAAGTGGCAATCAACCCGCAGCAGGTGCCGGCCTGGACGCGTTGCCAGATAGCGCGCTAATCTGCAGTTGCGAAGGCGTAACAAAAGCGCAAATTTGCGATGCCGTGATCAACCACGGCTGCGAAAACGTTGATGGCGTAAAGAAATGCACCAAAGCAGGCTCCGGCTGCGGTGGATGCATCCCGATGGTTAAAGATCTGGTGACTTACACCATGAAGCAACAAGGTAAATATGTTCGAAATACCATCTGCGAGCATTTTAACCTTAGCAGACAAGAACTTCTTGATCTCATGAAGCTCCATGAATTACGCACTTATGATGAGGTATTAGACAGTCTGGGTAATGGCAACGGATGTGAGGTGTGTAAACCTTTAGTGTCTTCAATACTCGCGAGTCTCTGGAATGAGATGATCCTCGGCAAAGGGAACGATGTGGCGCAAGATACGAACGATCGCTTTCTGGCAAATATACAAAGGGGAGGAACGTATTCCGTAGTCCCTCGTATCCCGGGCGGAGAAATCCTTCCCGAGAAGCTCATCGTTATCGGACAAGTAGCCAAGAAATACAACCTATATACCAAGATCACCGGCGGCCAGCGGATAGATATGTTTGGAGCCCATGTCAATGATCTGCCCCTTATATGGGAAGAGCTCATCGCCGCGGGCTTTGAGAGTGGACACGCGTACGGCAAAGCACTCCGCACTGTCAAGAGCTGCGTTGGAAGCACCTGGTGTCGCTTTGGATTACATGACAGCGTCTCATTTGCTATTAAAATAGAGGAACGTTATCGCGGCATACGTGCCCCACATAAATTTAAGTCAGCCGTCAGCGGATGTATCCGTGAATGCGCTGAGGCCCAAAGTAAAGATTTTGGAATCATTGCAACCGAAAAAGGCTGGAACCTCTACGTATGTGGCAATGGAGGCAGCAAGCCGCAGCACGCCCTCCTGCTGGCCAATGATATTGATAGCGACACTTGCATCAAATATCTGGATAGGTTTCTGATGTTCTACATCCGTACCGCAGACCCCTTGACGCGGACAGCCACCTGGCTAAATAAGATGGACGGCGGCATTGACTACCTACGTAACGTGATTGTAAATGACAGTCTTGGCATGGCGGAGTCATGGGAAAAAGAGATGGACGCGCTTGTCAAAGCCTATCAATGTGAGTGGAAAGTCGCTGTCAACGATCCAAATATCCGCAAGCGCTTCGTCCATTTCGTAAATGCTCCCGAGGAAAAAGATGAGACAGTCAAATTCGAACAAATGCGCGGACAGCGTAAGGCTGCCGACTGGAATACAGTGATAACACAATAATGATTTAAACATGGAAACGATCACCTCAACCTCCTGGAAATTAGCTTGCCGAACCGATGACGCGATTGACAACGGCGGTGTCTGCGTTAAAATTGGCAATGAACAAATTGCGCTGTTTTACTTCAAACGCCGAAACGAGTGGTATGCCACTCAAAATGAATGCCCTCATAAAAAACAAATGATTTTAAGTCGCGGAATGATAGGCTCACTTGGCGACAAGCCCAAAGTAGCGTGTCCCTTTCATAAGAAAACATTCGCACTAGACACCGGAGAATGTCTTTCAGGTGATGAGTGCGCCATTAGAACCTACCCTGTAAAAGTAGAGGCAGGACTGGTTTACATCTCTCTGGAACATTAACGCTTTTTACCTAATCACATAAAACCATGGATTACATCTCACCTAAAGAAGTTGCCGACAACATGATGACTACGGCAATCAACAAATCCCAATTAAGTATCAAAGACCTGTTGATACGGGGAGCTCTGTCTGGAGCACTACTGGCAATCTCAGTTACGTTGGCATTGATGGCCACAACACAAACCACACTGAGTTTAATGGGAGCTTTCGTCTTTCCCGTAGGCTTCGTCATTATTGTCATTCTTGGCCTGGAACTCGTCACCGGTAGCTTCGCCCTTGTGCCGCTGGCCTGGATGGAGGGACATATTTCAGGATCGAAGATGTGTCAAAATCTTTTTTGGGTATTTACCGGCAATCTTATCGGGAGCTTACTGTTTGCCCTGCTATTCTGGGCGGCAAGTACAGAATCGGGACAGTTAAAAGACATCGGCATCATCGAAAAAGCGATGGTGAACATTAGCGAAAAAAAGACTATCGGATATGCTAATCATGGCATTGCCGGATTGTCGTCAGCATTTGTTAAAGCGATATTGTGTAACTGGATGGTCTGCATGGGAGTTATCATGTCCATGACCTCAAAATCTACATTGGGAAAGATACTGGCGGCAGGGATTCCCATATTCATCTTCTTCGCTTTAGGATATGAGCACGCCGTGGTAAACATGTTTATTATTCCCGCGGGGATGATGTTTGGCGCTAAGGTGACCGTTGGTGATTGGTGGCTATACAACCAACTGATCGTAACCGCAGGAAATATTGTGGGAGGCTTGCTATTCACAGGAATGGCGATCTACTACACCCATACAACTAAAGAACATCGCTTATCTATCAAATAACTCAGATTATGTCTATTCTAAAAATTACATTTACGGTTCTTTTTTTATGGTGTTTTTTTGCTCAGGCACAGGAAGAAAAAAAAGTAAGCGCCAAACTTTTTGAGGGCACGGTTGTCGCGGGATACGTTGATAAGGGAGCATACCTCAACTGCACTGGCCCTGCGGTGAAATGGACAAAGCCAACATACAGCATCCTTTTGGGATTACTCCCTTCTATTAAAATAAAGGAAGACTCATCCCCTGTAAAGAACTCTACATTTACTCCCACTTTGGGTTTTGGAGCTACAGTTACGGTATTGAAACACTTAGCCCTTCAGATACCAACATTCTATACTCCAAAGACCGCCACCACCAATGGAAAATGGAAACTTGGAGTAGGTATCGGATATAAATTATAACTTTTCAAAACATCAAATGAACCGGTCGGCACTTTAAACATTGCCGGCCAATTCTTTTTCCTGAACTATAGAACGCTGAGGTCGGTTAACTTCTGACGATCTAAAATCCTGATGCGCTTATTCGAACTTTCAACAATCTTCTCGTTTTCCAATTCCAACATCATGCGGTATATGCTTTCATAAGTAGAGCCTACATAGGATGCAATATCTGTCTTTGAGATTGTAATGGCGATATATCCGTCATCGTCAACACCCATTTTAGATTCCAATTGCAGAATACTCCAGGCCAGTCTCCCTTTCACAGATAACTGCACCTGATTGCTTGTCTTCTGCTCCGAAACCTGTAGTTCATCCGCATAAAACATCAGCATCTCGTACGTAAGTTCAGGATTCCCTTTCAACACAGCTCTGAAAAAATCTAAAGGAACGAAACAGACCTCACTATTTTCTATCGCTGTCGCTGATATTGGAAAATGGCTCTCCGAAGATGCCAAACCCCGATGCCCCACAATACTGCCTTTCTTTGCAAAACGAACGATGCTATCCTTAGAATCCCGCCACTGTTTATGAACTTTAATCAGGCCCTCCTGAACGAAGTAAATGCCATTGGAAACACGGCCCTCTTCAATAAATCGCTCGCCTTTCTTTACTTTAATAACCTCTCTTTTGGCATTAATCAATTCCAGCCACTCGGGAATTACGTACCGACACATAAAGCAGGTGTTATCACAATGCCGTTTCTTTTTTGCCATAGTATTAACGCGTGATTTATAATCACTTTAGTAAGGTCTTAAATTCTGTATTGAATTTAAAGAGATAAGCAACAATTCCTTATATCTCGTAGTCGATACGCACATGGTAAATGCTCATCAACATGTTCTTGAATATCGTGCGGATAGTGGCGATATCTTTCAATGTGATATTACTGTTGTTTAACTGCCCCTGCTCAAGCTTATAATCAATAATACGATCAACCAGATTGCTGATGCTCTTGGCATCAGGCTCTTTCAAGCTTCGCGAAGCAGCCTCCACAGAGTCAGCAAGCATCAGCACCCCTGTTTCTTTAGAAAAAGGAATAGGTCCCGGATATCGGAAGATATTTTCATCCACAAACTTCTCCGGGAAATTCTTCAGGAACGACTGGTAAAAATAATCCATACGTGTATTTCCATGATGCGTGCGAATAAAGTCGATCACAATCTCCGGAAGCTGATTTTTGCGAGCCATCTCCACTCCCAGCGTCACGTGCTTGATGATAATCTGCGCACTCGCTTCAAAGGAAAGCTTATCGTGCGGATTATTTCCTTTATTCTGATTCTCGATGAAATACTGAGGGTTCTCCATCTTTCCGATATCATGATAAAGAGCGCCCGCGCGCACCAGCAGCGCATTTCCCCCCACATTAAAAATCGCCGCCTCCGCGAGGTTAGCCACCTGTAGCGAATGCTGGAACGTCCCCGGCGCCTTATACGAGAGCTCCCGCAGCAGCTTGGAATTAGTGTTGGTTATTTCCATCAACGTCACCTCCGAGGTCATGCCAAAAACCCTTTCAAAAGCATAGATCAACGGATAAGCCAACAAGGAGAGTAACACACTTGCAATAAATGGCACAAAGCTGAACCATTCAATGTTCATCAGATTACCATTATTTCGGATCAGCGAAATACCCAAAAACGCGACAAAGTAATTCAAAAGAATTAACAAGGCCGAAACCATAAACTGCTCACGCTTCACCAGATTCTTGATACTGTAAATCGCCGCCATACCCGCTGTAAGTTGCAGGAAAGCGAACTCAAAACTATTCGGCACAAAGAATCCCGCGATCAAAACCACCAACAGGTGAATATTTAATGCCAATCGTGTATCGAATAAAACCCGAATGATGATGGGCACAATACAATAAGGGATAAAATAAATATTCTGAATGCGCAGACTGATAGCCCACGACAAACATACCAGCATCACCGTTATGACCACCAGAATGAGACTGATCTTGCGGTTGTCGGCAAAGATATCCTTCCTGAACAGATGCAGGAACACCATCAGCAAGGTTACTATTAAGCCCCCCAGTATCACCTGACCAATAAAAATAATCTCCCTGTTCCCTCCAAACTTACTATCATCTTCATAGGTATTCTTCAACGACTCCAGTTTCTGATAGATCTCCTGTGTAATGATACTTCCATTGGTAACGATAAGCTCGCCCTTTTGCACCATTCCACGCGTTGGCGAAAGATTTTTTAATGATTCCTGCTCATACTTGGTCGTCAATCGCTCATCAAGAATATAGTTTTGTTGAATATGATCTGCGATCAGCTTACTTAGCCAGGCCTTATTCCTTACAGATTTTACCTTGTCGATCTGATCCTCAACATATGCCTGAGCCTGCTGCAGGGTAAAAACCACGGATGTATTTAGTTGTTGCGCGCGCCCTCTGGTAAGAAGAATAAAATTATAGTTCTGATTAGCCTGCTGATATTTCTTGTTGTAGGCCATAACGCCACGCGCGTACACCGCTTTTAAAATGGCCTCTCCCTGAGTGCGATATACATCGCGCAACTTTTCATCCTCCTGAGCGCTCTCCCAACGCGCGTCAAAGTCACTCGCGAAGGCCAGCACCTCATTTTCTTCAGTATCAGTAGTATTCTGGTAAACAGGAAGTACCGACTTGTAAATATCGGCCCTGTCTTTTTCCATCTCCTCAAAGGTCTTCTCAATGGCAAAGCTATATGGCGACACCAGATCCTTGTTCATCCATACCTTTCCCTTTTCATACTCATACTTGAAGCGCGCGTGTCGCGGCAAAGAAAGAGTAACCACGAGCACACACAATGCCGCCATAAGGTACTTAAACCAGGCAGTATATCGCCGGTAGATAAATAGAAGATGCTTTTGATTAAATACTGCCACGTAGTTAAAATATTTGATAAAAAAATTTGTTTCAGAAAGTATCGCAGGTAGCTCTCCTGCTATCCAATCATCGGCCCGCCTTTCTGAAACCTCGATTCGTAAACTTCCGCCACTAGTACATTCGCTCACGCTCCAAGCCTTGACACTAATCGGCCTGATTATATTTTACGTCAATACTTCACAAAAATAGTAATTTAGCACGCATCTAATAATCCGCAATAAGGATGTATTAAAAGCAGAGATAATACGCGCTGCAAGGCCTTAATAATAGCCTATTGCACACCGATACAACATATTTCAGCGATGTCTTTCCTCTAAAATAAAAAAGAATGAAGAAAATTCTCATAGTAATATGTCTGATATCGACTGCTCTCTATGGCAGGGCACAACATTCCGCACCGTCAAACTCCCTTGCGTCGCTAAGCGAATATCAAGATAGCCTAAAACATATCGGCTTCCGTTTAGTAAACGCCCCCTCAGAAACAGAGCGCTATAATGCATCCTACAATCTGATAAAGACATTGTCAGCAGCATTAAAAATTCACAATTCATTCAACTTTCCCTTCGACTCTCTAAAAACCATAAGCTTGTGCACATCGCCGGATCGTCGCCTACGCGTCTTCACCTGGCATGTTATGAACAATGACGGCAGCTATCGTTATTACGGAACGGTACAGATGAACACCGGGGCACAACGACTAGAGATGTACCCTCTGATAGATCATAGCTTCGAGATTAAAAATCCACAGGACCGTCTACTCAACAATAAAACATGGTATGGTTGCCAGTATTACAAGATTATTCCGATAACGTATAACAGCCCCAACCCTTTCTACATCTTGCTAGGCTGGAAGGGGAATAATCCTGAAAGCACCAAAAAAGTTATTGAGGTAATGCAGATAAAGGATGGCCAGGCAATCTTTGGCCGCCAGATCTTCGACGGCGACACCGAAGCAAAAAACGCCTACCGCCGGGTATTCGAATATAGCCGACAAGCATCTATGTTGCTCAATTACCTCCCGGCCATCAACACCATCGTCTTCGACCATCTCGCCGCAGCCGACAGCAACCACATAAGCGATCGCCGGCTCTATGGGCCAGACCTTACTTACGATGGATTCCATATCGAAAAGGGACGCCTAAAATTCAAACGCGATCTCGATCTGAAAAACGCGCCTATGGAACATGACAAATCTTATCTCGATCCTAAGGATCGCCAGCGTCCTGGCATAAATAAGGTTCAGCGATAGCATCAAAAGATTCGAGGATACATCTTTCAGAACAAACAAGATACAAGTCGGCACATTGACATTTGCTACACAAGCTACTTTTTCACATATTTGAAAAATGGTCTTTTAGACTTGCGATGAGGGTCACTACCCGATCAGAAATCAAATACAATAGCTTAGCCCATATTAATGAAGAAACTTTTAGTTCTTTTGTTCTTGTCCGGAAGCGTCTGCGCGCAAACCGGAAAACTCATCACGCTTAATGACATCTTTAAAACCGCTAACTTCGCACAGCGCGGCGTCTCTGGTTTAAATTCAATGAATGACGGAAAAAGTTACGTATCCATTGAATTTGACAATAAGAGTGCTCAGCAGGTGGTGGCGCGACATAACTTCAACGATGGAAAAATCGCGGAAATATTATACTCCCAGCACGATCTCATCACCGCAACCGACACACTTAGCTTAAGCACCGACTTCAACAATGATGAAAGTAAGGTGCTCATCGCGGAGAATAAACGCCCTATTTATCGCCGCTCATCCATCGCGGATCACTATGTTTACGACTTAAAAACGCGAAAAATTACTCGTGTATCCGATAAAGGCGATCAATCTTTTGCCAGCTTCTCTCCCGATGGCAGCAAGGTGGCGTTCGTAAGAAACAACAACATCTTCATCAAGGATCTTGTTACCCTTGCGGAAACTCAGATCACCTTCGATGGCGAAAGCAATAAAATTATCAATGGTCTTGCCGACTGGGTTTACGAAGAAGAGTTCTCCTTTGCCAAAGCCTTCTTCTGGAGCAACGACAGCAAAAAAATCGCTTTCTACCGATTTGATGAATCGCAGGTACCCGAGTTTTCCATGACCATGTACAATGGTTTGTATCCCAGCGAGTATAAATATAAATATCCCAAAGCCGGCGAGAAGAACTCCGATGTCAGCATACACATATACAACCTTACCACCGGAAAAACTAAGGCTGTCGATGTTGGCGAAGAAAAAGACCAATATATCCCCCGTATATGTTGGACAAACAATCATTCAGAGCTCTGTGTATTGCGCCTCAACCGTCTGCAAAACAAGCTCGACTATCTCATAGCCGATGTAAATGGAAAATCCCGCGTCATGATGACCGAGGAAGACAAACGATACATCGATGTTGAAGAGTCGAACATTCACTTCCTTAAAAATGGAAAGCAATTTATTAACGTAAGTGAGCGTGATGGATATAACCATATTTATCTCTATGATATGACGGGCAAGCTGCTGCGTCAACTGACAAAGGGGGCATGGGATGTCACCGCGATATATGGCATCGATGAAAAAAAGCAGGTACTTTATTATCAGTCGGCAGAACGATCAGCATTGCAACGCGACGTGTACAGCGTATCATTTAAGGGTGCCAAAAAATTGCTCAGCCCTATAGCGGGCACAAATAGCGCCACCTTTAGCTCCAACTACAGCTATTTCATTCTAAACCATAGTACAGCTAATAGTCCCGCTTATATCACGTTGAATAACAATGATGGCAAACAAATCAGAGTGCTTGAAGGCAACGACGCGCTAAAGAAACGTCTCAGCGACTATGCCATTAACAAGACTGAGTTCTTCAGCTTCAAGACAAAAAGCGGCCTGACGCTTAACGGCAGCATGATCAAGCCCCTTGATTTCGACAGCTCCCGGCAATATCCTGTATTAATGTATGTTTATGGAGGTCCCGGCAGCCAGACTGTCGCCGATACCTGGGGCGGCGCCCGGGCTAAATGGTTCAACTATTTAAGTCAACAGGGATATATCATCGTTTCCGTGGATGGACGCGGGACGGGCTTTCGAGGTGCCGATTTCAAAAAGGCCACCTACAAGCAGCTGGGAAAATATGAGCTTGATGACCAGGTCGAAGCGGCCCGCTGGCTTGCGACACAGCCTTATGTAAACCCTTCCCGAATAGGCATATGGGGATGGAGCTTTGGAGGCTATATGTCGTCGCTATGCATCACCCGCGCAGCCGACGTATTCAAGATGGCGATAGCCGTAGCTCCCGTAACTACCTGGCGCTTTTACGACAGCATCTATACAGAACGCTACCTGCAAACCCCGCAGTTAAACGCGCAAGGATATGACGACAATTCCCCTATCAATTACGCCAGCCAGCTGAAAGGACCTTTCCTGCTCGTTCATGGCACCGGCGACGACAATGTTCACTTTCAAAACAGCATCATGTTTTCCGAAGCACTTATACAGTCGGAAAAGCAGTTTGATCAGGCATATTACCCTAATAAAAACCACGGCATCTACGGCGGGAACACGACTTTCCAGCTTTACACCCGTTTAACGGACTTCATTTTGAAAAATCTATAGGGAAATAGTAGAAAAGATACTAATTTGCGCCCCTTATTCACAGATATGTAATATATTATAAATGGACACTATAAATATCGCTGAAACTCCTACCCCTACCAAGGGGCACCCGAAAGGACTTTACGTCCTTTTCACCACAGAAATGTGGGAAAGGTTCAACTTCTACGGAATGCGCGCCCTCCTCACGCTATTCCTCGTTAACGCGTTGGCCTTTCAGGAAAAAGACGCTTCTATCATCTACGGTGGTTTTCTTGGCCTTTGTTACCTCACTCCGATGTTGGGTGGATACATCGCCGACCGTTACCTGGGGAATAGAAATTGTATCCTTCTCGGTGGAGTGACGATGGGTATCGGACAGCTCCTGTTATTCTTCAGTGCAAGTACTTTCGACGCGAACTTCTCGCTTTCAAAGATCGCCATGTATGTCGCTTTGGGCGTTATCATCGTTGGAAACGGATTCTTTAAACCTAACATCTCATCGATGGTAGGCCAGCTCTACCCGAAGGGCGACAGTCGTCTTGATGCAGCGTTCACCATCTTCTACATGGGTATTAACGTGGGTGCCTTTATCGGTATGACCATTTGCCCAATGGTTGGCGATGTTGTGCTCGACAATGGCACACGCATTGTTACGGCGTTCAAATGGGGATTCCTGTCGGCGTCCATTGCCATGTTCCTGGGATCTATCATTTTCTATATCTTAAAAAATAAATACATCGTAAGTCCCGAAGGCAAACCTGTAGGTGCTAAACCTAGCACTGTAAAAGTTGCTGATAGTGAAGAGGCCGTACAAGCGGGCTTCACCAATACTTCTAAGATTGGGGCCATTGTAGCATTCATCGTGCTTCTGTGTTTCTTTAGATTCATCGTTGATCAGAACTGGATATACGCCGCAATATATAGTAGCGGACTAACGCTCGCGGGATTCATCATCACCGACCAGTCCCTTTCAAAGGTTGAACGCGACAGAATTCTTGTTATCTATATCCTTGGATTTTTCGTTATCTTCTTTTGGGCTTGTTTCGAACAGGCAGGATCATCCCTGACGTTCATCGCCGACAACCAAACAGACCGTCATTTATTCGGATTTAACATTCCGCCGTCCTTAATACAAAATGCGAATTCACTGTTTATCATGATCTTTGCATTCCCTTTCAGTTGGCTATGGTTAAGCCTTCAGAAAAGAAATCGCGAGCCAATATCACCTGTTAAACAGTCTATTGGTCTTCTTCTTCTTGCTGTCGGATTTCTCATCATTGCCTTCCAGGTAAAATCCTTAGGACACTCAGAAAAACTCGCTGTGGCCTGGCTTATTCTTATGTACCTGTTCCACACCTTAGGCGAGCTTTGTCTCTCTCCTATCGGACTGTCACTGGTATCGAAGCTGGCTCCACATCGCTTTTCTTCATTACTTATGGGCGTATGGTTCCTTGCTAATGCCGCTGGTTATGCCCTTGCCGGAACGCTGGGCGCGTCTATTCCTCCTACCGGTGATAAATATGTTGCCGCGCAGGAAGCAGGAATCAACCTACAGGCAGTGCTTGATAAAACCATCACTCCTACTACCGAACAGCTTGCTAAGCTTCAACAAATGCGTATTCCTACAGAATACCCTGCATTTGCCGGATTCACCATACATAACCTTTACGAGTTCTTCCTCGTTTTTGTTATCCTTCCGGGCGTTGCAGCCGTCCTCTTGTTCCTTATCTCCGGAACGCTTAAGAAGATGATGCACGGTATCAGATAATAATTCAAAAAAAGAGGAGGCGGCCGCTGGTCGCCTCCTCTTTTTTTATCCCTAGCCTAAACCTCTCAAAGCCCCAAAAATCTCCGGTTCACATAAACTTCATTTTACATTTGATTCTTTACATAAAAAAAATGCGCTTAGTTTTGTGCTCTTACAGAGATATCCGGCCAACGATGTCCATTGCCGGGGTACTTTAAAGCATTAGCAGGTACTTCATATTGGGCTCCCCTGGTTTATCTGTACTATTTATGTTCTTAATATTTTTATCGTGTTATCAGACAGCTTAATAATCATACCCACCTATAATGAGAAGGAAAACATTGAAAAGATCATCCGCGCCGTATTCGCGCTGACGAAAACTTTTCACCTGCTGATCATTGATGATGGCTCTCCCGATGGCACCGCCGATATTGTCAAGAAACTTCAGGGAGAATTTACAGGAAAGCTTTTTATTGAAGAGCGCACAGGTAAATTAGGCCTTGGCACAGCCTATATCCACGGGTTTAAATGGGCGCTGAAACATGATTACGAATATATATTCGAGATGGATGCCGACTTCTCCCATAATCCACAGGATCTTATAAAATTATATGACGCTTGTACATCAGGTGCCGACGTAGCTATAGGCTCCCGCTATGTTACAGGCGTAAATGTTGTAAACTGGCCCATGAAACGTGTGCTCATGTCGTACTTCGCCTCCGTGTATGTACGCTTCATAACAGGTATGGACGTATGCGACACTACTGCCGGCTTTAAATGCTATCGACGCGAAGTACTCGAAACCATCGACTTCGACAAGATCAAGTTTGTGGGCTACGCGTTCCAGATAGAAATGAAATTCACAGCCATAAAACATGGCTTTAAAGTGGTGGAGGTGCCCATAATATTTATCAATCGCGAACAAGGTGTCTCTAAAATGAGTGCCAACATCTTCCGCGAAGCCATTGCCGGTGTAGTTCAGATCAAAATAAACAGCTGGTTCAGGAAATATAAGCAAGCGTCAGAAAAACACTGATCAGATCAGCGCCTTACGCTCTTCCGAAGATAAGCGTAAGGGAGTAAGCAGATCCTCATTAACATCAATAATGTAAACAAAAAACAGGCTTTTATACTGCTCGTACAAAAGCCTGTTTACGTATTATTCGCCCACCTAAGGGAATCCCCGTCACAATAGCGCCGGAGTGTTATTTCGATTGCTTATAACGGCGCTCTACTTCCGGCCAATTTACAATCGTCCACCAATTGCTGATATAGTCAGGACGCTTATTTTGGTACTTCAGATAGTATGCGTGCTCCCAAACGTCCAGGGCCAGAATAGGAGTTCCTTTTTCCTTCACAATATCCATCAAGGGATTATCCTGGTTCGGAGTGGTCGTAATCTTGAGCTTTCCTTTCTGAACAATTAACCATGCCCAGCCAGAGCCAAAACGCGTAGCCGCGGAATCAGCAAAAGCCTTCTTGAACTTATCCATTGATCCGAAAGTCTGATCGATCACCTTGGAAAAATCAGCAGAAGGAGCCTGAGCATTCGGCGCCATTACTTGCCAGAACAAGCTATGGTTATAATGACCGCCTCCATTATTTCTTATCGCCGAAGAGTATTTAGAGATTGAACCTAAGATTTTCTCTATGGATTGATTCGCCAGCGCAGTACCTTTCACCGCATCATTTAGTTTGGTAACATAACCCGCGTGGTGCTTATCATGGTGAATTTGCATAGTCTCACGATCAATGGCAGGCTCTAACGCGTCAAATGCGTAAGGAAGATCAGGCAACGTAAACTGTGCTTTAACTGATGGAGCCAACATCAGCAATAACGCCCCGGCAATAACAAAACTTTTAAATTTCATAGTGGTATATTTAAACTTAAGTTGATTTTTTTAACGATTGCTAATATCAAAAAAATTAAATAAGCCGTCGAGACGACTAGCGATAAAGATTTCAAAACTCGCGTTCGCGGACAAAGAATTACAGAAATGAAACAATACACTTACTTCACTATTGACTAACAGGGTGTAAGCACGAAGGTTTATAAAATTTTAAATTGCTAAATACAGCGAACACAATCAGTCCGGCTCAACGTGTATCAGCGCATTCTTTATACGCTGGTCGCTTTCCATAAGTCGGTCTTTCACCTGGTGAGCAATGATGTGTCCTTCTTTAACCGTCAAGGCGCCGTCAATATGAATATGCAGATCGACATAATAGTCAAAGCCCATCTTCCGCACATAACACTTCTCCACTTTCTTAACTTCAGGCAAACTGAACGCCTCGTTACGTATCTTCTCTACAATTCCATTTGCAGGCGCGGAATCCATAATCTCATTCAAAGCGGGAATAATAATATGAAATGCGTTATAGATAATGATACATGCCGCGAACAAAGCGGCCCAGTCATCCGCCCCCTCATAACCATCTCCCAAAATCAGCGCAACAACAATACCTATAAAAGCAGCGACAGAACTAATCGCGTCGCTACGATGATGGTACGCGTCGGCAATAACTGCCTGACTCTGGAGGGATCGCCCTACGGATAATACATACCGAAAAAGCACCTCCTTGATCGCGATAACCACCAATAGAACAATTAATGTAAAGCGCTTCGGCGCCTCATGCGGCGTCTGAATAAAATGAATAGCATTTATAGCAATAAAAATCGCCGCCGCAACAAGAAACAGGCCTATCACCAGAGCCACCAGGGGCTCCGCCTTTCCATGCCCGTAAGGATGCTTATCATCAGCAGGTTTCAAAGATACTTTTAAGCCCACCCATAGTAATGCTGAGCATAATATATCGGCTCCACTTTCCGTGGCATCGGCAATTAAGGCGTAAGAAGCCCCGAGCTTTCCCGTCAACGCCTTAACAACCACCAGAATTACACTGATGAGTATTCCCAGTTGAGTTGCCTTGATCGCTTTATCTGATGAAACCGAACTATTCACTATCGCCATATTTGAGTACAAGCATTACTTAAGCAGCCCACCGGAAAAGAACCATGCTGCTCTTCGCCAAGCGGACTGCAAAGTTACACTATTGCCCCCAATGCTGAAACAAGTCGCCTTTTCCTCTGACATTTATTAGACAATTATAAGGGCAACCGAAATTTTGAAATTGCGCATATCTATATAACTTTGTTAAAAACCATTCAACATGAAATATAAACAACTGTTAACGCCCGCATTACTATTGTTTACACTGTGCGCTTGTCAAAATAGCAAGAGCTCTGCCGACAAACTCGATGAGCTCATGCATCTGCATGACGAGGTAATGGCGAAAAATGACCAGCTTGTTCATCAGCAGATGGCTATTGACAGCTTGCTAAAGAACAAGACTGCCCTCACGGCCGTGAACACACCTGCTGATACCGCGGCGTTGAGAACTCAACTTGTTGATCAGTTGAAAAACCTGAAGAGCGCGGAAGAAAAAATGAATGAATGGATGTACGCCTTCGACCCCGATATCTCAAAGAAAAATAAAGAGGAAGCAGATAAATATATCACAAGCGAAGAAAACAAGCTTACAACAATCGACAGTATCTACAATATACAGCTACGTAACGCCGAGCTACTTTTAAAACAAGTCAAATAACCAAAAGCAGATCTAATAAAAAAGGAAGAGATTTTAAGTCTATACAAGTTGGCTTCTGAGGTATGTTCAGGCTGATCACATAGAATCGAATCTAAAGTTAAGGTCATTGGCAGGGAGCTCCGGGCTTGTTACAAACGAAACGTTTTACGCGCCCTTAACGTGCAAAATGTAACGAAACTTTGGCATTGATTATAAGCGAATTACGGCTATCTTGCGAGTTCAAACATCGTTCAAGGGTAACTTAATTAGCATACAATCATGTCGAATTCCTCCTCATCCAACTTCTTTGACAAAGTAGCGGGTCGCATAACAGCCTGGACAGGAAGCTCTCTAGCCTTTAGCATCGCTTTAATGATCGTCATTATCTGGGCGATTTGCGGGCCCATCTTTAACTATTCTGAGACATGGCAGCTTGTCATAAACACGGGCACTACCATCATCACCTTCTTAATGGTGTTCATTATACAGAAGTCGCAAAACAAAGACTCCAAAGCGCTACAGCTTAAATTAAATGAACTCATAGCGGCAAGCAAACATGCCAGTAACCGAATGGTCGATATTGAAGAGCTCACAGAAGATGAACTTAATCGTCTCCGTGCCTTTTATAAGGAGTTAGCACGCCTCTCAGATATTGAAAGCAACATCCACAGCTCGCACTCAATAGATGCGGCTCGCAAATGGCATAAAGAAAAAATGAACCACAAAAACGACGCGGATAAGCCTGAAAATAATAATAACAGCGAACGCTGAGAAAATTGGACAAGCCACACACCCGGATAATCCGTCGTCACGTTTTTTCAAGCGAACAGTAATCGCGGCAGTTTGGGCTATCAAGGATTTTGACAATTCAAAAACAATCCAACAACATTGCTGTTTCAATAAGGAAAAAGAGATATTAGAATAAACGACACCTTAATCCCTAAACGTTATTAAACTCATGGACAATAAGATTGTAGAGAAACTTAGCGAACTGATTGAAGCGCATTCCGAGCGTGCAAACGATTATGAAAAAGTAGCCAAAAACATAAGACGTACGCCCAGTTCCGATCTTGCCAACCTATATGAAGAACTCAGTAAAGACCAGATAAGATACAAGAAGCGCCTTGAAAAATAAGACCTTCTGTGCCCCCTAATGTCAATTACATATTGATAATCGCAGGTCCAGGCAACGCTCGCTAACAAACCCCGCCGCACAAGTATCAATCCGATTGTGTAAGTTTGCGTACATTAATTTGTCATGAAGAGAACGTCAATTGTCTTATTCGCCGTAGCTATCCTCGGCACATCTTGTTCGATAAAAACGCATAGCCATGTTGAGTATACTACCACCAACGGTATTGGAAGGGATGGAAAAATATGGGCTAGCCTCTGGCAGCAGCGAGCCGCGGAATATAAGGCCCTATGTTATCAGGCCTATAATGTCGCGCGCCTGAGAATTGACGAGGCAATACAAAAAAAGGGAAGTAAAACCCTGGCGATAGTTACCGATATTGACGAAACGATATTAGACAACAGTCCAAACGCGGTATCTCAATCCCTTGCGGGGAAAGGTTTTGAACAACAAGCATGGCATGAATGGACAGCGAAGGCTTCCGCTGACACTGTTCCGGGAGCTCCCGCGTTCTTTAAATATGCCGCTTCCCGCGGTGTGGAAATTTTCTATATCAGCAATCGCGATGATAAGGAGCTTGATGCAACCTTAAAAAATCTACGTAAATACGACTTTCCACAGGCAGACCTGCAACATCTTATGCTCAGAAACTCCGAATCAGGCAAAGAACAAAGACGCTTAGAAGTATTAAAAAATCATGATATCGTGATGCTTTTGGGAGATAATCTCGCCGATTTCAGTAAGCTTTTCGACAAGCTCGATGAGGCTCAACGTGACGAACAAACAAGGTTACAGGCTGCCGAATTTGGCAAGCGCTTTATCATAATCCCGAATGCCGGTTATGGCGATTGGGAAAACGCTTTATTTAATTACGACTTTAAGAAAAGTCAGGCGGAAAAAGATGCGATCATAAAACAATCCCTAAGAAAGGATTGAGCTCTATGAGCCCAATCCTTTCCTTTTATACGCCCAAAGAGCGTTCTACTTCATCAGAGATATCAACAATGCCTTGTGAACGCACTGAACGCAGGGCGTTCGCTCCTCTTTCCGCAATGACACCCGCTTTCTCACGGGAGCTGTCATATACATCCTTAACCCAGCCGGCTAGCCCCTCTCTGTTTTCATCGCCACTTTCTGGAGAGAATAGCAAGCCCAAAACAGTGCCCACTGCCACACCGGCCAGTAATGCGGTAATTATTTTCGACTGATTATTCATAAATATCATTTTGTACTTTAAATCGTTAAATGAACCCTACCCGCGTATTCTTATCAAATCAGCGGGTAACCTGTTTATATAACAAAAACTACAGCTAAGTGTTGTGTAATAGAACAGCTAATTTATCTTTTTGCCAACAGCATCACAGTCTTCACTAGTGAATCCAAAACACAAAGAGGCTGTGATCCATAAAGATCCAGCCTCCCCGCATTAATTTCTTTTTTAACTGATATAGCTTATTTCTCTTTGTTCTTGATCTCAGTTACTTCATTTCTGATCTCCTGAGCCAGGGTTTTAATTTCCTGCAAAGTTTTACGAACACGGGTACCAGCTGCACCACTATTTTTTACATAGAATTTTTCAGCGTCAGCTTCCATAGAAGCTACCAGCTCTTTTAGTTGATTGAATTTTTCCATAATACTATCTCTTTGAAGCAAATATATATTTTTATATGAATATGCATTATTTATTCAAATAATAATTGCAATTTTTATGCTCTACAGGGCGATTTTTAACATATCAGGTACCTTTTCGCTTCCTACAACGCATATTTTAACATTCGCTCAGGCTGATCGGAATGTTAAGCGCCAGGCCTCCTTCAGACGTTTCTTTGTATTTGGTGTTCATATCCAGCGCGGTTTCCCACATGGTCTTAATAACGTTATCCAGGGAGACTTTTGCCAGCTCCGGCGATCCCTGCATCGCCAGTTGCGATGCTGTAATGGCCTTTATCGCACCCATAGCATTTCGCTCAATACAAGGCACCTGCACCAAACCGGCTATCGGATCGCAAGTCATCCCCAGATGATGCTCCATAGCGATCTCCGCAGCCATCAGACATTGCTCAGCAGAGCCACCACACACTTCAGTTAACCCGGCCGCAGCCATTGCTGACGATACGCCTATCTCCGCCTGACAGCCTCCCATGGCTGCCGATATGGTTGCCCCTTTCTTAAAGATACTTCCCACCTCTCCTGCCGTAAGCAGGAATTTAACTACGGCATCTTCTTCACAGCCATCACATATAAATGTAAGATAATACTGAATTACCGCCGGTATAACTCCTGCGGAACCATTGGTAGGCGAGGTTACCACACGACCAAATGCCGCGTTCTCCTCATTCACCGCCAATGCGAAGCAGCTTATCCAATCGAGAATATAGTTAAAATTTGACCGTACCGCCTTCTCGCGAATTCTCGATCGCCAGCTGTTATAGTCCTCATACTTATCAGCATCTCCCAATAAATTCTTATTGATCACCTCCGCGCGCCTTTTAACATTTAACCCACCGGGTAAAATTCCGCCGGTATGGCAACCACGAAAAATGCACTCGTACATCACACGCCAAATATTCAGTAAGCCACTTCGCACTTCCGCTTCCGGCCGCCACTGCTTCTCATTCTCCATGACAATATCACTTATCGACATGGAAGACTCACGATACCATTGTATTAGATCGCGGGCGTAATCAATAGGATAAGGTAATACAATTTCACTGCCTTTCTCCTCTGCAGATTCTCCTTCTTTCTTCACGAAACCGCCACCAATAGAATAATATATTCCGGAAATAAGCTTGCCGTCATCACCCACAGCATTAAAGATGATGCCGTTAGGATGAGCGGGTAAACTTTCATCGAAGTGGAAAATAATATTATGCTGAGGATCAAAATCTACCCATTGTTCCCCCCGCACACACAACCGCTTTTCACGTTCAATAGTCTCTATGTAATCGTTTATGAGCTCTGTCTTTATCGTCACCGGATCATGGCCTGCCATGCCCAGAATCGCCGCCAGATCTGTACCATGCCCTTTCCCGGTCTTTGCCAGCGAACCATAAAGATCTACCGTAAGGTGACGTATGACGAAATCCTGCGACTCTTCAAAAACAGAATCAATAAAACGCTGTGCGGCGCGCCAGGGACCAAGTGTGTGCGAACTGGATGGTCCAACTCCTATTTTGAAAATATCAAATACCGAAATACGTTCTGAATACATAAGCTATTTAATGCAATTTAGCTGTTTGAAACAGAATAAACGAAAGCGCAAACCTTCATCATATGGCCCTTAAAACAGCCTGCAATTGCCATTCTGACTGTTTAACCGCAATTATTTGGCGAACGATGCCACGACTAAAAAAAGCTGTGGCTTTCAGCATTAAAATCCGCAGAAAATACCGCACATTTTTTTAAAACATTTTATCCTTTTTATCTGCAAACAACACTTTCCCCCCTTATTGCCACAGAAAACAAAGCTCCGCGATGGTAAATTGTCGCTAACGTAACGCTCCCAGCGCTCACAATCAGTCACGAAAACAAAAAATCAGCCTTTCTTACGGATATTGCTCAGAAACACGGCGCTGATGCCCAGGTAGGAGGCAATATGTTTTAAGGCGAGTCTATTTTTCAGGGTTGGATATTGCTTACTAAATAGCTGATAGCGCTTTGCAGCGGGCGAGGAGAGCACCAATGCCAGACGTCTTTGAAAAAGGCTGAAGCCGTTGAGGAAAAGGATCCTGAAGAACCGCTCCAACGCGGGCACTTCTTTCAATAAAAACTCCAGATCATCCTTATCAATAGCGGTAAGCACACTACTCTCTAATGCGTCGATAGCAAAACTGGCCGGCTTTCCAGTGTTAAAACTATGCAGATCGGCAGCCCACCAATTCTCAGGCGCAAAGAGTACATTAATTTCCTCTCCCTCTTCCGTTAGAGAATAGATCCGTAAACATCCCTGTTCTACAAAATAAATATCACGACAATAGGTCCCCCCCTCCAACAACACTGTATTTCGGGTAATCTCAATAGTCTTAAGCCGACTAGTAATTAACGCGATCTCATCAGCATTGAGCGTCACATGCTTTGCGATATTCTTTAAAAAAGATTCATACATAATAACATCCATCTAAGGAAACTTCTAATGACCTCCGCGCGTAACCTCCTGATCTTCTCTTAAAGAACCTACTTACACTCCGCAAAACTCTTATAAAAAGGCTCCACAAGAAAGTCATTAGAATCCCCCTGATTCATTAAATGATCCTCTATATTACTGAAACTAAGGAGAATTTCACAAGGCCTCTCCGTCGATACCCTGGAAATTGATGATTTCCCAAAGTTAATCTCACCCTAATTGTTCAAGGGGATAGTCGGAAGGTAATGCAAAGAAACTTACCAACTTCGTAATCCTATAGTTCTCATCAAACTCAATAAAGTCGTATCCAACATTCACTCCTTCACTAAATTGCACCTTCCATGCATACTTAGCAAAATGATGATGGGATACTACAGGTTCATGTATCGAAAAAAATCTTTGCGGAACAATAGACAATGAGCGAACAGCAAAATCCGTTAACTGCTCCAATCCATGATATTCTCCATAGGGATCTACATATACCGCCCCCTCCGCCCAGATTTTAGCGAATTCATTCCGGTAATTCTCAGGGCTCTGCTGATTCCAGGCAAACACGTATTGCCCGATCATGTCTTCAATTTTCTTATCCATAAATGTTAAAAATTAAGACACGAAATTATCCTGAAGCGCAGACAAAGCACTTAAACTAATTTAAAAAATGAAATCGGTTTCCGGCTTCACATTACAAGGCACGTCTCCTGATGTACATAAATACAACAAGTAAAGAAAGCCGGCTGCCTGATTATTTCAGCGGCTGCCTGCCTGTGG
>DKIV01000001.1 GCA_002454425.1 Sphingobacteriaceae bacterium UBA6709
GTCTCGAGTCAGTCTCGAGTCAATCTCGGAACAGGTGGGTAGCAAGGGGCTACAAGCGGGGGGCAGGGGTATGAACAGCGGAGGTCTCTTCCGGGTATTTTGAGGTGACATTATGCGACATTGTGAGACAACTTTATATGCCTGCTGACAGGTAAGGGAAGCCACTGTAGGCCGGGATCTGTAAACCGAACCTAAAGGTTTTGTTCCGAAGGGATGGAGGGATTATAGACGAGTTAAGCAACTGAGGGATATGGTCTTGATTTGCGAAATGGATTGCTTCATCTTTGTTCTGTCAGCGCTGCATACCGGTACCCATTGCAGTGTGTCTGACAACTCCGATTCGCCGGGAGGATTCAGGCGGCATGAAAAATAAAAATTCGACCGTTATGGCAGGAATTGTAGAGGACGAGCATGGTAGTGTCGCGGGAAGGGGCGACAAGATGAATGAGCGAACCGGGCTGGCAAATGCTATCGCACCCGGAAACAGGAAAGGTTTCTATCTATGGCATGGCGACCGGATCCGGATTAACAAAAGCGCAATGGCTAGCCTATCCCGGCAGCTTATGACGTGCCATACCAGGGTTCCACCTCGGGCTAATTGCAAAAACTTCGTGTTGTTGATAGGGTTTAAGTCGAACTTGAGAGCAGACAGCATACTCAAAAACGGAGAAAGGAATCACTGATAGCAATCCCCTTCTTCATTTTCAAAATATTATGTTTCGTTTATGATGACTAACGTTTGCCCATTCCCGGCATTCCTCTCATCATCTTCGACATTGCCGCGGGATTACTGAACTGCTTCATCACCTTACGCATATCATCGAATTGCTTAATGAGTTTATTCACCTCCTGCAGGTTTGTTCCGGAGCCTGCGGCTATACGCGCTCTGCGGCTTGGATTAATGGAATCAGGATTTTCGCGTTCGAATGGAGTCATCGACTGAATAATAGCTTCAATGGGTTTGAAGGCGTTATCGTCAATATCAATATCCTTAATGGCCTTACCCACACCAGGGATCATGCCCATGAGGTCTTTCATATTCCCCATCTTTTTGATCTGCTGGATCTGCCCCATAAAGTCGTTGAAGTCGAACTTATTTTTACGGATCTTCTTCTGCAACTCAGCAGCCTGCTTTTCATCAAACTGCTGCTGGGCACGTTCAACGAGGGAAACCACGTCACCCATACCCAGGATACGGGAGGCCATACGATCAGGGTGGAACACGTCAAGTGCTTCCATCTTTTCGCCGGTACCAATAAACTTAATAGGCTTGTTAACAACCGACTTAATAGAAAGAGCGGCACCACCACGCGTATCACCGTCAAGCTTAGTAAGCACGACGCCCGTAAAGTCTAGCCTGTCATTGAAGGCCTTAGCAGTGTTCACAGCGTCCTGACCAGTCATTGAGTCAACGACAAAGAGAATTTCATGCGGCTTAGTACTTTCCTTAACGGCAGCGATCTCCTTCATCATCTCCTCATCAATAGCCAGACGACCCGCGGTATCAAGGATAACGATATTATTACCATTCTTCTTTGCCTCCGCGATACCTTCAAGCGCTATAGCCACAGGATCTTTGGAGCTTAGATTAGCGTATACAGGAATGCCGGTCTGCTGTCCGAGAACCTGTAGCTGATCAATAGCAGCGGGACGATACACGTCACCAGCAACGAGTAAAGGCTTTTTATTTTTCTGTGTTTTGAGGAAGTTAGCAAGCTTACCGGAAAATGTCGTTTTACCAGCACCGTTAAGACCCGCGATAAGAATTACGGTAGGATTGGCAGCTATCTCTAACTCGCTAACACTACCGCCCATCAGCTCAGCCAGCTCGTCATTGACAATCTTGGTGAGTAACTGTCCGGGAGAGATGGCAGTTAACACATTCTGACCGAGTGCCTTCTGCTTCACCTCATCAGTAAAAGCCTTCGCAGTCTTATAGTTAACGTCAGCATCGAGAAGAGCCTTGCGGATCTCTTTCATCGTTTCAGCGACGTTAATTTCAGTAATGGTTCCCTGTCCTTTTAATACCTTAAAGGCCCGGTCTAATTTATCTTGTAAGTTCTCAAACATCTTCTAGTCAGCTTTATAAAGCCCGTAAAATTAAAAATATTTTTGCAAATAGTAACCGACACTTCCGTGCGGACATCAGGAGTTGCGCGCAATTAGCGGCAGAGCATCCCCTCAGGGGATATAGGGGAATTTATAGACTATCCCTAAAGCCATCGTCTGACTGGCTTGGATCTTGCTATCCGAGTCATCATCGTAAAGCACAATGCCGGTGAGCTTAACATTTACTACCCTGTTTACGCGAGCAGTAAGCGTAAGGTCGAGACGCTGATCGATATTATTTAACGTTTCGTAGTTAGCGAACATATTATACAATGCCTTTAAGTTTAGATTAGGCATGATGTCTTTATCGATGTTGGCCACGATCTGGAACGCGAGCTCGTTTCTGAAACGTTTGCCTCGGTCGACCCCATAATTTTTTTGACCGGGAGTATTTACATATAGAGCAGTGTCCAGAACGAAAGTTTGACGCGCGGTACCAGTACCAAAGCGCAGTGAGAATGATTTATCCGGCTTATACTCAAAACCCATAGATTCTGTAAGGTAACCCGGAGACATGAACTTAGAAATCAGCGTAGGAATTTCCACACCATCCTCGGTACGGTATGAAAAACCGTTATCAAACTGTGATTGAAAGTTTATCGAAGCAAAGAAGTTCCAGTTCTGAGAGAACTTCAGCGCGAATTTGTTATCCCAGTAAATACGGTCGGCACTCTTCTTTTGCAACTGATTCTTATTTTTAACTTTCCCGTAGTCAAAGATCACCTCAGACACGTAGTTGAAGTTATTTTTCGTGTAGTCCGCTTTCCAGTCAAAGTTACCACCCAAAGCCACGGAGTTTACCCCACCACCTTTCCAGTTGTCGCTGAAGGCTGCCTGATTCAAGCTTACGCCCATGGTCACCCAGTTGCGCCAATAGTTAACCTTAAGCGACAGCTTAGTATCAGGAATCTGAGCAAGCTGAGTCAAGAGAATAGGCCTGCGTACTGGCAAGACACTCTTTTTGGGGAATTCCCTAAGCTTATTAAGTTCTACGGTATCTGTATTATCCTGCGAAAACGCTGAGAATGACAGAAGTGAAAGGAAAATAAACAGCAAACGTCTTACCATAATGGGCAAAATAAATGAAAAAAGGGTTAATGTTAAAATCTTATTTCAGCAATCGTGGCTATTTAGTTTTGGGAAGCGGAGGAATTCTCAATGCCGCGGGGTCATTTTTGTATTGTTGATAGGAATACCTGATGTAACTTATCAAGGCATAATCATTGGTCTGCAACACAAAATAGTATGAGGGTCGATACTGCTGCATGAAATCATCCAACTCGTTGTCGGGAAGATTTGTCGCTCGTTTTACAATGTCACGATTGAAACGAAAATCAATGATCATATCCTGATAATCGCGTTCCAGAATCTCCTGGAGGTATCGCGCGTGTTTACCCTCTTTACTTAACAGACTCCAAAGCGCATCGATTCCAAGGCCCGCGCCCCCCAACCCATTGCTACCACCGGCAGTGAGGATGTTTGAGAAATCGCCTTTTCTGGCTGCCTGGCTATAATCTTTTTTATTTTGCTCGTAAACAGATTGAGGATCTATTTTCTTACCAAGGATCTGCACTTCACGCAGATAAATGCTGGTTCGCTTAACGAAAAATAATACCGCGTCGGGATTTTTCACTGTCACCGTATCTACGCGATAACCTTCAGTTGCGGCCACCAGCGTATCGCCATATCTGGCGGTATCAAAAAACTCTCCTTTCAAGTTATTGTACACTCCACGATGTTTACGAAGGTTATATACATATACCCGAGCAACGCGTTGCTTGGTGTCGCGATCATACACGATCCCTTCAATCTTAACTTCCTGAGCGTTACAAATGCCTGGGAGGTAAGACATCACAACAAGCAGCACAAAGAGACCCCGCATCAACATAAAGGCAATTTAGAAATTACTTCGAAACCAGAAGAAGTTGTCCTGGTTGTAGATTATTGGACTGCAACGAGTTCAGTATTCGTAAGTCATCAACAGAAAGTCCAAACTTCTTGCTTATGGAATAAAGCGTATCACCGGCGATAACCTCATAGATTTTCATTGCCACGGGTGCTTTTGTCGCAACAGGAACAGTACCTGCTTCTTCCTGCTTTTCTTTAACAACGATCTGAGCCTGTACGGTCTCTTCTCGTTCAACTTTAGCCACGTATGATTCAGGACTATCAAAGCGCTGAAGGCCATAGCGTTCAATTAGGCTTATAAGAAGATCAGGATATTTGGGATTTGTGGCGTAGCCAGCCTTCTTAAGTCCATGCGCCCAGCCTCTGTAATCATTTCTGTCGAGCTCAAACAGAAAGGCATAACGCTGTCGCTTAAGAAATTCTGAATGGTCATGATAGGAATCCTCTGCTGAATCATATACTCTAAAGCGCTCGGAGGGGGCATCATCATCCATGATGTACGACTTGCCCATCCAGCCGTTATGACTTTTTATACCGAAGTGATTGTTTGCTTCGCGCGCGAGCAGACTATTTCCATTGGCTGACTCCAGCATTCCCTGAGCCAGGGTGATGCTTGCCGGAATGCCGGATCGTCGCATCTCAGAGACGGCAATTTCTTTAAAACGTTCAATATATCCATTGGTAGAATATACCTGCTGTAGCTGGTTAGTAGAAGAGCGGCCAACAATTACCTCGCCATTTCCCCGGTTTTGGGGCCGCGGAGAGGTTGTCTTTGCCGGATAACGATTACTCTTTCGGGCATGTTTTCTGCTACTACAAGACACAAGCGTAGCAGCCAGGAGAATCAACAGGAAGATATTTTTCATCATTTACAAGTGCAATTTTTGCCCAATCTGCAGAATGTTACTGCTGAGATCATTCTTTTCCTTGATTTCAGAAACAGAGATCTCAAAACGACGGGCAAGAGCAAGCAGTGTATCGCCTTTTTTTACAAAGTAAACGATTGGATTTGAGATTTCAGTATCTTCAGAAAATCCAACACCAGATTTTTCCTTTTTAGCATTTGTAGAATCCAGAGAAGTAAGGTTGTACTTTCTGATGATCCCCAATACCTGGCTGGCCCAGGTCTTGCTGCTAGCGTATCCGCCACGCTGTATTCCTTTAGCCCAGCCACGATAATCATTGGCATGATATCTGGTAAAGAGGCCAGAGAAGCGATTCTCCATATGGTCAATAAAATCAGAATAGCAGTCCTGCACAGACTCATATCCTTTATATGCGGAGGGAACGGTCTTGGGACCACCCTTACCTTTTAAACCGAAATGGTTATTATTATATTTCGCTATACGGCTGGTACCGGCACCAGATTCATGCATAGCAATACCCAAAATAATACTTGCGGGAATGCCATGTTCATTCATAAGCTTTACAGCGATATTCCTATAGTTCTCAATATATTCACGAGCTGTTGATTGAGCTGTTGCCGTACTGGTGTAGAAAATTATTACTAAGAAATAGATAATTTTTTTAATCATAGCATTACAGTTTACGTGTTATTAATAAACCGTCGCGCACAGGAAGCACCAGCTTTTCTACGCGACGATCATTCTTTACATGATCAATGAAACTCCTGATTTTCTGGCTGCGTGCATCTTCAGCACCCCCTGTGATCTTACCGTACCACAGCACATTATCAGTAATGATGAGTCCTCCAGGTCTTACTTTATCGAAGACCATTTCATAATAGCGTTCGTTACTTTTCTTATCAGCGTCAATAAAGACAATATCCCAGACCTCATTGAGTTCGGGAATAATAGCAGACGCGTCTCCTAAATGATAATGGATTTTATTGTTTAATTCTGATTTCGCGAAGAAAGAGCGTACGCGCTCCTCGAGTTCCTCGTTAACGTCTATTGTATGAATAATCCCGTCGGCAACAAGTCCCTCAGCAAAACATAAGGTTGCGTATCCGGTAAAAGTTCCCACCTCCAGAATGCGTCTGGGAGCGATTAATTTACTTAGAAAACTGAGGACACGACCTTGATAATGCCCTGAAAGCATTCGGGGTCTTGATACCTTCAAATGCGTTTCACGACTTATATATCTGAGCAGTTCGGGTTCTTCTTCGCAGTAATGCTCAAGATAGGTCTGCAGGCCGTCAGGGGACAGTTCCATGGCCGCAAATATAGCAATTAATCCGCTTATCCAAATTTGCGCCGATTCTAAGGACAAGATTAACAGCCAAATAGCACAACCAAGGCGCTAAAGAACGATCGTTTTTAACAAAACTTTAACAACTGAAAAGTTAGAAAGAACGTGGTTTTCTGAACCGCGGGATCGCAGAGGCAGCAGGTTTTCCCTTGCCCGTTTTTTCACGGATGAGTTTGATAAAATGGTGTCCATATTTACGGAGCTTAAACTCGCCGACACCGGAAATCTCCAGGAGTGCTTCCTCCGTAACCGGCTTAAAACGAGCCATCTCATGCAAGGACACATCACTAAAAATGGCATAGGCAGGAATATCACTTTTCATGGCTAACTTGAGCCGTAGCTGACGCAAGTCGCCAAAGAGTTGATCGGTGGCATTGGCCGTAGCAGGCGAACCATGCTGCTCTCCGGAAGACCTCTTTTCCGGCAGCTTCAAGACACTAAGTTTAGCTTTTTTTCCGCGAAGCAAAATTTCATTGCCCATGGGGGTAATTTTAAGTGCGAAATCCTGATCGTACGCAATCTCTATGATTCCCTGATTTAACATTTGCACAAGGTAACGCTGCCATTGAAAGGCACTCATATCGCTGCCGACACCAAAAGTTTTGATCCGTTCTAGGCCATGAGCTAAGATATACTCACTTCGGTAGCCCCGAAGTATATCTATGATAACCGGCATACTCTCTCTTCCCGCGCTACGAGCAATAGCAGAAAGCGCCTTCTGCACCAGGATGGTTCCGTCAAAGTGCTCACGGGGATTCCGGCAGACGTCACAGTTACCACAGTCGTCCTGAAGATTTTCCGAGAAATAATTTAAGAGGATCTTCCTCCGGCATATATCAGCTTCGGCATATTGCTGCATCCGATTGAGCTTCTCCAGGTTGAGCTCTTTCTGTGACCCTTCGGAGGCGAATTGCGAAAGCATCGCCATGTCGGCATAGCTGTAGTAAAGGATGGTCGACGATGGCAGACCGTCACGCCCCGCGCGACCTATTTCCTGATAGTAGCCCTCCATATTTTTGGGCATATTATTATGAATAACCCAGCGGACATTCGACTTATCGATACCCATACCGAAGGCCACCGTGGCACACACAATCTGTGTAACATCATTGATAAAATCGTCTTGCGCGGCGGCACGGGCATGGGCAGACATTCCCGCGTGATAACATGATGCTTTTATGCCATTGTTACGTAGCAGTTGAGCCATCTCATCGCACTTGTTCCTGCTGAGACAATAAATAATGCCGCTCTCCTGCGGACGGCTACGAATGAAGCTTACTATTTCTTTAAGACGCTCGGAGGGCTTTAAACCTACGCGTACATCTAAACTAAGATTTGGACGATTAAAAGAACTTATAAATACACGAGGATCATTCAGGCCCAGTTGCCGTACAATATCGCTTCGTGTAAGTTTATCAGCAGTAGCAGTGAGCGCGATAAATGGTATATCATAAAATCTCTCGCGCAGGAAGCCGAGTTGCGTATATTCTGGTCTGAAATCATGCCCCCAGGCAGAAATACAATGAGCCTCGTCAATAGCGATCATGGAAGGTTTCACCATCCGCCCGATCTGCGTTATGTCGTTCATTAACTTTTCCGGCGACACATATAGCAGCGCTATTTGGCCCCGATAACAAGCTTCCAGGATGTCCTGTTGCTGTTGCTGGCTTTGCGCGCTGTTAAGAAACGCGGCGGCAACACCATTAGCCTTCAACGCGTCCACCTGATCTTTCATCAGCGAAATAAGCGGCGAGATAACAATACAGGTACCCTTGAGCATCAAGGCCGGGATTTGATAACATAAAGACTTCCCTCCGCCCGTGGGCATAAGCAGAAGCACATCACGACCGGTAAGTACCGCCTGGATTACAGACTCCTGGCCAGCGCGAAAACTGGAATATCCGAAATACTTCTTTAATATAGCTTCAGGAGATGAATTCATGGATGTGTGTTCTCTTGCTTCAAAATTCCCTTTGAGATAAAGTGCTTTAGCGAAATTCGCGCTGCTGCATATAGCTTTGCAGAATAATCACCGCCGATACCGTATCAATTAATCCTTTACTTTGCCTGTCAGACTTCTTCATTCCACTACCCGCAATCGCCGCGGAAGCCATTTTTGAAGTAAAACGTTCATCGATCATATGAATAGGGATGCCGGGGAAATTCTTTTTCAACGTGGTTACAAATCCCTTTACGTGAGGTAACGACTGCGAGGCGGAACCATCCATTTGCCGTGGTTCGCCAACCACGAAGGATTCTATAGACTCATTAAGCATATACTTTTTTAGATAGTCGACGATATCTTTAGGATGTACTGTCTCCAAGGCCGTGGCAATAATTTGCAAAGGATCCGTCACCGCAATTCCAATACGCTTAGTACCATAGTCGAAAGCTATTATTCTGCCCATATGAGCACAAAGATACTTTTTGTATCCTGCTATTCTCATATCTTAATAGCGAATAGGCTTATTTTCGTATCTATTTGCTATTTTGCAGACATGCAGTTTTGTGAGATAACCGGACAAGAGGAAATAAAAAAAAAACTAATCCAAACCGTAAAGGAAAACAGGATTAGTCATGCCCGTTTATTTCTGGGAGCTGAAGGCTCCGGAGCTCTGCCCCTGGCACTCGCATATGCTCAATATATATCCTGTACCGACAGAACCGAGAGCGACAGTTGCGGACAATGTCCCTCCTGCAGGAAGTACGCCAAATTGATTCACCCGGATTTACACTTTTCTTATCCTTTTTTTGCTAAGCATAAAGAAGACACCGCGTTAAGTTTTATTGAGGAATGGAGGGAGGCCTTTCTTAGCAATCCCTATTTAGGGTTGGATGAATGGCGCGAGCAACTGGAAGCAGACAACAAACAAGCCAATATTAATATTGCCGAGTGCCACCAAATTATAAAAAAGCTTAGCCTGAAACCCTTCGAATCGGAATATAAGGTACTGATTATGTGGCTACCTGAATATCTTGACAAGGAGGGAAATACGTTGCTAAAGATCATTGAGGAGCCACCACAGAAGACGTTATTCTTGTTGATAGCTCAAAATCAGGATCAGATACTGAATACTATTTTATCGCGAACGCAGCTTATTAAGGTGCCGAAGCTACGGGATGAAGATGTGGAGCGCTTTTTAGTATCTCAGAAACATCTGGATAGTGTACAGGCCCGGAATATCTCCTATCTCTGTGACGGCAATTTACAAGTGGCCATACGCCTCAGCAGAGAAGAAAATGACGATAACTTTGCCTTGCTGCGCGACTGGCTACGTATGTGTTTCAGCAACCGCGGCCTGCAGATCGTTGAGTTTTCGGAGAAACTCTCCCGCATGGGGCGCGAAAATCAAAAGAACTTTTTGCGTTACGGAATGAAGGTGTTAAGGGAGGCCATCATTAGTCTTAGCGGCGCGGATGAGCTCATACATCTTCAGGAACAGGAAAAAGAATTTGTACAAAACTTCGCAAGAAGTGCCGGCTCCGCAAAGACGGAAGCCTTATTCAATGAGTTTGAGAAAGCTCATTATCATGTAGAAAGAAATGCAAACCCCAAAATTTTATTTTTAGATGTATCTTTGCGGTTTGTTAAAATTTTAAAGTTTAATTCGCTCCCGTCAGGGACTCAATATATATACCTTTAAGAAATGGGATGTGGTTCTTGTTCATCAGGTGGATGTACCCCCGCTGGCTGCAAAAGTAATGGCTCGTGCCTTACCAATGGTTGCAGTAAGTTAGATGTTTACGATTGGCTGTCTGATATGGATATGCCGACAAATTATAAGCCATTCAACGTAGTTGAAGTGAGGTTTAAAGGTTCGCGAAAAGATTTCTATATCAACCACGAGGATCTTTATCTTGAAATGGGTGACATGGTTGTCACAGAAACTCCTACCGGAGGATACGATATCGGCCATATCTCGCTTTGCGGAGAACTCGTAAGGATGCAGATAAAAAAGCGCCATGTAAAGTCAGATGATATTGTCAAGAAGATTATTCGTAAGGCCAGCACTGCCGACGCGGATAAATGGCAGGCAGCGAAAGATCTTGAATGGGAGACCATGCATAAGGCACGCACGCTGGCGCTAAATCTTGGCCTCTCAATGAAGCTGAGTGACGTTGACTATCAGGGTGATAAAACCAAAGCTACGTTTTATTATACGGCGGAAGGACGCGTAGATTTCAGAGAGCTAATAAAAAAGATGGCTGAAACCTTCAGGATACGCATAGAAATGCGCCAGATAGGCATGCGACAGGAAGCAAGTCGTTTGGGCGGCATTGGATCCTGCGGCCGCGAACTCTGCTGCAGTACCTGGCTTACGGACTTCAAAACAGTATCTACGTCTGCCGCGCGCTATCAAAATCTCTCCCTCAATACGCTTAAACTCGCCGGTCAGTGTGGAAAGCTGAAGTGTTGTCTTAACTATGAGTTGGATACTTATATGGACGCGCTTAAGGATATTCCGGATAACGTCGACAAACTGGAAACAGATAAGGGCATTGCGCGCCTTCAGAAAACAGACATCTTCAAAAAGCTGATGTGGTTTTCTTATCCAAACGAAGAGAGCTGGATTCCGTTGAAGATTAGCCGCGTATTGGAAATTCAACAGATGAATAAGGAGGGGGAAAAACCTGAGGACCTCAAAGAAGAAGCTGCAGAAATAACGCCTGCGCAGGTTACCCGCGTTCTTGATTACGAAAATGTCGTTGGTCAGGATAGCATTACCCGTCTGGATGAAAAATCTGCTTCTAAGAAAAAGAAGAAGAAGCGTTCAGGCAACAAGAATAAAAACAACGGCGATGCTCCGGCACCTGTTCAGGATTCGAAACAGCAGCAGGAACGCCAGCCACAGAACGCGCGACCTACAGAGGGCGGCAACGGAGGAAAATCCCCGCGGCCTAATAATCAGAATCAGGGACGTAGCCAAAATAGTCAGCCCGGCAACCAGCGAAATGCTGAGAAGGCGCGCGAGAAGGGCCCAGTCAAGCAGCCTGAAGGAGCAGCTCCGGCAAATCAGGAGGGCGCGCCAGACAAGGCAGCCAAAAAGGCTAATGGCTCAAGACATTTCAAGAGAAGAAGACCTAATAAGCCCAAGAGTGAAGAATAACATTTTTGCATGGTTCTCCTTTTTAGCCCTTTCCTTGCTGTTAGTAAGCTGCAAGGATGGGGTTCTTACGGACACCAATCAGGACATTAAAAATCTAAACTGGGATTACGGACAGAAGATAAAGATGACTGTAACGGTGGATGATATTAATAAAGAGTATGATCTTTATATGAATCTGAGGATAACAGCGAAGTATAAATATTCAAACATCTTCGTTCTTATTCATCAAATAGGGGGCAACCAGAAAGAAAGTGTAGAACGTCGCGAATTTAAGCTTGCGCTTCCTGATGGAGAATGGCTGGGAAGCGGTAGCGGCAACTATTATACATTTCAGCTTCCTTTCAGAAAAAATTACAAGTTCCCACAGAAGGGATCTTATGTATTTACATTCGAGCAAAACATGCGGGATAATCCCCTTAGACAGGTAAGTGATGTAGGCCTGCGTGTTGAACCGGTAAGGAACTGACCGAAAGTCTAGCCTCCCCAGCCGCTGCGGTCGAGGTTTCTATAATGTATAGCCTCGGCGAGGTGCTCCACTTCAATGTTTGCCGATCCGGCTAGATCAGCTACAGTGCGTGCGACCTTGAGGATGCGGTCATATGCGCGTGCAGATAATCCCAAGCGTTCCATCGTTTTCTTTAACAATGCCTGCCCCTCTTGATTAATGGAACAATGCTCCCGAAGCAGCCGCGTAGTCATCTGCGCATTGCAAAAAATTCCGTCGCTATTCTTAAAACGTTCCGCCTGAATTGCACGGGCTTCAACAACCCGCTCGCGTATCTGTGCAGAGCTTTCCATCGGACGATCTGCGGTCAGATCCGTGAATTTAACAGGGGTAACCTCGACATGTAAATCAATCCTGTCAAGCAAGGGTCCAGAGACCTTGCTCAGGTATTTCTGCACCATGCCACGCGGACAGGTACAATCCTTCTCAGGATGATTATAAAAGCCACATGGACATGGATTCATAGAAGCGATAAGCATAAAGCTTGCCGGAAAGTCAACAGTCATCTTTGAACGAGAGATAGTGACCTTACGTTCTTCCAGGGGCTGCCGCATAACCTCAAGCACCGATCGCTTGAATTCCGGCAATTCGTCAAGAAACAATACTCCGTTATGCGCCAGAGAAATTTCACCGGGCTGCGGATAAGAGCCTCCTCCAACAAGGGCAACATCGCTGATAGTATGATGCGGCGCCCTAAAAGGCCGCACAGACATTAAAGCGTCAGTAGCTTTAAGCTTGCCGGCAACAGAATGTATTTTGGTGGTATCAAGCGCCTCGACAAGACTCAATGGCGGCAGTATTGAGGGCAACCTGCGCGCTAACATCGTTTTTCCTGAACCTGGGGGGCCCACAAGTATAGCATTATGCCCTCCCGCAGCGGCAATCTCCAGAGCTCGTTTAATATTTTCCTGTCCCTTGACGTCCGCGAAATCAATTTGCGAATTATTGAGGCCCTTCAAAAAATCATCGCGCGTATTGATAACTGTAGGCTCCAACACTTTCACTCCCGCAAAAAAATCTATTACCTCTGCGAGACTGCTTACGCCATACACCTCAAGGTCATTTACGATAGCCGCCTCCCGCGCATTGGCTAATGGAAGGATAACACCTCTGAAACCAGCTTTACGTGCTGAAATGGCAATGGGCAAGGACCCTTTAACGGGAAGTACACTACCGTCAAGCGCCAGCTCGCCAAGGATAACAAAACGACTGACTTCTGTTGAGGGCAGCTGATTGGAAGCATGAAGAATCCCTAACGCTATGGCGAGATCATAGGACGAACCTTCTTTTCTTATGTCGGCAGGAGCCAGGTTGACAACAATCTTTTGTCGCGGCATTTTATATTGGGAGGTATTTACCGCGCTTTCAATTCGCAAAAGGCTTTCGCGAACAGCGTTGTCCGGCAGGCCCACGATATGGTAACGCACTCCGCTGGAGATGTTGACTTCAACTGTAATGGTGGAAGCCTCTATACCGAAAACGGCACTCGAAAAGGTCTTAATGGGCATAGCTTCGCCTTAAAGTTATGAAACTTGTTCCTATAAAGAAAATAATTGCATACATCTTAATAAGTAAACACTCTGTCATTTTGCCTGATACAAATATTACCTGCACCGGGCACACGTTTAGATATCTATGAGAACATATTACATTGCCGCGTTAGCACTCAGCATTGTACTTTTTAACGCATGTTCCTTGTCGGGCCAACAAAAAGAAACCCGGGAAGTGAAGTTGGATAAAAAGCAGCACATCGCCGCTTTTGCAGAAGGGTGTTTCTGGTGCTCGGAGCACATATTTGAGGAGTTAGCAGGGGTAGATTCCGCGGTGTCGGGTTATGCAGGCGGACACACCATAAATCCCACTTACGAAGAGGTATGTAGTGAGCGCACCGGGCACGCGGAAACCATACTGGTATATTATAATCCGGAAATAATCAGCTATTCGCAGCTCTTAGATGCCTTCTTCAATTCCCACGATCCTACGACAAAAGACAGACAGGGACCCGATGTAGGAAGCTCCTATCGTTCGGCGATTTTTTACCTTAATGCCGAGCAGGAAAAGCTTGCGTTGCAGGCCGTGGTAAAATGGAAGGGAGCATTTAAAGATCCTATCGTTACGCAAATAGCGCCATTGGACAAGTTTTACAGGGCAGAGGAATATCATCAGAACTATGCCAATGATAATCCTTATAACCCATATATCCGTAATGTGTCAATGCCCCGGTTTAATGCGTTTAAACAGGAATGCAAACTCAAAATGAAGAGTAATAACTGACAAATCTGCGATGCTTCGTTTTGCGAGGCATTCACTACCTTTGCACTCAATTAATGGATTATCAGGTTTTCACATTGCCGAACGGAATTCGGCTGGTGCATAAGCCCTCTGATTCCCCGGTTAGTCATGCCTGCATTGTCATTGATGCCGGGTCAAGAGACGAGGCTGAAGGGAAAGATGGCTTAGCACATTTTATAGAGCATTTGTTGTTCAAAAGAACAGAGCGACGAAGTACTAATCAGATACTTAACTTTTTGGAGTCGGTAGGAGGGGATCTTAACGCCTACACAACCAAAGAATATACCTGCTTACACGCTTCCTTTCTCAATCCCTATCTTGACCGGGCCTTAGATCTTTTTGAAGATTTAATTTTCCATTCTGTGTTTCCAGAAAAAGAGATAGATAAGGAAAAAGGTGTCATCCTTGATGAAATCGCTTCCTATCAGGATCAACCGGAAGAGGCTATTCAGGATGATTTTGAGGACATGCTATTTGCAGGAAATGCCTTGGGAAGAAATATTCTAGGTACCCAAAATTCCGTCCAGGCATTACAGCGACCCGATATCATTTCTTTTATAGAGAGTCAGTATAGTACTGAAAAAATGGTGATCGGTGTTTCCGGAAATTATACTTCACGTAAAATTGAATCGCTGTTCAACAAATATTTTTCGTCGATACCACATTCAAAAAAGGATGTTCACAGACATGAACCACAAATGCAGGTTCAACACCTCCAGGTGCTGAAGCCAATCACGCAAACGCATTGTATCCTGGGAACACAAGCTTATTCTATACATCATGACAAAAAGATCGGCTTGATGTTATTAAATAATATCCTCGGCGGTTCAGGAATGGCCTCCATGCTTAACTTAAGTATTCGCGAGAAGTACGGAATAGCCTATACTATCGAGTCGAACTATAGTCCGATGTGCGACACAGGCATCTTTAGCATCTATTTCGGCACAGACGAAGAGAAATATGCAAGGGCACAGAAACTGGTATTTAAGCAATTAAAGAAACTCAGCGACGAGGGCTTGCCCGCCAATGCGCTGGAAAAGGCTAAAAAGAAATTTAACGGACTTATTGCCCTGGGAGAAGACAGCCGGATGAGCCTCATCATTTCCATGGCTCGAAGCTTGCTCGATTACGATCGCATTGACAGTCTCGAGGAAGTCTTTGCCAAGGTCAATTCCGTATCGCAAGAGATGATAAAAGACATCGCCAACGAGATTTTATCACCAGATGTCTTAAGCTCATTATTGTTTAAACCTGACAATGAAAATATCGATTAGCAGGCGAATGCCTATATTTGCATTATGAAATTAGCAATTGTAGCTTATGGAGATCCTGTATTAAAAAAGAAAGGTGCCGAAATAAGCAAAGAATATCCAGAACTCGATCAATTAATCGAAAACATGTTTGAGACCATGTACGCAGCCAATGGCGTAGGACTTGCAGCTCCTCAGATTGGATTGCCTATACGTCTTTTTGTTATTGACATTAGTGACAGCGACGAACCGGGATGTGAAAATTTCAAAAAGGTATTTATCAACGCGCAGATACTTGAAGAGAGTGGCAAGCTGTGGGACTTTAACGAAGGATGTCTGAGTATTCCGGATGTACGAGAAGACGTTAAACGTTTAGATACCGTTAAAATATCCTATTATGATGAGCAGTTTAATCATCACGAAGATACATTCCAGGGGCTTGCCGCACGTGTTATACAACACGAATACGACCACATCGAAGGTAAACTATTCACAGATAAACTGAGTCCATTGAAACGGGCTATGATCAAGAGTCGACTTGATGCAATTTCAAGAGGTGCTGTCAAGGTAGGTTATAAGATGAAGTTTCCGTCGGTTTCTAAGAAACGTTAATTAAACTACTTGTTTTTTTCGCCCTGCATAATCTGTTGGATAAATGCACCCCAGGCGAAAGGATTAAGAAGAGGATTCGCATAACGCTGATTGATAGCTTTATTAGTCAGCTTTATGTGATTATTCTGAAAATTTATTCCCTGCATTTCCTGGCCATCACGCGGAAGATCGCGAATCAT
Organism: Sphingobacteriaceae bacterium UBA6709; assembly: GCA_002454425.1. Classification (GTDB taxonomy): domain Bacteria; phylum Bacteroidota; class Bacteroidia; order Sphingobacteriales; family Sphingobacteriaceae; genus Arcticibacter. Next base: position 16,175 of record DKIV01000001.1, read on the forward strand.
TGCAAGCAATGTAGGGCGGGCAATATTTTTCTTCGCGATTTCATAGTCGTCGTCGGCGAATTTCAACTCCATAAACTCTTTATTGAACTGGTCTACGCTTGCCCAGGGAAGTACCGCCACCGCGGGTAGATTAACCACCAGAGCTTTCATCTTAACAATGATGGTGTAGCTCATATCCTTGACATCGTCAGGAATCACCACTGCCTCTCGCCGATATCCAACAGCACTAAATACCAGTGTGTCACCTTGCGCGGCAACAAAGGAAAAATAACCTTGATAGTTGGCTGAATAAAGCTTGTTATCCTTAGTCTTATTGGTGATGGACACATAAGGAACAACGACGTTTGAATCCGTATTATAAATTACCCCTGAAAATTGCACCAATGGTTTTAATTGAGCCTTAACATCCGCTAAGCCAAATAAAAACACGATCGCTATTGTCAGGAAAAACTTCATGGATTTAAACCTAAGAAAAATCTGGAAGATAAGTTTGTTAAATACTGTTAAAGGCACCAGAGTGCCTGAACAAAGCAAGCGGTTATCGTAATTGGCAATATAGCACCTATGGCATTACAGCATTCGGATCATCAACATCTGTCAGGTTGATGGCCTCAATAGCAGTGATTTCAGGAACCGATTTCTTCACCGCCTGTTCAATGCCCGCTTTCATGGTCATATAACTCATAGGACATGAGCCACAAGCCCCCAGCAACTTTATACGAACTACATTGTCGGCAGTAATCTCTTCAACGGAAACATTCCCACCATCAGCCTCCAAATACGGTCTGATTGTATCTAACGCACTTTCTACTTTTTGCAATAAGTCCATTTTAATTTCTATTTATGATCCAAGAAGTCCAGCATTCCAATTAGTTAAACATAGCTCAGAGAAGAAATGTTGTCTATCGCAATGCTAAACATCCTACAAAATTACAAAAAAACCCTTACAGCCACTAATTTCTACGCTTGCCACTCGGCGTGTGCTGCCATTGTGACTGAAAACAAACAATAATCGCCATGCTCTAGACCACTCATCCTCACCTTTTTAAGCGATACTACAGCTTAACAATTTAGTCACACAGACTCAATATCAGGATAACAATTATTGCGTAAATTGAGTTGCAACGATAAGAAACAGAAGCATTAACAAGTAAACTCAAAAGTTATGAAAACGCTATTCCATCCTTCATTGCTGCTAAGTGAGATCAAAAGTTATCTTTTCAGAGTAAGTCTGCGTTCATTTTTTCTGCACTAAGCACCCGCACTTTTTGGTCACAAACTATTTACAGAAAGAGGCTAGCCCTGAGCGTTGTTTATAGATACTTGCTGAGCAACTTTTTCTGCAACCGATATGAAGGCATTGCTTACAATATCCTGCTCGTCAAGGATGATCGGATTTCCGCTGTCGCCCGCCTCGGAGATGCTCTGAACTAATGGGATCTCACCAAGAAAGGGAATATCGAATTGCGCGGCAATCCTTTTCCCTCCGTCTTTACCGAAAATATAGTATTTATTTTCCGGCAACTCCGCAGGACTGAAATAGGACATATTCTCTACCACACCCAATAACGGTACGTTTATAGAGTTCATCTTAAACATCGCCACACCCTTTTGCGTGTCTGCCAGTGCGACATTCTGCGGTGTAGTTACGATTACCGCACCTGCAAGCCTGTAAGTCTGACTCAACGTAATGTGAATATCCCCGGTACCGGGAGGAAGGTCAACAACAAGATAATCTAATTCACCCCAGTCGGTATCATTAAAAAGTTGCTTCAATGCATTACTGGCCATTGGTCCCCGCCATGGCACAGGCTGCCCCGGATCGGTAAAAAAACCGATAGATAATATTTTCACACCATGCTTTTCGGGAGGAATAACTCTGGTCTTTCCCTGCTCGTCCTGACTCGCATAAGGCCGAACACCTTCAAGGCCGAACATTATTGGAATGGAAGGACCGTATATATCAGCGTCAATAAGTCCCACACGCGCTCCTTTCCGTGCTAAACCAATGGCAAGGTTAGCTGAAACTGTTGACTTACCAACGCCGCCCTTTCCTGAGGCGACGACGATGATATTGGCTATATTCTTTAAGGGCTGATCACGTTGACTGGTAACTCTCGACGTCATGTGGATGCTTACCTCTGCCTCTTTGCTTACGAAATGCAGGATCGCATTACGACAAGCATTTTCAATCATCCCTTTCATAGGGCAGGCCGGAGTAGTAAGGATTACGGAAAAACTAACCTTATTACCTTCTATCTTTATATCTTCAATCATGTTCAGCGTAACCAGATCTTTCTTTAGATCGGGCTCCTCAACATGTTTCAACGCTTCAAGAACTAACTCTTTTGTAATCATTATTCAGCTAAATAGATTACAAACTTAGGAATTTTTGATGCGACAAGTCTCATGAGAACACCATAATAGAGCCAGATTCATCCTCCGTGAAAACAAAAGCTTCCACACAACCCATATAGAACCTTTTTCTAAATTTATGCAAACCTGAGTAATTGCTCCTTGTTTTTACAGATATTTACAGCCAAGAGCTTGGAGGATTTAACCGGAAAGCTCCATATATTGGAATAATCAACATGCGTCTTTCTGCGAAACAGATAAAATACCTCAAAATAACAGGCATTATACTTGTTGCCATCGTTATCATACTCTCCATCCTTTCAATTATAGCTTACACGAAAAGAGAATCAATTTTACAAAAAGTCGTAAAAAAGGCGACCGAGAAAGCCGCCAGGGAGTATCACGTTAACCTTAAACTGGTTAATCCTCATTTTGAAGGACTAAACACTCTTGCGTTTAATGAAGTCTCTATCGTCCCTGAAAACAGAGATAGCTTGTTACACCTCGAGGACCTTCATATAAAGGTAAAACTGATGCCTCTTTTACTGGGTGATATTAAGCTTAGCGGATTGAGGTTAAAAAAAGGGATGCTGCAATTGATAAAACGCGATAGCCTGAGCAATTATGATTTTCTTTTTACGCGTAAGAAAAATTCCAACGCAAAAAGCAAAGCGAACTATGCTCAATTAGCAAATCGTCTTCTCAATCAAATCTTATATAAGATCCCTGAGAATATGGATCTACATAATTTCAGCATCAGAATAACAAGAGATACTAGTAATATAACATTCGACCTTCCCTCAGCCAAAATTACCGATGGCAAGCTCCAATCAACGATTCTTGTAAACGGCAATGAATCCATCTGGCATCTCGATGGTGTTGTTGAACCGTCAAATCAAAAGCTGGACTTCAAGCTCTATGCAGAGGGAAAGAAATTTGAACTTCCGGCATTAGAGAAGCGCTATGGATTGAAGCTTAATTTCGACACAGTATACACCAGCCTGAAAGAAACAAGAAAGAGCGGAAGTGAATTCCATATTCTGGGATCCTGGGCTGTCAGAAATCTCCTAATAAACCATCCCAAGATTGCAGCAAATGACATTGTTGTACCCAGTGGATCCATTGATGCTGATTTACTGATGGGAGAAAACTATCTCGCTGTCGATAGTTCTTCAACTATACACCTGAAAAATATTGAAGCACATCCTTTCATCAAGGTTACCATGGGGCCTAAAAAGATCTATGAGTTAAAGCTCAATACCGACTATATCGACGCGCAACAATTGTTCGACGCCTTTCCTATCGGTCTGTTCGAAGCTCTGGATGGCATAAAGGTGGAAGGTAAGCTTAAATACAATTTTGACTTCGCCCTCGACACCAAACTCCCTGACAGTGTACGGCTAAATTCAAGTATTATTCCTCAAGGATTCAGGATTGTAAAATGGGGAAAAACTGATCTCTCAAAAATTAATACAGCGTTCACGTACACCCCCTATGAATACGGAAAACCAATGCGGGACATTATTGTTGGTCCAGCTAATCCCGACTTCACACCGTACGACAATATCTCGTCAAATCTAAAGAATGCCGTATTAACCGCAGAGGATCCCTCGTTCTTCTCGCATCGCGGATTTGTAGAACGTTCAATACGTAAATCAATAGCAACCAATTTTAAGGAAAAAGCGTTTAAAAGAGGGGGCAGCACAATTTCCATGCAGCTGGTTAAGAATGTATTTCTGAACCGGCAGAAAACCCTTGCCAGAAAAGTTGAAGAAATGCTCATGGTGTGGATCATTGAAAACAATCACGTATCAGAAAAGCGCAGGATGTTTGAAGTGTATCTAAACCTGATTGAATGGGGCCGTAACGTATATGGCATAGGAGAAGCGTCAAAGCACTATTTCGGTAAAACACCCGCTGAACTTACTATTGGCGAAAGCATCTATCTGGCAAGCATAGTTCCAAGACCCAAGTCTGCGCTGTATTTCTTTGAACCTGACGGCAGTCTGCGCACAAGCTTGCGCGGGTACTTTAAGCTCATTGGCAACTTGATGGCCTCTAAAGGGCTTACCCCCCGCGATACCAACGCTTACGGATTCTATGGTGTCCGTCTTAAGGAAAGCCTGCGTCGTCAGATCGCGCCACCCGACACCACCTTACTTGATAGTCTGCTAAATGGCGATGATGACGATGCTTCGATGATTTTCAAGATAGATCCTCCTAAAGATACCATCCGCGTAAATGAGATTTCCCGTCTTAAAGTTTTGGCGGAAGACAGCACGTTGACCAGGTCAGAGAAAAGAAAAGCACGCCGCGAGCGCCGTAAACTTGAGCGAGAACAGAAAAAAGAAGACGATAACTGATGCTAGCCGGAAGTTTGAAAATGCCCTGAATTCCAGTACAGCTTGACGAACAGCATATTCACTCATTACATAGATGATTATGCTCATTTCAAAGAATAGCTATTTTTGGTAACTTTGCAGCCTGCTGACACAATAAACGCTCAGCATAATCTGATTTAAATGAAGGTCCAAATAGACGATAAGGAGTTCACTTGCTTTCTCAAGCACGAGAAGATTATAGACAGATGCCGTGAATTAGGGCAACAAATGAACGAAGACTTGAAAAACAGCACGCCTATATTTATAGGAGTACTCAATGGAAGTTTCCTGTTCCTCGCTGATCTCATGAAAGAGGTGAGCATCCCCGCGGAAATAAGTTTTATTAAAGTTTCTTCGTACAGTGGGCAGACTTCTTCTTCAGGCGTGGTGAAGTCTGTCATGGGATTAAATGATAGCATCAAAGGAAGAGATGTCGTTATTGTTGAGGACATCATTGATACCGGCATTACACTCACATTCCTTATTGAAGAAGTTAAAAAGATGCAACCAGCATCCATCCGCATATGTTCCCTGTTGTTCAAACCGGATGCGCTGAAAAGAGATATCGGAAAAGTTGACTATGTAGGCTTTGAAATCCCTAACGAATTCGTTGTCGGATACGGCCTCGATTATAAGGAACTCGGGCGTAATCTTAAAGACATTTACCGTTTTATAGCAGAGTAAGCTTGGGGCAGCATGCTTTGTTAAAAATACACTTTAGACAGACAATTATCAAAAGATGACTATACACAAAGAAGGATATACGTCCTTAGCTATTACCATTTTATTTGTATTTATAGTTAATGCCTTGGTGCATTATTACCTTCCCGGACATCCATATCTTACATGGTTTGTGTATGCCGCTACGTTCATCCTTTTCCTCATCGTTCTGCAATTCTTCCGTAATCCCAGCATTGGCATTAACGCGAATGAAGAGCATGTTATTTGTCCAGCCGACGGTAAGGTTGTGGTTATTGAGGAAACTGAAGAAGTGGAGTACTTCCGCGACAGGCGTATTCAGGTTTCAGTGTTCATGTCACCTTTCAATGTACACGTTAACCGTAACCCAATATCGGGTATAGTTCAATATTTTAAATATCACCCTGGAAAATATCTTGTGGCCTGGGATCCCAAATCATCTACCGACAACGAAAGAACAACTGTTGTGGTAGAGAACAACGCGGGAATTTCTGTATTATTCCGCCAGATCGCGGGTGCCCTTGCCCGCCGTATTGTGTGGTATGTTAAGGAAGGCGACAATGTAGAGCAAGGCAAGGAATTTGGATTTATTAAATTCGGATCACGAGTAGACATCTTCCTCCCTTTAGGTACAGAGGTAAATGTAAAACTGGGCGATAAAGTCTCCGGAGGCAAAACGGTGATTGCAACCCTTAAGAAATAATCTCAGGGCCGTTCTTCTTATAAAGCAATCACATGGCTTTCAGGAAGAACGGCTTTACCATATAGTGGTTACTACCCTCCGGCCTGACAACAGGTAGACGACAATGGGCATGGGCATCGCTACCCAAAAATAGCATGAAAAACTTCTTCTATTTTTGAAACTGGTACCACGTCTATATCAAAACGTGAAAGATCCATACTCTTCTGATTATATTTCGACACATAGATTTGTGAAAAACCTAATCGTTGCGCCTCCGCGATGCGCTGCTCAATACGATTAACTGCCCGAATCTCTCCAGATAAACCTACTTCGGCTGCAAAGCAAATCTTTGATGACACCGCAATCTCCTCATGCGACGAAATAACCGCCACCACAATACCAAGATCTGCCGCAGGATCCTCTGCCCGCAAGCCGCCGGCAATATTTAGAAAGACATCTTTTACGCTAATCCTGAAGCCACAACGTTTCTCCAGCACCGCCAGCAACATATTCATTCTGCGCGTGTCAAAACCGGTAGCTGAACGTTGCGGAGTACCATACGCTGACGGACTTACCAGGGCCTGAGTCTCTATCAACATCGGTCTCATACCTTCCAACATTGCTGATATGGTAATACCGGTCAGCTCCTCATCCCGCTGCGACAATAATATTTCAGATGGATTGGACACTTCCCGTAAACCGCTGCCCTGCATTTCATAAATCCCGAGCTCCGACGAGGCTCCAAATCTGTTCTTTACCGACCGCAGTATACGGTACATGTGGTGCCGGTCTCCTTCGAACTGCAAAACTGTATCTACCATATGTTCTAAAATCTTCGGCCCCGCAATAGAACCGTCTTTGGTGATATGGCCTATGAGAAATACAGGTGTCGCGCTTTCTTTTGCAAACCGCATCAGCTCGGCAGTACATTCCCGCACCTGCGACACGCTCCCCGGAGCGGAATCAACAAAGGACGAACTAAGGGTCTGTATAGAATCGATAACTAGAAGCTGCGGATGAAGAGCTTCTACCTGCTTAAATATATTTTGAGTAGAGGTCTCCGTGAGTATGTATACGTTACTTTGTATTTCTCCATTAAATGCCGCAGGCTTCAGTCGCTCCGCCCGCATCTTTATCTGCTGCTCACTCTCTTCTCCGGATACGTAAAGAACTTTCAGGCTGCCCATACCCATGGTAAGCTGCAGCATAAGTGTTGATTTCCCTATGCCGGGTTCTCCTCCGATCAATACCAACGACCCTGGAACAATACCGCCCCCCAGCACTCTGTTAAACTCGCTATCCGGGGTGACAAATCTGCTTTCTTCCTGATATTCTATTGCCTGAATGGGTGAAGGCCTGGATGGACCATTAGCCGCTTTCCAATTCGCTGACGAATTCTCCCCCTTACTGACAACCTCCTCGACAAAGGTGTTCCATTGATTACATGCCGGACATTTCCCTAACCACTTCGGGGATTCGTAGCCACAGCTCTGGCAGAAGTATGCTGATTTCGTCTTAGCCAATTTTTTTATATTAATAGTGCATCACAAATATACATGGTTTATTCGTTAGGATGCGTGACCTACGATGACACTACAAGATTCCTCCGAAGGACATAATCATTCATGAAATAGCCATAAAAAGGAATATCTTCCTCTCTGTCAATAATGTAGCCATACCTTAGATAAAAATCTTTGGCAGGGTTAAACCTGTTTACATTCAACTCCATAACCTCAGCGCCTGCAGCCATTGCCAACTCCTCAGCCTTGGCAATCAACATCCGTCCCAAGCCCTTTCCCTGCACTTGCGGGTGGAGGTATAACTTGTGTAACTTATAAATCCCGGAATTTGCTCCGAGCGACGAGAAGGATGCAAACCCACAATCGTGTCCTCCGTCTGTACAAATAATAAAGACAGCCCCCTCCTCAAGCTGTTGCCCCAAAGCCTGTTCGTTATAAATTGTCGCCAGCATAAAACGAATCTGATCCTCAGAAAGAATCGGGCCGTAAGTAGGCCACCAAATTTCGTTAGCCAGCCTTTTAATGACTGGAATATCCTCCTTTGTAGCAACTCTAATCATTTGCAAAAAATCTGTGTACTAATATGGTCGTCTAATACTCTTCAGCGAGAAAAACAAATGGTTGCTCAAAACGAATGCTATAAAAGCCATCTTTAAGCGTTCGAAAAACTCCCTGCTCTTCCTTAGTTAAGCCTTGAGTGCTCAGTCCCTGCACTGTCGAAAGTATCTCAATACGCTCTCCCGCAGGCTTCCATTTACTAAATCCGGATTTCACCGGAAATACCTTATAATGTGGCGTGATAATCACCAAATTGATTTTATCAGCAAACAGCGCGTAGTTCCGAAGGCTAAAGGTATAATCAAGAATGTTCACTGCCGGATATTGTTCCCCGCATAAAAACTTCAGGGCATCCTCAAGAGGCCGCTCTCCAACCTGCAATTGTTTAGTTCCCGGCTGTAGCACCCTCGACCTGCCGGATTGATTTAGATACAGATCGATTTTTATTCCCAAAGAGTCAACATGCTCATACTCGCTTTCATTAACGATAACCGTCGGACTCCATTCCAACAGCTGCCCCAGTTGCTCATGCCGGTAGCCCTCCATATCCATGATGAGCAAGGCGGGCTCCTGCTTTTCTCTTACAATGTGATGTGATGACATAGGTTTCTTAATCATTTATCAGGGAGAGTTCCTCAATCCTTAAAAGTAAAGATACTCAACCCTGACAATGTTTTATAAAAAACACGTCACCACCGTGCTTAATAAACCAATCGATGAAATTCCCGGTATGCCAGGGACGCGTCCGCTGCCATATTGATAGCTGACGAGACAGCTATACCTGCTATGCCTATCGCCATCAAAGCTTCAACATCATGAGGTTTTATGCCGCCCACTGCAATCAATGGAATACCAATTCCGGCATTATTCATGGCATCTATGCGTTGTTCATAACCGCTAAGACCCAGTACAGGAAGACCGGTGATCTTAGTATACGTAATATCATAAGGGCCACAGCCCAGATAATCAGCAACGCCAAACTCCGCTATTCTAAAGATATCCTCGATAGAATGAGAAGAAGCCCCGAGAATCTTGTCATCGCCGATAGTAGCTCTAATCGCTTGCAGATCCGCATGCATATCTTCAATGTGCACGCCTTGAATATCTGCTTTATCTAAAAGATGATAATGATCGGTAATTAATAAGGTTGTTCCCCAGTCATCACAAATAGAAGCAATTTGAGAAGCCTCCTCAATCAACTGCTCGTCCGACTTAGAAAAACAACGATACTGAATCCATTTGGCTCCTTCCTGACAGGCTGTAAGCACCTGATCCACATGACTGCGATCCGGAAGGTCTTGTGTTAAATAGTGAAATTTTGAAATATGCTTCTTCAACAGAAATAAGTATAGAGCGGGGGAATCCCCCCGCTGGTAGACAAATATTATTTTATAGCCTCGGTTACTGGCTGTCCGATACATGCGTTAGGCGCTTGTATGTGTAGCAATGCCGCAATAGTTGCTGCAATGTCGGTCATATTTACAGAACGAGCTGTGCTTCCGTGCTGGATGCCCCAGCCCATAAGCACAAAAGGAATATGCGCATCGTATGGATTCCATGTGCCATGAGACGTTCCTGTTGCCCCACCGCCAAAATATCCCGGCTTAGGGATGATCTGAATTACGCCGCTACGATCACGATTATATCCGTTGATGATACGCTCCTTAAGGACAGCGGGAATAGTGCTTTCTGAAACCTTATCAACGTCAACAGCATAAGCTATATCATCCTGTTGTTCCAACATAGCGACGCACGCAGCTCTGATGGCTGACTCGTCAAGCTTATTAGCTTTAATTACTTTGTTGTTAAGGTTTACCTGGTAGTTACTCAATCCTAATACCAGATTATCAACCTTAAACATTTCCTTCAGCGAGCTATTGAGACGTCCCGCCAGACCAGCGGTCTTCAGACTTCCAGCGGGAATATTCTTATCCTGAAGAAAGGTGATGTTATGCGCCGCGCCATGATCTGCGGATAAGAATACAGTATAGTTTCCTTTTCCTACTGAAGCATCCAGGAAATTAAGAAACTTCTCCAGATCTTTGTCTAGACGCAGATAAGTATCTTCAGTTTCAATAGCATTCACCCCAAAGCGATGACCCACATAATCCGTTGACGAACAACTAACAGCAAGAAAATCGGTGATATCGTCCTTACCCAACTGCTCAGCTTTTATTGCTTCTGTAGCAAGATCGAGGGTTATGGTATTTCCAAAAGGAGTGCTCCTGATCAAACCAGCATCTTGCGCTTTCATCTTAGACGTTGGAATAGGGAAGGTAGGACTGCTCATACCCTTAAAAGCACCTTCATATTTATTATTATCTGCAGTACTCTGTACATACGTATTGATAGGATACAAGGTGTTCCAATCGTTACTCAGATACTTGTCAGCGAGTTTTTTAGCATTAAAGTCCTTCAGCCAGGCAGGCAAATCCGTCATGTAATAGGAGCTTGTGATCCAGTTACCACTCTTATCATCATACCAATAAGCAGCATTCGCAGTATGACCCGCCGGCAGAATCCCGCCCCGGTCCTTCAAGGCAATACCGATTACTTTTGAACGGAAGTTAGTTGCCAAACGCAGCTCATCTGTTACAGTGCTTGCCATGAGGTTTCTGGGAGACATCTTCCCTGCATCCGAATCACTACCCACACCCTTCACAGTGCTGTCACTCACGCAATAAACTTCCTTACCTGTGTTTTGTATGTAGAAATCGTTACCGGCCATGCCATGCAATGCTGGTACAGATCCTGTATATATTGAAGAATGTCCAATAGCCGTTACCGTCGGAATATAGTCAATGTTCGTATTCTCGCAGCTAAAGCCCTCGTTTAATAGACGTTTAAAACCGCCCGCGCTATAGCGATCTGAATATCTGTACAAATAGTCCCATCGCATTTGATCAACAACAATTCCAACTACCAATTTAGGACGTTTTACCCCTTGTTGAGCTTGCGCCAGGGCACTGGCCATCGATAATGATAACGCCAGAATAAGAGACTTTCTGAATTTCATAGCGGTAAAATTAACACAATCATATAAATTTATGATTAACATATTAGAATCTGAGATTCAAACTAATCATGAAATTGCGCGGAGCCTGCGGATAGTACGCGTTTTCTGTATAAAGTGTACCGCCATCTATGTAGCGATAAGTATAACCATTGCTCTCGTAAAGCTCGTTAAATACATTGTTTAACTGAAACGCGATTCCCAAATCTTTAATTGAGCCCACCCTCGAGTTGAACCTTAAGCGAAGGTCGTTAACAAAATAACCCTTAATATCACGCGCTCTGTTAGTGGCAGCATCGATCGTCTGAGCACCATTTGAGGTGTTATCAAGATATTGACGCCCCACATATTTGCTAAGCATAGCAAGCTCTAACTTCGGAATAAACCGGTAGCTTAACTCGCTGGATGCAATCAGCGATGGCGAAAAGGAAATATCCGTATTCTTATATAAGAACTCTTGCTGTCCGGTTTCATCTCCTACGTACTCATAGAAGTTCTTGATCTTATTGCGACTAACCGTAGCTGTTGCAGCCCAGTTTAAATTTGATAAAATACGCCACTGTCCATCCAGCTCGACGCCCAGGCGATAACTATCAGCAACGTTCTGACGAGGGTATGCCCCAACGTCATTAATCTTTCCTGTTGACACCAGCTGATCCTTATAAATCATAGCGTATAAATTGGCACCGAACGAATAGTTTATTCCTCTGGTACGATAGCCCGCTTCAATATCGTGTAATTTCTCTGCCCGGGGTCTTGAATTAGCACTTGACTCTGTAAAATCATCCCGATTAGGCTCCTTGTGGCCAAGCGCCCAGGAGGCATACAGATTGTTAGTCGGATCGATAAACCAGGTTAAGCCAAGCTTAGGATTAAAGAAATTCATCGTTACCGACTGCTGAACATTTCGTAGGTTCCGGTCATTTCCTAAAAATGAATAATATACTCTTCGATATTGAATATCGGCAAACAAGCTCACATTATTAATCTGGTAATTGGCTCGCAGGTAGGAATTAAAATCCTTCTTTACCGCGTCATTATCATAATAACGCAAACGTGACGACATATTGCCAGCTGACATATCTACGTAAGGCACCTCGGCCCACACAACTTCTCCAAAATGCTTACCCCGATACTCATTATACGCTCCGCCCAAAACAAAATCCAGATTCGCTGACGGCTTGTATATCAGCGAGTAGGTCATTCCATAAAAATGATTTCTCAACCAGCGTCGTCTTACAAGATTGGCAGTCTCAGCCGTCTGTCCATTTACTATTGGCGCCGTAATATTATAGTTCTTCAAGCTATCCTGATTCATAAACTCTTCATAATAACCTCTTCCGTATGTATAATGCAGAGCTGTATTTAACGTAAGCTCTTTGTTGAAGGTGTGTGAATAATGCAACTGGTAATGATCCTGCTGATAATTATCCGTCTGATCTTCATAGGTGTAATAATTATAAGTACGGTTATTATCAAGAATGGACTCAGGAACCCCATACCATGACTGGTAGGTTTTTTCCTTTCCGGAAAAGACATTCGCTCGCAGCAAATCGTTTTTACCATAATAAGCTGCTGAAGCGAAAAAGGACTTAAGGTTTGAAGATGCCCTGTCAACATAGCCATCCGACTTAATTTGCGAAAGACGGCCATCGAAAGTGAAATGATCATTTATTAGCCCCGTCCCAAGGCTAAGCGTATTCTTTAACGAATTATATGACCCGAAACTATTGTTAAGCTCTGCATAAGCAGAGTCACGACGCGTGGTTGTTTGAATGTTCAGACTTCCACCAAAAGCTCCCGCACCATTAGTTGAGGTGCCTAGCCCCCGCTGAATTTGGATATTATCTATCGAAGAGGCGAAATCAGGTAAATTCACAAAAAAAGAACCCTGACTCTCAGCATCATTAAGCGGAATTCCGTTCACCGTAACATTGATACGTTGAGCATCAGACCCTCGCATGCGGATGCTTGTATAACCAATGCCCGCTCCCGCGTCAGAACTGACAACAATGGACGGCGTTTGGTTGAGCATATAAGGAATATCCTGCCCGATGTTATACTTCTCCAGCTCCTTCTTACTCATATTTCTGTAGGTCGTAGCTGAATTCTCCGACGCTCGTGTACCTTTCACAATAACTTCGTCGGCAAGATACGCGTTCGTGTTCAGCTGAAAACTAACATCAACGTCTGCCGTAACAGTAATGATGCGGCTGATGGAGCGATAGCCTATAAAACTGACCTTAACTTCATGGCTTCCCTTTCTTACATTAGAAACGGTAAATGCACCGCGTCCATCCGTTACCACATGTCGATTTCCAATTAACACGCTTGCTCCCGGCAATACTCCCTGCCCGTTCTTATCACTTACAGTTCCACGCACAGTAAATTGCGCCCATAATGCAAAAGGCAACAGCATCGCTCCCAGAGCGATCAATAAACTTCTTTTCACAAAAATTAAATAACAACAGTTAAACACAACATACGCAAGGGTTACGCATGCTCTTAACTTACCAGTCCCTACGCCGGCATTATCCGGATCAGGTGCCCGACGCAATCATGTTTGCTACATGTTACTGTCGGTGGGTATAATCTCAGCCTTTATTCGTGTCTCTCTAAATAGTTCAGAAAGAACAAGGCACCCCTTAAGACAGCGCAAAGATAACAGGAAAAACCACTTATGTAAAGAAAAAGTGACCACTGACACATTTTGATTTTCATAGTTTTCTCATTAAGTTTATTGCCTTTTGCTGGAACACCGCCATTAGATGTATTAGTTGAGATGTTAAGAGTTGATAGTTCTAAACCATATAAGATTGTTTATTCTTTATGCAGGCATGAATACCTTGGATTTCTGGTTGAGCCTCATGTGGTGCAACTGAACCCTGACGGCGACTTCTCTCTTACTCATCAAAGACTCTTCAGCAACACCGCTTCTGAGTTCCGTGATCTTGATGATACGGATCTTAAACTTATTAAAATCCTTGATCTTACAGAACAAGGAAGTCTCATCAAGCGATTCTATAAAAAAGCGATCCGCCCTATTGAATTCTTCAGCAACGTATATAATGAAGAGATGCATAAGGTGTTTCGCAAATCCATAGACAAGCGACTCATAGAAGTATTCGGACTTCTTCAGAGTAAACCTTTCTACCAAATGAGCAAGGAAGGCTGGCCCGTCGAGAAAAAACTCGCAATCGCCAGCGAACCGGCAACGGTACTGTTCCACTTCCGACGCAGCGAGTCTGAAACCCGTTATTTTCCTACAATAAAATATCAGGGTAATCGCATCCAGTTTATATTTCGCGATGCCCACATCATCTGTAATGATCCGGCCTGGATGCTGCTTGAAGAAATCCTGTATTATTTCGAGGGTGATATGGAAGGCAAAAAATTACAACCCTTCCTCAATAAGAGCCATATCTCAATCTCTAAAAATGCGGAGCATACGTACTTTGAGCGCTTCGTAGCTCCTCTCATCGAGAAACATCACGTGTACGCGGAAGGCTTCGACATTAACACCGAAAACTTCCATGTTCAATCGATCCTGAACTTTAAGTATCAAGCAGCAAAAACATCTACGTTCTCGTTGTGCTTTAAGTATGGGGAGTACACATTTCCCTCTGATGGAGAAAGCCGGGTATCAGTGAAATTAGAATACCTCGAGGATGAAGACAAGTATATATTTCATCGCATAAAACGGAATATAAAGTTTGAAACGGCTGTATTAAACAAACTCATATCCTTGGGATTGCGACAACACGACTCCATGTTCTCTTATCTCGAAGCTCCGGCAAAGGGCGAGGAAGATGCTACACTTGCTGCTGTTAGCTGGTTAGGTGAAAACATGCTGGAGCTTGAGGCCAGCAACATCCTTGTTGAACAAATAAGTACCGACAAGAGATTTCTTCTTGGAAAAAGCACAGTAAGCCTTGAAATCAAGGAGAACAATGACTGGTTCGACCTGCAGGCAACAGTTTGCTTTGGCGACTTTTGCTTCCCTTTCATGGAACTGCGCCACCATATCGTAAATAAGATTAAAGAATTTGAACTCCCCAATGGAGAGATCGCTGTAATTCCAGAAGAATGGTTCGCCCAATACGGTAACCTTTTTGGCTTTGCAGAAAAATCCGGCGAGCATTTACGTTTGAAACGTCATCATGTAGGCCTGCTTCAGGAATATGTAAACGCCGAACTGGCATCAATAGCTATGGACCGGAAGCTGCAGAAGCTCGCCGATTTCGATGAAATTGAAGACATGCCTCCTCCAGAAAATTTCAGGGGAACACTACGCCCCTATCAAAAAGCAGGGTTCAATTGGTTCCTCTTTCTGAAGAAGTATAACTTCGGAGGTTGCCTGGCCGACGATATGGGGCTTGGCAAAACCGTGCAGACGCTGGCATTTCTACAAAAACTAAAGGAAGACGCTCCCCAGGGACAAACGCTTACCTCCCTGATTATTATGCCAACCTCGCTAGTATATAATTGGAGTCAGGAAGCGCATAAGTTTGCCCCCGGCATGACTGTATTGAACTATACGGGCTCGGCACGCTGCCGCGACTTAACACAGTTTCAATCCGTTGATCTTGTACTAACTACTTACGGCATTGTCAGGCTCGACTCCGAGTTCCTCGAGTCATTCTGCTTCAACTACATCATTCTTGATGAAAGCCAAAACATCAAGAACGCGGACTCCAAATCTTTTAAATCTGTCAAACGGCTTAAGTCCCTCCATAAGCTGGTACTCAGTGGTACCCCGGTAGAGAACTCAGTGAATGACTTATGGACACAAATGTCTTTCATTAATCCCGGCTTACTGGGCAGTCGAACTTATTTTCAGGAAAACTTCGTAACTCCCATAGAGAAAAAAAAGGATGAAGATAAAGCCCGCAAATTGCAATCTATTATCAAGCCCTTTGTCCTGCGTCGCACCAAAGACCAGGTTGCACGTGAATTACCCGACAAACTGGAGCAAATATTCTATTGCAGTATGAGCGAGGAACAAGCGGAAGTTTACGAAAGCGTAAAATCTGAATACAGAAATGAGCTCATAAAGAATCTCGAAAATGCTTCCATGCAACGTTCATCGATTCAGATTCTTCAGGGCCTCACCAAGTTACGCCAGATCGCAAATCATCCCAGGCTTGTTGACGATGGCTATGAAGGCCTTTCAGGGAAATTTGAATCAGTAACAGAAAACTTGCTGAATGTACTCTCCGAGGGGCATAAGGTACTCGTCTTTTCCCAGTTCGTACGCCAGCTTGACCTGTATTGCGCATATCTGGATCGCCAGCAAGTGCCATATCTATATCTTGATGGTGCTACTAAAAACAGGGGAGATATTGTCGACGAGTTTCAGAAAAACAAAGATATCAAGCTTTTCCTTATCTCCCTGAAGGCCGGAGGAGTGGGTCTGAATCTCACCGAAGCTGACTATGTATTCATTCTTGATCCTTGGTGGAACCCTGCTGTAGAGCAACAGGCAGTAGACAGAACACACCGTATAGGACAAAAAAACAAAGTGTTTATTTATAAGTTTATCACGAAAGATAGTGTAGAAGAGAAAATCCTTCTGCTTCAGAATAGAAAACGGTCACTGGCTGAATCATTAATTACTACCGAGGAGAGCTTCGTAAAGTCATTGAGTGCCGAAGATATCCGGGAAATACTTAATTAGAGATCTTCCGCATGAAGATATTTCAAAAATGTCTGTCTGTCTATCATGCGTGCTCCCATGCTTTCAAGATGTTCAGTATATAACTGACAATCTATAAGTCGTGGTTTCTGTGTTGTACAAAGCCAGATCAACGCCGCTTTCGATGCGTTACTTACATGGCTGAACATACTCTCGCCACAAAATACATCGCCTACCCGCACGCCATATAAGCCCCCCACCAAGCGATCATCCTGCCATACCTCCACAGAATCAGCCTGTCCACTGCGATGAAGTCTCAAATAAGCATCTTGCATGTCTTCCGTGATCCAGGTACCATCCTGATCTTTCCTGACTTTTGTAGCACATGCCTTGATCACCTGCTCAAAGGCTTCGTTCATACTAATCCTGAACATTCCTGAGCGCATAATTTTACGCATGCTCTTACTCTGAACAAGTTCCTCCGGAAAGATTACAAAGCGCTCATGCGGCGAATACCATAATATGGGCGTTTCCTCTGAAAACCACGGAAAAATTCCCTGTCTATAAGCCTCTCGCAAACGATCTTCCGACAGGTCCCCACCTACAGCAAGCAAGCCGTCATCCTCCGCCAGCTCCGGATCGGGAAACAACAGCAACGCTTTATCAAGTTCAAAAATCATCCGCGCAAAGGTACTATTGTCATCGATTCTTTCTATGGCGAAAATTTGAAGCCCTCCCAATATGTCTGAATAATTTCCGGAATTTAAACTTATACGTAGAGTCATTGTCTTATAAGCATTTACGAAATACCATGGAGGCTATCGATAATCCAGCACGCGTTAAGCACTTATATTCCAGAATGACTTTTGGTCTTCATTACGCTGAATATAAGAAAATGAGCAAGAGTAGCCCCGCAACAGTAGTAAAGCTCTTATTTGACGATAGCAGAAATAACATCCCCCTCGATGAGATAAAAGAACTATTGGTGCGTCCTATGCCTCGCAACGGCGCGTCCGACGACGAGGTTCGTGCCTTCATTCAAAAACGAAACCAACAGGAACGTGCGGTAAACATCGCCTGGATGCAACGCCTGGCAACCACAACAAGTCCTTTGCGAGAAAAGATGACCCTCCTTTGGCACGGCCATTTCGCCTGCCGCGTAAATAATGGGTACTATCTTCAACACCTGAATAACATTCAAAGAACACATGCTCTAGGGAATTTCCGAACCCTGCTTCTGGAGGTTTCTCAAAGTCCGGCGATGCTCTCATTCCTAAATAATCAACAAAACAGAAAAGGACATCCCAACGAGAACTTTGCCCGCGAGCTGATGGAACTGTTTACCCTCGGCAGGGGCCATTACACGGAACAAGACATCCGCGAATCTGCACGCGCATTTACTGGCTGGCAGTATCGCGGACAAAGTGGAGAGTTCTTTTTTAATACCAAGCAACATGACAATGGCATCAAGCAGTTTCTTGGAACATCGGGAAACTTTCAAGGCGAGGACATCATCGACATTATCCTTAAGAATAAGCAAACGGCACGCTTTGTTGCCGGAAAAGTATATCGCTTCTTTGTTAACGATGTTGCAAACGATGCTCATATAGAAGAGATGACCGAAGTATTTTATAACTCAGGCTATGAGATCAAGCCCATGTTACAGAAAATGCTGAACAGCGACTGGTTCTACGCCCCGCAGAATGTGGCTAATAAAATCAAGTCGCCCGTAGAGCTTATCACCGGACTAAACAGGCAGTTTGCCATACACTACGAAAAACCGGATGTATTATTACAAATCCAACGATCTTTAGGACAGGCTTTGTTCTATCCTCCGAATGTTGCTGGCTGGACCGGTGGGCGTGCATGGATCGACAGCTCAAGTCTTATGGCGAGGATGAAACTCCCGTCGACACTTCTTAACGGAGGCGTACTTGAGCTCATGGCAAAAGCGGATCCCGAGGATGAAGCTTTTATTGCCGCGGCCAGAAAGCAACAAACAAAAAACGAACAACGTATTCAGACAAGCGCTGACTGGTCCGTATATACCAGGAAGATGCCAGAGGACATCCGAGCAGCAGATCTGGCAAAATTTCTTTTAGCCCCCGCAACATCCAATGCCTACATTAATACCATTAAAGGCAATGATATCAGAACAATGACCATTCAACTGATTAGTAGTCCGGAATATCAACTATGTTAGACTTATGAGAAGAAGAGATTTCCTTAAGAATACCGCTCTTGCATCGGGAGCATTTCTTATACCTTCATTTTTAAAACCCCTGGAAGTTCTGGCAGCCGATCAGCTTACGAGTCAAAGAAATCTGGTCATCATTCAACTGAGTGGGGGCAACGATGGGCTTAATACCGTTATTCCCTATGGTATGGATGCCTATTACCAGAAGCGTAACACCATTGCCATTAAACCGCAGGAGCTTATCAAACTAAATGACCTGCAGGGCTTAAATCCTAATATGGAAGCGCTCAGAGAGATTTATGATCAGGGCTGGATGAACATCATAAATAGTGTAGGATATCCGAATCCGGATCGCTCTCATTTCCGCTCAATGGACATATGGCAAACAGCAAGTAAATCTGACGAATATCTTACTACCGGCTGGATAGGAAGATTTTTAGATGCTAACTGCCAGGACTGCCAGAACCCTTACACGGCCATTGAAGTCGACGACTCCCTTTCTCTGGCATTAAAAGGGAAAAACCAGAAAGGCATCGCTGTTAAAGATCCTGCACGTTTATACAGCAGCACACGCGAACCCTTCTTTAAGGAGCTGTTGAGTAGTCATGATGATCATCTCAACGAAGATAACCTCGGCTACCTTTATAAGACGATGATTGAAACTCAGTCCTCAGCGGCTTATATTCAAAACACCTCGAAAACATATAACAACTCATTTGAATACCCTCAAACAGCTTTCGGGAATCAGCTGAAGACCGTCTCTCGCTTTATCAACAGTGGCCTGAAAACGCGGGTTTATTACGTGTCGCTCAGTGGCTTCGACACCCATACCGGACAGTTGGAGCAACAGGGACGCTTGTTAAAACAGTATAGCGAGGGTCTGGCGGCATTTTTAAAGGATTTACGCGGCACGGGTAAGCTCGACCAGACGCTCGTTCTCACCTTCTCTGAATTTGGACGTCGCGTAGAACAAAATGCCAGCAATGGAACGGATCACGGCACAGCGAACAATTTATTCCTGTTTGGGGGAAAACTGAGTAAACCGGGATTTTTTAACGATGCTCCCGATCTCGCGAATCTTGACAACGGAGATCTCAAATACAAAGTCGATTTCAGGGAGGTTTATGCAACTGTTCTCAGCAAATGGCTGCAGGTAAATAATGAAGGCATTTTAGATAGAGGTTTTAGTGGACTGGATCTTGTATAGTATTAACTCCGGAATTGCTCTTTCTTAGTGGCAGTACTGTCTCAGAAGCTCTTCAGCTTTACGGCTTCCGAGTTCTTTAATGCTTTGCAAATCCTTGCAGGCACTTGGGGTATCACCTTGCTTTATTTTAGACATGGCCTGTTCAATTACAGCGTCAAAATACGCATCGTCTATGCCTAGCTCCTGCTTCAACGATAAAATACGCGCGTCGTCATTTTCCCCCGGAGTTCCGGACATTTGCTTATAATAGTTACTTATCGCCAACATAAGCGACTGTTGATTGCGATAGTTCTTTATTGCCTTTCGAATATCTTCACTACGCAGATTCTGGCAAGTTGGGTCGTTCATTGAGAAGACTACCGGAAAAATAAGATTATTAGCAGTATTGAAGTCTGCCGGCACTTCCCATTTCCCCGAACTTAACTTCACCAGTCGTAACGCCTCCTCATCAAGATCTATTCCCGGACCGCGACTAATATGGGCTGTAGTCACGTTGCCCGATTTGTCAAGCCTAAAACTCACCTCCACGCGCGCCTGAATGCAATTGTTTCGGGAGAAGAGGGGATAGATCAGGTTTGAAGACACAAATCTATCCAGCGCCTTACGGCCCCCCTGAAATACCGGTTGCTGAGCCTGTACCTGAAAGAAGCTGAACAGCCAGCAAATACACACATAAAACAAGCGATCCATCATTTTCAAAATACCAAACAAGACACCGCTCGTCGGAGCTAATCTTCTGTATCGGGTTGCCTTGGTTCTTTACTTATTTTATCAAAAACTTTATCCATACGCTCAACGTACTCATTAGTATCATCCACAAAAAACTCAAGATGCGGCACAATACGAGCTTGATTCTTAATACGAGCACCTAACTTATAACGAATTTCTGAGGCATGCGCCTTTACGGTATTTAACGCTAAACTTGTATTCTGATTATTGAAGAAGCTTAAAAATATACGAGCAATGGCCAGATCGGGAGTTACCCGTACCTTGGTTATAGTTACCAACGTATTAGGCAGGAACCTCATTCCCTCACGTTGAAAAATCTCCGCGAGGTCTTTCTGTATGATACCGGCAAACTTCTGTTGTCTTTTACTTTCCATCTTAGCTTTTTTTTTTGAGAATAAATACTTGTTTAATAGCCCGTATTTGTCGTCAAATTTACATAAATAAATTGCTTTAGCATTCCCGCCCCATTCCAAGACAATATTTATGTAAATCTATCTGTTTAATTATAAATTGCTTTTTCATACTTTTAGCTATCCATAAGACGCGCAGAGGCCACATTTGTTCGCTCTCCTCGCATGTTATGACAGCAATTAATCAGTAAGGCAGGAAACCTATTACAAAGCCGGAAGGCCTTCATGCTTATATTAACATCAGGACTTCCCCATCTGCGAAGGATTCCCTGCGTAAATGTTCGGCAAAACCTGAGCTAAGCCCAAGGCCCGGACTTTTTAGTTAACATTTGTTCGTCCAATGACGAATAGCAAACAATACTCGTATAGCATATGAAAACGATCTTAGTACCCGTCGATTTTTCTAAAACATCTAATCACGCCGCCAAATACGCAATGCACCTGGCGGAACAGATTGGCGACTGTCGCCTTCTATTATTGCATGTTGTCAGAGTAGGCTATTATGAAACCATTTTGCCCTCTGTAAATTTTACCCAATATGGAGATGATGACATTCAAAAGCATCACAATCAAATGTTGCGAAAGCTTTACATGCTCAAAGATCGACTAATCTCCTTCTCGAATTCAAAGATACAGGTAGATATAAAAATTGAAGAAGGACGCCTTAATGCCTTGATTAATGAGGTAAATGTGCAGGAAAACCCCATTCTTGTAGTTATTGGAACCAACGGAAGCGACGACAGGGAGGATAAGTCACTAGGAAATAATACCATCAACATTGCCAAGACCTCTTTAAAGCCGGTGCTGGTGGTTCCCGCCTCTGCCATGTACCGCAAGGTAGAGAAAGTAATTCTCGCCTGCGACTTCCGCAAAATCACGGAACTCTTGCCGATCGATGATCTAAAAGGTTTCCTCAAAACATTCTCTGCTCAGCTGGAGGTGCTGAATGTACATCCGAAAGGAGAGCAGCCCTCGGAAGAGGTGCAGCAAGAACAAGCCCTATTTGATAAAATGCTCAGCGATATAGATCATGCTTTCTTCTTTACTCATCACAAAAGTATCACCAAAGGAATCATTGATTACGCCAATCATAGTAAAGCCGAAATCATCGTATCATTGCCTAAAAAGTACAGCTTCATAGAATCCATGTTGCGAGAAAGCGTCTCTGCCCGCTTAACTTATAAATCAGATAAGCCGGTACTTCTCTTACGCTCAAACTAAAGCGCGACAAGCACACGAACACGTAACATCCTTATAAAAAACTAAAAAGCCGGACATTCAATAAGCATTGAACTATCCGGCTTTTTTGGTATTAAGGTGTTCTAATATTCATCCTGCGGATTATCAAATGTGATGTAAGGATACCGCTGCATATGAATTTCCCGAACTTTGCTTACCAGCAAATTCCGGAACTCTTCAACATTCTCCCGATGAATAGCCGAAATAAATACCGCTGGAAGATTGTGCTTACTCATCCACGAGTTTCTGAAATCCTCAAGCGTTAGTGCTTCGCCATGTTCCGTATCTTCATGCTCATAAGAGTCTATCTTATTAAAGATCGTTAACGTTGGCTTATCCGCCGCTCCTATATCTTTAAGAGTTTCATTCACGGTGCGGATCTGATCTTCAAAACCAGGATGAGAAATATCCACAACATGTAGTAAAATATCGGCCTCTCTAACCTCATCAAGCGTAGACTTGAAACATTCTACAAGATGATGCGGAAGCTTCCTGATGAAACCTACCGTATCGGACAGGAGAAAAGGTATATTTTCCACCACAACTTTCCTTACGGTAGTATCCAACGTTGCGAACAGCTTATTTTCGGCGAAAACATCTGACTTAGATATCATATTCATGATGGTGGATTTCCCCACATTGGTGTATCCCACCAGTGCTACACGTACCAGCTCACCACGATTTTTACGCTGCGTCTCATTCTGTCTGTCAATCAGCTTAAGCTTTTCTTTCAGCAAAGAAATCTTGGTCTGGATCATACGGCGGTCACTCTCGATCTGCGATTCCCCGGGACCGCGCATTCCGATACCACCTTTCTGACGCTCCAGGTGGGTCCACATTCTTGTCAGACGTGGCAGGAGATATTGCAATTGCGCAAGTTCCACCTGCGTTTTAGCTTGCGCAGACTGGGCGCGTTTGGCGAAGATGTCAAGAATTAAATTACTTCGGTCAAGAATCTTTACTTCGAGCTCCTTCTCAATATTACGTAACTGTGAAGGACTAAGCTCATCATCGAAAACGACCAGGTCTATTTCTTCGGACTTAACATAATATTTAATCTCCTCCAGCTTTCCGCTACCCACAAATGTAGCGCGATCAGGCCGGAGCATCTTCTGTGTAAAGATCCGTTCTGTTACACCCCCGGCGGTATGCAACAGGAATTCCAGTTCAGCGAGATATTCCCGCTCCCGCTCTTCACTTTCATCCGGTGTAATAATTCCCACTAATACCGCCCTCTCGGGTTTTATAGCGGTGTCATAATATTTCTGTCTTGCCATTTAGAAAATCTATTCCTTCTAACTTTTATTATATGGGTCTGGCCTCCTGCATGCTCATTTCCGTACCCACAATCTATCCCGCTCCCGTCTTCACATCCTCCGAGCATGCTTGATGTAGGAAGATTATGCAAGATTACTCAATTCCGCGACAAATGTTTGCATAGCCTTGCCTGGAAATGGTTCCTTCATAAAGTTTTCCCCAATAAGAAAGCCATTGTATCCGGCATCCTTCAACCCCTTAATTGTCTCTACGTTGCTGATTCCGCTCTCTGACACCCTGACAAAGGAAGCAGGAATGCTCTTTACTAACTCGTATGAACGATCAACAGACACGCTGAAATTGCTGAGGTTACGGTTGTTAACACCAACAGCATCAACGGTGTCGCAAAGACTCTCCTCAAGCTCCTGCAGATTATGAACCTCAAGTAACACACTTAATCCCAGATTCTTTGAGAGTGCTGACAACGCCCGCACGCGATCAGGACTGAGCACCGACGCTATCAGCAGGATCACATCAGCACCAATAGCACGAGCCTCAATGATCTGATATTCATCAATCATGAAGTCCTTGCGCAAAATCGGGATATCATTGGCAGCCCTGGCCTCCATAAGATCTCGCATGCTGCCACCAAAGAACTTATTATCTGTAAGTACCGATAACGCTGACGCGCCGCCCTCGGCATACTGCCGTGTCACGACAGACACATCCGCATCGGCGTTAATTGTGCCCTTAGACGGCGAGGCGCGTTTAAATTCAGCAATAATACCTGTACGCTGCGGATTAGCGATAAAGTCTTTAAGCTTATAACATTCCCGATCAAAAAGCTCCGATTCTTCCAGTCTCGTGATAGAAACCTTTGACCTCGCCTCGCTTACCTCCGCAATCTTATGCGCGATAATGTCTTCAAGTATTCCTCCCGGATGTTTTAGTCCGCTATGCGAGGGATTTGTATTCTGTGACATGTGATACTAATTTATCTGAAGCCAGTTTTCAATCATTTTCTTTCCGTGCTCCGTTAGAACAGATTCGGGATGAAACTGAACACCTCTAACATTAAATTCCTTATGTCGGAGAGCCATAATCACGCCATCTTTATCTGTAGCCGTAATTTCGAGAACATCCGGAAAATCTTCCTTCTGTACTGCCCAGGAATGGTAGCGGCCAATCTTGAATGTTAAAGGCAGATCCTTAAACATCGCTTCCTCGGTATTTGCAACGGTCATTTCTGTAGAACGCCCGTGTACCGGAGCGGAAAGATTGTATAGAGAGCCTCCGAACACTTCAGCAATTGCCTGTACTCCTAAACATACCCCTAAAATACTCTTATCCTTCGAATATGTTTTAATTACCTCTAACAATAAGCCCGCTTCTGAAGGAATACCAGGACCGGGCGAGAGGATGATTTTATCAAAAACCGCAACGTCCTCGATCTTGAACTTATCGTTCCTCCATACCTCCGGCTGATGTCCGCATTCGTGCAACAAGTGCACAAGGTTGAAGGTAAATGAATCGTAATTGTCGATTACTAAAATTTTCATGTGTTCTAATTCTTACTCACTAACAATTGTTTCTGCAAGCTCTATGGCTTTCCTTAAAGCCATGATTTTATTGTTCACCTCGTTAAGCTCACTGCGAGGGTCAGAATCCGCCACAATACCGGCGCCCGCCTGATAATGTAAGGTATTATAACGACTCATAAACGAACGTATCATAATAGCGTGGTTAAAGTCGCCATTGAATCCCATATAGCCGATGGCGCCGCTGTAAAAACCCCGACCCGCATTCTCATAGCGGTCAATCAGCTGCATGGCCTTATACTTTGGCGCTCCACTAAGCGTACCCGCCGGAAAAGTATCTCCAACCACATAAAAGGGATCTGTATCCTTTTGTAAGTTCCCTGTAACGCGCGATACAAGATGGATCAGGTGCGAATAGTATTGAACTTCTTTAAATGCTTTCACAACTACGCCATCGCAATTACGACTAAGATCATTTCGCGCTAGGTCAACAAGCATCACATGTTCTGCACTTTCCTTCGGATCGTTTTCTAATTTCTCAGCAAGTTGCGCATCGAGAATATCATTGCCGGTACGTCTGAACGTACCCGCGATCGGATGTATCGTAGCTTCCCCCTTCTGAATGGTCAACTGCGCTTCAGGTGAGGAACCGAAAATCTTGAAGTTACCATAATCAAAATAGAACAGGTAAGGTGAAGGATTTATAGACCGCAAAGCTCTGTAAACATTAAACTCATCACCTTCGAAGCTCTTGCTGAAGCCCCGGGAGGGAACAATCTGAAACACATCACCGCGGAAAATATGTCTCTTCATATTTTCTACAATCGCTATAAACTGATCATCGGTTTGATTGCTTTTCTCTTCCCCGCCAGCTTTGAACGGATACTGTGGAAAATCCTTGTTTTGAGTAAGATAGATAATCTTATCAAGCGACGACTTCTCCTCCTCAGAGGCCTTATGTTCAAAAATGTAAAGCTCATTTTTAAAATGATCTATAGCGATAACATACCGATAAATATGGTACTGCAACATCGGGATGTTTCGCTCAGCACTAATGGGCGACTGTAAGCTGATATCCTCAAAGTGCTGAATGCATTCGTATGTAAAATAACCGAACAAACCGTTGTTAATGAACTTGAAAGGGAGCTCCTCACTATTTCGAAACATAGATCTGAATGTTCGTACTTCCTCTGTAAGATTAAGCCCATCAAGAGCTTTGATCTCCTTACGTCCGTCAGGATAATAGGTGTTAAAACCCTGCTCGTCAAGCACCATACCTGCAATAGGATCACAACAAACGAAGCTCATACTATTTTCACGACTGTGATAATCGGAGCTCTCCAACAGCAGACTATTGGGAAATACGTCACGCAAACGCAGGTAGATACTCACCGGCGTTGTGGTGTCAGCAAGCAATTTCTTATACGACGTAAATAATGTATACATACTCTTTAGTTTTTTATCCCTTGACCACGGGCACAAAAAAAGCCCGACGATGGCGCCGGGCTTTCTTGATATTTAGATTGTTCTATTGTAAACTCGAATCAGACATCAATAATTCTTACCAGCGCTGCGTATTAGCATGCCACCACCAGAATTTATTTATTGTTGTCATTAACATATTACAAATGAACTTAATGCTTTTAACAAAAACAAGAACTTTTTTAAAATTCCTTTTGCCTAAGAGGAAAAGTACTAATGACTGATGCCCAACAGGGGTCTTCCGCTTTGGACAATAGCAGCCAGAATAACGATCAATCCTAAGCCAAAATATATCGCTACTGCGCGGTGCTTCGCCGAAGCATTCAACAGCTTCTTTGATTTGGAATTTCCAATGGTGATAAGAACTACCGCAAGCAGCATCATTACCAAATGCTCCACTGTCCAATAACGTAAAGTGCTGTTTTTCATCGCTTCGCCCATATTATTATATTGAGCAAGCGGACTTACAAAGTATAAGAAAATACCAAATAAAGCCTGCAAATGCGTGGAAATCATCGTTACAAGATTGAAAATACGGTTAGTCTTCGTGAATTCCTTGCCTCCAAACCAACCTGCGAAAGCAAGAATTAAGGCAATAATCAGCGCGAAAAACACAATGAATCTTAGGCCGGAATGGGCCTGAAATAAAACTTCGTACATACTATTTCTGGTTGTATTAATTTACTTAAAATATTTTCACAAGGTAATGCTAAACCCAAAGGACATCAGTAGAACAATTAAGGCTACCGATTAACTTCATATACACCTCCGGTTTCGTAGCGTAAAGAAACGCAAAAAAATTGGATACTGGCAAATCTGCCTTTCCTGATTTTCAAACCGCTCTTCTTTTGATCTGTAAATCATATCAACAACGCTGCTTAATTAAATCCGGAAAATATGTCGCGAGTATTTAAAAAGTTTATGAAATAAAAAAAGCTCCCGATGGGCGGAAGCTCAAACTAACCAATTATAAACCTAAATTAAACGAAAGGAGCTGTAGGGGAAGGAATCGAACCTTCAAGGAGTGGTTAATCTGTTTCCAGGTTTCCCATAAATCTCCGCCACCGAGACAAGGAGGTGTGTCTGCCTGTTTCACCACCCTACAGTATTTTTGTCTTTTTGAAGAACTTGTTGATACAAATTTAAAACACAGCCAACCAACTTGCAAGTTTTTCAATAAAAAAGAATGTTTTTTACGAATATAACAATCGAACACGTTTGCGAGATTTATTCACCGATAAAATATTCAACAAAAAGCACCTTTTAATGCCATTTTAGCAACGGAAATGATAACATACAGCAATGAAAATGTTACACAACAACATTCCATACACCACATTTAAGGCATAAGTACACTTGCGCGCTCCGCGAAGCGACATCTCTATAAGAAAAATGTATGGCTGAACTTAAAATTCAGAAAATAACATCCCTCAAATAAATCTAAAAGCTACTCTTTCACGACAGCTGCAAAAAGAGTTTAACCCTCCAGTAGAAATACGATCAGATCTTTAGGACCATGTGCACCCAGAACGAGCGTCTTTTCAATGTCGGCAGTACGACTAGGGCCGGTTACTACCGAGATCATCGATGGAACATGCTCCTGATACTTTCTTCTCAGATCCTTGAAGGCATCTTTTAAATCAAGCACAAGTTGAGAGGTATATGCTACAACAATATGATGGGTAGGATATATACTGAGTCTGCGTCCGGCAGTACTGGCATTAGAGAGCAACACACTTCCGTTTCTGGCTATGAGCGACTCGCAAAGCGTGATACCAACCTCTGCCTGTTCAAAATTTGTATCAGTACTATAGTACGGAAAATCACAATGGGTTAATAGTTCCTTTAGTGGCTGCTCCCAACAATATATTCGTCGCCAGTTATTTTCGTCCGCCAGAAGCAGGAGATTCTCCATAAACTGGATTTCATCCTCACAGAAAACAAACTTCCCGGCAACTTGACTAAGCTGCTCAGCGAAAAGCACCTCCAGATATCCGTCAAAGGGTTCATAAACGGGAGTATCTTCTACATTAGGATAGGGATTATCCCGCTTCTCGAGAAGAGCCGTCCTTAGCTTCTTTAACATTTTCTCTTTGGAAGTAGTATCTTTCATACGCTGCTTCTATGCACACAAAATAACAAATAATAGGAGTAAAAAGCATACAGCTTACTCCAAAGGCCTAATTACGGAAAAATTTATGAGATTGACAGTACCGCGATCATCCCCGGCACCGCCAGTACCTGAAATTCAGTAGCGCTTACATAAAAAAAGGTTGCCATCGCTGACAACCTTTTCTTAGTTTATTTTATTTCTTCATCAGATGAAGCTCCGTCGCTAATTTGGTCGGGATGAATATTGTCTGCTATCGGAGCCTGATCTCCAGGACTGTCGCCATTAACAAACTCATCATATGTGGTACGATTATTAAAAGGTCGCTTTCCGAGGATCTCTTCCAGATCAGACTGGAATAAAATCTCCTTTTCAAGCAACTTTTCAGCAAGCTTGTTTAAGCCATCTCGCTTCTCTGTGAGCAGATCCTTCGTACGCGTGTATACACCGTCAATCAGCACGCGCACCTCATGGTCTATTAGCTCTGCCGTTTTCTCTGAATAAGGCTTCACAAGTTTATCTTCCTCTTGAGCAAAAGATACATTTCCAATATTGGCATTCATACCATAATAGGTCGTCATAGCGTATGCCAGATTTGTAATCCTCTCCAGATCGTTCTGTGCTCCCGTAGATATCTTTCCAAAAACAATATCCTCAGCAACGCGACCGCCCATAGTCATGCACAGCCCGTCAAGCAATTGCTCTGTGGTATAAAGGAACTGCTCCTTAGGAAGGTACTGCGCGTACCCTAAAGCAGCTACTCCACGTGGAACAATTGAAACCTTCACCAAAGGATCAGCATGTTCCAAAAACCATCCCGCAATAGCGTGCCCCGCTTCGTGAAATGCCACAATGCGTTTCTCTTCCGGTGATATAATTTTATTCTTCTTCTCAAGACCACCGATCACACGATCGATAGCATCCTGGAAGTCCTGCATATCTACAGCCTCTTTATTGCGGCGTGCCGCAATTAAAGCCGCCTCGTTACAAACATTTGCAATTTCAGCACCTGCAAAACCGGGAGTCTGCGCAGAAAGCTTTTTAGCCTCAACGCCTTCAGCCAGCTTAATAGGCTTCAGGTGTACTTTAAAGATCTGCTCTCTGCCATGAAGATCTGGCTTATCAATAGAAATCTGCCTGTCAAAACGACCGGGTCTTAAAAGAGCTGAATCGAGCACATCAGGTCTGTTCGTCGCAGCCATGATGATAATACCGCTATCAGTACCGAAACCATCCATCTCAACCAACAGCTGGTTAAGGGTATTTTCACGTTCATCATTTCCACCGATGATACTGTTCTTTCCTCTGGCACGTCCAATAGCATCAATCTCATCAATAAAGATGATACATGGAGCTTTATCCTTTGCTTGTTTGAAAAGGTCGCGCACACGTGACGCTCCTACACCTACAAACATCTCCACGAAGTCTGAACCTGAAAGCGAAAAGAACGGAACCTGCGCTTCGCCTGCAACAGCCTTGGCAAGCAATGTTTTACCTGTACCGGGAGAACCTACCAAGAGGGCGCCTTTTGGAATCTTACCCCCCAGATTTGTATACTTCTTAGGGTTCTTAAGAAAGTCAACGATCTCCATCACCTCTTGCTTTGCTTCCTCAAGACCTGCGACATCATTGAACGTTACGGTAACCTGCGATTCCTTATCAAATAGGGTAGCCTTCGATTTTCCAATATTAAAGATCTGCGTACCGCCACCACCGGCGCCACCACCACCCATACGGCGCATGATGAAAATCCAAAATCCTATAAGCAGCAATACCGGAAGAATGATAGACATAAACCAACTGGCCCAAAAGCTTTCGCGTGTGTCAAAAGTCGGATATAGCTGATTCGGCATATCTTTCTGTGTTTCCTTCATCTTATTAGACAAAGCGTCGAAAGATGCGTCCGTAAACTTATACTGCGGATTGTTATTACCCATCGCGAAAGATTCACCACCCCTAACATCTTTAAATTGGGGAAGTTGAAGGCTATCTTTCTTTATGTAGACTTCAACCATCACGATGTCATTGTTCTTATATGCGACAACTTTATCAACATATCCTGACTTTAAGAGCCCGGCAAACTTCTGATATGTTACGGTAGAGACCGTTGGATTATTAAACAAGTATTGTACAGCAAAAAGACCGAGAATGATGGCTACATAAAGCCACATAATATTAAATCGCGGTGGCTTAGGTACTATCTTCTTTCCCGATTTTCTTCTAAAATTCTTCGAGTTATTTCCAGTTTCGTTAACTTTCATTTTATTTATTAAACCTTGTTCGTAAATATCAGGCGCTCTGATAAAATTTCATTTCGGCGTCACCCCACAATTCCTCAATACCATAAAACTGACGCTTGTCAGTCTTAAACACGTGAACCACCACATCTACATAATCCAATATTATCCATTCACCGAAAGATAATCCCTCAACATGGTATGGCGTTTTACCCGTTGCTTTGAACACCTCATCGTCAACACTGTTTGCTATCGCTTTCACTTGTGTGCTAGACTCCGCATGACAAACAACGAAGAAATCCGCTACAGAGCTGTGAATATTACGTAAATCAAGCCGTACAATTTCGCTTCCTTTTTTTTCCTGAATTCCGTTAATTACTAATTCTGATATATATACAGATTCATTAATAACTTTGCTTTTTACCATTAAAAAAATCTTAGTTTTGAATTAATTTAATTAGTATTTCTCAATTTGCAAAATAACACTTTTCCCTTATTTTCTATCGGTCAAAATGTCGTTACACTGCAACGGGTTGACTCAACTAATAATTATTTAAAAAGTGAATTGTCAAAATCCAAGCCAATAGCAGAAGGTACTGTAATAATGGCAGAAAATCAATTCGCTGGCCGTGGCCAATTCAGCAACACCTGGCTTAGCGCTGCCGGCAAAAACCTCACATTTAGCGTCCTTCTTTCCCCTGAATTTCTTAATCCTGCAAGTACTTTCATACTCAATATCGCTGTAAGTATAGCTATAAACGAAGTACTACGCAAAATTATTGGAAGCGATTGCAAAATAAAATGGCCTAATGACATTTATGCCGGTAATAACAAACTGGGTGGGATTTTGATTGAGAATATTATACGGGGTCAAAAACTTAAATACGCGATCATCGGAATCGGAATTAACGTTAATCAACGGCAGTTTCCGGATCTGATGCGATCAACATCGCTTTCCATCATCGCCGGTCATTCCTTCAACAGGAACCTGCTATTGAAACAATTTTGCAAAGCATTGGATCATAGATACCGGGAGCTGAAAGAACTTACATCAACCAACCATTTGCGATATTACTATCAAAATCTCTTTGGACTGAAAGAAACTCGTAAGTTCATCGTCAGTGGATGGGAAATTACAGGTGAAATCAAAGGAATCGATGATACCGGAAACCTTCTTGTTCTCATTGACGGAGAGTTGCGCGCGTTTGCATCAAAGGAAATATCCTATCTGTTTTAGCTATTTTCTACCTACCTGGTTCGAGACTGACTCGGAACAGACTCGAGAGACGCTCGAGTGGTGATCGACATTTCATCGACANNTGTCGATGAAATGCCCATGAAATGTCGATGACCAGTGCTGTCTGGTACGAAGCAGTCCCGAGTCAGTCTCGAACCAAATAGGTAGCTGCCGGAAAGGAGAGGGCGTGATCTCGGTGACGGCGAGCCCTGATTCGTTGGCTTAAATGTTGGTATAACAATTCCTTTATCTTCATAAAGAGGTAATCTTTTATATTTGTACAGGATAGCAGAGGATTATCCAGTTAAGCATTCATTTATCAGACTCTTCACATTGGAAGAATGATCACAATACGATTATGAACAAAATTAAAAACATTGGCGTATTTACTTCCGGAGGCGATTCACCCGGCATGAACGCTGCAATCAGAGCAATAACGAGAACCGGACTGCATTATGGAATCAACGTAACTGGCATCATGCGAGGTTACGAAGGAATGATCGCCGGCGAATTTATACCACTTACACGCAAGGCCGTCACAAATATCATACAACGTGGTGGTACTATTCTTAAGACCGCCAGAAGTGAGGCCTTTATGACTCCAGAGGGAAGAAAGGCAGCTTACGAACAGCTGAAAAAAAACAACATAGACGCGCTGGTTGCCATTGGCGGTGAAGGATCGTTTACCGGAGCAAATGTATTTAGTCGCGAATACGACATTCCAATCATCGGCTTGCCCGGCACCATTGACAACGACCTAATCGGCACCGACTTTACTATTGGATACGATACGGCGATTAACACGGTGATAAATGCCGTTGATAAGATCCGCGACACAGCAGAATCACACGATCGCCTGTTCATCGTAGAGGTAATGGGTCGCGACTCCGGCTTGATAGCACTGAGAAGTGGAATTGGTACGGGCGCCGAGGGCATCCTAATTCCTGAGCTCAGAACAGATCTCGACGCGCTGTACAAACATCTGGAAGAAGGCCCCCAGGATCAAACATCCAAAATCATTATTGTTGCGGAGGGCGATGAGTTTGGCAGTATGGAAGTGACAGAAATGATCAAGGAACGTTTCCCTCATTTTGATATCCGCCTTTCAATCCTTGGACACATCCAACGCGGTGGTAAGCCGACAGCCATGGATCGCGTGTTAGCAAGCAGACTAGGCATCGCGGCGGTTGAGGCATTGCTCAACGGAAAGAAAAACATGATGGTAGGGCTTATAAATAACAACATACATCATACGCCTTTCCATAATGCTATTAAACATCTTTCTGAAGCAGACCCTAATTTACTTAAGGTAGTAGACATCTTGTCAAATTAAGGCACAACTATTCCAAAGGCTTCCCAACCCAACACTGATGGGTTACGGGTTTTTAGCATCCGAGGAGTCTATCGCAAAAGAGAAAACCTCAAGCGCTCTCGCAACGCTTGAGGTTTTCTCTTTGTAAAATCAGCCACCCCGGCCCGTCTGGCATACGTAGAGTAATACACTGCCAGGCCTGCGCTGCTGATCATTCAGGACCAGCTACAGTATCAGAAACGGTAGCTTACGCCGGCATTAACGTAACCTTTGTAACCCAGACCCAACTCTGCAAAGGCTCCCAGCCTTCTACCAACCCGCAGTCCAACGGGGTTAACCTGAAAAGCAAAATTATAGTACGTATCAGAGGTACTTTTTCCCATGGCTGTTTCCTTCTCAGAGGCAACATTAACCCCGGCAGAAACGTTGCCGTAGAAATCTATCATGCCTGTTCTTATATATGAAAATTCCGCCTCCGGCATGATTAAAATATTCTTCGTATTGAAATGCTTTGTTACATTTTCACTTTTTGTATCACCCGTGGTACTGTTAAAGCTTACATCACCACCCAAAGACCATTTTCTGGATATCCTGGTGCGATAGGCGAGATTGAACATTCCTATGGATTCGGATTTAGTGTTTGAACTACCGAAGAAACTAAAGGCGTCAGAAAGTCCCCGACCCAGCGCGTTTGCGAAGGTTAATGGCGTTGCATCACTATAGCTAATACGAACTTCGTGTTTAGGCTCTAATTCTTGTGCCTTCACTTCTCCCGCTGCAACCAGCGCTAATACCAATACTGTTAATGCAAATTTGCTTTTCATTTTGATTCTATTTAATTTCATTTTTTTTAACTGAATTACCCTTAACACGCAGGCATTTCATAAACCCCTATAGTCACTCAAAAAAAATTTGAGATTTGTGCTTACCCTTCAGTTTTGATGAAAGAAACGTTATTTAAGATCCTTTTTGAACAGAGCTATCAGCAGCTGTGCCGTCATGCATATAAGTATCTTAAAGATGATGAGGCTGCAGAGGATGTTGTACAGGATGTGTTTATCCATATTATTGAGAAGCATCCGGAGATAATAGACACAGAGGCTGCCAAGCCTTATCTTTTCGTGTCGGTAAGAAATCGTTGTATATCTATTTTGCGAAAAAAGGTCATCATTACCACCGGACATGAGCTTCCGGAAATTCCGGATCCGAACATTGAGCCTCGCCCAGAACTAGACATACAAACACTTATTGCCGAGGCGTTAGATTCTTTGCCCCCTAAGTGCCGTGAGGTTTTTGAGTTAAGTCGTTTAAAAAAGATGAAATATGCCGAAATCGCGGAGCACCTTAATATTTCAATAAAAACCGTAGAAAATCAAATGGGCACAGCTCAAAAAAGAATGAGGCAGTTTGCCAAAGAGCATGCTATTTTCTTCGTAATACTACTATGTTTAATTTATTCTTTATATTTCATATAGGTGTTTTTGGCGTCAGTGCGTCTTAATGATAAATAGTTCATAATGATGAATAAAACAGAGATAGATGAGCTTTTAGCAAGACACTTCGCGGAGGAGTATATAGACAAGGAGGAACTTCAGGTTTTGCAAAAGTGGATATCTGAGAATCCGGAGGAGTATCTTCGGGTTCAGGTATTAATGGCCGACCTGGCTCCCTTATCTGAAGATAAATATTTTTCGACCGAAGAGGCATGGGACAAAATAAAAGCGAAAAGAGCACCGCATGCCCGAGTAAAACGCATACAGATGCCAAACAAGCGATGGCTGGCAGCAGCAGCTACAATTTTGGTATTCTTTGTTGGAGCCTATCTTTTTGCTACCGCGACAATTACACGCAGCACCAGCAAAGGTGAAATGGCATCTATAGAGCTTTCTGACGGCTCAACGATGATGCTAAATGAAAACTCCAGCGTCAGCTATCAACGATACTCATTTCTTTCGCGCAGGATAAAAATGAAGGGAGAAGCTTATTTTAATGTTATACATAATAAAGCGCGCCCTTTTGTTGTAACCTCCCCTTCATTGAAGGTGACGGTACTCGGCACCTCATTTACGGTAAAAGACAGAGCCGATGAGAAAATGTTATTTGTTGAGCGCGGGCTCGTAAATGTATTGCATCAGCCCTCCGGAAATAACATAACGCTTTCCACCGGACAATGTGGCACGTTTACTGCCGGCTCATGGAGCCAAAGCGCGGGAATGACTTCTTATGCTCTGGCATGGAAAACCAAACAACTTACATTCAGGGACGCGCCTTTATCTGAGGCGTTAAAAGCTATAGGCAATACCTACGGCGTACAACACATAGAACTTGACTCAGTACCCGCGTCTTGCCGTGTGACTGCAGATTTCGAAAAGTTGACACTCGATGAAGTTATGCAACAACTTAGTCGTATCGTAGGATTTAACTACGAGATCAGACAAGACACGATCCTGATACGTGAGTTAAAATGTAATTAATGAAGAAAGGCGTATACATTCTTAGCATTTTCTTTATAATCGTACTTAGGCTAAATGCGCAGGAATCTTCGTTACTTCAACGCGAGGTACATGTAGGGGTCGAGATTAAAATACTGAAAGACCTGCTAACTAGCATGGCGTCTCAGAATATCCCACTGTCATACAGCAACAACCGCTTGCCACTACAACACAACATCACGCTATCACCGGGTCAATATCAGCTCAGCAATATTCTCAACAACGTCTTTGCATCTCTCGGCATTAGTTATTCCATCAGTCAGGGGCAGGTTTTGTTATTCCCGCAGGTGAAGGAAAGTCAAACGTTCACGGTATCGGGCTTTATTTATAGTGACCTGGCTAGCCGCGAAGCCTTGCCTTTTGCCAACATCCGTATAAACGAACAGGGGCAGCGAATACAGTGCAATGATTTTGGATTTTTCAGCGTTAACCTTCCCGCAGGCAAATACCGCCTCAGCATTAGCTTTGTCGGCTTCGAAACAAAGGTCGTCGACATCGTTGTAAAAGCGGACTTACGTCAAGACTTCGCACTGCGCAGAGGACTCACCTTACCCTCTGCGGTAATCCGACAGCATTCAACTCTTCCCTTCTATGACGACAAAGGAACCGGACAAACAGCAACAGAAGCCTTACCATTCGCAGCAGGACAAGCAGACCCCTTAAAGCTACTCCAACAAAAAGCAGGTATGTCGCCATTGATGTTTTCTGTCAGAGGTGGTAGTCCCGATGAAAATCTTGTCTTACTTGATGGTGTTCCCTTATATCACTATCATCACTTTACGGGCTTAATTTCAATATTTAATAATGCCACAGTAAAACGATCAGACTTATACAAGGGAGGCTTTCCAGCACGCTTCGAAGGACGTCTATCATCTGTACTCGACGTAAAAACGAAGGACGGAGATATGCAGAAATACCACGGAGAATTTGATCTGAGCTTAATTAATGCTTCGATGATGCTTGAAGGACCGATTATTAAAGATCGGCTGTCTTTTGCGCTGAGCGCTCGCCGCAGCTGGATTGACGGATTAACAAACTTTGCCATAGGCGACTTCCTTCAATACAGTCTTGGAGATTTAAATCTTAAAGTAAATTTCGCGCCGAATCCAGATTCCCGATTTTATTTAAGCGCATATTCAGGCTACGACCGATTAAAACTTGCCTTCGGCGTCGGTATTGACCCCAATGTATTAAAATGGAAAAACCACCTGTTGTCTCTTCGTTGGAATAAAGTATGGGATAAGGCCTTTCAAACAACTACTTTATCTTTCAGTAGCTTCAATACGAGGCTTAGCAACACGGATGAGCGTGGAGGCTTCATGTTCAACCGGATTAACGACCTCAATTTTGATACACAAATAAAGCTCTCGAATACTGAAACGTGGAACACCAGCATCGGTACCGGATTACGGATAAGTAATTTCTCCTCATTAACTGACGTCCGACATCAGCAAAGAGCTGTGGAACTAAGAACATTTGTAGACAATAACTGGGATATAACCTCTGCTTTGTCACTTAATACGGGCCTTAATTATACCTTGTTTATGGGACCGGGAAAGGCATACAACTCCCTTCAACCAAGGGCTGTACTGAATTTTATACCGGGAACACACGATGCATTTCATATTTCTTTCGCGAGCATGTCGCAATATTATCATCAGATAAGTTCAAATTTCTCGGCACTACCTACTGAATTCAGACAACCCAGCTCCGCAACACAAGAACCACAACGCTCCTTAAGTTATGAAATAGGGTATCACCGGCGGCTAGGCTCCGGACGAATACTTGTTCAGGCATTTATGAAGCAATATAAAGAAGTGCTATTTTATGAAATCATGGCGGCACACGGTGATGGCAATGATTACTTTGATCCCGCCCGCCTTTTTAGAACCAATGGCACCAGCAAGGGCATCGAAATAGAAAGTCTTCTCCGCTTCTATAAAATGGAATTCATGGGAGCATATACACTCAGCCGAAACACCTACAAATCAGGCGAATTAAACCAGGGCAAGGATTTCCTGTCGCCCTATGATCTCACAAACATCGTTCGGCTCTCACTGAGCTGGCAGGCAACAAAGAACTGGCTATTTTCGACCATGTTCAATGGTAGCTCCGGACCATTGATAACGCAGCCCTCCTCTCCTTCGGAGTCAGCCGACGAGCAATACAATAGTATGCTCAGGCCTAATAACCGACGACTGGAGCCATCAGGAACCCTGAGCATCGGCGCTGCGAGGTCAAGAGTGAAGAAAAACATGCATCGCACAAAATTGTATTTAGGGATAAACAACCTGATAGGCCGCCCGGCGCCTTACGTTGTGTCTACTGATCAAGCAGGCAAGGATTTTTACCTCGACGAAACACGCGCACCAAGATTCTTTCCCTACGTAGGCTATACGTATACGTTTTGATGCCGGGCCATACATTTCGGCATGTCACAATAACTTGTATTTCAGAAAATAAGCCAAATAGACCTTGATTATTGGAATGCTTTATTTATCTTTGCAACCCCGCAGAAGGAGACTCCGGGAACTATGTTGAATACATAAATTAAAAAAGAAAAAAATGGCAACTAAAATTAGATTGCAAAGACACGGTAAAAAAGGAAAACCTTTTTACTACGTAGTGGTGGCAGATTCACGTGCTCCAAGAGATGGTCGTTTCATTGAGCGTTTAGGTTCTTACAACCCAAACACTAACCCTGCAACAATCGATATCAACTTCGAAAAAACGTTAGACTGGGTTAACAAAGGTGCACAGCCTACAGATACTTGCCGTGCAATTCTTTCTTACAAAGGCGTTCTTTACAAGAAACACCTTCAGGGTGGTGTAAAGAAGGGTGCTTTAACTGCTGAACAGGCAGAAGAGAAATTCCAGGCATGGGTTGATCAGAAAGACTCCAATATCCAGGGAAAGAAAGATTCATTAGTTGCAACCAAAGCAGAAGTTCGTAAAGCTGCTTTAGCTGCTGAATCAAAGAAAAAATCTGAGATTGCTGCAGCTGTAGCTGCTAAAAATACTCCTCCAGCTGTTGAAGAAGAGGAAGCTCCTGCTGAAACTTCAGAAGAAGCTCCTGCAACAGAATCTGCTGAGTAGTTTTTATCAGACAAGACACATGTGTCATCCCGTGAAGTCGGGATGACATTTTTTTTATCATGAATATTGACAACTGTTTCTATATAGGGTACATCACTAAAACCCGAGGCCTGAAAGGCGAAGTACAGCTCTTTTTCGAGTTCGACGACTATGAAGAACTTGAACTTGATATGGTCTTTCTCGAGTTTAACGGTAAAGTAGTGCCTTATTTCGTTTCTTCGTTTAAACTCCAGTCTAACAATACAGGATATTTCTATTTTGAGGATATAGACCATATTGATAAGACGGCAAAGCTCCTTAAGAGAAAGGTATATCTGCCATTGGAAAAGATGCCGGAGCGCGAAGAAGGAGAGTTTTATTATACCGACTTTAAGGGCTACGTTGTCAGAGATTCTAAGGCGGGGGAGTTGGGTGAGATATCTGAAGTGCTTGAATACCCTCAACAGTACATTGCTGTGGTGCCCTATCAGCACCGCGAGATCATGTTTCCTCTTAACGATGACATCATAGATTCCTTTGATGAGGAAAATGCAACACTTGACGTAACGCTACCAGAGGGTCTGCTTGATATTTATACTACAAACGAATAGCCGCGATGATGCGTTTTGATATTATTAGCGTTCTTCCTGATTTAATGCAAAGTCCTTTTGCGCACTCTATTTTAATGCGTGCACAGAAAAAGGGTTTGGCAGAAATTGTTGTTCATAATCTACGTGATTACTCGAATAACAAACATAGAAATGTTGATGATTATCCATACGGCGGAGGTAGCGGCATGGTAATGTCTGTAGAGCCTTTTGCAGCTTGTATTGAGCACTTACAAAGCCAGCGCTCTTATGATGATGTGGTATTCATGAGCCCGGACGGAGAAACACTCAATCAGCAGATAGCAAATGAGTTTGCCGTTAAAGGAAATATAATAATACTCTGCGGCCACTACAAAGGAATTGATCAGCGCATTAGAGACATCTTTGTCACAAGAGAAATCTCCATTGGCGATTATGTCCTTTCGGGAGGAGAACTCCCGGCAGCGGTGTTTGTAGACTCTATTGTCCGCTTGATTCCGGGGGTACTTAGCGATGAAACGTCCGCGCTGTCTGATTCTTTTCAGGGCGAATTACTGGACGCACCGGTGTATACCAGACCCGCTGAATGGCGTGGAATAAAGGTTCCGGATATCTTGCTCAGTGGCAATCAGCTCAAAATAGACGAGTGGCGATATGATCAGGCTCTTGAACGAACCAAGGCCCGGCGACCCGACCTTTTGGATGATTAAAATTCACCGAAGGAAACGGATTGCTGAATCTGCATCATTATATCGCAGTGTTCTGATAAATAAATACATAAATTTAAAAATCGACTTTTATAATTAAAAAATATTACCTAATATTGCACTCCGAAAAAAGGAGCGGGCATTAAAGGTTAATACCGTATTAAATACTTGAAATCATGGATTTAGTAAAATTTGTTGAAGAGCAGGCTGTAGCCAGGAAAGAAGTGCCTGCATTCAAATCTGGCGATACAGTAAGTGTTCATTATAAAATCCGCGAAGGAAACAAAGAACGTATCCAGGTTTACCAGGGAGTTGTTATCCAACGCAATGGAGTTGGAACAACTGAAACCTTCACTGTAAGAAAAGTTTCTAATGGAGTAGGTGTTGAGCGTATTTTCCCGATCAACTCACCAAACATTGATAAAATCATTGTAAACAGCTACGGAAAAGTTCGCAGAGCTAAATTGTTCTATCTGCGTGCCCTTACCGGAAAAGCTGCTCGTATCAAAACTAAGAGAGTTTAATTACCTGTTTACTCAACAACATAAAAGCCCGTTAGTGATATTTCATCTAACGGGCTTTTTTATGTTATATACTCAAACTAATACGCTCACTCATGCTATTCGTGCGAGCCGACCTGCATTAACGGTCAGCATGCTACGCTACAGCTTGATTTCAAGACCATCGCCATTTCTGAAAAAAGAATTTACAGACACAGGAAGCTTTCCTGTCGCTGGGATCTTCTGCTCTAACAGCTTAACGGCAGCACGTTGTTGCTCTTCTCCATTTTGGTAAAGCACAACCAATCCCTTGCTGGATTCTATGCCCGGAAGACCTGCTAAGGTATATGGGTTAGCAAACAGACAGGTTACCGTATTAAGTCTCGCTAGCGCCGCGATCAATAGCTTCATATTGCTATTTACATCCAGATTGCTTTGCGGCCGCTTGCGATAATCATAAACTCCCACGATTATCTGATCATACCCCCTGAGCTCCGCGACCATACTGTTTATATCGCCAACAGACGCGATTTTAGAAACAATAAAGTTCATGGAATTAGGAAAACTCCTCTTGAGCTCGGTCTGGAATATTGTTGGTGTCGCTACTCCTAAACTAATGATTGCGGTTCTCCTGGTAGGATTTAAAGACTTTATTACCGAATCATCACGCAACACCGTGACGCTGGCGTCAGCAAGTCGCTGAATCAGCTGACGAGAGGACACCCGGTTTAGATCCTCATATAACGTTGCCAAAGAGGGGCTAAACGCAACGTTTAAACCTGCCTCATATTTAGCGTTCAGAATCTTCTTCACGGAACTATCAATCCTACCCATGGAGATGTCGCCTGCCCGTACCGCTTTTTTTATTAGCTTAATAGCTCTCCTCGTATCCTCCGACAACTCCAGAATATCATTTCCCGCCTTAACCGCCATCAGGTCTGCTCTCCCTTCCGGAAAAAACTTCACCACTCCTTTCATCTCCATAGCATCCGAAATAACCAGTCCCTTAAACTTTAAAGAGTCTTTCAAGATCCCGGTAATAATAGGTCGCGAGAGTGTCGATGGCAAATTGGGTGTATTATCTAATGCCGGAATATTCATATGTGCGACCATTACTCCACTGGCGCCACGCCCTACCAATTTCTGAAACGGAAACATCTCTAATGAATCAAGCCTGGCCCTATCAAACTTCAATTGTGGCAAATCCTTATGCGAATCTACTTCCGTGTCGCCATGCCCCGGAAAATGCTTAATACTGGTAAGAATTCCACCGTCCTGCATGCCGAGCATATAGGCAGCGGCTTTCTCAGCTACATTATATTTATTATCCCCGAATGAACGATAGTTAATAACGGGATTCCTCGGATTGTTATTAATGTCGGCTACCGGAGCAAAATTCAAATGCATCCCCATGAGCTTAAAATCATGAGCAATCTCTTTCCCCATCAGGTAAAGAAGAGAACTGTCGCGTACAGCCCCCAAACTTAGCTGATATGGATACGAAAGGGTACTATCCAATCGCATGCCTAAGCCCCACTCCGCATCCATTGCTACTAACAATGGCGTTTTACTTATACTCTGATAGCTTCGGGTGAGAGCTGCCTGACGCACAGGTCCCCCCTGAAAAAACACTAAGCCCCCGACTTTGAGTTTCTTAACCATCTTCGCCACGGAATCTTCATAGGCTTTTCCCTTATCGGTATGCGCACGTACGAAAAACATCTGCCCGATACGCTCTTTCTTACTTAATGAGCGAAAAACGGAATCCGTCCAATTCTCTTTACTTTGAGAGAAACAAACAAATGACGTCATCAGACACAGTGCGAGAGAAGCGATATATTTTTTCATTATCTATATGAGTATTTACGCGTGAAAGTAATAGCTTCCCCATTCATAAGCAAATGAACTAAGGATGCTTCGCTACTTATACCTTTGCCGTTATCACTACAAATTTTAATAATTCTTGTTTCCCGAAACATCTCGTTTTCCCAAAACTTACCCGGGAAAGCCGACTGATTGTCATCTGAGTACAATACTATCAGTTAAAAACATGCTACATTCGCGCCAAAAAACAAAAAAAGACAAAATACCGATCAATTTAAAGTGCAATCAAAAATACACGTTACCACATCTTCAAAAAACATGACCAAACGCACATTTCCGGGCTCGATTGCATTAAGAAAATGGAAATATCCCTTGATTTTAAAACACAGAATTTTAGACTTTCAAAAATAAACGGTTATTATTATAATAATAATACAAAAAGATCAATTTCATTGACAAATCAATAAACATTATCTACTTTTGATATAGAAATAAAAAGCAACTGTTATGAAAAAGTTAATTTACCTGGCCTTCTTTGTTCTGGCGCTTTCGGCAACAAGTTTCGCCGACGGTAAAAACATGATTGAAAAGAAAGATTCAGAAGCGTCTTATTTCGCATTGAATCAGTTCTCTTCGAGATTCCAAAATGCTACTAACGTAAACTGGGTTGTCACTGACAGATTTCAAAAAGCCTCGTTTATGCTTAATGGCAAAAAAATGAGTGCTTTCTTTGACATTAACGGCGACTATATCGCGACTACACAATATCTGTCGGTTGATAAACTGCCTGCCGTGAGTAAAAATCGCATTGCCAAGCTATATAAAGATTACGCTGTTGAAGATGTTATCAAATACGATATCGACGTTCAGGACGACAATCACCTTTACGCACTCACGGGACGCAGAAATTATAATATGATCTATTTCGCGAGCCTTAAAAACGAGAAAGAAAGAATCGTTGTTAAGATCACTCCTGACGGCGAGATATCGTACTTAAAGAGTCTATAATACATCGCTCTCTACCTATTAAATGTTAAGCCGGACCTTAGTCCGGTTTTTTTATTTTCTTTCCTAAAGAAAAGTCATCGGCTTTTCGGGATCCTTCAGAATTTCAAACATTGTATATCCCCATGGTTTAAAAAAATTCTCCAATACCTGGGCGTAGGTTTTATTCTGCCACTTATCAAATATAGCCGCATTGTTCATATGCATGGGCATAGGTTCAATAAACAGAGATCCATGCGCTTCTACAACAGAATAATCAGGCAACCTGTTAAAAAGGTAAGCGGAATAGAAGAATCGCGCGCAAACCTCTTCGAACTGGATTAAACTTAGTATCCGCTCTTTGCAAGCTTCCAGCAGATCTCGATGATATTGCTTACTTTCCTCGTTATCCTGCAAACAAACAATCATTCCCACATTGCCAATTCTTAACGAGTAAATCAGCGTATTTATCTCATCCCGGTACATAAACTTGTCCTCTGGATTCTCGATCTCGAATATATATATTGACCAGGGACGAGGACCTTCAAATTCCACCGGACGCACCAGGGACTGAAGCATGATGTGCAGGTTGCTGAACTTGCGACTAAGTCCCTGAGAAAAAT
This sequence comes from Sphingobacteriaceae bacterium UBA6709, assembly GCA_002454425.1. GTDB lineage: Bacteria > Bacteroidota > Bacteroidia > Sphingobacteriales > Sphingobacteriaceae > Arcticibacter. Next base: position 60,765 of record DKIV01000001.1, read on the forward strand.
TAAAAGCTTCTCCGCTCAGCTTTTGCTGCTGCAGACCTCTGTTAATCTCCTGATATATGATACCGAACATCCTCAGAGATACCCACTGAAATAGCTTTATCTCCGGCAATTCCTTCACGGCAGAATGCCCGGCATTGAAAGCAGCCTGAATATCCTCGTCAAGCGCAGCCGCCGATTCTGCGACCTCCTTACTTGCGGGCAACCATAGATCAGCATAACGAACCATACTTTCATCGAGCATCTTGAACGCCAGATCGCCAAGCATTCCCCGCTCAATGAGCCAGGACGGAAAAACCGAAACCCGATCCGACACTTCACTGCCCGTCAGAAAGCACTTATTATAATTAAAATCGAAACGATGAAAAGGGTTATAAATAGCTGTCTGCATAACACATTCTACAAATAAATCTCAAATAAAACGTAATAAAAAAAGTGCCCCGTATTGAGGCACTTTTCTATTCAAATATCAAGATTTGATTTTTAGCATTGGTCAATTCATGTTCAATTCTTGAATATCTTCATTGATTTTTGCAATCTCCTGATTGATGCGCTGCTTCTGAGCCGCTGAAGTAACACTGTCCAGCTGAATTTCCTTGGCGTGCTTATAATTCTCAAACAACCCGGCAACGAACTTAGCACCACCCTGACGCTTCATCTTAAGTCCCATTTGCTTGATACCATCAAGTTTTGACCGCACCAAAGAAGCATCGTCCAGCTTTGAAAGCATGAGCACATAACCCGGCAAAATATCAATCTTCATCTGCACGCCGCTGCTATTGTAAAGCCTGTCTACATACGGAAACTCGCCAACACCTCCTGACTGCGCATACACTACGGCAATAGATTGACTAAGTTTTCCTTTCGCCTCGGCCTCCAAACTCTTGGCGACACTTAAGGCCTTATCCTTATCTAACATCGCTAGTCCCAACAATGACGATGACTGCACGCCGAATGAACGACTCTTTAATCCCTCAGTAAAAAAGGACACATTCGCCGGATCTTTGGTTCCAGCAAGAATCAGTAACGCGTCTGCTTTCACCAAATATGCGGAATCCGAAGAGGCAATTTTCTTTAACACTGGTAACACCGCCGTCAGCACTTTAGGACTGCCAGTTTCCAACATCCCCAAGGAGCTCCTCCGCAAGCCTTCAAACTTATCATTGAGTCCGGCAATAAGCAAATTCCGGGCCTCATCGCTTCTGGTCTGCATATTGGAGGCTACTTGCAAGGCCTCGTATCGATCGAGATATAAGGGCGCGTGTTTATATTGAAAAGCGTATTCTGTAATGGACTTACGATCAATCTTCTGACAGAGAAGGATTTTATCCCCATCGAAGTTTACAAGATCCGGCTTAACGGGAACAGCGAAATTGAATGTATCTACTTTATTCTTGAGCCAAATTCTACGTCGTTCTTTCTTTCCCTGATAATACAAATCTATTGCCAGAGGCACTGTAAATGCCTTTCCCTCTTGTGTCTGCTTAACAATGACTTTCTGTTGCCTTGTTTGCGGATCATAGGCGTAACTGATATCGAGTTTAGGATTACCACTGCCAAAGTACCATTGATTAAAAAACCAATTTAAATCCTGCCCGCTTACCTCTTCCATGGCTAGCCGGAGCTGATGAGCCTCTCCAGTCTTAAAAGCGTTAGTGCTAAGATACAACTGAACCCCTTTGAAGAAGACCTCCTCGCCAAGATAATTGCGAAGCATATTCAGAATACGGCCACCTTTTTTGTAGGTCACACGATCGAACATATCTTCCTTATCGTGATAATGAAACCTCACAAGATCCTTCCCAAAGCTCTTCGCTCCATCGTTCAGATAAGCATCCATAGCCTCACGATTATGCTCGCCAGCGTAATCCTGTCCCCATTTGTGCTCCAGCCACAACAGCTCACCAAAATCAGCGAACGACTCATTTACTGTAAGATTACTCCAGCTCTCAGCAGTAACGTAATCACCAAACCACTGATGAAAGAGCTCGTGCGAGATTACGCCCTCTTCATTCTTATCCAGCAACTCCCTGTCGGTTTTCTGAACAAAATCACCATGCAAGGTTGCAGAAGTATTCTCCATCGCTCCACTTACATAATCCCGAACAACAATTTGAGAGTATTTGTTCCATGGGAAGTCTACCCCCAACCGCTTTGAATAAAACTCCATCATTTCGGGAGTTGTACCGAATATCTGCTTCGCGAATGGAGCGAACTTAGGTTCAAGGTAATAGTTAACTTCCCGATCCCGCCACTTATCCTTATAGATCTTAAAATCGCCTACTGCCATCATGAAAAGATATGGAGCATGAGGAAGTTCCATCTTCCAGGTATCAGTCCTCGTACCATCAGCGTTACTCTTCTGCAGCGCAAGCTTACCATTTGAAAGCGTAACATATTTAGACGGCACGGTCATACTAATTTCAGATGTCGTCTTTTGATTAGGGCTATCGATAGTTGGAAACCACACCGATGAAGCCTCCGTCTCGCCCTGAGTCCATATCTGCACGGGTTTATCAGCAACAGCTCCATCAGGATTAATAAAATAGAGACCCTTTGCGTCCGTGATAGCGGCACTGCCTGAGGTCTTAAGCTCATCAGGCTTAGCGATGTAATCAATAAATACCTTATATTCTTCCTGGCCTTTAATAGTGCGTCCAAGATTTATATACAATTTCATTCCGTTATACTGATATCTCAGCGGAATCAAACTACTACCGGAAATCATAGCGACAGATTTAATTTCCATGCCTTTAGCATCAAGAGTCAGAGAGTCGCTTGCGTAAATATGGGGCTTCAATGTGATCCAGGCTTTACCATACAAGTATCGCTTCTGATAATCGAAGCTTACACTCAGGCGCGTGTGCACCAAATCGTTTACTTTAGTGTTACTGGCCCTGTAAATGCTCAGTACTGAATCAAGCCCCGATTTAGCTTGAGCTGATGCTGTAAACGACGATGCCGCCGTAATAACGGCAAGGCTGCTTATAGCTATGCAATGTTTAAGTTTCATAGAAGTTTTTCGAGCTTTCAAGATAATGAAATGATATAAACTTTAAAAATGTCAGTCGTGGATTCTAAGCAAACGAAATTTCCCTGAAAATTATAGCTCTATTTTACCGCTATGTTAACATTATTTAACAATTACCCTCTTAAACCTATTGCCTCAACCTATATCTATTGTAATAAATACGAATAGATATGAAAAAGATGATTGTATCAGCGCTAATGTTAGGTGTATTAACATTAGGAGCGTTTGCCCAGGATAAAAACACCCACAACAAGAAAACACCGGAGGAGAAGGCGCAACTGATGACCGATAAAATGGATCAAAAGCTCAGGCTTACTGCAACCCAGAAATCTCAGGTATACAAGCTAAATCTGGAATCGGCCAAAGAGCGCAACCTATACAAACATAATGCTAAGGACAAACCAGACGCTACCGCACGCCAGTCCTTCAAAGAGCACATGAAAAGCAGGGATGAGAAACTCAACAGCATATTAAATGATGAACAACGAAATGTGTATCAGCAATACAAGCAAGAACACAAGAAACACAAGGGGCATCACAAAGCCTCAGATAAAAAAAATTAGACGATAAAAATTGAGAGTGAGGAAGCCGTTTCGCGAAGATTTCGCGGAGCGGCTATTTTTTTTAAATATCGTCTTAAGGTATAGCGCGAGAATGAAATATGTGCACTTTAGCAATCGTGAAAAGCCCCCTTTTTAGGCATTTTGCCATGTAATTGTCATTCCATCTAATTAATTGTAACAGCTACGATTACTTACAATTGATTAACTTGTTTCTCTAACATTCCTGTGTATATTTGCCAGCAATAAATTCCTTCTAAAGAATTTTATGTTCAGAAATTCGTCCGTGTTAACAGCGGGAGTTTATCTTACATACTACATTACTTAGAATAGAAATCGTTGATAAAGAGCTAAACAGAATATTAATAAAATTATATACATTTTACTACAATGAGAGAAATACAGTTCAGAGAAGCACTTCGCGAGGCGATGAACGAAGAAATGCGCAAAGACGAAAGGGTTTTCTTAATGGGGGAGGAAGTCGCTGAATACAATGGAGCATACAAGGTTAGTCAGGGTATGCTTGACGAATTTGGCGCTAAGCGTGTTATTGATACTCCTATTGCAGAACTTGGCTTTGCCGGTATCGCTTCAGGAGCTGCAATGAATGGATTACGTCCAATTGTTGAGTTCATGACATTCAACTTCTCTCTGGTGGCAATTGACCAGATCATCAATGGCTCTGCAAAGATCCTTTCGATGAGCGGTGGCCAGATCGACTGTCCAATTGTTTTTCGTGGCCCAACCGGTAATGCTGGTCAGCTCGGAGCACAACACTCTCAGAATTTCGAAAACTGGTACGCTAACTGTCCAGGTCTTAAAGTTGTTGTGCCTTCAAATCCATACGACGCTAAAGGCTTGCTTAAACAAGCGATCATCGATCCGGATCCTATCATCTTCATGGAATCTGAATTAATGTATGGCGATAAAGGAGAAGTTCCAGAGGAGGAATATTATCTTGAGATCGGAAAAGCACACGTAGAAAAAGAAGGTTCTGATGTTACGATCGTTTCTTTCGGAAAGATGCTTTCACGCGTAGTTCACCCTGCAGTTGAAGAACTTGAGAAAGAAGGAATCAGTGCTGAAGTAATCAACTTACGTACTGTTAGACCTATCGACTTCGATACGATCATTAACTCTGTTAAGAAGACCAATCGTCTTGTGATCGTTGAAGAAGCCTGGCCTCTAGCTTCAATCTCAAGTGAGATCACATTCAAAGTACAGAAAGACGCGTTCGATTACCTTGACGCTCCTGTAACACGCGTTGTTTCAGCAGACGTACCTCTTCCATATGCACCAACGCTTATCAAAGAAGCTCTTCCAAATGCAGAGCGCGTTGTTAAAGCTGTAAAGGATGTACTTTACGTAACCAAGTAATCAAATACTTTGTTGTCCAGATATTAAAAGCCTGTGCTATTAGCGCGGGCTTTTTTTGTTTAATAGAAATGAGATCGCCAGCAACAAAAAAAGGAACCCTTGGTTCCTTTCCTTTAATAAAACGCTAATTGGGTTTAAGAGTTAAACATCTAAGCTAATCTGGCGCTTAATGCTTTCCTCTAATGAGATAAAGGTTTCAGTACGGGCAATGCCTTCGATAGCTTGAATCTGCTCATTTAATACAGATCGCAAGTGATTAGTATCGCGACAAATAATTTTAGCAAACATACTCCATGCCCCCGTGGTGTAGTGTAGCTCCACAATCTCCTTAATCTTGACAAGATGCGCTACAGCATCCTTATACGTTGAGCCCTTTTCTAAATAGATACCCAAATAGGCACAAACATCATATCCTATCTTCTGAGCATCAACTATTAGATTCGAGCCCTTGATTATCCCAAGATCCTGCATCTTCTTCATACGCACGTGGATGGTTCCTCCCGATACAATAAGCTTCTTCGCGATCTCAGTATACGGAATAGTTGCATCATCCATAAGCATGGAGAGAATCTGCATATCAAGATTGTCAATTTCAGAATTTACGCTCTTTTTTTCCATTTATTTTTGAAAGATTATAAGATTCATGCTAAGTAAATAAAAAAATAACAAGAAATGAAATATTCTCTTATAAAATTTGCAAGTATCATCAACTTTGCTATAACATCGCTAAATTAAGGAGTTCCAAACTCTTAACACGTTCTATACTATTAAACCAAAGCTGTCCGCAATTTGAAATGAATAACTCCCCAACTCTTATGGATGGGCAGCGGTTAACAAGCCCCCCAACTTATTGAAAACTTAACAATTTGAACATCTCAATAACACCAGAAAATACAAATACAACAAATCAGACAAACATTTACTGCTAATTTCATAATAAATAAGTTTTTTTGTTAGAATATTTGCAAACAAGTATTCCGCCCATTATATTTGTATCAACAAGTTCTTCAAAAAGACAAAAATACTGTAGGGTGGTGAAACAGGCAGACACACCTCCTTGTCTCGGTGGCGGAGATTTATGGGAAACCTGGAAACAGATTAACCACTCCTTGAAGGTTCGATTCCTTCCCCTACAGCTCCTTTCGTTTAATTTAGGTTTATAATTGGTTAGTTTGAGCTTCCGCCCATCGGGAGCTTTTTTTATTGAACAATGTCGCATAATCCTCCCAACCAGATTTCCCTATAAAAATATCCCGGGTAGCTCTTGAGAATATTAGACTCATAAATAAGAAAGCCGCCTGATGAATAAATCAACAGACGGCTTAATGAATTCTTCGGTAAGCTTTTATAATTTAATTTCTTCCTCCTTCGGGTTGAGGAAGTGAAATTCATTGAGGTAATAGGATGGTACCGATTTAACGGTGATCCATTTACCAAACGTCAGGAACCATTTCCATTGTTTAGAAATTAGTCCTTTCTTGATATACGCCTCAATATAAGGATGCACACAAAGCGTTATCTTCTTTTCATTTTGCTCATTCAAAATGTAATTCAGATTACTTTCAATATCATCCATTAACACAATACTGGCTTTAATTTCTCCAGTACCATTACACGCAGGACACTTTTCATTAGTCACAATATTCATCTCCGGCCTTACACGCTGGCGGGTAATCTGAACAAGGCCAAACTTACTCGGTGGCAATATTGTATGCTTTGCCCTATCAAGAGCCATTTGTTGCTTCAGGAAGTCAAAAAGCTCTTTCCTGTTGTTGGGTTTATGCATGTCGATAAAATCGACAACCACAATTCCCCCCATATCACGCAAACGTAACTGTCGTGCGATTTCCCGCGCAGCTTCCTTGTTTACCTGTAGCGCATTTTCTTCCTGATTCTCCGGATTAGCAGTACGGTTTCCGCTGTTAACATCTATAACATGCAGTGCTTCCGTATGCTCAACTACCAGATACGCACCGCCAGCAAGATTCACGGTACGTCCAAAGGCCGATTTTATTTGCTTCTCAATCCCGAAGTGCTCAAATATTGGCTCTTTGTGCTTATAAAGCTTAACAATTTTTTCAAGCTCAGGAGAAATATCCTGAACATATGATCGGATCTCTTCAAATATCCCATGATCATTTACATGGATATTAGTAAAATCAGAATTCAGTAAATCTCTTAATATGGTGGATGTTCTTCCCATCTCACCAAGAATTTTTTTTGATGGTTCCGTAGCTGGAAGACGCGTACTAAAAAGCTCCCATTTTTCTATAAGATCTAAAAGATCTTTCTGAAGCTCGTTAACGCCCTTTCCCTCTGAAACAGTACGGATGATTACTCCGAAGTTCTTTGGCTTAATACTTTCAACAATACGTTTTAATCGCGTACGTTCGGTATTACTTTTAATCTTTTTAGATATAGATATTGACTCAGAGAACGGTACCAGAACAACAAATCTGCCCGCCAATGACAGGTCAGAACTTAAACGTGGCCCCTTAGTGGATATTGGTTCTTTAGCAATCTGAACAGGCAATAACATATTGCGGTTCAGAATTTCCGATATCTTGCCGGATTTGTTAATATCCTCCTCCAGCTTAAAACTATTAAGCAGTTTATCTTTAAAACTGCCATTCTTTACAATCTTGGTCAGCTTAATAAGCGACTGTACCTGGGGGCCCAGGTCAAGATAGTGCAAAAAAGCATCCTTTTCGTAACCTACATCTACAAAAGCAGCATTCAATCCGGGCATGATCTTCTTGATCCGCCCAAGATATATATCTCCAACAGAATAATTGTTGTTAACATGCTCTGTGTGAAGTTCTACGAGTTGCTTGTCCTGCAGTAAAGCTATAGTTACCCCGTTAGGAGCTGAATTTATTATTAATTCCTTTACCAACAGCTACTCTATTATAGGCGGATAGCTCCGCCATCGTACAACACCAGAATGATTTATTAACACAAGAACCTCCAGCGTTTGTACGTGGAGGTTTGTAATAACAGATCGACGACCTGCTTATTTCTTCTTATGTCTATTCTTTCTTAAACGTTTTTTACGCTTGTGAGTAGCCATTTTATGTCTTTTTCTTTTTTTTCCGCTTGGCATAATTTTAAAATTTAATGTTTTTATTAACTAATTATTTCTTTAACTCTTGAATTCTCTTCTCCAAATAATCCGAGAATGTCGCGTCTGTCGACAGACGTTTTGTTTCTTCAAAAGCCTCAATGGCAGACTTCTTCTCTCCTGTATTCTCGTAACATGTCGCCAGGTAAAACCATACATCCGCTGACTGACGGTGCTTCAATACAGTCTTGAAACGTTCAATACCCTTGTCAAACTGACCCGAACGTATTGAAAATAAACCAAGATTCATATTAGCGTTCACGTTCTCAGGATCTTTCTTTACAACTTCGAGAAGGATCGTGATCCCTGCCATAGGGTTCGGTCCACCCACCATCGCACTGCCGAGGCCTGTCTTAGCATCCAGATTCTCCGGATCCATCTCCAATGCCTTCTGGTAGGCCGACGTTGCCTTAGCAACCAACACCGGTGTTACCACACTATCTTTGCTTGCCTCGTAAGCCTGAGTATATGAGCTCCCGGCCTTAAGCCAGTCTTCAAGCTTATTACTTCCGGTAGCAAACTCCTCGTAATAGTACGCCGCAGGTGCAGCCTGATTAAGATCATCCCATTTCTGAGCCAACTGCTTCTGCAAACCACTCTTCTCCGCTCCCTCAGCTTTCGCAAGCTGCGATTCCAGATCAGATAATTCTTGCTGAAACTTTGTGCTCACCTGCTGTTTCGCCTGTCCTACGACCTGCTCCAGAGGAAACGCTTCCGCGCCTGCCGTTGCCGTTGCTCCTTCCGGTTGCCCACGATCGCCTTTAACAAGACCCTTAATATCAAGGGAAAGCAATAGCGCCATAAGCACTACCACTAAACCTATCACTGCTATTTGCTTTCCTTTGATCATTCAGTTTATGCTTCAGTAGCAGCCTTTGCTTCTTCAGCAGCAGCAGCTAATTTAGTAACATTCCCATTCTTTACCTTCTCAACAAAAACTTTTGCCGGTTTAAAACTTGGAACATAGTGTTCAGGGATGATGATAGCTGTGTTCTTTGAAATATTACGCGCTGTCTTCGTTGCTCTTTTCTTAACTACAAAGCTCCCAAAACCACGCACGTAAACATTCTCGCCGTTCACCATTGAGTTTTTAATTACTTTAAAAAACGCTTCTACCGCTTCCTGCACATCTAACTTTTCAATACCAGTTTTGCTGGAAATCTCAGCGATAATTTCTGCCTTAGTCATATTTTTTTGGGTTAAACTTTTTCGTAAACTCTTAATTGTTTTGGGGTTGCAAAAGTATTGGTTTAAATTGAAATGATAAAAATAAATCAAAAAAAATTTACCATAAGCCCCCAAAGCTTAAGCAGATAGGCTCATTTATCGCATGCTAATGGCCCGCCCCGCAGTTTTTAAACCCTCACAAAACCCCTTCATCAGGAGGTCCGAAGCCGCGCAATTTACACACTCAGCTTCTGATTTACAAAGCGTTGAGCATTTTATTACATAACATCATCATATTCCCGGATAAAGCTCGAAAAGCGTTCCTTTTCCTAAAAATTTTGCTGTTACCTTTGCAGCTTTTCATGGTAGCATTCTTATGAATTTCACTGACATCGTCATTTCCTGGTATCAAAAGAACAAACGCGACCTCCCATGGCGCCATACTTCAGACCCATATTTGATTTGGCTGTCGGAAATTATATTGCAGCAGACACGCGTAGAGCAGGGACTGCCATATTACCTAAAGTTCGCCGCGCGGTTTCCGAATGTTTCCGCGTTCGCCGCGGCGCCCGAAGAGGAGATTTTACATATGTGGCAAGGCCTCGGCTATTATTCCAGGGGTAGAAACATGCATCGCACCGCGAACATGGTCATGGAAGACTTTGGTGGAGAATTCCCCCAAGCCTATGATGAACTCCTTAAACTCAAGGGCGTGGGGCAATACACCGCCGCGGCCATATCATCATTCTCCATCAATGAAGCGAAAGCCGTGGTCGACGGCAACGTCTATCGATTGCTTGCCCGCTATTTCGGTATCATCGAACCCATAGATACCGGCCGGGGACAAAAAGTATTCACCGCCCTTGCCAATGATCTTATTGATACTGACCGTCCGGGCATCAGCAACCAGGCGATGATGGAATTCGGCGCTTTGGTTTGTCGTCCCTCACGCCCCGAATGCCCTCAATGCCCGCTAAAGCAAACTTGTGTTGCCCTGCGCGAGAAAAAAATTGAGGAGATACCCGTAAAACAGGGAAAATCTAAACAACGGAACCGCTATTTCCATTACTTTATAATCAGGCGAGATAACGAAACCCTGTTCAACAAAAGGGGACCTAAAGACATCTGGGAAAACTTGTATGAATTTCCTCTTATAGAAACATCAGAACCAGTAGTTGCTGAAGACATTTCGCTCTTGCCGGAATTTACACGAACTTTCGGAGCTGAGGCCAGAGCATTAAGCATTCACGGCCCCATCAGGCATATATTAAGCCACCAACGCTTGTTCGCTACGTTTTATCTTTTGAATTGCGAAACTCAAGACTTAACAGCACCGGCATCGGCAAACTGGCACTGGGTAAACAACCATGACATCGCCAGAATCCCCAAGCCTCAGCTGCTGTTAAACTTCATTAAAAAGTTTCCTAACTTCACTGAAGGCAATTAACTTTAAACATTAATCCGCAACTTTCGCCGCCACCACATATAGCGAAAATGCTCATCGTCAACTGACAACACACATAAAAAAAGCAATGTCTGGAGTAAATAAAGTCATCTTAATAGGCAACCTCGTCAAAGACCCTGAAGTACGTTATCTGGATAAGGGAATCACCCGCTGCACCTTTGCACTGGCAACAACGGAAATTATCGTCCGCGATGGCAAGAGAACCGAACAAACAGAATATCATAATATCGTGCTCTGGAGAGCGCTCGCCGATATTGCGGCAAAGCACCTCAGTAAGGGCAAACAGATATATGTGGAAGGAAAGCTTAGAACCCGCCATTTCGAAGACAGAAATGGCGCCAAACGAACTATTACGGAAATCTATGGTGAAAATATAACCATGCTTGGCAAACGGGATGATGAAACGAAACAACCCTACCCGCCCACGCAGGACAACGATAATCTCAGTATTCCCAAAATGGAAGAACCTCGCGCCGATTTCGGCACCCGGGGACCGGAAGACGAACTTCCGTTTTAAAATCACATACAGAAAGCCCCGCTTCGCAGCACTTTTAAGCAGCCGCTGGGCTTTCTGTAAACCACCAACATCAGCGACCGCTTCCTTCGCCCAAAAACAGGATCAGTTATCACATATTTCTTTTGCATTCAACCAATACCGAAATCAGGGGATTTTAGCGGCAAAAAACAGAGGATTCAACCTTTCGTCCCTCTTTCTCCCGATGACCTGAAAAAACACTACCTTCGAAAGCTTTTTTACTACTTTCTCCCCCTGAACAGATGTTTTATTTTAGAGACTGATAATCAGTTGTGTAAAAATTAAAAATGCAATTGCATTTGTGCTAATTATTTCAATACTTTTGCAAAGTCAAAAACAAGACACAAAGACACCATTTAAATGAACAAAAAGAACACATTCAACACTTCTGTAATCGTAGCTTCTCCGAGCTATGTTTGCGAGCTTGAATTCAAGTTCTGTTTTGGCGATAAATTAGTTCTTCGACACCGACGACCATTCATGCCAAGAGTTTGATACTCTTCGGCAGCCCACCTCCATCTATTGCCTGACATAGGCAAACAAAAAAATTTAAAACTTCTTTAACATATAACCCCCGATATTAATAGTCCGTTAAAAGCGGAGCATTAAAACAATGGATATACACGATTTCGCAGTAATTGTAGCATCTGACGCCCACATTGGATACGCAGAAGAGATTTGTGACGAGATGCACGAGTCTGCAAAGGCAAGAGGAACAGGTATAGCACGCAGAAATCCCGAATACGTAGCCAATAAAATGCGTGAAGGCAAAGCCGTCATAGCCATCCACAACGATGGAACATGGGCAGGCTTCTGCTATATTGAAACGTGGAGCCACAACGAGTTCGTTGCAAACTCCGGACTTATTGTTAATCCTTTATTCCGGAAGTGCGGACTTGCCAAGGCTATAAAAAACAGAATCTTTGAACTTTCCCGGGAAAAATATCCTGACGCCAAGATCTTCGGTCTCACCACCGGTCTGGCAGTTATGAAGATCAACTCCGAGCTAGGTTATGAGCCTGTCACCTATTCTGAACTTACTCAGGACGAAAACTTCTGGAAAGGCTGCCAGAGTTGCGTAAACTATGATATACTTACAGCTAAAGGACGTAAAAACTGCCTGTGCACAGCCATGCTATACGATCCTGAAGAAAAAGAGAAAGTAATACAGGATAATGGAAAAAGACTCCAGGAGGAGATGCCTCGCACAAAAAGAAAAATGAACCTCTTCGAGCGACTGGAAGCTAAACTCCGTGGTTCCGCGAAAGTATTATTCTCATCCATATTAATTAATCAATAAATATTTGACTTATTACGCCCAAAACATATTCCGGTGTTAGCCGAGTTGCTATCTGCCGCCAATATTGAGGCCGTAGAAAAAAATCAGGTACAAGAAATGAAGAAAAAAGTTGTTCTGGCATTTAGCGGAGGGCTTGACACCTCGTATTGCGCGATTTATCTTTCACAAGAATTGGGACTGGAAGTACATTCAGTTATCGTTAACACCGGGGGTTTTAATGATGAAGAATTAGAGCATATCGAAAAACGTGCTTATGCTTTAGGTGTTTCCTCTCACCGCGCAGTAGATGCTGTACAAGGGTATTATGAGACTTGCATTAAATATCTCATTTATGGCAATGTCCTGAAAAATAACACGTATCCTTTATCGGTTAGCGCCGAACGCGTAACCCAGGCCACCGCTATCGCTGAATATGCTAAGGAGATTTCTGCAGACTATGTTGCTCACGGATCTACCGGCGCAGGAAATGACCAGGTACGCTTTGACATGATCTTTAACATTCTTATTCCTCAAATCGGCATCATCGCGCCGATTCGCGAAAAGAAACTTAGCCGCGAGGAAGAGATATCTTTCTTAAAGTCTCATGGTGTGGAGTTCAATTTTGAAAAAGCTCGCTACTCCATAAACAAAGGACTGTGGGGAACCTCCGTGGGCGGAGCCGAGACGTTAACGTCAAACCTCATGCTTCCGGAAGAAGCATGGCCAACGCCGGTTACCAAAACAAATCCTGAAGCGCTCGAATTAAACTTCGTAAATGGCGAACTCACAGCCATCAACGGAACAAATTACGAACACCCTACAGCGGCTATTCAGGCACTGCAGGCATTAGCTCAACCTTTCGGTATCGGTCGCGATATTCATGTTGGCGACACGATCATCGGCATTAAAGGACGCGTGGGATTTGAAGCTGCCGCCCCCCTGATTATCATCAAGGCACACCACTTGCTCGAGAAACATACCCTCACTAAATGGCAGCTTAACTGGAAAGATCAATTGGCCATGTTCTACGGAAACTGGCTGCATGAAGGTCAATTCCATGATCCTATCATGCGCAATATCGAAGCCTTCATGGCCGACACGCAACATACGGTAACCGGAAAAGTCTTCGTTGAATTAATGCCATACAGGTTCCAGGTAATCGGCATTGAGTCTGAACACGACTTAATGTCTTCAAAATTTGGAAGCTATGGCGAGATGAACAATGCCTGGACCGGCGAAGATGTTAAAGGATTCTCGAAAATCTTCGGCAACCAAGTGATGATATACCACAAAGTAAATGCTTCCTTAAACAAATAACAGATCAGGAATGCAACATGATAAAATAAAAACCGGCATTGTGGGTGGCGCGGGATATACAGGTGGCGAACTCCTCCGTATTCTTATAAACCACCCCAATGTAGAGATCAGCTTCGTGCATAGTAAGAGCCATGCCGGAGCATACGTCTATGATGTTCACCACGACCTCTTCGGTGATACAGAACTGCGTTTCGCAGAAAATATCTCCAATGAGATAGATGTTTTATTTTTATGTGTAGGCCATGGCGATGCCAGAAAATTCCTCGAAGCTAATAAGATCAGCAATGCCGTCAGGATCATCGATCTGAGTCAGGATTTTCGCCTCTCGGCATCTGCCTCTATTGATAATCGCGACTTTGTCTACGGATTGCCGGAGATGAACAAGCAAGCCATTGCTAATGCTGCAAATATTGCCAACCCGGGATGTTTCGCTACATGCATACAGCTCGGCCTGCTTCCGCTGGCCAAAGCTGGGAAACTCAACAAGGAGGTACACATTTCTGCAACTACAGGATCCACTGGTGCCGGACAAAGTCTGTCGGCAACCTCTCACTTCAGCTGGAGGAACGACAACCTTTCTGTTTACAAGGCTTTTGAGCATCAGCATCTGAAGGAGATTTCTGAATCCATGACCAACGCGGGAGCCACCATCAGCAAGGGTGATTTTAGCTTCATTCCCTATCGTGGCGACTTCACACGGGGAATCATGGCATCCATGTATCTTGAGTCTGACCTCAGTCAGGACGAAGCTTTAAAGATCTTCTCTGAGTATTATGCCGAACATCCGTTTACGCATGTATACGCTCAGAATATCGACTTAAAACAAGTGGTAAACACTAATAAATGCATCGTCCATGTTGAAAAACACGGCAACAAACTATTGATCCTCAGCATCATTGACAACCTCCTCAAAGGAGCCTCCGGACAGGCTGTACAAAACATGAATCTCATGTTTGGTCTTCCTGAGCGGGCGGGACTCAACTTAAAACCTGCGGGATTCTAATTTTCAACGCTGCCGCTGAGTGTTTACTCAATGGCAGCATTAACTTATTGAAATGAATTTATTCGACGTTTATCCCCTCAATCCTATAGAAATTGTAAAAGGTCAGGGAAGCCTCGTTTGGGATAGCAAGGGTCAGGAATATCTGGATCTCTACGGCGGCCATGCCGTAATTTCTATCGGCCATACCCATCCGCACTATGTAGAAAGAATAACTACCCAGCTCTCTCGCATTGGATTCTATTCTAACTCCATTGAAATTCCTCTGCAGACCCAGCTTGCTGAACTACTTGGAGAAGTTTCACAGAAACCCGACTATCAGTTGTTTCTTTGCAACTCCGGTGCTGAGGCCAACGAGAACGCGCTGAAACTTGCTTCCTTTTATAATGGCCGCAAGAAAATTATCGCATTCAGAAAAGCGTTCCACGGACGCACTTCTTTAGCTGTAGCTTGTACCGACAACCCTAAAATTGTTGCTCCGGTAAATGAAACCGACAATGTAATCTTCCTTGAACATAACGACGAAGAGGCACTCAAACAAGCTTTCGCTTCGTTTGGAAACGATATTTCCGCCGTAATCATCGAAGGTATTCAAGGGGTAGGTGGCATCCGGGTAGCATCTGAAAGCTTCCTTCGTACCCTCAGAGCACTTTGCGATGAGTATAATTCCGTTTATATCGCTGATGCGGTACAATGCGGCTATGGGCGAAGCGGGATGTTCTACTCTCACGATTTTTCCGGTATTCAGGCAGACATATACACCATGGCTAAAGGCATGGGAAATGGATTTCCTATTGCAGGTATCAGCATCGCCCCAAAATTCAAACCGTGGCATGGCATGCTAGGTACCACCTTTGGCGGCAACCACCTTGCCTGCGCCGCGGCACTTGCGGTGCTTGAGGTAATTAAGAATGATCAGCTCATTGAGAATGCCGCGTCAATAGGAAACTACCTGAGCGCCGAGCTGAAGAAGTTCGACAAGGTCATCGATGTTCGCGGGCGCGGACTCATGATCGGCATTGAAATGCCGGAAGAACTTGCCTCTGTTCGTAAAGATCTGCTCTTTAAGCACCATATCTTTACCGGCGAATCAAAGCCGCATGTCATCCGTTTACTTCCGGCATTAAACCTCAGCAAAGCTCATGCTGACCGCTTCCTTGAAGTATTCCATAAATTAGTAAAATAGGCTCACCGTTAATCAACCCGTGATAGGGTTCATTTTTTGATACATGAAACAGTTTACATCAGTAAAGGATGTGCAAGACGTTAAAACCCTCGTTCAGGAGGCTCTCACGATAAAGCACCAACCTCAGGCACACCGCGATCTTGGCAAGCACAAGATGTTAGGTGCCGTGTTTCTCAACCCTAGTCTGCGTACCCGCTTAAGCACGCAGAAAGCAGCCATGAACCTCGGCATGGACGTCATGGTAATGAATATTGACAAGGAAGGATGGGCCCTGGAGACACGTGATGGCGTGATCATGAACGGCAGCACCGTTGAACATATCAGGGAAGCGGCACGTGTATTCGGCGAATACTGCGACATTCTAGCCATCCGCGCTTTTCCGGGGTTAAAAAATCGCGATGAAGATTACAACGAAGAGATCTTCAACAAGTTTATTGAATTCAGCGGTGTCCCCGTAGTTTCTCTTGAAAGTGCGACACTGCATCCTCTGCAGGCCTTTGCCGACCTCATTACCATTGAAGAGCATAAGCGTTCCGCACGGCCAAAGGTTGTCCTTACCTGGGCTCCCCATGTAAAGCCGCTGCCACAGTCGGTACCAAACGCCTTCGCGGAGTGGATGTGTCAGGCACAGAAGGAAGGCATGATCGATTTTGTCATCACTCACCCGGAAGGCTATGAGCTCTGCGAAAAGTTTACTCCCGGCGCTCAAATCATTCACGATCAGGACGAGGCTATAAAAGACGCTGATTTCATATATCCTAAAAACTGGTCAAGCTATAACGATTACGGCAAGATCCTTAGCGATGGTGAGGGCTGGATGCTCAACGTCGACCGATTAAAGCATACCAACGCCGCGCGGGTCATGCATTGCCTGCCGGTACGCCGCGACCTCGAGCTGGGCGCTGATATCCTTGACAGCAAGGAACATTCCTTAGTGATTGAAGAAGCCGGCAATCGCGTATGGGCCGCTCAAACGGTGCTTAAGAAAATACTCGAAAGCTCTTTATAGATACAACAAAATGCTCATAAACCGGCCGTGTTCTTTATCTTCGCATCTAGAACCGGCCGTTTTCACGTTTATACTATCGTTAATCAGCGAAGTAGTACTTCAATGCCTTCGCTCTGATATCCGAAACGGCACAACCAGCATAGCATGGAGAATTTATATATCATCAAAATTGGCGGAAACGTTATAGACAACTCGGAGAATCTGCACTATTTCCTCAAGGATTTTTCATCATTGCAGGGCCCCAGAATTCTCATTCATGGAGGCGGAAAGATGGCCACTCAGCTATCGCACACCATGGGAATAAATCCCAACATGGTCGACGGACGCCGCATCACCGATGCCGAAACGCTACGCGTGGTAACCATGGTCTACGCCGGATTAATAAATAAGAACATCGTCGCTCAGCTACAAGCTGCAGGATCAAATGCCATTGGCTTAAGTGGCGCCGATGCAAATCTTATAAAGGCTAGCAAGCGTCCCGTTAAGGATATCGACTATGGATTAGTCGGCGACCTTGACGACAGTTCCGTAAATATCGCTACGATGGAGGCTCTCCTTAACGAAGGCCTCACCCCGGTATTCTCCGCGATCACTCACGATGGAACCGGACAGCTGCTCAATACCAATGCCGACACCATTGCTTCCGCTATCGCGCAGGCCATGGCAAAGCGATACTCGGTGCGTCTCGTATATTGTTTTGAAAAGAAAGGAGTATTACAGGATGTCAACGATGATGAATCTGTTATCCGCGAGATAAGCGCCACACAATTTCCAACACTTCAGGCCGAGGGAGTCATCGCCGGTGGCATGCTCCCTAAATTGCAAAACGCCTTTGGCGCTATTGAAAACGGTGTTACTGAAGTATATATTGGTCGCTCAGACGAACTGCCTCTGCTTAGCGAGGGCTCGTTTGGTACCCGCCTTTTTGCCAAATAAACTTAAGATTATGAATATAGCAATACTTGGAAGTGGAAACATCGGAATTTCCCTGGCCAATGGCCTCGTGAAATCCGCCTATTGTAATCCTTCAGATATCACGCTTACCAGAAGAAACCTTCAGGGACTCGCTGCAAAAGCCGAGGAAGGCTTCCGCGTCAGTAACGATAACAGGCAGACTGTAGCCAATGCCGACATTGTCATCCTTGCGGTACTACCGCAACAGCTCAACACCTTGCTGGATGATATTCAAGATGCTGTCAACGCTGACAAACAGCTGCTAATATCCGTAATTTCCGGTGTATCCTGTCAGGATGTAAGGGCAAGACTCAACAAGCCTGTACAAGTGGTGCGCGCCATGCCCAACACCGCTATTTCTATCGGTCAGTCTATGACTTGCATCGCTACCGACAATGCCAGCGATGAGCACATGAACGTTGTAAGTAGCATGTTTGAAACCGTAGGTTCCGTAGTAAGAATCAATGAAGAGCTCATGACCTCTGCCACCGCTTTATGCGCCTGCGGCATCGCCTTTTTCCTTCGCGCGATACGCGCTGCCTCACAAGGAGGAGTGGAGATTGGTTTCCACGCTGAAGATGCCCTCAAAATGGCCGTACAGACTGCCAAGGGGGCCGCGGATCTCCTACTGATGCATAACAGCCATCCAGAACATGAAATCGATAAGGTTACTTCCCCTAAAGGATGTACCATCGCCGGACTCAATGAGATGGAACATAATGGATTCAGCTCCTCACTGATAAAAGGCATCAAGTTATCGTCACTGAAAGCTGGCGGACTATATTCTGAAAATTAACAGCCATGAAAGAACAACTAAAGGCAAACTGTCTTGACCTTCTTAAAAGGCTTATACAAACACCTTCCTTCAGCCGAAAGGAGGAGGATAGCGCCGCCATACTTGAGGCTTTCTACACTGAATATAATCTTCATTATTTCAGAAAGAAGAACAATATCTGGATGTATAACAAGTACTTTGACGAGAGCAAACCCACCATTCTGCTTAATTCTCATCATGATACGGTAATGCCCAACCCCGGATATTCCCGGGATCCTTTTGCCGCTGACATAGAGGATGGTAAGCTCTTCGGCCTTGGCAGCAATGACGCCGGCGGCTGCCTGGTATCGCTCATTGCCACATTCATCTATTATTACGAATGCGAAGATCTGCGATATAATCTCTGCCTGGCAACTACCGCCGAAGAAGAAATATCCGGCAGAGAAGGCCTGGAGATGATCATTCCCGACCTCGGCAACCTCGATTTCGCCATCGTGGGCGAGCCTACACAACTCAATCTTGCCATCGCCGAACGTGGCTTAATGGTGTTTGACTGTGTAGCACATGGGAAAGCCGGACATGCTGCCCGCGAGGAAGGTGAAAATGCCATATACAAAGCACTCAATGATATCGAGTGGTTCCGCAGCTTCAGATTCCCGAAGGAGTCTAAACTGTTCGGCCCCATAAAAATGTCGGTTACTGTAATCAACGCTGGATCACAACATAATGTGGTGCCAGCAAAATGCGAATTCACTGTAGATGTACGCGTGACTGATGTCTACAGCAATGAGGAAGTCCTTGATATTGTACGCAGCCATGTATCTTGTGACGTTAATCCCCGCTCTGTCAGACTGAAACCCTCCTCCATAAGCGAAACTCACCCCGTTGTAAAAGCAGGCCTTGCCCTGGGAAAAGTTACCTACGGCTCTCCGACCACCAGCGATCAGGCATTACTATCTATTCCTTCGTTGAAAGTCGGTCCCGGCGATTCCGCCCGCTCTCATATGGCTGATGAGTTTATATATGTGGAAGAGGTAAAAGAAGGAATTGATTTCTATATTGCGTTGCTCCAGACTATTCTTGAACCTCAGGAACACTGAAACAACACTTAACATACTATTGCAAATGAAACTTTGGCAAAAAGATAAACAAGTTCTTAAGTCTGTTGATGACTTCACCGTTGGTAAGGACCGCGAAATGGATAGCTTCCTCGCCGAAGCGGACGTCCTTGGTTCCCTTGCTCACACCCGCATGCTTGAGTCTATAGGCCTCATGTCGGCAGAAGACCTCGCCCTGGTTCAACAGGAACTAAAAAATATCTACCGCGAGATTAATGAAGGCAAGTTTTCTATTGAAGATGGCGTAGAGGATGTTCATTCTCAGGTAGAACTCCTCCTCACCCGCAGAATTGGTGAAGCCGGCAAGAAGATTCATAGCGGCCGCTCAAGAAATGATCAGGTTCTTGTTGACCTTAAGCTATTTTTCCGTAGCCAGATTCACCACCTGGTAACAAACATAGAAACGCTCTTCCGTCAGCTTATCGCTCAGAGCGAGGAACATAAGGAAAAACTCCTTCCCGGATATACCCATTTACAAATTGCCATGCCGTCATCTTTCGGACTGTGGTTTGGAGCATACGCTGAAAGTCTTGCCGACGACATGGAAATGCTCCTCGCCGCATGGAAAATCTGCAACAAGAACCCCCTGGGCTCTGCTGCCGGATACGGATCATCATTCCCCCTCAACCGTAGCATGACCACCTCCTTGCTCGGCTTTGAAGCATTAAACTATAATGTTGTATATGCGCAGATGGGCCGCGGAAAGGCGGAGCGTATCCTCGCTCAGGCAATGTCATCCGTTGCGGCAACACTGGCGCGACTGGCAATGGACGCTTGTCTGTTCATCAATCAAAACTTTGGCTTTATAAGCTTTCCCGACGAACTTACCACGGGCTCCAGCATCATGCCGCATAAGAAAAATCCTGACGTATTTGAGCTTATTCGCGCGCGTTGTAATAAGATTCAGGCACTCCCAAATGAGATTGCTCTTATGACAACAAACCTGCCTTCAGGATATCATCGCGATCTGCAATTACTTAAAGAAGGCCTTTTTCCGGCCATGAGTTCTTTACACGAATGTATAGACATGACAGCCCTCATGCTTAAAAATATCCGCATCAAGGACGATATTCTTAAAGATCCGAAATATGCCTACCTCTTCAGTGTAGAAGCTGTAAATGCAGAAGTCCTCAACGGATTGCCTTTCCGCGAAGCTTACAAGAAGGTAGGCCGCGAGATTGAAGAGGGCAGCTTTACTTCACCAGGCATGGTAGTACATACTCACGAGGGAAGCATCGGCAATCTTTGCAACAATGAAATCAGCCTCGCCTTTGATGCTGTCCTTAATCGCTTTAACTTTGATGCCGTCGATAAAGCCATCGAGTCGCTCGTTGACTAAGCGGCATCCATCACTGAAATTATTACTAATTACCTACGGGGATTTATTACAATACATATAATGAGCGTTTCCAGATTAGCAAAAAGTTTAAAAGGATCAGAGATCATTAAGATCGCAGCTGAAGTAAATGAACTTAAAAAGCAGGGACACAAGATCGCCAACCTTACCATCGGCGATTTTGACTCTACTTTATTCCCAATACCCGCGAAACTCAGCGAGTACATCAAAGATGCTTACGACGAATATCAGACAAATTACCCTCCCGCAGATGGCGTACAGTCTCTAAAGGAATGTGTTAAAGATTTCCTGAACAAGCATTACAGCATGGATCTCCAATCTGATGAAATCCAGATCTCCAGCGGTTCCCGCCCTCTTATCTATGCGACATATCTGGCACTCATTGATGAAGGTGATAAAGTGTTATACCCGGCACCGTCATGGAACAACAATCACTATTGCGACCTTACAAACGCCAATGGTGTAGCGATCCCCGTTACTGCCGGGAATAACTTCCTGCCTACAGCGGCCGACATTCGTCCTCATCTCGATGGAGCGGTGATGCTGGCGCTATGTTCTCCCCTGAACCCAACAGGAACCATGTTTTCTAAAGATGCTCTGGAAGAGATCTGCGACCTGGTGATCGAAGAAAATAAAAAACGTAAGAATGGCGAGAAGCCACTTTATCTTCTTTACGATCAGATCTACTCATTACTCACCTTTGGCGACCATAAGCATTACAATCCGGTGAGCCTCAGACCTGAGATAAAAGATTATGTAATATATATTGACGGTGCCTCTAAGTGCTTTGCCGCTACGGGTGTACGCGTAGGCTGGGGATTCGGCCCTGCTAATGTCATCGAAAAGATGAAAACCATCATCATGCACATGGGTGCCTGGGCTCCCAAGCCTGAACAGGTGGCGATGGCTCGTTTTATAAAGAATGAAACAGCCGTGAATGAATTCCTCGAAAGCTTTAAATCACGCATTCAGGAAAGCCTGCAAGCCCTTTACAAAGGCTTCCAGAGCATGAAGGCTGAGGGTCTAAAAGTAGATGCTATCGAGCCTATGGGCGCCATCTATCTCACTGTAAAACTAGACTACATCGGCGCCATCACTCCTGAAGGAAAACTACTTACCGATGCGGAAGATGTAAACTTCTACCTCATCAATGAGGCTAAGTCCGCATTAGTTCCTTTCTCAGCTTTTGGCACCGACAATTCAGTATGTTGGTTTAGAGCTTCCGTTGGCGCGTCATCATTACAAGACATCTTAGACATGATGCCACGTGTAAAAGAAGCGTTATTGAAGCTTAGCTAAAATAACGTAATAATAAAGGCTTAGCCTGTGAGTTTCGCTCTCCGGCTAAGCCTTTATACTTTACGTCATGAACGAAGACTTTATCGTCCGTATTACCTTTTACATAAAGCCCCCAGCTACATTTATCTTAAAGATGATCTTCCGGCGATTCTGCTATCCGTCGTCGCTCCAAATCTATTCCTCCTTCAACGCGATCGCGCTGCACGGCATCCACTACCTCTATGCGCGCGTCCCTGGTCTTATGCGACCGGTAAATATCGGCTTCTTCTACATTCTTCACGGCAGTATCATAGGGTCCGCGTTCGCTCATCAGCTTTACAAATACCGGAAGACATTCAAAAAGAATAAATAACAAGCCTATAAATGAAATAGCAAGATATGTTCCCACATCCCTGCTACCATCAGGATTGAAGCTCAGCTGACCCAGCGCCCAATTGCGATCAGCAAAACCCGCCACATCGGCAAGACTATCCAATTGCTTACCGCTAAACATTTTTTCAGAACTCAGTCCATCAAGATCGCGCCGGCGACTGAAAAATGCTTCTGTGGCGTTTATATTAGCACGCACAGTGTCCAGGCGTTCTGTCTTCTCTTTAAGGACGGCCTCTTTTTGCTTCGCAAATGTTCCATAGCCAAGCTTCCCCGAGGTCTGGTTTGTCTTATCTCCGAAGATCTCCTGATTTAGCACATACCGGGATCTGTTTATGTCTTTCTCCAACGAATCCTTCTCGGTCTTCAAGGCTGTAAGACGCGACAGATCTGCTTCATACTTTCTGTTAAATGTATTGTTCAGCGTATCGATCTTCGTCCGTTGACCATTCAGATAGGAGGTCTTCAGCTTTTCCCGTATCTCCTTACCGAAGATCTTAAGCTCCAAAGGGCGCGAAATGACGATGCCAATCATAATTGCAAGCAGAACACGGGGCAGAGCCTGCAAGATTTGCTTATTCACCGAAGCGTTCTTGCTGATACTGGATACGATGTACCGATCCATATTGAAGATCGCCAGACCCCAGATCAGTCCGAAAAATATCGCGAAAAAGACGGCGGCCGCATTTCCTGAAAACACAAAATACATGGCGTACCCGCCCGACAAAGCCGCGAAAAGCGCGGTGAAAAAGATCGTCGCCCCAATTCCTACATATTTATTATGATCAGTAGGAAAACGCTTTAAGGTGCCGATGTGGGCACCCGAACAGAACCAAAAGAACCTGTTAACTTTATTCATTGCTGGTTGATTATTAATGAAACGCCCAGCCTCGGTGGATGTTACAGCCGTAATACTAATAAAATATATCTATGACAGAAATCGCCATGCCGCTCCCGGTAGCTTCGCTGCCTACCGCTCAAATACTATCATTCATCGCGTTGGGAATAAAAATTATGAGTCAGGCGCCAGCAACGAAATCATGAACGCTGATCATTCCTTTCAATCCCCTAAAGCGGAATCCTATATCAACACCTAATTGCTTGCTTTCCTGAACGAGATCTCCTGGCATAACCAACGTATCATCATTCCATAATTTTACCTGAGTATCTTTCAATATGACAAACAGCTAACTGAATTAATAGTAACTTCACCATAGCATTATAAGAGTATTAGATTTGCTATACCAGCGATATTCTACATACATAAAAAACTATAATATGAACGAAATCACTGTAGAAGAATTGAAAGAAGCCATGGATTCCGGAAAGGAGTTTCAGCTTGTCGATGTAAGAGAACCTTTTGAATATGAGGTTTCAAATCTGGGCGGCGTCAATATCCCTTTGGGCAGCGTAACGCTCGAAGCCGATAGCATCCCAACAGACATACCGGTTTATATGCTATGCCGCGTTGGTAGACGCAGTGCTGCTGCTATTGCGCAGCTGGAAGCTCTGGGCTATGATAACCTGCATAATATCGTGGGCGGCATTACGGAGTGGAAGAATACTTTCGACCCCGAAATGCCCGTTTATTAAAAACATCTGCAACAGACGATGATTTTCGTCTGTTGCAATTTTATATATTCCCGAAAGTTTGCTTCCAAAAGCTATATAACCATCTGTTTTCCGTTTCTTCTGATCTGGGGCATACCTCACCTGTCTGGGAAAAAACATCCCAGAGATAGCTCATCTACGGAAACGGCACGCCGATATAAAATCAATAACGAGCCATCGATCCATACGTGGTTTTCTTTCTTCTCTCTCTGCTAGCTTTCAGCTAAGTTTCGTCCTGATTACTTCAGCGACTTCCGGCCTGTGGGGAGCTCCTCCTTGTAACCATCATCTCCTGGTGGTGCCTTTTTCTTCGGCACTCCACTCATGGCCATCTCCTCGGCCAGGTACCGCTGACTGTCATAATTACCTGTGTTATAGTAGGTGGTAACATACGTGCGCCCGTCGGTGAAGTTAACATGCTGCAGCTCCTTTCGCAGTCGGCGAGGTTGATCTCCCAAGGGCGCGTGCCAGGCATCCACAATGCAGCTTGGCGACCAGCTTTCCGAGTTCTGCAGCACCCTGC
>DKIV01000019.1 GCA_002454425.1 Sphingobacteriaceae bacterium UBA6709
AACATGAATACGCTGCCTATAATCAATCTTTAACATGCCAGGAGGAAGCTATTAATGAAGCTGGTAACACTAAAGTCCTTTCAGCAAGAGGCTTCCTTACGGCAATATCGAAATGTTATACCCATTGGTGTCTGCGCTCTTGATATTTTTTGATATAACAATCGTAAATTAATCTATGAAAAACGAACAAATCAACGCCGTTCTCCCCCGGCTTAGCAGATCTGTAGAAGAACGATTCATAAGGAAAAGTTCAATCCTGTGGGTGCAGCGGGATTTCTCCAGAATATTTCATAAATTACTGAATAATAAACACAAGGGCCGAATACATTCTTTATAATGACCCGATAATTTTAATCCTAAATATTAAGACTATGGACTATAAATTCGCCCAACTTTTGATATCAATTATTTTATTAATCGCTGGATTGATGTTAAAGATAACTCCGCCCCAAAAGATCAACACCGTATTCGGATATCGAACGTCTTTGTCCATGTCAAATCATGAGTCTTGGAAGCTAGGTAACAGAATTTCCGCTAATATTCTCATTTTCGGTTCGCTCTTTCTAATCATGATAAATGTTGTTTCCTTTTTTGTTAAATCAAATGAGATATTACTGACTGCTGTTTATCTGGCTTCTGTCATTGTCGTTTTGGCTCTAACATTTTTAATCACACAGAAGCGACTAAAGACAAGGCTTCAAAAAAGAAATTAAATTTCGGATCCATTTTTGCCCCAGTCCAAATCAAGAATGCGCTTTTACATAGAAGAATTTCACCGTATTACCCAGAAGTCCCATATCAAAACCTCGTTAAGCTAAATCAATTGACACAATCTATAAATTGCTAATATTAAATAGATTCTGTAAAAGATCTGTTATTTTTGTATATTTAACTATTATGGCAACGAAAGGAAAGACTAGTAAAAGCAGATCGGCAACCAAAGATGGTTTTGCATATTTGACTAAGAAAATACTTGTAGGGAAAGCCAAGAGTGCGGGGAAAATTGCAGCCAAGAATGCCATGGATGTTATGGGATATGTTGTAACAGTTAAGGATGGATGGGTTGTGCGTGAGCACCGTGACGGTAGTATCGATAAAATAGAAAAACTACAAACCGCTTAATAAATATTCATTTTGGCCCAAGAGAAAACGGCTCAACTGAGGCTAAGAGTATTCGCTGGGCCAAATGGCTCGGGAAAGAGCACAGTGATTAAAGAAATAAGGGAAAGTAAAGTTAGCGAAAACCTTAAACTAGATGTTGGCGTCTACATTAATGCGGATGATATTGCCCAAGAATTAAGAAATAACGAATTCACTTTTACTTCTTATCATGTAGAGTGCAAGGACTCTGACCTTGTAGATTTTGCAACTTCTCGAGGACTGTTGTTTGATAATTTTAATGCTGAGGACCTGAGAAGATCATGTACTATCGATGGCAATAAGTTGAATCTTCGAAAGGAAGGCAATTTGGAAAGAGTTGCTCAAATCGTTGCTAGATTTCTAAGACATGCCTTGATCAAAGCAAAAAGGCGTTTCTCTTTCGAAACCGTATTTTCACATGAATCCAACTTGGATGACATGCGACTTGCCATGGATGCAGGATACAAGGTTTATTTGTATTTTGTAGGTACTGAGTCCCCTGAAATCAATAAATACCGTGTAGCCCTTCGTGTCAGGGAAGGTGGACATAACGTGCCATCCGAACGAATAGAGCGCAGATATTACAGGTCGATGCAACTTCTCTATAGAGCGGCTGAAATAGCCTACCAAGCTTTCTTCTTCGATAATTCATTAGACGATGAACCGTATCGGTTGGTTGGTCACTTCAAACTCGTTGCAGGAGTGAAAAAATGGGATGACATACCAGAGAAGGAAGGAGCCCTATGGTTCAGAAGGTACTATAAGAATATGACAATTTAAATAGATGCAAAGGGGGGACCTCACTACTTTCTTTGCTTTAATTGAAAAACATTTCCTTCCGGGTCTTCACCGTCACAAAGCCAGTAGTCATAGTTATCAAAGGTCTTCATTTCACGCATCTCAACACCCTTGTCAATAAGCGTTTGCCGTGCTTCATTGATATCGTCCTGAAGTTCGAATACCACCTTCGCGTTATTGTGGAATTTAAATTCAGGTTCTCTCCCATTCCGATATTGATCGCCCATCTTGTGTAGACCTACATACCCATTGCCAGCCTGTAAGAGTGTCCAGATACCCCCGTCATCTTCTATGATTTCAAGGCCCAGGATGTCATTGTAGAAGTTCTTTAGACTATCAACATTTTGAACATAAAGAATAATGGTATTGAGACTAAGTTTCATATTTCTTTCCGGTTTATTCTTTCGTAGCAAACAACTTGCAACGGCGAAATACCTTTATAACGAAGCTACAAAAATCCTTCTAAACCATTTTGAAAGAACGCCTCATTTTTCAGCTATCATCATAGATGCAATTCTTTGAAGTAAAGACGGTTATTGTATTCGTCAAGGATATCAATATAATAGCTACCGGAAGGTAACTGTAGTTGGATATCATTTTTCCTTTTGAGTAAAATATTACTAATCGGAACGATACCCCCCACGCTAGTTTGAGCTGCCTCTGTCTTGTACTTTAATTGAAATATCTTTCCCTCGAATTTCCGACCCTTAAAGGAGCAATGATACCGCTTATCACCTATATCAATCTTTGCACTTAATATATCGGAATGGTCAGCTTTTTGCTTTGGAAAGATGACCGTCGCATCCACCTGCCTGTATTCTACCTGGGCCACAAGAAAGGAACTATCTCGCTTACTTCTGTAAATGCTGGGCTCATGTATATTTCCATTATAAAAAGCCACCGACTGCGGTGCCTCATCGTTTACAGCCTGGTTTATGCAAAATGATCGTTTGGCAGATATACTATCAAAGAGATAGGCCATCCTGTTCATAACCTTGTTAATGTGGCCATGCCCTGCGTATACAAGAGCCTTGGCCCCCGGATCACAAGGTTCTTAACGAAATACATTTTAGTTCAGGTATTTGGGCGATATATCGGGTTAAGAGTCTATAAACAATGATACTGAAATACATTCGCTCTTGCAATAACAATGAATATATACACCGGTTATGCTGTTATATCCAATGTTCCGTCGATCCTCAGATAGCCGGCAAAAGAATTGCATAAACGTCTAAAGAGTGCTATTGCCCTACCTGGGGTTGGTAGTCTTTTAGCCGGTAGATAAAGACGAATATGATGGATGTGGCGACGCAGCCAAAGAAATGCCAGAGGAAGTGCGTTCCGAAGGGTACCCATTGCCATTTGTCAGCAACACGGAAGAAGAGGGCTACGGAAAAAGAAAGCAGGGATGCAATGACAAGACCACCATTATGACCTTTCATGCGTCGTAAAAGTAAGACCAGAGGTAACACGATCAACACCACCATAACGCCATAGTTGAGACTTATGGCTAGCTGTACATCTTGTATGGGTAGTGCCCGTATTCCGGACACCACAGCGAAGAAGCACAAGAGCGCTATCAATCCATGATACCATCTGCCCGACAGCTTGTACCAGAAATAGGCACTGGCTAAAAGACAGAGGAGCGCGATAGGCACCCAATCCATATATATGAAGAAGCGCCATTGCCGAAGGCCATGGTAAATGGTACTGCCGATGCAGGCGGTGAGCAGAAAGTAGGTAGCAAGACTTAGGAAGGCATGCCTCGGGTCAAATCCTTTCAACCGTATAAGCCAATATACGGCAGGGATTAAAAAGAGGGCTGAACTTACCATGTTCAGCGGTTCAGGAAAAAAACGAGTCAGATCTGTCTCGGTATAAAGCATACCTCCATCAGCAGGAGAAACCTGAATAAGCATATTCTTTTTAGGAGAAACAAGCTTAGAAGCCGATTGTTGCACATCGGTACATAATGACGATCTTGTGATCTTTAGGAAGTTGCATGCTGAGAGATCAGCGTTATGAATGAGCAAAAGAAAAAGCCATGCAGAGCGTATGATTTCCGGCCCGCGGTGCCGGAGATACTCGTGGTATTAAGCCTTACCCTGCGTTTTGAAGTTCTGCACTAACGCAAGCATCTTCGTCAGACGGCTTTCAAACTGCTGAAGCTGCTCCTCAGAAAAGGTCTTTAGGCGTTCATTAAATAGCTGTTCATGTTGCTCTTCAGAATGAGACATGGAATGATCATGATTGCCGAAGTTTGCGAAAGCACCGAAAAACATCTTTCCACGATCATGCATACGTTTCTCAAAGGCCGCGCGCTCCTCGCCACTCATCGCATTGAAGGCACCATTAGTGTTCCACGGAGAAAAATGCTCGCCTTCATGTGGCTGCCCAAAGAAAGCACCAAAAAACATCTTACGGCGTTGCTCCATAGCTTCCATAAAACGAGCTTTCTCATCGTCTGTCATATTCGCCATTCTTTCATTAAATCTTTTGCCAAAGTCTTCGCCTTGCGAACCTCTGAACCTCTCAAAAAAGTTATTCATCATTTTAACTGTTGTAGAAAATGTATTTCCTTGATTCGCTCCGTCTGCTCAGCGATAATTTCAGCGGGAGACCAAACGATGCAGCATCTCAGCATGCTGCCTATGTGTTTAAAGACGAATGTGGCGTATTGATATTTTAAGAGTTTGCAGATTTTTAATAATCGCGAATGGATGAGTGATCATGAAGTTTTTTTCCGTGCTAGAATCGCGCGCCAAGACTGAACGCCGGATACCAGCCTTCTTTGGAATGCCCTAGCTGCGCCTGTACCAACAGCAGATTCGCGGGACAATAATACAATCCGCCACCCAATCCCTGGTGAATGGTATCATTATCATCGCGTGCTGCCCAAACACGCCCGGCGTCATAGAATGCAGATAAGCCCAGCTCTCCCGGCAATATGTAGCTTTTAATTTGAAGCAAGCGTGCCCTCAGTTCCGCGTTATTGTACAACATTGACCTCCCGGCGAATCGATACTGACGATAGCCCCGGAGATTCTCCTGCGCGCCCAAGAACAAGGACTGAAAGTAAGCATAGTCGCCGACTATGGTGCCGCCCCCGGTCCTGTTCGAAAAAACCAGAGAGCGCGACCTGTTAAGAGACACATAAAAGGAGAATGACGCTTCCACACGCCCGAAAGATCGCGCCAGATCACTGATCCCCTTATAAACCAGTGCCTTCGTTTGAAACGTTCCTCCCCGGGTTGTCAGCACCGGATTATCACGATTATCCATGGTATAGGATAATGTTAGTCCCGCGAAAACCTTAGCGTTAGTAAGACTAAGGCTATCATAAGTGCTTACAGCCCCAGGACTGAAGAGATACCGAGGCTTCTGTGGATCTTCATCCATCGAGTAATATTGAGCGGACAGTCCCACTTTCAGTAGCTCATTATTCTTCTTCCAGCGAAGCGATGGATTTATTTCGAGCAAGGTATAGCGACTACGGTAATAGCTGATGCTTTGACTTCTGTCATACCGCGAAGCATTCCCGATGCCGAAGAAGTTATTGTTATTGTTGGGCACCCAGGCAAAGGCGTCCACCACAACATCGGCAGCACCAACTACCGCCAGCCAATCCATAGCCAGGGAGGCTTTGAAAGCTCCTGTTGCCGGCGATCCGGCGATCATGAACTGTTGTGACGCGGTGTAGGGAGACTTTCTGAAGCCCCCTTGCTGAATATGTTTAATGCCCGCTCCGAGAATTAGCTTGTCGTCGCGGTTAAAGCCCAGCGTTGCCAGGGGCAAGGTCTTATCATAGAGATTCACAGGAACGAACGCCGTAGTCAGCGAATCATTACATAGCCTTGCCCGTATCGCGTAGCTGTTACCAGCAATGACATTCTTGCGGGTGCGGCCATAATAATGAATGCGGCAAATGCTATCGGCAGCCTCAAGGAATTTGCTACCCTCGCCTCCTATCAGACGAATTTTAATATCGCTGTGTTGCTGCTTAAATATTACGCTATCATTTCCAGCCTGAAGGTATATGCGAAGTTCCCTGGTAAGCTTGGGGTCAAATACTTTATCTACCAATAACTGCTCGCGCAGACCTTCCTTACCAACCTTAAACACGCTCAGCTTCAATTGTCCTCCAGGTGCATCCTCCAGCAATACGTATTCTCGTTTATCACTCAACCGGACATCCACAATTCGCTGAATAAACCGATAGTAGCTGCGCAGGGCATCAGGAATATTGTCACGTCGCTTTTTTAGTAAGGTGGCGATCTGCGGACCGCGAATACGCTGCGAAGATAATGGCAGCTGGGCCACCGCACTATCGATAACCTTGTCGTTAATCATAGATACAAACTGTCGCGCCATGCTCATCCATTGCTCTTCGGAGAATTGAAATTCGGGAAGGGCGTTAACAAATCGATGTTTATAGAGCGAATACTTCACAGAAGTAATTGTGCTATCGAAATTCTGGAAGGTAGGCATCACCCAAGGCTGTCTTAGCAGGGCGGGGACGATACCATCGCCATGTTTTATCGCCTGATCTCTATCGCGTGCTACGGGAAGATATTGCTTATGCCGGAGGTCCGTATTTTTCCAGCGCCATTGATCTTCATGCCTGTCCCAGTCGCCAATGAGAAGATCCAGGAGCATCGCGCGTACGAAGGTCTGAGCATTTATAGTATTATCGTTATCCTTGACGAGGTTTGCTAACGCCTTTATAGAATTATCGGACTTACCAAGAGGTTCACGCTCTTCAAGAAGCACCAGCGTACCGGCCATCAATTGATTGTAAGTATTAAGGATGGTATCCGGAGCAACCACCCCAATAGTCGGATTGGCATGGGGTACATTTGCCGCTGTGGCCAATGGAGGTACCAACAGCGCGGAGTAAGGATGCTGCACACTCATGTAATCGTCAACAAGATCCTCAGCGAAGGTATTCATGAGCCCGGCTGGCAGCAGTGCTCGCGGGCTCTTATTGACGCCTCGCATCACCCACTCCCTGCCGGAAGCATCAGCAAGGCGGAGGGAGATTGTCTGCATTCCGCCGCCACGCTGCAGGGGGCGGAGGCCACCGTGGAGCGTGCTCAGGTGAAACACAGGCAGGCGTGTCGGTGCCGCCCATTCCTTACGATAATTCTCACCGAAAACACGACGATGCAGACCGCTCACCCTATCGTAGCCCGCATGCGCGGCCAAGGTAACACTATCGGAATTTAAGAGAGCACCATAATCCTGTTTCAAAAGTGTAGGAAGCGGCAGATAGTGTTTGTCGTATGTATACGCTTTTACAAATTTCCCCTGTTGGTAGCTGTAAAATGTTAGCCTGCTTGTTTTATCGCTAAGAACATCTAAGACAGTAAAGCCTTGCTGAGCTTTGGCGAATAAGGCGCCGCGTCCTTTTTTAACAAAGGACTTTTTCGATCCCGCGCCACTGATGACATGCAGGCCGTCATCATCGATAAGCTGTAAGCCATGATCATGGCCGGCGAGGAAGATCTTATTGGGAAAGCCATCAAATACCGATTCCACCTGCTCACTAAGATGCCGGTATGCGGGATGAGCAAGATCTTCAGGACCGAGGAACAGCGTACCGCGCAACAAAGGATACAGCGATCCAACCAGCGGCAGTGGCAAGTACCAATGCTTATTGACATTCGTTAAGGGAAAAAGATGATCCTTCCAGCTGAACCGTCCACCGTGCGAACCATAGGAACGCAGGGGGTGGTGTGCGGCGACGAGCACCACCTTATCTTTATATTTGCAAAGCAGTTGCTGCAATTGCTCAAGTACTTCAGCTTCCGTATCGCAGTGACAGTCGGCCTGAGCGTTTTCTTTGTCATGAGGGTAGAGCCACCATTCTGAGTCATAGGCAATGAGCACTACGTTGGCTCCCATCGGAATAGCTACCGGATCGGGACACGCGTTCCTAGGTATGACATTCAGCGAAGAGTCATGTTGCGCCTCTATAAATTCATTGAGAGCACGGACCTTCTGGCGTCCCAGTTTTCCGGAATTATCCCAGTCATGATTTCCGGGAATGAAGAATACGGGCACTCCGGCCTTTCGGAAAGGCTGATATTGCGAACGAAGGATTTCCGCGTCGCGGTGTATTTCTGCTTGTCCGGAGAGGCTCATGCCCCGGGGGTAGATGTTGTCGCCGAGAAAAAACGCGGTCGTCTTACCCGCAATAGAGCGGCCCGCGGCATCCAAAATTAACGACTGTTGGACAGGGTTAATCTCGCCTGCGTCGCCAATAAGTATCAATCGATGAACAATCTCCTGACTTCGCACCGGGGAGAAGCAGGCAAACACAAAAAATACGACGGCTAAAAATCTCATCATTGTTGGCGACTAAAGTCCCGTCACCCAATGGTACATAAGTTGTTGTGCATGCACCGGAGTTTCGGTAGCGCAAATCTGCAGATTATCTCCATTTTCAGCAAGTTTTACAGCTTGCACGTTATCGCTCCAGTAAAGATCGAGAATATGTGATAACTGCGCCTGTAACTCCGGCGAATATACAGGAAAAGCAACCTCTACGCGGCGGTAAAGGTTTCTTGACATCCAGTCTGCGGAACCGAGAAACCACTCCGAAAAACCGTCATTAAGGAAATAGAAGATACGTCCATGTTCAAGGTAGCGGTCGATGACGCGGTGTACGACGATGTTGGAGCTCTGCCCTTCTACGCCCGGTGCCAGACGGCATATTCCCCGTACAATAAGACGAATGGAGACACCCGCGTTCGAGGCATCGTAGAGCTTTGAGATCATGCGTTTATCTTCCAGGTTGTTGACCTTTACAATCATGAGGGCCTTCTTTCCGGCTTTGGCATGTTGGATTTCCCGATCTATCAACGCTTCAAAAGATGGCTGCATATTAAAAGGGGCGATGAGCAGATGCTTCGGGGTCAATGATTGCGGATCAATGAAGCGTCGTCTTCTTTTAAGCACGGAAAATAAGTTGTCCAGATCTTTGAGTAGCCGAAGGTCGGCAGTCAGCAGCATATGATCGGTATAAAAAGCAGCTTTCACCTCGTTAAAATTCCCCGTGCCCAGCAGGCCAAAGAGTGTAGTTTTATTGTCTGTCTTCCTTTTTACCAGCGCCACTTTAGCATGAACTTTGAGCCCGGGGATGCTGTAGATGACCTTTACCCCTGCCGCTTTCATTTTACGCGCCCAGTTAATGTTGTTTGCCTCATCGAAACGCGCCTTGAGTTCGACAAAAACGTTGACACGCTTGCCGCTGAGAGCAGCAGTTATGAGAGACTCGGCGATAAGCGATGTTGTGGCAAGACGATAGACGGTCATATTAATCTCCGTTACCGCGGGATCCAGCGCAGCCTCGTTAAAGAACCGCAGGATAGTATTATAGCTATGGAAAGGCAGATGCAGGAGCATGTCACCTTGAGCAATGCGAGAAAACATTCCTTCGGAAGAAACGGCAAGCTGACGCGGAACCCAGGGGGCATAATGCGCGCCGCTGACACCCAGCTTTATGGATGACAAATCTTTCAGATTATGGTAGGATCCACCACTGATGATCATCGCTTGCGTCATTCCCAATTCAGCAATCAGTCGCGACAAAGCAGCCTCGGGCATTTTCGCATCGTACAAAAGACGGGAGACCAGTCCCAGCTCGCGTCTGCTGAGCCGCTTTTCAAGCTTACTGGCAAGGCGCTCTTCTTCCTCTTCAGACAAGCCCAATTCCGCGTCGCGCGAGACCTTAAAGCTATACGCTCCTGAAATAGAGCGATCGGCGAAGATGAAAGAAAGATGAGCCTTGATAATATCATCGATAAAGAGCACATATTGCTTACCATCTTTGTTGAGCGTAAAAAAGCGCGGCAGCTTGTCTGAAGGGATAGGCAATAAAGCGATCTGCATATCGCCCAAAAGAACAGCGATGTAGATATAGTTATTTTCAGGAAAGAAGAAGGAATCGCTTTGCAGGAACATCACCCGCATATAGGCGGCGATATATGAGTAAAAGTAGTTGCTAACCTCGGGCATAATCTCAGGAGGAATATCCCGGTTATAGATAAAGAGAACACCCTGTTGTTGCAACTCCTGGATCAGCGAGCTTAAGATACTGCCAAAATATTCCTGCTGACTGAACATTAGGTTTTGCACTTCAAGCGCGACCTCCTTCTTTTTAGGATCACCGGCAAGCATATGTGCCGGAACACGTACACGCGAAAACTCATCAAGATTTGAGGAGTATATGGAAAGAAAATTGAGTCGCTCGGCGGCGGGCACCGACGTCCTGGCGGCCTCTTCGAGTACGCGACGATTAAAATAGAGCCAGCTTATATCACGATTAATGAATTGAAATGCCATAACACAGTATTTATTTTTCCAACAGCATGTGGCAGACTTGGTTTTATTATTTAACATGAGTTCGGAAGCTTAGTGCCCCTACAGAACCGGAATTCAGCTATTGCTATTCCTGTCGATGCATGTTCAGACGCGCAACCCAGCGTTCTTCTAAGAAAAACAACGGAAATAAGGATGGTCTGCATCCGCTAAGAGAGGACCGTCGCCAGACTTGCTATCGCCATAGGCATATAGTTCATAAGCATCGCGGTCAGGAAAAAGACGGCGAAGACGCTGCACCTTCTCCGTGCCGTGACAATTACGGCTGAGAAATCTCCCCGTAAGACGCCCGTCAATAACCTCAGCGCTGGTAGCCAAAACGTGTTGCACACCCTGTTTTTCTGCCCAGGGGCGGATCCAGTTTTCCAGAGAAGCACTAATGATTACGACAGTATGCCCCTGCTCAACATGCCACTTCAGAGCAGCCAATGCTTCGGGGCGTTCAATAGCGGCAAGCTCCCGGGAGAAGCGCAGACACCGTTGATCAAAATCGGCAAGGGACATATTTCGATAGAAATTACCGAAGAGATTTTGCTTTGCCTGATCGTTAGGAATTAACTTCAACGCGTAAGATAGCAGGAAAAATGAGGACTTTGCCACACTGCGCATAAGCGACAAGGGCGAGGTTTCAAACAGGAGAAATCCTAACAAGCTGTCGCGCGTCGTAAGGGTACCATCAAAATCAAATGCCGCTATAACTCGACGTTCTGTATTATGTTCTTTGTCCATTTTACCAATAAAGGTTCATCAATATCAACGGCATAGCCTTTGGGCTTATAAAAATAGGTATCGGATCTGACAATATTAGTAAGATTTGTGGTGTCTTTAAATTTCGTGGATCGATATGGGAGACCGTATTCCTGGAATCGCACCCTGTTACTTTTAGCATTCCCCCAGGAAACATCAATTACCTCACCAGAGCGCTTTAACTTATATAGCTGATATTTTACATGGGCGGTCATTGCGAGATTCCAGGGAATACTTACGACGTTGAAGCAAAGATTAAAGCATAGCGCCAGACAGATAATCAAAGACACTCCGCGGATGATTCTATCACGGGAAACTGTGGCGAAAAATATTACCAAAACCATGGGAAACAACCACAGCTGCGGAACATATCGCGCCCACCAGGATTGAGGCATGATAAGTAAAGAGCAAAGTAGCACCAGCGATATATATGCAATATGGCGGTATTCTTTTTTTCTGACATGCGACCTGAAATATACGCCCAGGAGTATGCAAGAAAGTATTAACACACCGCCAAACATAGGTCCAAAGCCCGCGACACGCGTGTCGACCTTGGGGGCATTAATGAAATCGTCTTTATCAAAAGTAAATGGGACTTTTAACTCAGGTGTCTGATCCTTACGCCAGTCAAGATTCTCCGTTCGCGAAAATAGCGATATCAAAAGCTTCTGCACTTCGGGCATACCATCAAAACCTTTAGGGAGGTTATAGCTCATGATATCCTTTTTATTCTTGCCCATCAACGGATAAAGCGGATGCTGAAAGTCGCGAAAATTAGTATAGTAAGGATGGAAGCCAACTATAAAGCCCAGAATAACGGCAACACCATAAATCCCGATAAAGCGCCATGAAAACGTACGGCAATAGAAGAATATCCATACCAGAGCGAAAAATCCAAAGAACAAAGCATACACCATGGAGGAAAACTTAAGGTTTATGAGCAGAGGAACAATGGAGAGGATGGCCACAGAGGATGCCCATTGTTGTTTAAAAGCAATGAAGGCGATGAGCTGAATTAAAAGACACAAGAGCAGAGAAGCCATGCAACCATCGATATAGAAGCTGATAAGCTGATTGATAACAATGGGATTAGCGGCTAAAAGAAACGCGCAAATAAAAATAATACGATGAGACAAGTGCCGGCGAAAGCGTCCTAAAAAGCCGAAAGCGGTACAGAAACTAGCGAAAAAAAGCAGCAGATTGCAAGCCTTTGCCATCTCTATATGTCCAAAGGTAGCGTAGATACAGCTCTCCAATAGCTCAATGCCTAACACGTAATGATTTACCCAGATGATCTGCATATAGCCGTCGGGCTGATAGGAAAATACTGGATTCCAACCATTGCGCAACAGGATGATGGCCTCCTGGTGGTATGCCTGTCCATCGAACGATACATCATAAAAATATCCCGCGAAGAGCAAAGAGGCAGCGATAATCAGGAATAAGGGCAGCAGGTAGCGAATCGTAAAGGCCTTAACCGAGAATGATGATGAAGCGGCAGGCTTATTTAACCGCGCAGATATTGCAATGCCAGCTATAAGAGATAAGGGGAACTGCCATGCCCCGACTTTAATGTGTAAGAAAAAACCAAGAGCACATAAAACGACTGTCAGCGCAAAGGAGATAAGAATACTCTGCGCCAGGAAGTCGGCCAAGCGGTAACGATAAGACATACTCAGCAACTAAATCACTTTATTAATGTAAATAATAACAAAAAACGAAAGAATCCATCCCAGGACAATAAGTTGAAGAAAGCGATTTCCCAAAAGGATCTTCGTGGGGTTTCCCGAAATGAGCCACACAAAGGTCAGCTGCAAATAGCGAAGGATGCCCAAAAGCACAAAGAAAGCGGTAAGATAAACGTGATGACCAAAGCGCTCCGTGACATCAGCAGAGGTGCAATACATCAAATAAGCCAGAAAAATCACCGTAGCGAGAAAGGCAAGCACCGTATCAAGAAACCGCAGGTTATAGCCTTGCATATTCTTGCGCAGACTTATCCCTGTTTGCTCAAAGCGGAAGGCGTCATCACGACGTTTGGCAAAAGCCAGAAACAGTGCCAGGATAAAGGTCATCAGAATAATCCAGGAAGATAGCGCGGTATTTGACACGAGTCCCCCGACATATATCCTAAGGACAAAGCCTACTGCGATGATCATGACATCGAGTATGGCAATCTGTTTAAGTTTAAAGGTATACAGGACATTCTGAATCAGATAAAGAAGCAGTACCAGCGAGGCGTATATGTTGTCGACAAGCAGTACATAAATCAAGGTCGCTGAAGCTAAGAGCACAGCGACAGCGGTGTAAGCCATCGGCAAACTTACTTCGCCACTGGCGATAGGCCTTTTAGATTTCTCAGGATGGAGGCGATCTTCCTCAACATCGCGCATATCGTTAAACACATAGATAGCGCTCGCCACCAGGGAGAAGCCAAGGAAGGCATAAATGAGATTTAAGGAGCTCGGCCACTGAAGCAACTTTAATGAGAAAAACGCGGGAAGAAAAATGAAGAGGTTCTTGACCCACTGCTCAACGCGAAGAAGTCTGAAAAGTAAACTAAATCCTTGCATCCTAATAACTAAATATCTTTTTTATCTGGCTCAATGCCTCGTTTACGATAAGCATGAGGAACACTCATCAATCAACAATAAATGGAAGCTCCCCTAAACAAATTGACGCACGAGTAATGAGAAATTTAAAAATGGGAATATTTCCGTGTATTTCTGTGAAATTCGAAATAAATGTTGAACAGATCTATCAACGTTTTAGATATTTCCTTAAAAAAGCGATCATCACGGCATCCATTTTAGGGGTTTCGACCTCACCGAAATTGCCATGTTTACCTCCCTGAACGACGTACATCTGCGCTGGATAGCCATGCTTTTTAAGCTTCCGATACAGCGTTTCCGACTGTAACATTGGCACTGTCTTATCCTGATCGCCATGGACGAAGAGTACGGGAATGTGATCTTTAGACACGTAAGATATTGGAGAAAGCGTATTTACAAAGGCGGTGTCCTTGCGTTTATCGGCGAGCCAGGACGCGGATGCGCCTCCTTCGGTCATCGCGGGCTTCCAGCGGAGAAGATCGGTAGGGCCATATTTACTGATGATTGCCGCCGGCTTAAACTGTCTTAGCGAACAGGATCCCTGCATTTGGGAAGCCCCCAGACCGGCAAGCAGGGCGAGGTGAGCGCCAGCAGATCCGCCCATGAGTACAAATCTCCGTTTGTCGAGTTTCAGACTGTCGGCATTTTTCAAAAGATAGGCAATGGCGCATTGAACATCTTCAATAGCCGCAGGTGCAGGTGCCTGATTGGCAAGACGATACTCAACATTCGCTACGGCATATCCGTTTTCGATAAATACTTTAAACTTCTCATACTCGGCCTCTTTGCGGCCATGGGTCCAACCGCCCCCATGGATGTAAATCACTAAGGCATTATTTTCCTTTGTGTCGGGCAAATACAAATCCAGGCGTCCTTGCCAGTTATCTTTAACAGTATAAATCACATCGATCCGCGAGCTTAGGGATTGCGAAAACATAGATAAGGGCATCAAACAAAGAAGGCATAACAGGCGGATAAGTTTCATGCCGCAATATGCTAATTATTCATGAATTAGGGGCGGTAAAAAAAACCGGTCAGATAGGGGTAAATATCAAAAACCGCTACTTTTGAGGAACAGATGGCGTTAGAAGAGAGAACAGCTAGCTGGAGATCACAAATACGATTGTACAACATGAGAAGAAACTTTTTAATACACAGCATACTCCTTACCTGTCTCGTTTTCACCAACCGGGCATCAGCACAAAAAATTGATATCAGCAAAGCGGAGAAGGAGAGAAATAGCCAATGGGAAGGTAAACATGTCGCCTACCTTGGCGACTCCATGACAGACAAAAGAACAACGGCGTCGACATACCTCTACTGGGAATATCTGGAAGATCTGCTGGGAATAAAGCCCTATGTATATGGCGTTAACGGAAATCAATGGGATGGGATTTACAGGCAGGCGCAGAAGCTCCATGAACAACATCCCACTGATATTGACGCAATAATCATTTTTGCTGGAACTAACGACTACAACCACGGCATTCCCGCGGGAGAGTTCTATAAGGAGAGTGGGCGTAAGACAACACATAACGGTGTGGAAGTAATCCGCAGGTTCAGGGAAGCGGTGACGGATTCGACAACTTTCTGCGGCCGCGTAAATAGGGTAATGAGTTACTTAAGGGAAAACTTTCCGGAGCAGCAGATTATTATTATGACCCCAATCCATCGTGGATACGCGAAGTTCAGCGCGAAGAATGAGCAACCTGCGGAAAATTTTGCCAATGGCCAAGGTCTTTTTATTGACGACTATGTTGATCTGTTAAAACGCGCGGCGTCAATCTGGTCGGTACCCCTCATCGATCTTTTTTCGATATCCGGTTTATATCCACTGTCGCCGGCACAGGCAAAATACTTCCACAATAAGGAGAATGATCTGTTACACCCCAACGCACTTGGTGATTACAGACTTGCCAAAGCTATTCAATATCAGTTGCTAGCCTTACCATCAGGCTTTCGCAAACAATAGGAAGATAGTTTATAGGCGTGGCTAATCCCGCTCAAAGGATTTCAGGTAACCTTGTGTTGTAAACTCAATAGAAAAACGGGTACGGTCATTAGAAATGGTACGTGGGTACCAAATTAGTTTATTGTTGAACACCACGACATATACTGTAAAATCAGCATGTCGGGAACCTATCTCCTGAAACTTTTGTTTCAACGCGTTATACACGTTATGAGCATTCCGGAAAGGCACACTATCCAGGCTTATTATATTTTCCTGTATATTATCTAATTTGGAAAGCACCAGAGGTTTCGGACTCTCCCAATGTTTGTTACTATAGTGGTACTCGTCGACATAGCTGGCGGTATCGGGGTTCTGGATACGTATAAGAATTCTGTGACTATCATAGAAATGAATAGACTTATACACGTTAATTTTTTTACCGCGAAGCTGTGGCAGGGCCCTGAAAGAATCTTCTGCCTCCTGCAGAGCAGAGATATTTGCAGCGAAATCAGCTTTTTCTGTATATGATTCAGAGGAAGGAACGCTTAAAGATCCGGAAGAAGTATCATACGGATGCTCGCCAGAAGGCTTTACCTGCGATGTATCGCCATAGCGTGTATCGTGAATAGAACGGGCGAACTTCTGACATGCAGATAGCATCGCTAACAGCAGAAGGAAAAATATCGGAACCCGGAATTTTTTATATCTCATCTGTCAACTGATTAAATCTTCTTCCAACAATACAAGTTCAGGATTTGCGGGATCGTAGAACACATAGTACTCCTCCCCTTCAGTAAATGCGGACAGGCTGGTGAGTTGTACGATCCGTTGAAGGGTTACAGAACGAGAAGTCCCCTGGGCATCTTGAAAAGACACGTTGAAGCGAAGCTCCGGTTGCTCGTTTATAAAGGTACCCGTTTGCTGAATGTCTGTAAGACGGGCAATAGCGCGTTTGCCACGAAGCTTTAGCATTAAATTCTTTTTTCCAACATTCATCTTTTTGAAGATAACATACCTAAAGAATAGATAAATGAGTCCCGGAAAGAAAATAAGACAGGCAGCGCAGCTTATAAGCGGATGGGAAAGCGAAAGAAAGCGCCAGCCATGTCCCTGGTTCTCCAGATCATAGGAAAAATTAAAATAATATGCTACAGCGGCCATAAAAAGCGCCCAAACTATAAAATATAGCGGATTGATTTTAAAAGCATTTCCCTCAACAGCCAGATAAGGTGGATATTTAAATTTCTCGTCTATCCGAAGGAAGATCTCCTTACCAGGATCAAAGCGATTTTCATCAGGCTTATCGTCTTTAACAAACATCTCATGCGTGATCATCTCAGCACTTAAATTATCGAACTGCACCTTTAGAGCTCTCTTGACAACACTTCCGCCAGCATCTGACAGGGCGGACATAGATAGTATGCCAGCCTTTACCCTTCTGCCTTCTCTCAAAATATATTTTTGTCGGCGGCCAGCAATGATGGTAAACTTACAGATTAGATATAAGGAGAAAATAAGGATAAAGCTCCAGAGGAAAAGACTGAGGCCTAACTTAAGGAGCGCTACATCGGGATCAACATGTGCTAAGGACGTTGACTTAAACTCCGAGTGATAATAGATAATCGCGGGATGCGCAAAGATAAAATACAGGATAAAGAGTATCCAAAAATATAAGGCGGCATTCTTCATAGTTCGGAGCAAAGCTAAGTATCTCTGCGAGAAAAAGAGTGCAGATGGTGCGAACTTTATTGTTCAGCCCCCGCCATCAGCAATTGTTCAAGGATTTCGGTCAAACCGCGCTCACTGGCAAAAGCCAGGGCAGTACGACCATTGTTGTCCGCAGCATTAACATCGGCACCCTGCTCGATAAGAAGGGCTGTAAAGTCGTTAAACCCACACTGTGCAGCAACCAGAAGCGGTGTTTCACTAAAGCTATTCCGTGCATTTATGTCAGCACCAGCCTGCGTCAAGACCTTGGCGATATGATGATTGCCAATTCCGGCAGCGAAATGCAAGGCTGAATTTCCGTTGAGCAGATGCAGGTTAACGTCGGCACCACTTTTAACAAGCAGTTCGGTGATGTAGATGTTGGAGTTATTTACCGCCAAAACCAGGGCGCTCAAGCCATCGTCATTCAACTGATTGACATTCAGATTTTCGTGTTTAAGCAAGGCGATGACCGTTTCGCTTTGGTTGTTATACACGGCCTGCAGCAACGGGGTGTTTCCTCGATTATCTTTCTGTCCGGCGTCGTGCGCGGATAGCTCAGTCAGTAAATCGCGCATTCCGTTGGCGGTGGCATGGTCAAGGACATTATAGCCGGCATTATCTTTCATGTCGGTATCTGCGCCAAGGGAAATCAGAAAGCGGGAACTTTCCGTTTTTCCCGAAAGAACCGCGTAAAAAAGAGGGGTCTGTCCCTGATTATTGCAACCGTTTATGTCGGCACCGGCATCAACGAGCATTTTGATAAGCTCCTTGTTACCGGTTCTTGCAGCTATATGAAGAGGCGTTTCACTCTGATTATTTGCTAAAGACACGTCTGCTCCCGCATCGATAAGTATCCCTGCGATGTCTTTTGCAGCTTTGGCAGCTACATAATATAGAGGCGTGTTGCCAAGGCTGTCACGTTTATCGACATTTATACCCCCCTTCTTCAGGAAGGCTTGTACAATTCCCTTTTGCGCATTCTTACATGCGTTTAAAAACATATTATCCATCGTGTTCGGCTTATGCTAATAAAAGTTTCACTACAGCATCATTGTTATTTTGTATAGCAAGATCAAGAGCTGTTTGTCCTGTATTGTTTACTTTATCCTTGCCACTGTCATCAGCATCAAGTATTAGAGACACCATTCGCTTAGCAGATGCGTGATCCTGATTGGCAGCGGCATGCATCAACGCGGTAGTTCCGGTGCTATCAACATAGTTAACATCAGCATTATTGTCAAGCAACAACTCGGCAATGCCATATTTCGGTTCGTTACCTTTTCCGGCAAAGCTCATAAGAGGCGTTAACCCTCTACTATTAGGCTTATTTATATCACACCCCGCATCTATGAGCACTTCTGCAAGGTCGGCATTAAGATCAGCAAGATAGCCCGCCTGACAAAGGACGTTTAATGCGGTATCGCCCTCATTGGATATCACAGCGTCCGTATCTAATCCTGCATTTGTTAACGAACGCAGGATAGCAACCATATCCTTCAGTTGCTGACTCATTCCA
This sequence comes from Sphingobacteriaceae bacterium UBA6709, assembly GCA_002454425.1. GTDB lineage: Bacteria > Bacteroidota > Bacteroidia > Sphingobacteriales > Sphingobacteriaceae > Arcticibacter. The sequence continues at coordinate 18,857 of DKIV01000019.1, forward strand.
CGGCCGAAATTATTGATGCCTTTTGTTAAAAGGAAATACGTTGCAGTTTCTCCGCTACCAGCGGTAAAGTTCACATCTACCCCATGACTTATAAGCAGATCTACCATGGGTGCTGAAGGATATTCGCATGCGAGCATTAGCGGCGTTCTTTTATAACTATCTGACATCTCGTTCAGATCCGCCCCCGATGCGCACAGTGCCTCAACAGCTTCAATATCTTTGTGCAAAACAGCCTCATGGAGCGTCATTCCCGCAGTAATCGTGTCGGATTCATCCCCAGATAACAGGGCCGCGATTTCCTTAACTCCGCTACGCTGTGCGTAAGTAAGCGCCGTAGTACCGAATATATCCTTGTCCTCCGGATCAAGTCCCGCTTTCTGCAACAGTATTCGAATCGTATTAGTAGCAGCCTGCAATGCTCCAGGGATTGATTTACGATGAGTAAGCTTGTCACTAATATCATGTAACAGATTCTTACCCTCAGAATCTGTTGCATCCATTCGGACGCCATTGTCAGCCAGTGCATCGACTAAGGGATACATATATGATGACCCGGCGTCAAAATAGGCTAGTTTTCCTGCATCATTTTTCTTCTTTGGATTTACACCCGCCTCCAGAAGCAGTTTTGCCGTTGCATAAATTGCTTGGGCTTTGACCTCAATTTCAGGATCCTTCAGATCGAATTTTGAAGCAGCCAACGCGTGCAAAGCCGTGTTACCATATTTATCCTGAGCAGGCTTAATTCCGGAATCCTTGAGAAAGGAAACAGCTTCTGCATCAGCAAAACGCGCAGCCAGATGATAGAGATCTTCATCTGTGTCTCCCTTTATCCCAAGATCAGTCAGACTCTTATATTGTTCATGAATAGCCTGTAAGTTGGGGTTTTGAGCAATAACACCCCGGTGATACGCATCGCGGATCTGAGAGAATTCATTTATCATAGTGATTGCTTTTTTCGGGCACGCGCCAATGCATCGTTTACATTCTTAAAGCCTTTGTGTTCAATAGGGCTTGCCGTAGATATAAGTTTTTGAAAATCGCCGAGTTCAAGAAGACAATCGATCTTCAATCTTAAGATATTGTCAGACACTGCATCGGCAAAAAACTGAATATACTTTTGCGAAATGGGCTGCAAATAGCTACTCCCCTGGCTTTGCCATTGTGTTAATGATCGTTGCTGTGGGCTATGCTGTGCGTTACCTAACATGGATGGGCGAGGTAAAAATTGGCTCGTCTTATCAAGAAAACTCACAGCCAATGAATAATCGCCAACCATAAAATGACACAGAGCCATATTAAATAAGGTAGTAACGCTCTCCTGTCTTTCGCGTATTAAAAGAGAATAAGCTTCCACATAACGCGCCTGTTGTATCAACTGCGAGATAAACAGATCTTCGGAAGTATGAGCTGTGTTGTTTAGAGAGCCTGAAGCGTGTAGCATGCCGATTATATCTTACAGCATACAACAAACAATCAGGTATTTGTTTTACCGACAAACACCAAATCCATACAATCAACTAAAAGACAAGCACATGCGATGCATTTTATTTATCATCAATAGTATTATCAGAAATGAGCGGAGGCATTGCCTCGTTAGATCGGAATGGCAATACTATTGTACAATAACATTTACTGAATCAGATTTCAAGCGGCTCTTTAGCCAAGTCTGCATGCGCAGCCGCCCGGCGGCATTAATGGTCTCCGCTGACACTATTACGACCTGTGTTATGGTATCGTTGCGCAAAGTATCCATACGATAGCGAATGACATTGTTGATGGAATAGGAGCGTAATCCGGGAGTGAGCGCCCTTAGCTCATCGCGCAGGTCAGGAAGAGCTATGGCGAGCTTATTAGCGCTTGTCGTGTTACTGCCAGCGGAGGAATCACGACGGATAACGTCCTCTAAAATACTGGCCTTGATTTGCGAGAAGTCGATCTCCTGGCGGGCGTTTAAGCCCTGACGAACTATTAACTTTACGTCGTCGAGCTTATAATTCTTCATTCTGGCGCGAATACTGTTAATAACATTCTCGGGCAGCTCATAACCTATCAGCAACAAATCCACCTCATTACCACCTGAGCTATATTTAAACACTCTGTTTACCACCTGAGTGTTTTTAAAGTTAAACTCCTGACTAACGAATGCGCGGGCATTATTTTCAAAAATACTTTTATCAACAATACGGTACGCAAGAAATATACTTGGTAGAATGGTCAATGTAATAATGCCAATAATATACCGGGACACTTTTTTTTCATAGGCCTGATTCTCAAAATGTCTGACTTTGAATTTCAGAAACCGCACGATAAGAAATGTACTGATACCTATAAAGACAGTATTTATAAAGTACAGATAAATAGCTCCGAGGAAATAATAGATGTTTCCGGAGGCAATACCGAAGCCGGCGGTACATAGAGGAGGCATCAGCGCGGTAGCAATGGCAACTCCAGGAATAACGTTGGTTTTCTCTTTACGCGTGCCGGCAACTATTCCCGCCAAACCTCCGAAAAAGGCGATGAATACATCCCAGACGGAGGGCGTCGTGCGTGCCAGGAGCTCGCTTTGGGCATCGTGAAGAGGAGTAAGCCAAAAATAGATGGCAGATGTAGCGATGCTAATAATTGTAGCTATAAGCAGGTTTCTTAGTCCCTTCTTGATAAGATCGAAGTCGTTCGTACCAAGCCCCAACCCGATACCCATTATTGGCCCCATCAGAGGAGAGATAAGCATGGCTCCGATGATTACCGCGGTGGAATTTACATTCAGACCTATCGAGGCGATAAATATGGCAAAAATAAGTGTCCACAAATTGGCGCCAACGAAGTCCGAGTTCTTCCTGATAGACATTACCACATCTTCCTCGTCAGCTTTATCCAAGTGCAGATTAAAGCGGCGGGAAACAAATACACGTAACAGGCGAATGAGGCGACTTCTTTTCTTCATCATCACCTGTAAAGGTATATTTTAGGAGAATAAGATCACAACGATATACTAAGATTTATTGCAACACAATCGAGGCCATCGTCTGACAATAGCCTCTTTAAATACACCGGACAAAAAAGTTACTTTAACGCTTTTAGGAAGGGTAAACAGGAAACAGAAAATCCAATATAGGGCACCGTTTTATTATTGGTTTCAAGGAAATAATCATTTGCTTTTTTATCACTGTCGAACATTCTGGATTGCACGTTTGAGAACAACCCTCCATTAATCCCCACAATTAACTTCCGCGTTATCAAATATTCGAAAGTTGCCCCTGTCTTGATGTCAACGGTAGTTTGCATAGCATTCTGAGGAAGAAAAGGCTGACTTATATTGAAAAATGCCAGACTACTAACAATTTCGGATCCTGCCGCTACCCAGGTGCGCTTCGATAATTGCTTTCGCAAAGCCAGTCGTGACGGCATATCGATAAAAAGTTCCAGATTTGAATATTGATATTTTCTCCAGTAGCTGATAACTGGAATAACCGGAAGCGTATTAGCCTTATCGATAATGACAACAGCCCCTATAGAAAGCGCCTGGGTTGCCGATCTGCGTATCGGAAAGACGAACGTTCCGGCATAGGTAAGTCTTTTTATTGAAGACATCTCATCCGTGGTACCCGAAATACTTGCCGAAAGAGTGACGGGCGCCCCAAAAATGGTATCGCTTCTGGAATACGCCAGCGACAGACCAAGCACTGATTTATTGAGCTTTCCCGATTGATGGTCTACACCCTCTGGGCGTGTGAATGTGCCATCGGCGTCCAAACGCTGTTGCATGTAGCTTACATTTCCGTATAGTCTGTTATTCGCCCATTCTGAAATGGGCACAGTAAAGTTAGATCGTATTCTGGTGATATTGGCCTTGCCTTCAAAAATCTCATTACCCTGATATTTGACTTTCATATCGCCGCGGCTTAGAAAATCTGTCGAGATAAAACCCTGGCGCAAAAGCGGATATCGGGCGGCCATCTGATCGTACATAACTTCGCGAATGGAGTCAGCTTTAGCAGAAGCAAGCCCCGTCCTTACCTGCGCCGAGGTGCTGCCAGCAACGAGAACCCCGGCGAGCAAGAGAAATAGAAAACCCTTAATTAACATCATAGCGTAAATGAGAAGCAGCAACTATTTCCCGGCAACACCCAGTGTTCAGAAACAACTACCTTGATGTATGATACAATAGCAGCATGAACGAAACCAGCATATTAGTAACTGCGAATGCAAAACTATCAACGGTCGGCATTCAGGAGGTTCTTTTATCAGTGAAATGGACAAATATAAGGCTGAAATGGCATCAACTACGGTTAGTTAAGTCGCGCTTTCCGCGAAATCTGGTTCATCATTACAAAGTATGCCGTATTAACATACTCCATAATATGCTGATGGTACAGCGTCAGTTCATTGTGACTTTTGATTCCTTTATCTTGCAATCCGTCCACTACGTCTTTTAAAAAGGGAATTTTTGTCCCCTAAGCGGTATTTTTGTTTATGATTAAATTCTATAATCTAAAGTGGTGTTTTGTGTTCACCGCGGCGATTGCCGGGGCAGCTGTACTATTGAAGCCCTGGCGAATCGGAGAGGTCGGCATTTTTCAATTCGCGGAGTATCTTTTTGTTCAACAGATACAAATTCTATGTTGCTGGATGATTCATATGTACTTCATAAAGAAGAACACATGCATTCAGCCTGTATCTTTAAGATACGCGATAAGCAATATTTCGGGGATTATCATAGGCTCGCTGATGATCGCGTTTTTGTCCAAAATACAAAATCCGCTTTTAGATTCGGACAGTGCTGACAACGCCCGGCTTTTTACTGTGGCTGGCATTATTATCAGAGCGTTTTTCTTAAGCTCTCTCACTTTTATCGTGGCTTACCTGGTTTATGCCAACACGATGTTGCAAGCGTCACGTCTGGAAAATGAGCACCTGGAACAGGCACACTTGAAAGCACAACTTCTGGCATTGCAGCAGCAGATTAGTCCCCACTTTTTATTCAACTCGTTGAGTACGTTAAAGACTATCGTCAAAGATCGTCCTGCCAAAGACTTCATTATACGATTGGCAACAGTATACCGATACGTACTGAATTTCAATGAACATCATCTCAGCGAACTTGAAGACGAGTTAGTATTTATAAAGTCATACATATACATCCTTTGTCAACGGTTTGAAGAGTCGTTAGAAGTAACGTTAAACATTTCACCGCGGCACAATAAACACAAATTACCGGCTCTGACGCTACAGCTTTTAATTGAAAATGCCATTAAGCACAACAATTTTTCCGCTGAGGCGCCTTTAAAGATTACCATCGAGTCGTTGGATACGGATACCTTGAGCGTAACGAATAACTATCAACCCAAAAACAGTCCGGCAGAGGGAACCGGAACTGGATTAAAGAATATCATTCTCCGCTATAAACTATTATCAACGAGACCGGTAGAAGTGATCCGTTCAGAAGAAAAATTTTTAGTTATTTTACCATTATTGAACGCATGAACGTAATAATCATTGAAGATGAACTGAAGACAGCAAAGGAATTACAAGAGACACTCTTGCTCGTTGATCCAAAGATAGAAGTAGTAGCAATACTATCGTCAGTCGCCGCCAGCGTAGCGTGGCTACAGGTCAACACACATCCTGAGCTTATTTTCTCGGACATACAACTCGGCGATGGTCTGAGTTTTGAGATCTTCAGACAAATACCATCCTCGGCGCCGGTTATTTTCTGTACCGCCTATGACGAATACGCGATAAAATCATTTGAAGCAAACGGGATTGACTACATTCTGAAACCCATCGATGAGGTGATGATTCGGCGGAGCCTCGATAAATTCCTCCGGCTCAAGGAACATCTTTCTTCTAACAACGGACGATATGCCACAGGCATAAATAAGATGCTGGCGCAAATGGACGGAGGTTACAAAAAAACCCTGTTGGTACATGTAAAAGAAGCCATTGTCCCTGTGAAAACAAGCGATATTAACTTCGCTTATACTGCCAATGGCCTGGTATATTTATATGCTTCTAAAGAACGGTTATATACCGTATCGTATACCATTGAGCAATTGGAGCTGTTACTAAATCCTTATCAATTTTTTCGCGCTAATAGAAAATTCATCGTGAACAGAGAGACTATTCAAAATATAGAACATTACTTCAACCGGAAATTATTTATAAAGACCAACGTTAATGTACCAGAAAAGATCATTGTCAGCAAAATCAGAACATCATCGTTCCTAAGATGGATGGAGGACTAGCGAAACTAAATGCGGCTCGTTATTTACCGGCTACAGACCTGAATATGAACAGTATCGCATCCGGAAGTTAAAGATCCGCATTTAGAGGATCAGATTAATGCGAAGCGTGTATCAGATGGACGCGGCGTCGATTACATACCGATAACGAGCCTGCTTGTTTACAACCTTTTCCCAGGCATCATTGATTTGACTGGCTTTGATAATCTCGACTTGAGGATAAATCCTGTTCAAAGCGCAAAAGTCCATCACCTCCTGCGTTTCAGGAATGCCCCCTATTACGGAGCTATTATAATTGACCCGACTCATGAAAAAATTTCCATTGTTAATAGTGAATTCGCCTTTGATAGGTTGCCCTACCTGTGTAAAGTGACCGTAAGGTTTGACCACCATAATATAGCTAGACACATCAAAAGCATATGGTATCGTTGAGATCATATAATCCAATTTTCCGCGATAGGGCTTTAGCTTATCAACGTTATCAACCACAATTACTTCTTTCGCTCCAAATGAAAGGATGTCATCACGTTTTTCAGCCGAAGTTGTAAAGGCATACACCTCCGCGCCTTTAGCCACCGCAAGTTTAATAGCTAAATGTCCTAGCCCTCCGATGCCCGCAACTCCCACCTTATCGCCTCTAAGGAACCGCGCGTTCATGAGCGGCGAATAGGTAGTAATGCCCGCACAAAGCAATGGGGCAGCATTTTCTAATGGAATACCTAGGGGAATTTTAATGGCGAAATGAGCTTTTACAACAACATTACGAGCGTAGCCACCTTGAGTGATTCCAGAGGGAGAGCTTTTATCGGGACTACCATAGGTATAAACCGTGCCCCCATTGTCACAGTGATGCTCCTCTCCGTTATTACAACTCATACAATTCATGCAACTATCGACCATGCAACCCACACCAGCCTGGTCGCCGACTTTAAATTTAGTAACGTTTTTACCCACGGCAGCAACGACGCCAGCGATTTCATGTCCGACTACCTGAGGGTAAACTTGCTTTCCCCAATGTCCTTTTATGGTATGTATATCAGAATGGCAAATACCTGAGAACTTAATGTCAATTAATATATCGTCGTCGCCCACAGCTCTCCGCTCAAATTCCCATGGTTGAAGCGCAGCCGTTTCACTTATCCCGGCGTAACCTTTTGATTTTATAGGCTTGTTTCCCCTCTTTTCATTGCTCTTGTACTCGTGATCAACAGCGAATAACGCTGAAGGATTTGCCAGAGCGGCACCCGCCCCCATGATAGCGGTCTGCTGCAGGAACTTTCTCCGAGATCCTGCAAATTCATTATTCTTGTTCATATTGAAGAGATTATGGTTACTTATAATTTCGATCGCCGTTGGAATCGAAAGAGCTAAAACTTCACCTTCCGAAATATGTAAATCATTGACGACAGATCCAGCGCCTTCATGTCCACCAGTGATAGGGACTTTATCATGCTGAGCGTATTCTGCTTGTAATATTGAAAATGCGGTGTCTGCAGATGACTTTCATAGGCTTGCTTATCCTTATAGACTTCTACAATTCTTATCCTTTCAGGATGCTCCTTTAACATCATGGGAAAGATGGCCACCACGCCAGGCTCTAATCTTACTGACGTTTCTGCTTCAATTTTTAACATCGCGAGATAATCCTCAAGGTGTTGCGAATGGACTTCGATCTCAGAAAGACGCAATAGGATCTGCGTGCCTTCAGAACTTGCCACCGCCGATCCGATAGAAGATCTCAAGGTATTTGCCAGCTGACTATCGCCGTGCATCTCGATAATGTCGCTTAAGTCTTTTAGTTGCGCGTCGGTAATGCCGGTGTTTCTGCCCATAGAAAGATGCGACTTTAGTTGAGATTCAACGCCAGGCATTGCGGCGAGCGCAGAGATGGTTACCAACTCACGTTGTGCAAAGTTCAATACATCGCTACTAAAAATATCAGCAAAAAGATGCTCCTTTAAAAACGCGTCAATACGAGGAGCGAACTCTCCAAAGCCTGGAGCAGGCTTGGCCTGGTGCATCCCCGTCAAAAGCTCTAGCACTTGTCTACCTTGTTCATATTTATCAGATGAAACATTTTCGACAATCGGCGCGCCTTGCTGATCCCTCAGACCCCGAGCCGTTCGCTTATCGAGGCAGCTTTTGAAAGTATTCAACGCGTTGAGACTACGAGGAAATCCGCAGTACGCATATAATTGCACCAAAGCCTCCTTTATTTCGTTGATTGTTAGTCCCGCGTCGAGGCCCTTATTAAAAGCGTCGTCCAGTAGGAGAACATTGCCCGAGGCTGTAAGGGCGGCAATGGTCGCCAATGAGCCTTGGCGGGCATCTAATCCGCCTGTTGATGTTGGTGGGTATTGCGCTTGCATAGTAAAATGGCTTATTATTAGAAAAAGAAGAATTAAACTGCGCTTGATTTTCATGATGGTAGCAAATAGTTGATGTTTATGGTTGATTTGCCTGCCGGTAGGTATCTTCAGAAACAGGTTCACCCCATATAACATTTTTTTCGTTTTTGTAGTTAGTGATGGCGATGTGTACCATGCTCGTTCCTGCTGTCGCCCCATGCCAGTGTTCTACATTTGCAGGAATAGTTACCACGTCACCTCTCTCAATAATTCTTTGTTGCTTACCGCGCTCCTGATACAAACCTATGCCTTCGGTTACAAGGAGCACCTGCCCTTTTGGATGTACGTGCCAGTTTGTTCTTGCTCCCGCCTCAAATGTTACGCTTCCCATACTATATTCGTTATTACTATCTCTAGCTACTAACGGATATAAATAGGCCTTACCAACGAAGAAGTCGGCAGCCGTACGATCTCCGGTTGGAAAAATTGAGTCACGCTGAGTGACTGCATTCAGGGCATGATCATTCGCGTGCCGGAGACATCCCGTAAGGATGAAAAAACAGAGCGTGAGATTTATTATTCTATAGATCATATCTAATTTCTAAGGGGTATACAGCAACTGACTATGACAAAGTTCATTATTAATACTCATGGAGCACTTATACAGAATACTGTTCTATTTACCACTTTTACTGATTTAGCTAAGAGAGCATTCATACTTATTCAAGGTTCTTTAAATTTGGTGTACATTGATTCTTATGAAGCAACAAATGGAACGTATTGATACTGTTAGTCAGTACAATGATGCTATGGGTGTTGAAACCAAACATCCTCTGGTGAGCGTGATAAACTTTGATGAGATACCCAGCTACCAACAGTTCCGCAGGTACATGGGCATTTATGCTATCTTCCTGAAGAATATTAAATGTGGAGACATCCGGTATGGCTGTCAGCCATATGATTATGAGGATGGAACCCTTGTATTCATATCACCAGGTCAGGTATATGGGATTGATAGTAAGGGTAAACGTATAAAACCTTCGGGACGCGCATTAGTGTTTCATGCCGACTTCATTGCAGGTACACAGCTAGGGAAAATTATTAAAGATTATAAATTCTTCTCATATGCGGTAAATGAGGCTTTACATCTGTCAAAGAAGGAGCGTGCTACGATCAACGATTGTCTGAATAAAATAGCAACGGAAATCGACCTGAACATCGACAAGCATAGCAAAACGCTCATCTTGTCAAATATCGAGCTGTTTTTAAATTATTGTATGCGTTATTACGATCGGCAGTTTATTACGAGGAACCATGCCAATCGCGACATTCTTGCGCGTTTTGAAAACTTGCTGAACGAATACTTTAAGGAGGGGCTTGGAAGTAGCTTAGGCCTGCCAACAGTTACTTACTGTGCGGAGCAGCTGAACCTATCAGCCAATTACTTTGGCGACCTGATAAAGAAAGAAACGGACACCACCGCCTTGGACTATATCCAGTTGAAATTAATTGAAGAAGCGAAAGAGCGCATCGCTATGTTCAATAAACCTATCAATGAAATTGCGGACGAACTTGGTTTTAAATATCAACAACATTTTACCAGGCTATTTAAAAACAAGGTAGGACTTACCCCCATGGAGTACCGAACCTTAATTTGAGATCTAGCAAATGACCTGGTAAAGGCTTTTATAAGCCATCCTTCAAGTGAGCGTAATGAATGGATGTTTCTCCGAACGAAACAATAGCAACTGCTAACTCAATATACCATGACCATCTTACTGAATTATCCTTAACATAAGCATAACACGTACTTCTAAACCACAATCTCTGCAATCTGTTAGATTAAAAGACTTTACATAATATTTGCCTATGGAAAACACCTGGGAGATCATACTGATGGTACTGGGAGGACTTGGTCTGTTCCTCTTTGCAATCAACAATCTTTCGGACACCCTAAAAGCATTACTTGGCGACAAGGCAAAGAAATGGTTAGGCTACTTTACAAGAAACATATTTACCGCCATACTAACTGGTATTGTGATCACCACCATTCTCGACTCCTCATCGGCAGTTATCATTATGACCATCGTTCTGGTAAATGCGGGAGCGCTCAGCTTCCGGCAGTCCCTGGGAATCGTGATGGGCGCCAATATTGGCACTACGTTTTCCAGCCAACTGATAGCTCTGGACATCGGCCAGTATTCGCCAATACCTATCATATTGGGATTAATATTCAGCCTATTTACAAAAAATGAAAAGGTATCGAACCCCGCAAAGGTTGTGCTCTATTTCGGCATCTTGTTTTTTGGGCTCTATACAATGGAACGTGCTGTGGAACCACTGCGAAACCACGAGGATTTCTTGTCATTGATGTCAAAACTGGAAAACCCTTTGCGTGGTACTTTCGTAGGCGCTATTGTCACTCTGGCAATCCAATCTTCTTCGGCCACGGTAGGCATGGTGATCACCCTCGCTAAAAAAGGATTGATCAGCTTAAGCGGAGGTATAGCCGTAATGCTGGGTGCGGAATTAGGCACCTGCTCCGATACATTACTGGCAACCATTAGATCCGACCGACAAGCCGTTAAGACGGGAATATTTCATTTACTATTTAACATGGTATCCATTGCGATAGGCTTGCTCCTATTTCCCTTGTTTACCCGTTTTATAGATCAGCTTTCCGGCGGGGCACTTATTGAACAGAAAATCGCAAATGCCCACATGATCTTCAATACCGCTGGCGTACTGTTATTTATACCCCTGGTACCCCTTATCGAAAAGGTGCTAAATTACATTATTCCAACCCAAGAAAACAAACCGGCAATTGTGTAGGACAATATAACGGATTGCAGAGTCGCATCGAAAGTTGATACGATAAAGCAGCATTTCCCCGAAAATTCCGTTTGATTCCTTGTATAGAAGATTGGATAATATCTTAAATCAAAAAGCCTCTCAAGATATCTTGAAAGGCTTTTAGGGTGGAAGACCGGGCTCGAACCGGCGACCCCCAGAACCACAATCTGGTGCTCTAACCGACTGAGCTACATCCACCGTGTTTTGGTGATGCAAATATAGGTTGATTTTTGCAGTCTGCAAATTTTTCTTTTCAAATTATTAAAAGTACCTGATTGTAAGTTTAATTAGTTTTTTCTTGTTGTCAAAACCGATGCTTAAAGCGCTATTCCATCGAATATTTTTAATTTTGAGGAGATATGATTGAGATCTTTACAGATGGAGCGTCGAGCGGAAATCCTGGACCTGGCGGGTATGGCGTGGTGCTTAGAGCCGGGATGCATTATAAGGAATTATCCGCAGGGTTTAGGAGAACCACTAATAACAGAATGGAACTATTAGCAGTTATTGTTGGACTTGAAGCCTTGAAAAAACCAGGTCAGGAGGTGCTTATTTGGTCGGACTCAAAGTACGTCGTCGATGCTGTTGAAAAAAAATGGGTGTTTGGCTGGCTGAATAAGGGCTTTGAGGGGAAGAAAAACAAAGACCTCTGGCTACGATTTCTAAATGTCTACAAATTACATAAAGTCGCTTTCCGTTGGATAAAAGGACATGCCGGCCATCCCGAAAATGAACGGTGTGACAGGCTCGCTGTAGCTGCCTATCAAAGGAATGACTCGCTATCCATTGATTCTGTTTTTGAAGCAGAAAACGGAAAAGCATAATTCCGAACAGTGTCTGCATTCTATTTAGAAATAACCTACAAGCTGAAATATGAAGAACTATTTTCTAACACTACTCGCTGTATTTACTTTAACCTACACAAAGGCTGCCAGCATCGATACGATCCTTACCCACAGCGAATCGATGAATAAGAATATCAAAGCTGTTATTATTAGTCCGGCATCCTATAGCAAGCATAAGCACTTCCCTGTGCTTTATCTTTTGCATGGATACAGCAACAATTATAAAAGCTGGGCCGATAATTGTCCCGAGCTGCAGACGTTAGCAGATCAATATAATATTCTTATTGTTTGTCCTGACGGAAACTTCAGCAGCTGGTATTTCGATAGTCCCATTGATAAGTCCATAAGGTATGAAACTTATGTGGCTGACGAACTTATAAATTGGATAGATTCTCATTATAAGACGATTGCTGATCGTTCAGGGCGAGCAATCTCAGGATTAAGTATGGGAGGGCATGGAGCTTTTTATCTGGCGCTTAAACATCAGGATAAATTTATCGCTGCGGGGAGTATGAGTGGCGGGCTCGATTTCAGACCATTCCCCGCGAATTGGGATATCGCTAAACGACTGGGTTCTTACAGTGATCAACCGGAGCTGTGGGAAAGAAACACCGTGATAAACATAATCCATCTACTCTCGCCGATCACCGCCCCCGCGTTAATCATTGACTGTGGCAGTGGAGACTTCTTCTACAAAGGAAATGTCGCAGTTCATGAAAAACTTTTGTATATGAATATTCCGCATGAGTTTGTGTCCCGTCCGGGAAAGCATGACTGGGTTTACTGGCGAAATGCAATAAAATACCAGATGTTATTTTTCTCAACAAAACTGAATACGGCAAACTAATGCTGTAAAGCAAAAATAAGTAGCCTGACAGCAATGGGGCTCCCGTAAAGGGTAGCCAGCAAGCATAAATTGCGAATAATAATCGCAGTAGTATCGCTGAAAGTCGATACAAAGCTATAGCGATCGGTCAAGACGCTATAGCTAATCTATTATAGCAAACCTTCACGGTAAAGAAACTTTTCCAACGAATCCTCACGTGTCATGAGATGTGTCCGTAACCCCAGCTCCTTTGCCGTAGCTAAATGCTGAGGACTATCGTCAACAAATAAAGTTTCCGCCGGATCAAGTCCATTTTCCTTAAGCACCAACTCGAATATTTCCCTATTCGGTTTACGCATACGCACAAGATGGGAGTAATAGACTTTCTCAAAGAACACATCATTTGATTCAATATCGAATTCCCGTTTTAAATACTCGGAGATAAAATCGAGGTGAATCTCATTGATGTTACTAAGAAGAAAAGTTCGATACTTCCTTTTTGCCAAAAGAAGGAGCTCATGGTTTACAGGGGGAACACCGATGAGCAAACTCGTCCATGCGTTATTTATCTGTTCATCTGATAATTCCGCGCGCTCTGTAATACGACGAACGCCATCTCTAAACGTATCGGCACTAATATCTCCTTTTTCGAATTGATCAAAGAGCGGATCATGTCCGGTGTGTGCGAAAAACTTCTCTACATTTTTGATACCCAGCTCAGTAAAACTATTTTGGGTTTTAAGAAAGTCGATCATGAAGATTACGTTCCCATAATCGAAGATGATATTTTTAATATTAGGCATGGAACAAAGTTAAATTTATACGCGTTTTTCAGGTATTTTAAGGATTATTTTTTTGTAAAATCCATTGCAATTACTACATTTGCACCACGCAAAACGACAACGTTGAGCAGCGCCTATAGCTCAGTCGGTTAGAGTAGAAGACTCATAATCTTTTGGTCCCTGGTTCGAGCCCAGGTGGGCGCACTGATAAAGGGCAAGCATGATTTTCATCGCTTGCCCTTTCTTTTTTCTCGTAAATTCGGAGCATCGTCAGCTAATTCCTGAATGTGTCTGTGATTGCAATTCTCTAAACTGCATTCTCAGAGCTGAGCGGATCCGCTACCATCGTAAAGAAAAAGGAGCTCTATCCCTCACAATCTTTGACCCGGGAAGAAACTTAACAATCGGCTAAGATTCACGAAAGCCCCCAAATGAGCTGTTGTTAAAAACTCTAACAATCAGATTTTCAACCTTCTGTTCCAATAGATGATATAGCACGTTCCCAATACTGTAGGCATTATCCAAACCAACACTGTTCCAATATCTAATCCTGCCACCAAAAAGGCTGTTACAGATGCAATAAGCGCGCCTACCATTCTACCGATATGGCTGCTAAGCCACATTTTTTTCTTTTCGTTAAAGACGCGAAACATTTTAAAATCACGAACTGCCATGAACGCGCCGAAACCACCAAAAAAAAGATACAAGATACTGTTATTCACTTTTTGAATAACACCGATGGTGCCGAGAATGAGCATCAAGGCTGAGATTAAAAACATACTCCCCGATACGGCCTTATCCTTCCAGTCAGCCTTCAATTTCAAGTCGCCCCTGAAAGTCAAGGCCCTGTTTCCGGCTAATATCATATAAATAGTAAAAACTCCGATTAAGAATAAAAACAGATTTTCATGAAAGGGCATACGCGCTACAATTAGAGACACCAGCGCACTTATCAACATCGTAAAAGAAAACATCTTACCCATTGTCTTATGCCTATCCCCTCCTTTCTTTACCAAAATGCTTGTAATTCCCGTTATCAATCCTATCCCGCCAAAAAATGCGTGACTGTAAATTAGCACTTTAGCAACCTGATCTGTGTTCTCCATTCCTCATTCTTTTAAATAAATTTCCCGGAAAAGCCATGCACACAAGCCTTTCCTGATAGACGCATATCTCCATCAAGCCGACAGGGACCCTATTATTGACTCTCACTCCACTCTAAAAGCGGCTTGTACAATTGTTCAATTTTAGCGTATAGTCCGCTTTTATAGTAACGCAGCAATTCAGCATTAAACTCCCTGGCCTTAGGAAAACCTTTCTTGTTAATCATCATATCATTTACATTATCAACAATTTGCTGAAAGAGCGCCTTATCCTCACCGAATTTATCATAGGCATATAGCAGGAATAATCCCCAGGTCAGGTACTCATCATAAACTTTTATCGGACTTGGATAATGTTCGGTACTCTTATTTCCGATATTTATCCATTTATCACGGTTGTTAAAAACACGTTGTATGCGCTCCAGATATTTCTCGCTAACCGGACCAACATAATTATGATCTATTTCGGTGAAGATAATTCTGCTATTCATAGCCTTTTTAACGTCCGCAGTCCATCCTTTCTCGTCACGAATGGTAGGTAAGAAAAGTAATATCTCCTTGAAGCCATTATCCTCAAAAGTATGAGTGGCATTCATTCCCGCGATAAGAGGCGAGGTTAACACTCGGTAACTATTGATATTGTAGTCAAAATGACTTTCCAACCATTCCTTTTGCTCTCCGATGGTCGCGTACTTCCGATATTCAGTTTTTAAACTATCATAGTAGCATTTGTGGGATTTATAAAAGCCGCGGTAGTCTGATTTCCTAACGAACTCCTCCAGTTCTTGCAGGTGAACCGTTATAGGATTAACAGTAATCTTATACTTCCCGATGCCCTTTGCCGGAAAATTATAAACTCTCGTTGGATGCAGTCTTTCTCCTTCAAATTGAAAGCCGTAAGCGTTTCCTGCTAGAAGAAAATAATTGACCACATTATGCCTTAATAATTTATCGAAGGCATGCACAACTGCGAGGTCGGAGAACTGAGAGAAATGAGCTTGTACATCGTTAAAATATTCCGTTCCCTGTTTGGTCATCCCGGGATTTTCTTTCGCAAAATCGGTTATCGCAAGAATAATATAGACCAGCTCCTGCGCCTCACTAATTTCAATTGTAGTTTTTTGATCGTTATCCCGAACATATTTTCTTCCAAAGTTCACTTCCTTTTCCTGAGCAGCTACGCCCGTAAAAACAAAAAGGAGCATCACTGAAATTATTAGGCTCTTCATTCTTGAGCAACTATTCACTTGAGGAAAACTAAAAGGGCACACTGAATTATTCTTTATCAACATTTTATACAAAGTAAGACAAGGGTTATAGGACTGGTATTCAGCCAATCAATATTCCCTCCATTTAGAAAAAAAGGAACGGAGTGCTAAAACCCAAAGATTCCATTTAATAAGGTTATAAAAAACTCAAAAAACCGATAAATAAGAGGATTATTTAACACCTCTTGACTTTAGTTCCTTATTTAGCATCCCTAAGTATACGAAAAAAGGTGTAAGTGAGGCTGGAAGTCCAAAAAGTGGAATAAATGCGGCTACTGATACATTTTTCAACTGCCGCACCAATAAAAGATATACAAAAACCCCCATTGCCAAAACATACATCACTCCAAAGCCAATTGCAATTCCTTTAAATTGATTCTTCTTCTTTATTAATTCTTCCGTGCTTAAGGCGGCAAGTTTTTCCGGCTTCATCTTTTGTATTATTGCTAATTATATGTTAAAGGATCAATATTTCAATAATTCCCCACTCTATTGATGTATCTGCGATGTCAACAAGCAAAAATCGACTAAGCTTACTATTTTTGCAATAGGTCAGAAAAACATGACTTCAAAAAAGTTGATCTGACAGGATTCTACACTGAGCTTAGCTCCAATTCTTTTGTATCTTTAAATATTGATAGCCTATTCCCTCTTTAAGGTATTCAAATTATAACAACTATGAAAAAAAAAGACGATGAAACTTGTCCGGCAAGCGGTCTATTGAAATCCTTATCCGGAAAATGGAAAGCCGATATTTTTCGATTATCGATAGAAACCCCCGTACGGTTTAGCAAATTACAACAGCAACTTCCCAACGCAAGCAGGCAATCCTTGTCGGTAGCTCTACGCGGACTGGAAGAAGAAGGGCTAATAAGTAGAGTTGTGATAAAAGAAAAACCATTGAATGTCGAATATCATCTAACAGAAAAAGGAAGATCCCTAACAACGGTGTTTGAGCAACTTGAACAACTCTGCTAATTTCGGCATATTATATCGCGCTTACTATCTAGGCAGAGACTCATATCAAGAACGCGTATCCTCAGGTAGCCGATGGTTAATTCAAATATTTATCTATGCCATTAGGGACATAAAAACCACCATTCAAAATGCACTCCTTCATTATTTTATAGTTGTCGTTTAGCCTCTCGCGACTTGCGGGCGTATGCCAAAGATGATACGCTATCGCGCCAAACTTGACAAACATCTTCTCTATTCCACTATGAAGCAAACGATTAGCAAGATCAACATCCTCAAACCCCCAACCTTCAATGTCCTCATTATAACCATTAACAGACAGAAAGTCCTGCTTGAAAAAGGCCATGTTACACCCTTTTATATAGAGCGAATAACGGCCTGAAACCTTGTAACGTCTCTTCAAAGCAAGCATCATGAAAGCTATGCGCAAAGAGTTAAGAGATAGTCCTGAAGCCCACAACAACCTAAATATGGAAAGCTCCCTCACATTTTTGAGCAATTTATTCGTTGCTGATTGAGACAACATCACTCTTGATCCTGCCACGAAATATCCTCTCTTCATAATTCGTCGATGATCCTCAAGAAATCGTGGATGCATTAAAATATCCCCGTCAATCTGCACGATATACTCCCCTTTCGCCTCAGCTATTGCCATATTCCTTATTTGCGAAAGGCGAAACCCTTGATCTGAATGCCATATATGCCTGACATCGATCCCTGAGCTGTTGATAAACGTCTCAATGAGGCTTTTCGTGGTTTCCGTTGACCCATCATCCGCAATAATCACCTCACGTGGCATTAAAGTCTGATGGCGCAAACTGTCCAAGCATAGCTTTAAAGCTTCCGGCCAGTTATAAGTTGCAATTACTAATGTTATCATGATGGTTAGATTGAAGTTGTCGAAAGACCCGACAGGCTCAAAATTTATTTCAACCAGACCACAATATTAGCTATTTAAAAACAGAAACAGGTAAAAAAGCCACAAAAAACACCTACTAACCAAGATTCAGTATCAGGCGAATAAAATTCGTCTTACACACTCCTTTTTCAATATCTAACTCAGAAAATCCCTATATTGAACGATACGTATAAAAGACGCAAAAACAACCCTCTTTTTTCTACGCTTACCGATAGCGATTTCTATGTTGGGACACGGTCTGGTTCGGATACCGAAATTAACATCTTTCACTGAATGGCTGATACGTTCGATGGAAAAGTCGCTCCTTCCGGAAATAATCATTCAGCCCTTTGCTTATATCTTACCGTTCGCTGAATTTCTTATAGGATTTAGCCTGATCATAGGATTTAGAACTCGCGAAACGATCTACTCAGGCCTTACTCTTATGGCTATACTCATATTTGGCAGCGCCTCCATAGAAAACTGGAATGCCATCGAAGCACAACTTATTCATGCCTCATACTTCATGATTCTCCTTTTCATATACAACAACTACCAGACGAAACAAATCAAATAACTAGATTCATAAACGTCCTAATTTACCTGATCCGACCTCCTTTATATGGGTACGGAGTGCTATCACGTCCGCACTCAACTTCAACTCCAGCACTGATTCTTTCCCTTAAAAACCACCCTCTTTTTCTTCACCGAAACTTCATAAACAGCCTTGATATTTGATTTCAACAAAGGCAAATAACTGATAAAATAAAATAGAAATACTCACCGGTGTAACTCATAACATCAGCATGTTAGCCGGGTAAAAAAACACGAAAATCAAAAAAACAGACATTTAAAAACAAGTACCAAAAGCTACCGAGACAAAGCATAAATAGTTCTACATTTTTAATTAAAACCTCAAAAACATGAAAAAAACATTGCTCATACTTGCCATGGCAGGTATTGCCGCCGGCACCTTCGCTGCACCTGTAAAAAAGGCTATTAAAAAAGAAAAAGCCACAACAGTAGTTTCTCAAAAAGAGCAACCTGCTAAAAAAGCGGAAACAAAAAAAGTTACGCCCGTAAAAAAAGTGGAAGTAAAAACAACGAAAACAACCCGCACAAAGACAACAAAAAAATAGGCCCACCTTAGATCGACATACATAAAGAAGTTTTCAGGCATGCCGATTCATATTAAGTAAAATATGGAACATCCGATAACGTCATCTGCTGAGATCCCAAATTTCCAAACCCGGACTTTTTAATAAAAGATGAGAATTAGTAAAGTCGGATTAGAGATACCAGCTGATAGTTATCGGATGTTCCTGCTAACAAAGCATTAAGAAAATACATGATATGGGGCTTGGTCAGGCCTGTTGAAATCATGAACCCGGCGCATGTCACCTGCTTTAACATATGTAAAGGCAGGCAATATTCAGCGACTGCCATTTATTCTCGTATTTTTGTTCTTTTTAGCACAAAATGATACAAACCAAAGAGGCGTTATATGCCCTGGCGATGGAACAACTGGAAACGAAGCTCTGCATGGCAGAAGCGGAAATCAGCTCCGCAAGAAAAGCCTCCGAGAATGAGACCAAAAGTAGCGCGGGCGATAAATATGAAACCTCGCGTGAGATGCTACAGCAGGAAATCAGAATGAGTCAGGCACAACTCTTCGAAACTCAAAAGCTAAAACATGCCCTGCTTCAAATCAATCCGACTAAACCATGCGCTTCAGCGGGAACCGGGGCCCTATTGCATACAAGCCTCGGGAATTTTTATATTAGCATCAGTTTAGGACAAGTATTTCTCGATTCAATACCCTATCAGTTGATTTCCTCAAATTCTCCGATTGCCAGAGCTTTAGAAGGAGTAGCCGCTGGTCAATCTATCAATTTCAATCAGCGAAAAATAGATATACAATCAGTGTACTAACATATGGATGCCATACGGACATTAACATCGTCCGGCGTTCCCGTAAAAGGACCGGCGGCATCAATCTTCACCGAGGCCATAGCCGAGGCGAAGTTGCCCGCGCGTTCACAATCAGCTCCTTTAATACGCTGAAATAAATATCCCGCCATATAAGTATCACCACATCCGGTCACATCGGTTAAGAGCAAAGGCTTATACGCTGGAATTTCATAAAACCGGGTACCGTCATATATGACAGAACCCTTACTTCCCAGCGTTATTATAACTTCCCTTACACCCATCTCATATAACTTATACGCACCTTGTTCTACATCCGAGCACCCTGTTAACACTTCCATTTCATCCTCATTTACTTTGAGATAATGCACATGCTCAAGAAACGACGCCCGATCCTCCCAGGTCACGGAAACCACAGCGCCATCCTTTACAACGCGCAAATAGCCTTGCGCGTCCAATGATACCTTTCCTCGTGCCGCTAAGGTTCGAACAATATTCAGAGAAATATCCTCCGCTAACAGAGGTCCTAAATGAAACACCTGGGCTTCAATGCCATCAAATTGAACTATATCAAACGGATCCGCAACCTGCGACACACGCTGCGTACGTTGATCAGGATTTTCTCCATATATATTTTCAAAGTAAAGCGTCTTCTCTGAGGGATAACAAGCTACATCAATCCCCGAACTACTCATATCATCAACGATATGAAGCTCTGTCGCGGCGAGGCTTGTCACCAACTTATAAGAAATATCAAAATTTTCTATTGCCCTTGAAAAATAGAATGACGTACCTCCCGGCATAAATGTCACGGATTCGGGAGTTACCACCTTATCCAGGGTGATATGTCCAACACAACATAGATCAATCTTTTTCATCGAAGTAGAAAAAACGACAGTGTCAGCAACTCCAAGCAGCAGGTTGCTCACGCATAGGTTGTCAGTTAAGCAATGAATTATAAATAAAAAATGCAGGTTCCGATAGTTAAACTATCATAACCTGCATTCAGTACTCGGGGCGGGAATCGAACCCGCACTCGCTGTAAGGCGAACAGGATTTTAAGTCCTGCGTGTCTACCAGTTCCACCACCCGAGCCGCTTTAAAGAAAGCCTCTAAAACTAAATCCCTTCTTTTGAGAAGGGATTGGAGCGAAAGACGAGATTCGAACTCGCGACCCCAACCTTGGCAAGGTTGTGCTCTACCAACTGAGCTACTTTCGCACGGTGTATTCCGTTTTTGGTGTTGCAAATATAGGCAGAATTTAACTTTTGTCAATAGCGCAAATACCTTTTTTCCTAAAAAAAATCACCCCCATAATCAAACCAACTCATTTAATTGACGTTACGCTTCATTAAAATTTTATTTTTTTCTTAAAACAAAATACCCTCTTAAACCATTCTTGCATTTTGGGACTATTTGCTCTCTCATCTATGAACGTACTCAATTCAAACGAACTCGCAGGAGACCTTTCTCCACTGGCTTCAATATATTCGGACGACATCATCCGCTTTTTACACAACTCCATTAACTTCGGAGATAAATTGTCTATTGCCGATTTCTCCAGCTATTCAGGCATACTTTCTTCACTCTTTCTCTTTGGCGGTTATCAGGTAGCGAGTGTCGAAGCAACTCCCAACCTGAGATGCCTATATGAAAGTAAGCTCAAAGACCATCCCAATTTCAGCATCGCGGGAAACAGCATCAGGAACAATGACATCGCCAGCAAGAGCAGCGATCTTATCACGGTGGCAGAGTCTTTCGGAAAATTCGAGCCGACTGCGGCCATTCAAGAGTTTAGACGCATCATGAAGCCTTCGGCTCATGTGCTCTTATTGTGGACATCCATCACAGGCACAGATCCTGCGGATCTTGATTGTGTACAATTGGTAAAAAAGTATATCCAGTCTGGAGAACAACACGTGCAGCCTACT
Source organism: Sphingobacteriaceae bacterium UBA6709 (assembly GCA_002454425.1). GTDB lineage: Bacteria > Bacteroidota > Bacteroidia > Sphingobacteriales > Sphingobacteriaceae > Arcticibacter. The sequence goes on from DKIV01000019.1 coordinate 40,857, forward strand.
CATGACCAGCTAAAGGAGATATTTGCACCAGCACCGGTCATCTGTCATGAGTTTGAACAAACAACGCGACTAAGCCAGCAACAGCTACAGGCACTTCTGCTGGCATTGGCAGCGCCGGCACTGAGCTCCCTGAGTGTCTACCCACAAGTTGTCAGAGACATCGACAAGGTCTTCCGCAGACATCAACAGGAACATACAGTGCAACTAAGATACAAGCATCGATTATGCCTGATGCCCAACCTCAGCGCGTAAGTTTTTTATAACATAACTTTTTATTTATAATATTTTACTGATATTGCCCACGCCCTCAAACAGGGCATATTTTACAAACAGCCTGGCCGGTCAGAAGGATGTTAATGGCCATGGCATAACAACAATGGCATATGACGAATGACGAAAGAATTATAAGCGCCTTTGAAAACAAAGGCTGGCAGGAAATTAAGGTTACCGACTCCTGGTCTATCTTTAAGATCATGGCTGAATTTGTCGACGGATTTGAGAAGCTTGCCAAAATTGGCCCATGCGTCTCTATATTCGGCTCCGCTCGAACACATACCGACAACCGTTACTATAAGCTTGCCGAGAACATCGCCCGTTTGCTCACAGAACATGGATATGGCGTAATCTCAGGTGGAGGCCCCGGCATCATGGAGGCGGCAAATAAAGGCGCCTACGAAGCCGGAGGAAAATCTGTAGGACTTAATATTGAGTTGCCTTTCGAACAGTTTCACAATAAATATATTGACCGCGACAAACTCATTGAGTTTAACTATTTCTTCGTCCGAAAAGTTATGTTCATGAAATACTCGCAGGGCTTTATCGTGCTCCCCGGAGGCTTCGGAACAATGGACGAACTATTTGAAGCGATCACACTCATCCAGACAGGAAAGATCGCGCGCTTCCCGATTGTATTGGTAGGCTCCGAATATTGGAAAGGACTGCTCGACTGGGTAGAGCAACACATGCTGGAAGCTAAAAACATCAATGCTGAAGATCTTAATCTTTACCGCCTTGTAGACACAGCCGAAGAGGCCGTGGAACACATCTTCAGATTCTACAACAAATACGTATTGAAGCCAAACTTCTAAACACAAAAAAGGGTGCTATTTCTACTCGAAATAGCACCTTTTTTATAAAGCGGCACGATAGCCGCATTCAACAAATCCAGTAATTATTTCAACTGCTTTATCCAATCTGTGATTATAGACAACGCTTCCTGAGATACAGGAGCCTTAATATCTTTGTATTCTTTCAAATCACACGCCACACAGGGCAAAAACAAATGATTCAATCCTGGTAACAACACCGTTTTCACTTGCTTGTTGCCACCAGCGGCTGTATAAGCTTTCCAATTATCCAGATTCTGCCTACCAGCTACCATAAGATCCTTATCACCGTTTAAGGCAAGCACCGGAACCCGAACCTTTGCCAAAGTCCCTGCGGCATCATATCTCACGAAAAAACGATACCAGGGACCCGTCGCTGTCATAACATAACTATATATCGGAAAGCGAAAATGATCCCACTGCTGCCCCGACGCTTTGAATAAAGAATCATCTTTAACCTTCCATGTGGCATAGGTCTGCTCAAGCTTATCCTTAAGTGAGTCTGACTGCGCATACTTATGTACCAAATTAAACATCAGGTGGTTAATCTCAAAAGACCGCTTTTTGTCAAACTCCGTTTGAGGACCATTAGCTACCAGATCGTCATTCTGACGAATGAGCGCGTCCAGGCCGTTCATTGCCAGACCGGCCATACTCACCAGGAACTTCACATCACCTGAGCGAGTAGCAGCGATAGCTATTGCAGCGCCTCCCTCACTATGCCCGAGGAGTCCTATCTTAACGCCCTTCAACTCTTTCTTTGTCTGCAGATACTTCACGCAAGCCAAAGCGTCAACAGCAAAATCCTCAGTTGTTGAAAGCATGTAGTTTCCGTTTGATTTACCGGTTCCGCGATCGTCGGTACGGAGCACCGCGATATTACGACTAACCAGATAATCCGCAATCTGTGCGAAAATCTTATGCCCGGCCATCGTTCCATCCCGATCCTGCGGACCTGTTCCCGACACGATCACTACACAAGCTTCAGGCTTTGCCGGAATGCTTAATGTTCCCGACAAGGCCAGCGTGTCATGTTTCACCAACACCTCTTCCGTTTTGAATTTAACCTGCGCGGAAACAAACAGGGGACCTAACAGCAAGCATACGCCCGCTAACATATTTCTCATCTTATTTAGTAGTTTTTGTCTATTCAGCCATGCAATCCCCATGCTAATTATCATCAGGACTCCCTGTGCTATCAAAACATCATTATACAAAACATTAAGGTCCCGGAAGTCCGGGACCTTAATGTTAAGGGTTTTGTTCAATCTCCGGATTCAAACGGCGGAGAGATTCCGCGATCGGAAACACATACCTGTTGCTCGACGGATCCAGCGTATACGTTTGTCCGTTAAACTGACGAGTATAAGTTCGCCGGAATAAGGCATCATCCTTCAGTCTACGCATATCCACCCAACGCAAGGCGGTACCAAAAAACTCAATACGGCGCTCATTAACTACCTGCACCAAAGCATCATTTGCTGAAGTCGCTGTTTTAGCAACGTAATGTTCCGGCTTAAACCGCTTCACCCGCAGCTTGTTCACCCAAAGCATCGCATTTGCCGCATCATTATTACGCGCGAAATATTCTGCCTTTATCAGCATCATTTCCGGCACTGAGGGACCTTCATTTCTAGTGTCACCAATAGCGCGTTCCTTATAAAAATAGCGCCCGGTGTAAGTAGTACTTATCGTAGCCGCGGGAACGGTAAACAGTGTATAGCGCTGATCTTTCGTTCCTAAAAGCTGAAGATATTCATCACTAAGCCTAAAGGCCGTCGGTGTGTAAGCGGCAGTTCCGCCGTTAGGCAATTTCGAAAGCAGGATCTCCGGATCCTGAATACGACGTGGGTAATTTGTTGTTGTCACCGCTGTCAGTACGCTCAGGTCGTTCAGCGTGCTCCTTGATGCCAGCGCCAGATCAGCGTATGTATTCGCATTGGCATAATCGCCCAGCAGCAGGTAAACACGTGCCAGCTCTCCATACGCCGACGCCTTAACCGGAAGCGTCGTATATTGTTGCGTCTCCGGCAATGACGGAATTGCATCAAGTAAATCTTTAAGAATCAGATCATACACCGCCTGAACACTTGCCCTGTTCAAACTCTGACTTACCGTCTGCTCTACTAAAAGCGGCACTCCCGGATCTGTAGAGGCTGTTGAAGCATTGTATGGCTTTGCATAACTATTTAACAGAGATACGTAGGCATCCGCGCGGTGCACTTTCGCCTCGGCCAGCAGCGCGACTTTCTCTGCCTCGGTACCTATACTTCCGGGAACTTCGTTGATAATGGTATTGCAATACATGATCACCGAATACAAGCCATTCCAATTTAGATCATTCTCAGAGCTACTGCCCAAAGGATAGATCACGGACTGCCAGGTGTAGGCATTTCTGAAATTTGAATAATATTCTCCCGCCAATCCGCTTTGCTGCGCAGCGTCCGAAATATCGATATCTGAAGACGCAAAATCAGGAAGACTGCTATTAGCGGTGAAATTGCTGCTGTTATTTAACAGATAACGGTAATTAATTACTTCGTTAGGAACCAGGTTACCCTGAGTTTTTATATCTACAAAGTCTTTGCAACCTGCCAAAAGCGCGGATGCTAAAACAAATACAAGAGATTTATAAGTTAAACGCATAGCTATACTTTTAGAAATTTACATTCAATGAAAAATTATAGGAGACAGCTGCCGGAAGACCTAAGGTATTAGCGCTGAGTGGCGTTGCAAAATCAGGGTCATAACCTTCCTTGTTTGCCGTCCATAACAATCCGAGATTACGAACGTTGAAAGCAACGTTTGCTGATTTGATCGCTGACGTAAACTTTGATACAGGAATACTGTAAGTTAAGGAAAGCTCCCTCAGACGAATGTAATCAGCTTTAAGCACGTTGATATCCGACTGCTGATAGCGAAGTAAGCTCGTTGGAGCAAAAGTTCCGGCAACACCCGGTACATTCGTTATAGCCTCATCGCCCGGCTGCTGCCATCTTCTGGCGACATCCTCGCTCAGATCATATCTCGTTCCCAATCGCGATGAAGAATAAGAAGTGATCGTCGGGCGCATAAACACATTCCCAAATTGGTAAGTAGCTACCGCCATTAACGTAAATTCCTTATAGCGTACTGAAGGAGTAATACTTCCGAAATGAGGAGCACCAGTGCGGCCTGCATATTTCAAGGCATCAACACTTGTTACATTCTGATTTACTGCCACTTTCTCATTCTTCTCATTATACACCTGCGTCATCCCGGTTGCGTCAAGTCCCGCATTACGGTACACTAACACTTTATCACTGGCATATCCCGCTAGTGCTGCGCCATAGGCTGGGTTAGAAAAGAAGCTAGCGGTAGGAACAAAGCGATTATCTGTTATCTTGTTCGTGTTATACGCGTAAAGAACACGCAGATTCACATCTAAATCCTTCGCACTATAGATTGTGCCGCCCAGAGCGACATCAACTCCCTTACCTTTCATCGATGCTGCATTTCGATAAAGATTAGTAAGACCGTAAGTACCGTTAATAGGGAACTCATAAAACAAATCCTCGCCACGTTTTTGATAAACATCAACTGACCCATTTAACTTATTCCGAAAAAGGGTGAAGTTTACACCAATATTAGTAACATAGGTCTTTTCCCAACGTAACTCCGGATTAGCAGGGGAAACAATGCTCGCTGAGGGTAATCCTGTAATGTAGTCTGTACCAAGACTGATATATGTAAAAGGATAAGAGGTGGTAGAGATGTTACCATTAACGCCGTAAGTAGCCCTCAGACTCAACATATCCAATGCTTTAACATCCTTCAGAAATGACTCCTTCTCTATATCCCATTTCAAACCCATAGAATATAAAGGGGTCGCTCTGAACTTTCTGTCTACACCGAAATTATTATAGTCATCGTAACGCACGCTTCCGGAAACGGTATACCGTGAAAGATACGTGTATGCCGCGTTTCCAAAATAAGATAAATATCTCCGGCGCTTATCCTGCTGCGATGGAGCAGGACTTAGCGTTTGCGAATATCCTTGTACGGTCGGATAAGGTGTAAAATTATTCACAGGAATAGATATTCCCGTCTGCATATTATATCCATATAATGTTGCCGAACCAGAACCTAAATTAGTCTCTCTAATTTCAGCACCAGCCAAGGCTGTCAATACATGATCCTCACCTAGCTTTCCGTCATAGTTCAGCTGACCTCGCAGAGTATAACTCTTGGCCTCCATGTTATTGGTATTGTAAATACCTCCGCGGCCTGCCGCTAACCCTATCGCGTTTACCGCGTTTCCAGTTGTAGGCAATGGTGTATAGGTATTATAGATATCTCTGAAGTAGTAGGTATTCTCGTTATAGAATATCTTATTTGTGGTAAACGAACGTTCTATACCATAGAAAGCATTCGCAGACAAGCCTTTAAACAAAGGAACATTTAAGTTCAGATTTACACTATAATTATTGTCGCGTTGCTTGCTATCGCTATTTTCCAGTTCATCGAGCGCATTGTATCGCCAATCAAGATATCCTCTGTTCATTAACGAATTCGTCCATCCTGAATAATATCTCCTTCCGTAGCGTACGCGATTTCCCGAGTCATCTACAATCTGATCATAAGGCATAAAGGTAGTAGCCGAAGGACTAAAGAAAGTATTTAGCGCTATGCCGTTGGGATTAAATTTCATAAACGAACCTTTCACGCTGGTAGACAGGGTCGCCAGATTAAAAAGCTTAAAATCATTATTCATCGATACCGTAAGCCTGTCAGCATCGCTTCCTTTTGCATAGGCATTTTCTTTCGCATACGATGCTGAATAGTAATATGATGAATTGTTCCCGCCCCCACGTATCGACATGTTGTACTGCTGATTTGACGACGGACGCAAAAAGTATTCTTTTATCTGATCGCGACTATCGCGGCTACTATATTCATTGATGATCGCGTCGTATTGACTCTGACTGATCTCTCCTGCTTTTAGCTGGAAGGTCAGATCCGTCACCTGCGCAATCGGCTGACTCAAAGCAGTGGTCGCAAGTGGCCGTATAATTAAGCCCTTGTTAACCATTTCCTGTTCAAACTGAATGGTCTGCGCAGAGCTCATCAGACGCAAATAATCCAGGTTCGGAGCATTTGACACCGAACCGGTAGCACCGAAACTTACCTGAGGCGCCTGATTGTTCTTTCCTTTCTTTGTAGTGATTACAATTACACCATTTGCTGCACGTGTACCCCAGATCGAGGCCGCGGCAGCGTCCTTTAAGATGCTTATATTGGCAATGTCATTAGGATTTAAGGTCGACATATCCATCTCAAAGATAGCTCCGTCAACCACTACCAAGGGAAAACTCTCCCCACGCAAGGTACTTGCGCCGCGAATGCTTATTCCATAGTCGCTGGTTCCTCTGGTACGGGTTCCCCCATTTACACTCTGAACATTATTACCGAATAGCATCGATGTTCCTGCGGAACTGAGCGTAACCTTTACACCCTCTGCCATCGACTCAATAATCTGGGTGATGTTCGGCACAGGAACTTTAGCAATTTCGGCGGGGCCGATGGATACAGCCGATCCAGTAGCACGTTCTTTGGATATTTTCTGATATCCGTTAGAAACGATGTTTACTTCTTCAAGCATCGCTCCTGTCGCAGGCATCATCACTACATTTAACTCTGTTCGTTTCGATCCCAATTTAACCTGCTGAATTTCATACCCCAAATAAGATACTGAAAGAGCGGTAGTTGCTGTAGGGACAAAGAACGAGAAGCGTCCTTCGCTATCCGTGCGTGTCAACGCGTTGGAGGCATTAGATTTTACCGTTGCTCCGGGCAAGGTAAAACCATCACGATCAAGTACTCTTCCGGTGACAAAAATATCATCCGATGTCTGTGCCTGCGCCTGCGTTACCTCTGCCGTCGTAGCCCTACCCCTGGCGGTAGCGGCAGTGCGACTAATAATCGTGTATTGCTTCTCGCTAACGTAAAGAAATAAAAGATCGTGGGAGTAAAGAACATTCTTCAGAGCCTCATCAATGGATTTGCCTTTAACAGACTCGCTACTAACGAACTTACCTTCTACAATTTTATGCTCATAAGCAAACCTTGCGTTATACGTCTTTGCAATCTGTTCAAGCGCCTGCGACAGAGGCATTTTCCCTGTCTGCGCATATAAGCTGCCGGCAAAAAGCAGTGCTAGAAAAAATGGCAGAGTATTCCTGCAACATTTAGTAAATGTTTTAAACATAGAGAGATACAAAAAGATGTTTGATAAATTTGTTAATAACCAAACTCCCTGAACAGCTTGCTGCAGTCAAATAGATCAGAAAGTCATGAAGTACAAAATTTTTAGATGTGCAATTATTTCATAGTGACAAAAAATGATTTCTTAACGCTTATCGAGGTAGATAGTATCGCCCGACCTACGAACATTCACATCCAGAATATTCTTCAGCACAAACAGAATCCCATCCTCAGACTGTATAGACATCGCTCCGTCTAATATCCGATCCCCGTAAGCCTTTTCCGGCAACACAATGGTCTTGCCGTAAAGACTCTGATACTCAGACACAACATCCGATACGCGAGTGCGCGTAACGATCAGCTTACCAAGGGTCCAGGCAGTCGTCGCAGACGATATGCCCGCCTCATTAATCTGCATATGCCCATTTGTCAAAAGCTCCACCTCCTGTCCCGGCAACAGCATCATGCTCTTCCCATTCCCATTACTCCTCACCCGAATGCTACCGCTAATTAAGCTCACGCGCGAGATAGCAGGTCTTGCCTTAAAATTAAACCTCGTTCCAAGGACGCTCACCTCCAGCTTTTCACTATGAACCACAAACCGCTCTCCTGATTTTACATCAGCAGGATTCACATTCAAATGCTTCACATCAAACAAGGCCTCTCCCCGCAAATCCACGCTCCTCAACGACAACCAGTTAAAGGCCCGCTTGTACCGAATCTCAGAATTGGCGTTCAACTCCACGGACGACCCATCGGGCAAAACAACATGTTGTTGCTTTCCATACGCCGACCTGACACTTATCTCTGAAGTGAAAAACCAAAAAATTCCCACCCCAACGAACAGGCTTGCTGCCAATCCCGTCAGTGCCGCATAACGCAAACGCCGCATTCTTCCCCGCGACTCCTCAACCTTAATACTATGCCTAATCTCGTCATACAAACCATCAAGGTTCTTTTTATCGACTCCCCGGTCAGCACTAAAAATTACCGCCAACTGAACATACGCATCGTCAAAAATCTGAACCCGCGTAGGATTTTCAGCACGCCACACATCCCATAATTCTGCGAACTGCCCATTTCTTACATAAGCAATAAAGCGTTCATCTTCTATGAAGTCAGCAACAGTATATTTTTCGTAATCGGACATGTCTTTTATCGAGCACTTCTATATTAACAAACAGCAAAATCTTCAAAAACACCCCACAACGCCATCACTTTTTTCATTTTTCTAATAAAAAAACCCACGAAGAGATAAAATCGCCACTAAAACACCCAATTTATCGCCACCTAAAACATCCCGAAGCGACTCTAAAGCTCTTGCGGAAAGCTTATAAGCACCTTTAACGTTTATATCCATCATTTCGGCAATCTCCTCATAGCTTAACTCTTCGAAAAAACGCAAATAGATAATCTCCTTTTGTCGCGGAGTAAGCTTATTCATGGCTTCAGCAAGAACGCTGGCGCGCGCGCGAAGCTCTTCCTTCTTAATATAATCGGTTTCAACATTAAAATACATATCAAAAACATCCGCGTACTTTTCAGCATGGTCCGCTACGCGCTGCTCTTTATATCGATAGTTCAATACCTCATTTCGCAATGACGACATCAGATAATATCGGATATTATTGGTGAGAGATAAATTTTTCCTATTCGTCCAAATCTTCACAAATAAGTTGTGAAGGCAATCCCTCGCGGCATCCTCATCGGCAAGCATACGCATAGCATATCGAAAGAGAGAGTCCTGATGAGCAAGATATATCTCCCTGAACGACAATTCGTTGCCCTGCAAAAGGCCTGTCCACAAATCGGAATCCGGTGTTTTCAATTAAAACGGGTAGCTACTAAAACAAAAAGCAAATTAATAATTTGCTAACGATTTTGAAACTTCCGTATCATAGATTTACAATGGGCAGCATATTATTCGCCCAATTAAGAGATTCTGCAAATATTAAATTCAATCCTTGTCATGCTCCGGCCAAACAAGATCTTCAGTCTTATAACCTGCATTTTTCGCGATCGTCAAATACCTCTGCTTCACCTCCTCCGGCATGGTCTTATCACGCGATAATAACCACATATTATCCAGATCGTCACCCATAACTAAGGCGTACTTATATTCCTGATCCAGCGCAACAACATTATATCCCGAGTAAAACGGCCCAAAGAAAGAAACCTTCAGTCGACCTTCCTGCGGATGATCATAAGGTTTCGCCTTGCCGGTACTCTGCTTCCATTCTTTCTCAACATAGTTAAACCCACGGTTCAACACCTTAATCGTTTTATCCTCATTAAGTGAATACGTAGCCGTAACATTATTCAAATCCCGCTCATGCTTAAAATCCAGACGCGCAATCTCGTACCACTTCCCCAAATAACGACTCACGTCAAAGGGCTTCACAGCCTCAACGCCATCCGGAATAGAAACACATGAACTACAAAACAGAAATGCCAGCGTCAGTAAGAACGCTGCCGATAAACGAGATATATTAGCGAGGGCTTTCATACACTTTTAAAAAGAATACCCTGTAGACCCTCAATTTGTTTTACACAAGCTCCTGATGTTCCGTTATTTCTACTAACCTTTCTTCCCTGATATGCGCCCGATGCTGTTTGCCCCAATCTGACAAGGCGTCCAAAACGCCATCTAGGGTATCCGCATAGTCAGTAAGCTCATACTCAACAACCACGGGCACTCCGGTATGAACACGTCGCTTCACAAAGCCATTCAACTCAAGATCTTTAAGTTCCGCAGATAGCATTCGGGCCGAAATACCATCGATGCTACGCTGAATATCATTGAAACGCTTATTCTCTTCGCGCAGGGCGACGATTACCCGCAATTTCCACTTCCCACCAATAACGTACAGGGCATCGCCAATGGCTTGTAAACGCCCGTTACATTCTTTCGGACTAATTCCTCCTTTACCTTTCATCTTCGTTCATTATCATTAACAACTATACTAAAGGTTACTACTAACCTTTAGTATACTAATAACTTTTATTTACCAAATATACCTAATTTAGCCACATAAAACAGACCGGAAGAGGTCTGAAAAATAGCATAACATCACAATGAAAAAAATACTGCACATCATTTCCAGTCCACGGGGCGAAGCGTCATTCAGCATTAAACTGGGAAACAACATCGTCGAAAAACTTTTGAAAAAGTACCCCGGCGCTACCGTTAACGAAGTGAATCTGGTTGACACAAAATTCCCTCATCTTGAAGAATCTCACCTGAACGCCTTCTTTACTCCCGCGGAACAACGTAGCGAAGAGCTTCTGGCGGCTATCAAGCATTCTGACGAGGCGATCTCACAGCTTCAGGAAGCTGACATCATCGTCATTGGCGCACCAATGTATAATTATACTATTCACTCAGCATTGAAAGCTTGGCTCGACCATATTTGCCGCGCCGGCATTACTTTCAGATACACATCTGAAGGGGTGGAAGGTCTTGTGAAAAACAAAAAGGTATATGTTGCAGAAACAACCGGTGGAATATATTCCGATGGACCAATGAAAGAATTTGACTTCATTTCCCCATACCTGAAAACCATCCTCGGACACATCGGCATCACCGACGTTACCGTCTACAGGATTGAAGGTACTGCCATTCCTGTTATTCAGGATTCAGCTGTCGAAAAAGGCCTGCAAAGCGTCCTCATAGACTAAACGCTATACTACATTAACCATAGCGTTCCATACAAAAAGAACCCGATACTCCAGAACGTTTCGGGTTCTTTTTTATTAAAGCTTTCAGAAAAAAATCTTTCGTCTTATATCAATATCCCGCCCATCATTATTGATTAAACTTAGTATTTGAAGCGAACTCAAAACGCAATCCACTCTTTCCGGATTTTTCAGGGGAACAGGTAAGGTACTTAGCTGAGGCTCCTCGGCACTTTTTGCCAGCATATAGAATTGTCGTTAACCACCGTGTACATTTATTATCCTTTTGTTTTGTCGAAACATATATACTAACATATACCTGTATCTTCTCTAAAGCCACCGCACAACGGGTAATATTAATAAAACTTAGTCTTACTCACAGATCGTTATACGGAGAATACCTTGTTCATTCTCCGCCTTTTTTGCGGAGAATAATAATTATATTTACCGCATATAATTTAAGATCATGGCGGTCTATATACACGAAAGACATCATTGGACAGATTTTCAATGGAAAGATGAGAAGATTCTTAATCTTTTAAGTGAAGTTCGGCATCTTCAAGGAAAACTTATTGGAAAAGTAGAGTTGCTAGGATTTGAGTTAAAAGACGAAGCAAACTTAGAGACACTTATACAAGATGTTGTTCAGTCCTCCGAAATCGAAGGAGAGGTATTAAATCCAGAACAAGTACGCTCATCAATAGCTACACGATTAGGGTTGGATATTACAGGTCTTGTAAATTCTGATCGTCATATCGATGGTGTAGTAGAAATGATGCTAGACGCTACACAGAATACAGATAAGACCATAAGTAAAGAAAGATTATTTGGCTGGCATGGTGCATTATTTCCAATCGGAAGAAGTGGCTTGTACAAAATTGATGTGGCACAATGGAGAAGTGGTGATATGCAAGTCGTTTCAGGAGGAATGGGAAAAGAAGTTGTACACTTTGAAGCACCTGGAGCTGAACGGCTCGAAGAAGAAATGACGAAATTTATAAGCTGGTTTAATGCGGAATCACATATAGATCCGGTCTTAAAAGCTGTTATTGTACATCTATGGTTTGTGACTATACATCCATTTGACGATGGCAACGGACGTATTGCTCGTGCATTAACAGATATGCAATTGTCGAAAGCGGATGGTGTTAATCAACGTTTTTATAGTATGTCTGCGCAAATTAAACAGGAACGTAAGGAATATTATATGATTCTAGAGAAAACACAAAAAGGAGATTCAAATATTACCAATTGGGTGGTTTGGTTTTTAAACTGCCTCAAAGAAGCTATTATTGCGTCTAACACGATAATAGATAAAGTTGTGAGAAAACATCACTTTTGGATGCAAAACAATGTTAACATTAATAATGACAGGCAACGAATGATACTGAATAAATTAATGGATAATTTTGAAGGAAACCTGACTTCATCAAAGTGGGCAAAGATGACAAAGGTATCGGCAGATACTGCATTACGAGATATTACGGATTTAGTGAATAAAGGTGTTCTAATAAAGGCTGATTCTGGTGGAAGAAGCACAAATTATGAGCTAAATTGGTAGTTTTTTTATGGTTTACCGACTTCAGGAAATCTAGCTTCGTTCTTACAAAGGCCTCCATAGAATCCTGGTCTGTTGTTTTTAAAATTGATCAACTAAAGAGCGGCTACGCGGCTGATCCCTCTTAATGAGCAAATGGTTACATAGTTGATAAATAACGTCTCCACTCGTTTTCGGATATAGCGGTAAGACGGGTTCTAAAGGGATGTTTGTTTCTTCATATTAATCCCCAACGGGGTGATTATGTTGTATTTTACCGGGCTTTTCATACAAACTAAATATCCTTAACAGTATAGATACCTTCTTCTACGAGGTACATTCTTGGAACTCCTGTGGCGATATCAATCTGGGAGATGGCCTCGGGACTAAGTTTTTCAAGATGCATCATCAGGGCGCGTAAACTGTTACCGTGGGCTACCACAAGAACATTTTTCCCTGCTGTTAATTCAGGGGCAATAACGCCATCGAAATATTTCAAAACCCTTACCTGGGTATCCTCAAGACTTTCCCCTCCGGGAGGCCGATCACTAAAGCTGCGTCGCCAGCTGTGCACCTTCGCTTCGCCGTAGCGTTCCGCGGTTTCAGCTTTATTTAAGCCCTGCAACTCACCATAGTTCCGCTCATTTAAGGCGGCATCGCGGGTTATCTGCAAATTCTGCTGTCCTATTTCACGGAGGATAATGTCCAGAGTTTCCTGCGCGCGCTTAAGCGTAGAAGTATGGGCGATGTCAAAATGCAATGCCCGCATCTTAACACCCGTCATCCGAGCCTCTTCCCTACCCTGATCTGTCAGATCAACATCCACATCACCGGTAAATCTATTCTCAAGATTCCAGATAGATTGCCCGTGGCGTACCAATACCAGATAGTTCATATAATTACTTTTTTAGATCATACTTCAGCGGAAGTAGTCGTGTCCTGCGATTCTGCCTTATCAATGGCCTCTACCACCGCCTGAATAAGCCCGTTATCCATCATCATCCTGTTTACCGTGGCGTTGCGCCAACCCTCATCAGTAAACTCGAAAATATAGTTCGTACTGTACATCACAATCCTTATTTCCGTGGCTGTCCTGCTCGTCGTACTGAAATAATAAATCCTGTTTTCAAAATGAGCTTCTAAACGTTCTGTCATAGCCGACAAAGAAAACAATTTTCCAAAAGGAAACGAATAGCCGCGCTCTTATTTCAGAACTTCATTGTCTCCGGCAAGTTTTCTCCATGCCGTTATTTTACGTATTATTAACATGCAGTATCAACCAATTGCGTATCTTCCGATATCAAGCAATAAAAACATTGTACTATATACGGCTGTTATGGCTAAAATCTTTCTCCTATGACAATCAATAATGCCGCGCTCAGCCTCGCCGCTGAACTAGAAACTGAACGTTACGCAACCAGCAGATGTCTCGAACGTATCCCTATAGATCTTGCGGAATGGCGGCCCCATGAAAAATCGATTTCCATGGGTTCCTTATGTGAACTCATCGCCCAAACACCAAAATCTATTACCCACATCCTAAAACAATCAGAAATAAACTTCGAAAATTACCAGCATGAACACCCCGTAAGTACCGAAGAATTATTAAACATCCTGAACGAGAACATTGACGAAGCGAAGTCGGAATTATTGAAATACGAAGGGTGCAAACCGGAACAAGAATTTTGCCTGCTGAACAAGGGCAACACCCTCCTGGCCTCTACGAAACTTGAGCAGATCACTGCTGCCATAAATCACATGATCCACCACCGCGGACAGCTAACGGTCTACATGGGTATGAACAATATTGCGATCCCCTCAATCTATGGTACAGATGCCAATGACATGTTGTTCAGAGACCGGAATCCGGGACCCATCGGATTATCTTATTGTTAATAAATTATTAACAATAGCGCACATTGAGCAGCATTGACACGGAAAACTTAATATCTATAAACGCGGACATTGACTTACCTTTGAAAAGGGTCAACAAGACGCTAAAAATCATTCAGCCTTACGTGGGCATTACCGTTTACATGCACAGATCAATGAAAAACACTCAAAAACCATCAACAAAAAAGGGCAATAAAAAAGAACAGCGCAAAAAACTTGAGGAGCAAATTAAGAACTTGCTTTCAGATTCATTAAGCGAACAGGGATATAAACTGAAGAAAGCTAAAAAGGCTATAGAAAAAGCCAGCTTCAATATCGCCAAAAAGCTAAGCCTCCAAACAGAAACCCCGCAACCAACAGCTTCGCAGGATACAACACCGGCAGTGGAAGCACCAATACCGGCGGACACCGCGGTTGTCGAATCGCCAAAACCCAAAAGAACGCCGGCACCACGCAGGAAAAAAGTTGTCACCGAAAATTCATAAGCACAACATTGCAATTTTGATGTTCTGATAGTACAGGAATATATAGCGTTTTTACAGGTAAAACGGTAAAAGCGCTACCTATCTTGCCACTGTTACGATGACGCTGCCGTGTGCGCACGGTAGCAACCATCCAATTATCTATTTTCATAAAATCATTCACATGAAAAAAGTAACTATTAAGAACACAGATCTTGAAATCGCTCCCATAAATTTCGGGGGAAATGTCTTCGGATGGACACTTGATGAAAAACAATCTTTTGAAATTCTCGACGCCTTCTTTGAAGGTGGATTTAACTTTGTAGACACGGCTGATACATACTCCTGGTGGGTAAACGGCAGCGGTGGACAATCTGAAACCATCATAGGCAAATGGGCAAAAGACAGAGCCGTTCGCGATCGTTTGGTGCTGGCAACCAAAGTAGGCTCCGAAACCAAAGAACACCCCTTTGATATCAGCCGCAAGCACATCCTGGCATCCGTTGACCAGTCGCTTCAGCGCCTTCAGACAGACTATATCGACCTATATTACACTCATTTTGATGATGAAAAAACGCCTGTCGAGGAAACCATCGCCACTTACGACGAGCTTATCAAGGCGGGTAAAGTTCGCTACATTGCCGCCTCCAATGTTAACCCCAATCGTTTGCAGGAATCTTTCGCTGTGTCAGCAGAAAAAGGCTACGCTAAATATGTAGCACTACAGCCTCATTATAATTTGGTGGAACGCGAAAAGTTCGAAACGGAGTATGCTCCGCTGGTAGAAAAATATAACCTCTCCGTTTTTCCGTACTGGTCGCTCGCCGCAGGCTTCCTTACCGGAAAATACCGTTCCGAAGCGGATTTCGCGAAAAGCGCGCGCGGCGCGGGCATCCAGAAATATCTGAATGAAACCGGACTGAACGTCCTGACGGCACTTGATCAAATCGCTGAGAAGCACGAGACCAAGCAGGCGACCGTCGCCCTCGCCTGGCTCCTGGCAAATCCGCTAATCACCGCTCCTATTGTGAGTGCTACAAGCAAAAGCCAGCTACAAACGCTCTTCGATGCTCCAAACCTCAAGCTCGACAGCAATGACCTTGCTTTGCTGGATAAGGCGAGCAAAGCGTAGCCCGACTACAACATTTAGTTTACCTCCAGGGGCGATGCCGGCGAATCCCGTGCGTCGCCCCTGGAGGTTTTGTACGTGCGGCACTTGTATCTCCTGACATTACGGGGCATATGAACACGGGCACCCTACACCCTTCCTCGCTCGGGAGCACATTGCTGATCAACCAGCTCCCGAACACCCCGATACCCTCTGTAAAAGCCATTCGCTCCCTTAACCCATACTCCGCCTTAAAGGATATTTTTGTAACTTGCATCGCTTTTCAGTATAATCTGATTTCCGGACTTATGACTGCCAACGCGTAAAAAACAAGGCATACACTTTAGTAAAACGCAGGTCATATGCTTCAGGAAGTCCCGCGCCCGAAAACTATGGAATCTAACGAACGGCTTAAGCTGGCACTTGACTTTGTATTGTGTACCGACAAATGTATCTTCCTCACCGGTAAAGCGGGAACAGGCAAAACTACCTTCCTTCAAAACATAAAAAAAAGTATAAGCAAGCGGATGGCGATTGTCGCTCCGACAGGCGTCGCTGCCATTAACGCTGGCGGTGTAACGATACACTCTTTTTTCCAGATGCCTTTCGGCCCTATCATTCCGCCGGAAGCGGAAGATCATGGCTCTGGATTGCACCTTTCCCAGCAAATAAAAAGATTCCGCCGTGATAAGATTAAGCTTATAAAAAGTCTTGACCTCCTGGTCATTGATGAAATTAGTATGGTCCGTGCCGATCTTCTTGATGGCATTGACCAAACCTTACGTCATTATCGCAATCCCGAAAAACCCTTCGGCGGAGTACAGGTGCTGATGATCGGCGACATGCACCAGCTCCCCCCCGTTGTTAAAGATGAAGACTGGAAATTCCTCAGCCCCTATTACAAGGATCTTTACTTTTTTAATAGCCGGGTGTACCAGCAGTGTAACCCGGTATGCGTCGAGCTGAATCATATTTACCGACAGTCAGACCCTCTTTTCATCGGATTACTGAATAAAATCAGGGAGAACGATATAAATCACGACGTGCTAAACGCGCTCAATGAACGCTACGTTGCGAACTTTAACCCTCAGGACGACGAAAATTACATTACGCTTACCACGCACAATCATACAGCGCAGGAAACAAACCGAAAAAAACTCGCGGCCTTAACAAATCCTACAGAGACGTTTGACGCCACGATACAGAATGATTTTCCTGAATTTTCGTTCCCTACCGATCAACACCTCGAGCTTAAAGTCGGTGCTCAGGTAATGTTCGTGAAAAACGACGTGCAGGATAAACTATATTATAATGGCAAGATCGGCAAGATTACTTCGCTCAGCAAAAATGAGATTAAAGTAAAATGCCCGGGAGAATATGTTGAAATCACCGTAAAACCGGTGGAATGGCAAAACCTCAAATATGAACTCAATGAAAAGACAAAGGAGCTCGAGGAAAAGATCATAGGCAAATTCAGCCAGTTTCCATTAAAACTCGCCTGGGCTATCACCATTCATAAAAGTCAGGGACTTACTTTTGAAAGAGCTATAATAGACGCGAGCCTCGCTTTTGCTCATGGACAGGTTTACGTAGCGCTTAGTCGCTGCAAAAGCTTTGAAGGTATGGTACTCAGCTCACCCATAGGCATGAACAGTGTGCGCACCGACCGCGCCGTTCGCGACTTTACGCTCAACATTAACGATGGCAGGGATTGCGGTGACTTCCTTGCTCCGGCGAAACATGAGTTTCAACGCTCGCTGATGTTCGAATTGTTCGACCTGAAACGCTTTAAAGCGGCTATCTTCCGCTGTACTAAGATCATGGAGGATCATTATAACGCTATTGAAGAATCCACTTTTCTGACTATGCGTACCCTTAAAGCTTTTGCTGATGATAAGTTATACGTGGTGTCTGAAAGTTTCCAGCGTCAGCTGCAAGGTCTCATACAGCAACAGGAAGCCCTGCCTGAGGAAAATGAGCTGGTACAGGAACGCGTAAAAAAGGCATCGCAATGGTTCGCGCAACAGTTTGAAGAACAGGTAGTCATGCAGGTAATAAATCTGGCAGTGGACGACATTGACAATAAGGCCGTGAAAGAAACCCTCGCCGAAGCCCTGCAAAATCTACGTATAGAAAGTCTCGTCAAGTTTGCTGTATTTAGTGGTGCCAGGGAGGGCTTTGACACCCTCAACTACCTCAAGCTGAAGGTAGACACCGAACTCGACGCCCTGAATAAACCCGAGACCAAAAAGATCGGCACCCGGCAGGAAAACAAGAAGATCGCCAATGCCCCGTTATATCACAAACTCAACAACTGGCGTAACGAGCTTGCCGAAGAACAACATATTCCGGTTTACATGATCCTTCCGCAGAAAACATTGCTGGAGATTTGCAGCACGCTGCCCTCCAGCTTAAAGGCGCTCGAAGGGCTTAAAGGCATCGGCGCGGCGAAGCTCAAAGCCTACGGAAAGGACATCGTCAGCTTTGTCATTGAATATTGCGAAGACAGCGGCATACAAAAAGAGCAAAGCTTACAATTTAGCTTTGACCAGGTTGCGCAGCCACGTACTCCCACCCGGGAGCTCTCTTTTCAAATGTTTAAGGAAGGACGATCGGTACAGGAAATATCTGTGGCACGGGGACTCGTAGTCTCTACCATTGAAACGCACCTTACTCATTACATCGGTACCGGCGAACTCAACATTGATCTCTTTGTTGAAGAACGCAAACGCCAACGTATTGAAAACTATCTGCGCGAAGCAGGAACCGCATCTATCACCGTTGCCAAAACCACGCTCGGCGACGAGGTGAGCTACTCGGAGCTCCGCGCCGTCATTGCATATATGAAAGCACAGGATTAAAAGATATAACCTCCGGCGATAGTCATCGCCGGAAGCGACTCCTTATCAGATGAGGGGACATCCCTTTCAGCCTTTGGAAAATAAACAGCCCCCGCTTTAATATCGTACTCACGGAAAACGATGTTGTCCTGAATTCCCCAAATCCCGGATCCTCTCAATAACGGACACCCTTCTTAACCACCTGACATATAAACAGATGAATCGAACACAAATATAACCCCCTGCCTCGAAAGTGTTACCTACCAGCTTCGGGACAGCTTCCGCATAAATCAGCATTTGATCAAGACAGGGTTCGCCCTGAGTCCACCTGTTTCCGGTTAGGGTGGACTCAGGGTAAACCTTTTGTTAGCTAAGGGTTGTCGGATGCAGAAGCTCTCCCGAAGCTGGTAGGTAACTGGTAGCTAGCTCGTAGCTTGAAAAGCGACTACCGAAGGGCGGGAAGGCAGGAATTAAGGAGATCTATTTGATGAGAAATTGGCTGGAAATTAGGGAAATATGAGATGCACTTGAATTTTTTTTGATTTTTTTCTCTGTCTTTAAATGTCACACATTGTCGCATGTTTTCCGAGGGAGTCAGCGGGTTGTTTTTGTTGTCAGCTCGACTTTTTTCGTACCGGCTTTAGGTTTGTCTTGGTGATTTGCAAACACGCATAAAGATGTTTTAATTTGAGTATATCAATACTAATAACCAAGGGATTACCGATGTGATTTGAGTGGAAGACAAAGAGGTAAATCGGGTGTTTTTTAGTGGTTTCAAAGGATATGTTTTAGTAAAACTGACAGACATGGCAATACGAGACGAAAAGGGAATGATCCGCGGGCTGGTAGGCAGTGTGATCTTCCGTAAATGGAGAGAGATCAATGTAATTCAGGGGCGCCCTCATCCCGGCAAGCAGACCTTGGCAACGAAGGTAGCGGCTCAGGAGTTCGGTATCGCCAGCTCCACGGCGCGCATGCTGCGTCATGGCTTCCGGCAGGCATATTATCAGTGTGACCCCGGCATGCCCAACCGCCTTACCTGCCGGGTGCTGAAAGCTATTCAGGCTGCCCGGGAGCTGCCGCGCCTGCAGCGCGACCTGTACCGCGGGGCGGATCTGAAGGTGATGGAAGGCTTTGAGTTCAATACGCGCTCGCCCCTGCAGCTAGCCTTACCCGTAAAACCGGAGGTGCGCCGGTTAGACACGGGAGGACTCGAGATTTATATTCCCGGCTTTCAGGCCATCCATGATCCGGGATGGAAGCATAGTCACAAGCTGCGCTACTGCGTGTACAGCTTTAACTTTAAGCAATATTACGCGGAATTGCTGGAGTTTAAGGATTTGGAGAACACAGGAGCCCTCGGTGACTGGCAACCGCAATGTCTGCAAACTGAGGTGCCTTTGCCGGCAGGTACGATCATCTTTGTCACGCTAAGCATCATCCGGTGCATGGGAGGGGGGAATATTGAGTGGAGCACGGAGGCCA
>DKIV01000033.1 GCA_002454425.1 Sphingobacteriaceae bacterium UBA6709
CTAAATATGGGGAGGTTACACGATTAGATTTGGAGAATATCTATGCAACTCCCTTTTATAAGTATCTATTTTAATGGAGACAATATGATTATGTATTACATGATAATTTAGCAAATTGATAATCTCATTTCTGAGATGTCCCTGCTTTTCTATATCTTTATTATAGAATCTAATTCTAATGTGAGGTTGTGGATCATTGTATCTAATAAAAAAGAATTTTTCAAAAGAATACTCTTCTGCTCCTTGATTAATAAATGGTAGCAGAATTTCTGTTAAAAATGAACGTGTATTTGCCAAGCTACAATAGACTTTCATATACAGCCACTCGCTATTTAATAGAAAAGTTTGCTGAACAGAAGCGTTAAATATTTCGTTCTTAAAAGGAGTATTCATCGGAGAGGATGGCATACTCATGGGGATTACAACTTCGTTCGCAAAAAAGCCCCCAGATTCATCACTAATGAGACTGTTAGTTGGAGTTAATATACATTCGAAAAGATGAACAGTTTTTTGCTTTTGAATAAAATTAACTAACATTTTCAGATCGTCTGGATGGGTTAGATTCAGCTCTAACTCACTATCTTCTTCACAATAAATAACATTGTCAGGTAAATCAAATTCCTCTTTAATTTTGTTTGTTAGTGAAAGCAGATTCGATCTATCCGGCTTCAAATCAACAAAATCTTTCAATTCAATTTTCCATCTAGCTTTCTTTAAGATGATATTTTTGTAAACCACCCTAGGTAAGAATCTCAATGATTGATATGGACCCCAATCCCACATTGTGCAACATCTTTTATCTTGATACTGGAGATCACATAGAAACTTATATACAGGTAAGCTATTGGCTGTAAAGTTGTGTGCAGTCGTTAACCTTGGAATGATTCTTTTCTTCAACTTTATACTAAATAGAACGATTTCGCCATTTATAGATTTGATGTATAGATCCTTCAGATGAATTTGATTTTCAATACTTGCGCCAGAGCTACCCATATATGAGATTTCATATTTTCTAAGTATGGGTCGCAATATAACGTTACCAACCCTACTCTGAGGAAGATGAACTATCTCTGCGTAAATAGAGTCTTGGTGCTCGCTTTCCTCTTCTGCCAATAGCTGTTTCGCTTTTTCATATAAAGAAGGGTTGTTTCCTGTAAATCTCCCCATCAAAGTCGCCGCGTTCGGCCCGTTAAAAAGTTTTAAGAGGAATTTAAAATTTCCGGACTTGAACTCGTCTTTAAAAATGCTTCCCATAATATACATGCTATTCGAAAACATACCACTTCTTGCTTTTCCTTTTAAAGGACTCAGTTCGCTCTCTGCTATCTCCATTATTTTACCTCCACCCTTAGAAATAAATTGTAAATATTTATTGGAAATAAATTTAGAAACATAGTCATTTTTTACACCATCATCCTCATATGAAGATGATCTAACGTTCAGAGAGTCGATAATGAAAGAGTTAGGTACAAATGTTTTTTCTCTTTCTCCATATCCCAATCCAATATCGCTATCTAAGACAATCGACAATGGCACCAACTCTCCATCATATTTTTGGTTAAACTGCTCCTTAAAATACGCGAAGTCGGTTATGTAATAAGGACGATTTAGTGCCAAAAGCTCCTTTACTTGAGAATGTATCTCATCAACTTCGCTTTTGTTCAAATTTGCGTGAACGGCACTTAAACCAACATCTACTTGAAATTTGTCTTTTACATCACTAAAATCATATGGCAGTTTATCTATTTGGACTTCTAGTTGCTTGATTTGATTTAAATTAAAGTAAGGCTTATTTAGCAATTTTTGGATATATCTCAATTGCCCCAAGGTTTCATGCATACTTTGATCATCAATTCTTGATAAAGTATCAAGAAATCTATCAAAAGGGTTCTGACCGGTAACTTTAAGATCAAGCTCTGAGTAGAACAATTGTGCCTTCCAAAGTTCAATCACAAAATCTTTCGCCTCATTGTAACTAATATCCTCATTTTTTACTAGAATATTTGACAACTCACAGATGGATGCTCCAGACTCTGCACGGTTAATTAGGTTTCTAATGAGACTTGTTTCCCTTATCGATGCCAATCTATAATTCCTAAGATTATTTAATATAGTGAATTCGACAAATCTTAAGCTCCCTCCAACTTGGTAAGCAGTGTCATTTGTGAATAGTATTACTTTATCTAACTGAGTTAAACTTGCCGTGACTTTTTGAATTATTTGATCTAAAAGAAATGTATCTAATCGTATTATTTTTTTATGAGATATTCTATTGTTTAAAATAATTTTTGTTGGGCTATCGGAAATGTTCACAAATAATGTTCCTGCAAAAGTGCCAAATGGAGTGCTTCTCGTACAGCTTCGCTTCCAATATTTCAAAACAGATAAAAGGACGCTCTCCCTCTCTTTCTCAGATAGCGTATGGATTTCGTTAAATCTAAGAAAAAGTGGCTTTGACGCTAAATAAAGGCTCTCTTTAAAAAATGAGATATCAGTATTCGAATTCCGAAAAAAGTTTAACAATTCGAGGCTGTTGCATGGGATTCTAAAAAGTGCAAAACTAGATTGCATCATATTATATCAGGTTTAAAGGCTTATAAAAATCCTACGAAAGCATGATGCAGTCATCCCATTCAGGTGTCGAAGGATACAGTATGGATTGAAACACTAAAGCGACGCCGGTCATGCCTTCCAAAAGGCTTCTTGTTAAATCGTCTGAATTTCCGTAGTATTCCAAACTAGAAAACCCGTAATCAGGTTTCTCATTATTAAAATTATACTTAAGAGCCTCCTCAAGCCAGAATTTGCTAGCATCCTCAAATTTTTTAAGTCCAGTTTTTAAAAAAACTTTGTAGAACACATAACAAATTCCAATAGCTCCGTGACAAAAGCCTGCGTCAATTACTCCTGTATCTTTTTGGGCTTTCCGTTTCGAAGTAAGCATTAGGTTTTTTAAGGTGTTATTTTCCAGTTGTTTATCATTAAAATCGATGGCAATATTATAAAGTGTATATAGCATTCCTAGGTCGCCGTAACACCATGCTAATCTACTCCCTTTTATATCTTCCACAATGCGATTGGGATAATCTCTAAGTTCTAGTCTGTTTGCAAAAAAAGAATTGCTTTTACCGTGTTGTCTCATATTCTTCAAAAGAAAATTCACATTTCCCGAAATTAAAGAACGGCAAAGATCGGGGTATACTTTACCTTTTAAGCATTGAGATAAAAAGTAAGTTATTCCTGTGCATCCATGAGCTAGACTTAAATCACAAATAGGACTTTCTAGACTGCTCTTTTTTTCAAATTCCCAGGTAATTTCATCTCTAAATTTAATCTTCTTTTTGTCTAAAAAAACAACTATTGATTTTGCCGATTCAATCTTTTCCCGTTTAATTAAATAATGCGCAATACCCATTGCTCCATTCAGCAAGTCTATATTTCCAACGTTGAGAAATCTAACGACACTTAACGATAAAAAATCATCTATTATTTCTAGAATCTCTTCTGACTCAGAGTCTATAATTTCATGAGAAATTAGAAAATTAACGACCCATGCAAATCCAGCAACTCCTGAAGACAGAGAGGGATCGAAATGGTTTAAATTGTTTAATATCTTCATTCCTCGATCTAACAGAAGATGAATTCTTTTTAAACTACGCTGATCACGTGTTGCCAAGTAGTGTTTTGAAAATAACAAAATTTCACCTGATAATCCTGTATAAAGGCCCAGTGTGCTATACTCAGGAAAGGCATCTCCATGAAAGAAGTCGATGAGTTTCCTATATTCTTTATCCAAATCATGATTTGATATCATCATTTAAGTCATTAAAAGAGATTAACTGCTGCTTGAGTCTTTTTTTGAAATATCACCCCATCGAATGATTTCGCCATCGGTTGTAGAAAGTAGTCTTTTTTTGGCGCTGTTTGATGGGTAGCTCCAATGACTCTCATATATTTAAAATTGTTTATGGAGTGTTGAGTTTCCTGACTGAGCTCCTTAAAATTCAAAAAGAAATTCTCATACTTTATCTTTTTAAATAGAAACTCGATTGCCTTTGCATTTTCCGTAGAGGAATAGAAAAACTCTTTATACTTCCTATCTCCTTCAAAATCGTAAATTCGGACGGAGCCACTGTCAAATGTAAAAGCTAATGCATAATACTTCTCTTGTAATTCGGATCTCAAATGAAGGCCCATTCGGTCCATTTTGCTAACCTTCGCATGAGCGATATGTCCATTATGGCTCCATAATGCCATTTTACAGCCATTATTTAGGCTTTGGAAATACCATAGCACATTCTCTGCCAAGAATTTATCTCTATAGCATCCATACAAGTGAAAGGAAAGTTTTTTCTTTCTCAACTGCAATGACTGTTCTAGCAATTTAACATATTGACAGTCTATCTCTCTGCAAGATTGACCAAGATTTTTTTTGCAGTTTTCTTTTAGTCTGGCAAGGAGCATTAGCAACGCTCCAAGATCTTCTTTTGAAATTTTCGGATAATTTACGAATTTAAAAAGTTCTTCCATTTTATGGAACAGTTTCAAATCATCAGAGGAAAGCTTGTTAATAAGATAGCTACTTTTAAGTATACTACTAATAATTAAAGATGTGTTTTGCATGTCAATTCCAACCAATGCAACTCTTTCTGCTCTTGTTTTAGTCAAATTATATTCTTTAATCCATTTAATTAAACTATATATTTCTTGTGTTCGATATATTCCATACAATCCAGAATGTTTTATGTAACTCCTTATGGAGTCGGCCACTACGACTTGCTCTGAGTTGAGATCATCAGGATCCTCCATTAGATATTTAGTTAAAGACTCAAGTCCAGAAAACTCCGACTCAATGGCGATAACTTTCAAATTTTGGAATTTTATCATTTCTTTTATAATGGAAGCTTTAATGTCATTAAATTCTTTTGTACCGTGGGTCGATTCTCCCAAGGCCACAATACTTTTATTTCGGGTCACTTCTAATATTTCGTTTAAGTTACCCTCGAGAGAGGGCGTAAGAGGCTTGGCTACTCTATTAAGATCGGATAGCAAGTTTTCATCATCAATATGGAGATTTGAAGCTTTCTGAATACTAAAAATAAAGGCCATGAAAACTGTTAAGAAAGAGATGGATGTCATAAATTGGTGCTTTTTCTATGATTAGAAAATCTAGATACGTGACATTCGACATATTGTATGACGAATGCAAATGTCGATTAGGCGCTAGGCAGTATTATGTATAGGTTTTAAACTGAATCTGTAAGTAAAGTGGGGGAATCGCCCCACTTTACTTACAGATTAGCAGCCATTACAGTCAGGACGATAAGGATTGTCATCGCTTGGACATGTTGTGTAAGCTTGCGTAATCTTAGGTTGCGGACTGCAACAAACCGACCCTGTGCAAGATCCAAATGATGTGGTCCATCCTCCTTTGATACTTGCTTGTTCTGAATCAGACAATCTAGAAATTGTTGCTTTTTCGAAAGATAATTTCTTTTTCATGATAATAGTTTAAAAAAGTTTAGAGTAGGCCCTTCAATTGGTTCCAAGAAGGCGATCGCAATATATAGAAATAAATTTGAAAATTTAAATATTTTCAAATTTATTTCTATATCGCAGAACCTCAGGCCGTTGCTTACAGCACATAGTTCGTTATTCATAAGAGTCCGAGCTTTAAAATAAAAATGCGAACTCAGAAGGTTACAATAAAATGTGAAGACCTCCTAGTAAACGCTGGGCTCTCAAGGCTGGAAGTTTACGCTAAAGACTTACTATCGAAATTGAAAATGATTTTATCTTGTCCTGAAATTACAAAATAACGAGGCTATTGAATAAGGAAGACAACATTTATGTATATTCGCTATATAGCTTTAGAAGAACCCCGCAACTGAACTGCTACTTTACGAGTCCTTCCTGAAATGGGGGCTAGAATGTATAATTCCTCTTTCTGCGGTAGAGGAATTTGATGAATTAATTGATGATCTCAACCTGAGAATCCCGCACAGAAACCTTTTACACTTCAAAGTGTACGTTACCGCCTGTAGTTGATGAGCCCGCTTGCTTTTTTTTCACCAATGCAAGAAAATCAGCAACCCGCATGATGTCTTTCCGCTGATCAGGCAGAAACGTACAAATCAGCGGACCGGGAACAACAAGCTGAAGATCACTGCTGATTGTCTCATCAGTCTGATTCCAGCTGATCGCAGGTTCTAGGATGATCAGGTGCTTATGACTGATTCTCTGAGCTTCCGTGAGTACCTGACGCCAGCGGTCTTTCAGCGTGGTCTTAAAGCCCGGTATCGTCATGAGCAGCGGATCAAAACCGGTGGAATGATAGGCTGTGATATCAGGAAATATAAAATCGGGTTTATTGTTTCTTTCTGTTTTAGCGCCTTTTGGAAAGCGGATGAATATCTAAGCAGCTATAATGTACACGACCTTGAAGAGGGTAAACAGGTACTCGATTTCGTCATTCGTCTTTATAACGAGGAAAGACCACATATGAGCCTGGGAAATCTCCCCCCTAATACGATACATGATGAAAAGGCAAAGCCCGAACAACTGTGGAGAAATTATTACCAGAAAAACAGTACTATTGTAAATCCATTTCAGGATAACGATGCTGCTGTCAATCTATTGCAGGACGTAGAATAAAAAACTGTAAACTTATTCCAGGACGAGTCATGAAAGCAAGAGGGAGTTGGGCAAAGCCCTACTCATCGGCCTCTATGCGCTGCAATCGAGGCCTCCAGTGTACTCCTGGTACACTTATCCCAGTCAAAGCCCCTTTAAACCACCAAAACAGTATACACCTGAGTCTACTGGCCTGATTTTGTAAGAGAAACTGTTCTTCAGTGATCCCGGAAGAATAATTATGCACTAAGCTCGGAGGCTGCGGGCAGCTGGTGCGCGTTGCCAAGATAGTTTCCGAAAAAATGGGTATCCACCTTGGGGCGGAGCCTCCGCATTTTTTCAGAACTCCATCTTGCCAGCTGCCCGCAGCCTCCGCTTTTATGCGCCATAATTAATTCATTCGTGAATCTTAAAAAGAATATGTGTTATGGAAACGCTGAACAACAACTATGAACTATTGGGTTTATCTGAAATCTCTGTTTGTTATCGTCCAAGCTTTAAGGCCTCCCAGAGGCCACAAGTTACCAGCGCTAGCTCTGCCTACGAGTTATTCCTGAACAGCTGGGATTTGGGCAAGATTGGTTTTCTGGAAGAGTTTAAAGTGTTACTATTGAACCGTGCTAACCGGGTACTGGGTCTGTTTACCGTTTCTCAAGGCGGCATATCGGGAACCGTAGCCGATCCCAAAGTAATCTTTGCCACCGCACTTAAGTGTGGGAGTTCCTCTTTGATCCTTGCTCACAATCACCCTTCGGCAGGATTGAAGCCTTCGCAAGAAGATACAAGAAACCTTGCGCAAGGTGCGAAGTTATTGGACATACAAATTCTGGATCATCTAATCGTTACCGAGGAGGCTTACTTTTCCTTTGCTGACGAAAGCCTACTGTGAGTACGGTATTTCGAGCTCCTTTTCTCTATAAGGCATTTAGCTGCTAAGATGGTACATACGTTTTATCAGCTGAATGCCTTCTAATTCGTCCCGCCCCTTCGTAGCTGTCGCTGCCGGAAAAATGAGATTGGCTTTTCTGAAGAGATCTTCCGTTTTTGCCCCACTACAAGCAAATATGGTCCGTAGCTTGCGCATATTGCTGACGGAAGTCCTCCAGCTGCTGACCGGCTAAGTCCCTTACCCGCCCCACCAGTTCAAGCGATTTATCCATTAACCAGTCCAGCTCCTGCTTGCTGATCTGATAATCATGGTGGTACCGGGTAGCGATGTAGGCCTCATCCAATAAAATCACCCGCCTTATATCGGAGGCATCCTTTAAGTTAAAGACCAGGCGCAGCTCCGGCAAATAAAAGCAGAGGTCTTTGTGCTGATTTTTTAAGCTATGCGTGGTTTTTGCTCTGCCATAAGCCATCAGCCCCGCAAAGCGGTAGATGCATTCAAAATGCTGGTGCAGCATAAAAGCCGCTAGCGGATAATTACCCTGGCAGCGATAGAACTGCGTTCCTTGCCTAAAGGCATCCATGCGAGTGTTCTCTTTTTCCATCATGGCTTTCACCCTGGAATAGGTTTTCTCACAATCACAGCTTTTCGCAAAGAGCTTCACCCTACAATCCGGACGGATGTATACCAGTCTTTCCATTCTGCAAAAGGCAAAGAACAGCAGATTTCCTCTTTTTAATCCTTCCTTAACTTCGGTGGTATAAAACAGACGGTAGGAGAAGCCGGGGTAAGCCGTCAGCGTCATATTGATCAGGGGCACACATTCAATAATGTGCTGCTCATTGGTATTGGGTACCAGAATGATGAGCTCCCAGCCTGAAGGGCTTTCATAGAGATAGACCTGATCAAGTTGTAACATATTCAGCAGCCTGCCGGTGATGCTAGTAGCCTGACCCAGTACGTCTGTTGATGAAGGTGCTTCCATAGTAGATAATAGCTTTGGTTGTTAATGTTAGGATATTTATTCCATCAATCTTTTGTTCCAGCTTTTTTCAAGATGCGGAACCCTCGCTAAGCAAGGAGTGTTGTTGCTGGATTAAGAATCCTGCCTCCAATAGTAGCACGAAGGCTTGCTTAAACTGCTCCACTTCATCCTCAGAAAAGATCATGGCATCAGGTTCTCCCAGCGCTGCAATGCAGGATTCATACAAAAAGTGAAGCACAAGCTCCAGATGGTATTCTTGAAAAAACAGGGGGAGGTAATTCTGCGGATGAGCTTGTAGCTGGCTAGAGAGTTTATAGGTATAGTTGCCCCCGATGCGCGGCTCCAATCCCCCTTGCTGTCCCATCTGATAGTGATTCCATTTTTTAGGACAGTGTTTACCCAGCGCTCCGATGAGCCAGAGCGAGTCTGCCAGGATACAATAATCTTTAAGCAGAAAAAGCAGGTTTACGGGCCGCTCGGCATAAGGGTGTCCGGATTTAAGGACAGCATTCATCCAGCTTTCAAACGCTGAAACTGCCTGCTGGAGGGGATACTGGAGCCAGAAATCATAGATTGCCTGATAGGGATTCAGGTTAAAGCTCAGGGTTCCAAACACGGGATAATTATTCACGTCATACCAGGGCATCAGCTCGTGATAGCGGAGCTTATCATCTTGCTGTTCATCCAGCCATACCCGTTCCATGCATTTAAGCAAGAGCAGGTAATCCTGATAAATCTCCCAGGGGCTCTGGGTGCTTAATGAAAAGATAGCTTGCTGGCAAAGCGCAGCTTCCATCCATTGATTGAGCTTTTGCTTCCAGGCGTTTAGGCTACAGAATTCAAAGAAAGCCTTATAGAAGCCCAACTCATCGGCTACCTCCTCTCTGCTGAGCAGGCTGACTCTTCCCTGAAACCGGGAGAACCTTGCGGCCGGCCATTTGCTTAAGCTTAGATGAGGAGAATATACCGAGCTCTCCAGATCGGCATCGCTAATATCAATCATACTGGTAATATCCAAGGAGGAAGAAAGCGAGGAGCGATGTTTTCCGCATTCGGCATGTTTCTCCTGATAGCTCAGCCAGGCAGCATCGAGCACAAAGAGGATTTGGGTAAAGCCGGCCCCTAACGCAGAAATACTATGCTCGGGCCAATGCTGAGTACTGATGACTAGGCAATAGAAGCGCTGCATAAAGTCGCGGAACCCTTCAGGGTCTTTTATTAGCTCCATCCCACGGCGGTGGTGATAGAGATTTTCTTCATAGCTATGAATGAATGCTTCGTTCCCGTTAAATTTTTCCATGGTCGGTATTGTTATTAAGGCGAGTGAAATAGGCCTGGCTTAAATGCAGGATCTCCGAGATGATCCGCGTACCTTTCTTGCTGGGCCAAGTAGCGCGGCCACTGCTGGCAGCTGAAAGCAGGCAACGGGTAAGCAGGCGAGTAAGGGAGGTTAAGGATTGCTGGCGGAACTTCTTAGCAAGAGCAAGCCTAAGCCTGGTTATTTCATCAGAAGCATGAGAGGAGGTGGATTCGCTAGTAAAATGAGCCAGCACCAGTAAGCGGGTTAACAGCAAGTAATAAGAAAATAGCATACCCGCTGCCGCAGGATGCCATTCCATATGCCAGCGGCTAAAGTTAATAACAAAGGCCAGGGCTTTTAATGCGCGGATAAGCCCTTGTGAGAGGTAGAATTGAGCGCCAAAATCCAGGGGCGATTGGGGCAAACTCACAAAACTCCAATGGGAGCCGGATAGCTGATGGCCGTGACAGGACAGCAGGAAGCTCAGCTCCAGCGCCCTATTCATCTGCACGAATTCGGAGTATTCCCGCAAAGTTCCAGAGCTGGCCAGCAGAAAATGATAGGGATCAAAGAGGTTTTCTCTGTTTTGCTTTAAGAGTTCCGGCTTCCATAGAGGATCAGTATCACTAAGACGAAATAATTTCCGAAACGCAGCAAGAGGATTTCGTATGTCGGATAATGATATAAAGGAAAATCGAGGGAATAAAGCATCCTGATCGAAGGTAGCGACAGTACCATTTGGGAAGAATGCATCCGCTTGCTTATTAAATAGCCAGGTAGCTTCTACGAGACGCTCTAAATGATTAACGAACCGGAACAATGTTAAATGCTCCTGCTGAGATAGCAAGGCGGGTTGGCCTATGCTTAGCATGAGCAGCTGCCAAAGCTGAGCTTGCGCCTGAGGCAGGGGATAAATTCGGAAGAAATCAGCAAAGACCAGTGCTGGGTTTTGCCACTGCAGGGAGCTAAGCAGGGTGGGGTAATCTTCGCTGAGTAAAAATACGCTACGAGTTTCCATAGCGCTAAGTTCAGGCGAAGCTTAGCCGTGCCGAACCGAAGGAGCCGGTATCTTACTGCAATGGCTCAGTAAAATACCAGCGGGAGGTAAAGCATATAAAAAATCAATTTAGTATCTTTGGTATATGAATACAGCTGCAAAACCAAACCATATCGGCCGTAAGATTAGCCGCATCCGTGAACTTCGTAATATGAAACAGGAAGCGCTCGCCTTGGAATTGGGCGTAAGTCAGCAGACGGTATCTGCCATGGAGAACAAGGACACCATCGAACGAGACTTGTTGGAGCAAGTGGCCAAGATTCTGGGTGTAACACCCGAAGCGATTGAGAATTTTAGCGAAGAGGCTGTGTTGAATATAATCGGTAACACTTATAATGTTGACAATTCTTCGGCTGTAAATTATGGCTGCACATTTAATCCGATAGATAAATTAGTCGAAAGCTATGAGGAAATTAAATCGTTGTATGAAAGGTTACTGGCTGCTGAAAAATCAAAAGTTGAATATTTAGAAGCGATGCTGAAAAAGTAAACAAGATCTAGTACTTATATAAGTTAATATCTATACCTCATTTTTAAAAAGTTTGTCTTTTTTGATAGCTAAACCTCACTGCAAGAGAAGAGTATCCTATTTTCTTACGCTAAGAAACCAATAAATCACTAAAAAGCATATACTACAATGAATTTTGACGAAAAGTATTTTCAGGCTCTTGAAGTTTGGAAAAAAAATGTCGCAGATACTTATGACGGCTACGCAAAAAATCCGTCATTTGACCTGGACTTAGATTTTTATGCATTTCAATCATCAGTAAGATTCTCCCCGCCCTTACTAATTATCGGAGCAAATCCTGGAGGAGATTGCTCTTATTCAGAGAAAAACAAGAAGGAAGAAAGAGATAGAAGAACACAACATGATTTAGGCTATACGGAAAATCAATATTTAGAGAATCCGAATTGGCCTTCATCCTCCATTTGCGATGTTTTTTCAGGCGAGAAATTGCGCCCTATGTTTGAAAACGCCGTTATTACTAACCTAGCTTACTTTAATACGCCAAAATTTAATTTTTTAAAACGCAGGCGAGGCGCTCGAGTTGCAATAGAGTTTTCTAAAAATGCCAACAAGGATTTAATTGATATTTTGAATCCCAAAAACATCATTCTAATGGGGAATATTGCATTGTCCGGAATGTCAAAATTCTTTGATACACCTATTGCTCCTCTATTAACAACGTTAGATGGCAGGTCTGCTCTTATTAGAACTACGTCTATCAGTGGTATTAATACTTTTTGGATCCATCATCCGTCGATGAATAAGAAATTTAATACAGGGGAAAACTTAAAATTAAAGACTCAAAAGCTAGAAGAAATACTTATGGTTTAATGTTGCTCTCCCTCTAACTTTCTTCTTAGCATCTTCATATCCTCACTGACCTTGCTATCTAAGATCTTAGCATAATGCTGCGTTGTCCGGATATTTTTATGTCCAAGCATCTTTGATACACTTTCGATAGAAACACCATTTGCCAAGGTTACAGAGGTTGCAAAAGAATGGCGGGCAATATGGAAAGTTAGCAGTTTACTTATTCCACAGAGGTCAGCGATTTCTTTCAGATAGCTATTCATCTTTTGGTTAGATAGCACCGGTAATGCGGTCTGGTTGTAGCATGCCTCCGGGCTATCCCGGTATTTCTCCAGAATCGTAAGAGCTGCAGGAATTAAAGGAATACGTGAAGGCGTATCTGTTTTTTGACGGCTGGTAGAAATCCAGTACTGCTTATCGATTCCGATAACAATTTCGGTGCGCTTGAGTTTTTTTACATCTGCATAGGAAAGCCCAGTGTAGCAACAAAACAGAAAAATATCTCTGACCTGATCTATTCGCTGATTCTGGAATTCCTTTTCTGCAATAGCTCTAATTTCTTCTTCGATTAAATAATCACGCTTTACTTCTTTGGTCTTTGCTGTATAATTTACAAAAGGATCCTTTTGAAGCCATCCGTTTGCAATACAGATTCTAATAATCTTTTTGAAATTCTTAATGTATTTAACCGTGGTATTATTGGAGCAACCACGTTGAGATCGCAGGTAAAAGTCGTAAGAAGTGATAAATTCATGATTGATAGCTTCAATGGCGATATCTGTCGTCTGATATTGCCATTGCATAAAATCTATAGTATGTTTCAGACTTGTTTGATAACGCTCCAACGTTCCGGAAGCATATTCCGAGCCAACCAAGGCTTTCAACCGATGGTTGTGTTCTTTAAAAATGGCGACCAACATATGCTCGGGTTTCTTTTCTTCCTTTCCCAGAAGCTTATTTTTTAGGCTTTCGGCTGTTATCGTTTCTCCGGAGGTAAGCATTTGGCGTTGGGCGTCAAAGACCCGTTGTTCCAGGCTCTTTAAAAAATGATTGAAGTTGAGAGCCTCTTCATTAGTACCAGTCATGCGTTGTTTAGACTGGCTCCATCGTTGAGGCTTAATATATTGCCGGGTACTAAATTCAATACGCAGACCTGCTACTGTTAATCGTAAATAGATAGGAGCTGTACCGTTACTGAGTGTTTTGGAATTTCTCAGGGAGAAGTTAATGCAAACTGGGCTGATCATCGCTAAGTCTTTAAATGTTAATAATTTATGAGTACTCGCGGGACCTAAATGTAAGAACCTGAAACAGGTCCCGAAATAGGTCCCTATCAGCTTGAATGATATTGCGTCGGATTGAGGTGCTTTAAAAGCAAAAACGACCCAAATCCTACGATTTGAGCCGTTTTTAAATCTCTTGATCGATAACTTGCGGAGAGTGAGGGAAATGAACAAGGGCGGTTCATTCGCTCTAATCAATGCTTTTTATTCAAATATTTTAGCAGGCCACTTGTAGACCACTTACGCAAATCACCTTGTTTTATTAAAGGTAATGATTTTAAGATAGTTTTTGTATACTAAGTGAATTATATAATTTCCTATAGATTATTAACCAACAGAATCAGCAAAAAAGTCTCCTTGTTTTAGTTGCAATTCCACGCTAAATAATATCGGGAATTGGATGAACAGAAATAATATCAGAAATCATGAAATTAGGAATGCTTATAATCTTATGAATGTTTAGTATTCCTATATATGGTCGGCAAGGTTATTATGTCGATAAGGATTCAAGGATAAAAAAACCGACTGGATATGGTAAAATTCCTACTTAACAAGAAGAGATTCAGTGTAATCCAGGAGCCTGTGGATGTTAAATATTACTCTGTTTTTGAAAAATTAACAAAACTGTATCATCAGAGGCATTATACATTCCAGCCGCGATTAAGGAAGGACTCGTAAAGTACCAGCTAAGTTCTGGGATTCTTCTAAAGCTATGTAGAGAATATGCATAAATATTGTCTTCCTTACTTCATGGCGTTGTCATCTTGTGGGGAGACAAGAAAAAATAATTATATGATTTGAATCACATACTAATGTGACGCGTGTTGTTTTTTTTACAAGCAAGTGTATATTATATTTGATTTTCTCTTCCTTGAGAAGGGTAGCATAATTAAACTTTATCATTTATTATGAACTTACAAATTCCTAGAGATAATTATACCAATAGACGAAAATGCTCAACTATAATCGTTTGTATTTGCCTGTTATTTTGCTGTTGTCAAAAGAAAGCTGCCCGAACAAATTTGAATTTATCATCAGATAGTTTGTACGTAAATAATGCAAATAGGCCGATAGTTAAATTCGAAAAAAGTACTTACAATTTCGGCACTGTAATATCTGGAACTACTGTTAGGCATAAGTTTAGAGTATCCAATACCGGCCCCACTCCATTATTGATTAAGACTGCAGTTGCAACTTGTGGATGTACTGTCGCCCATATTCCAACAAATCCGATTTTACCAGGTGAAAGTGATGTCATAGATGTTGTTTTTAGTACAAAGGCAAAATGGGGGATACAACGTAAAGTGATTACTGTATTTTCTAATGCTCGAACATCTCGTCATATGCTAGCTTTAGTCGGTAATGTTAAATAGTCCAACGTTCCTTTTCTTTGAGAATTTACCATTGTTTATTGCAACAAGGCTTGTGAATTTTAAATACCACAATGATTTGTTCTCCAAGAGAAGAAATTAGTAACAAGAAAATATTATGAGCTTATATAATAGCAGCTAATGTTAACTATGAGGCATAGTTAAGAGATTTATATTATAATTTACAACCTAATCCAATTCCCCTAAATGCAAGGAACATTCAGAAGAAACGTCAAGAAAATCATCTTTCTAATTCTTCTTTACTTTTCGTCTCCAGTTTCTGGAAATGAATATCAAAATATTAGATCTTATAAAGACCAAGAGGTGGGTCCTTTTCTGTTCAAGGATTTATTGGAATTGAGGAAAGCTTTCAAAGTTGATAACTTTCACTATGTGGATAGCATCTTTCATTCGAAGAATTTTATCAAAGAACGAAGCAATGGATTTTCTCTATTCGATAACTCTACTAAAATTGTTGTAAATCTAGGGACAGGTCAAGAACCTCCATCGGGAAATAAAAACCAAATTTTCATTTCCCTCAAAGGAGTAACTCTGAAAAATAATCTTGAAGCCTTAGTAGAAGCTCTGAAATATGACGATGATTTTTTTTTGAGTGAATACAACACGTTAGATGGCAAATATGTTTTTTATTATATACAGGAAGACTATACTATGATCATTGCTGTTAGCGAAAATGGTTCTATACATATGGAATAAAAAGTAGAAAATTAACGTTTATCTTTTCTTGTATATATGTATTTTAAGAAGTCCAAAAAGATACATCCAATACTTAATATTTAAATATATATGTAATTGGCAATGATGTATAGTTCTAAATTTTATATGAAATTTCCAACATTTAACAATATGGGCGATATCATAAAAGTATCGTTGTGTATTTTCATGGCAGCTTTCATGTCCTGTAAACGTAAAAGTTTTGAAGAAAATTCTAACTCTATTTTGCAATATTATACGGTAGAAGAGCCTGATTCACTTAAATTGAAATCTGCAACTTTTTTACTGGAGAATGTATCAAATCATAAACATCTAGATCCAGAGTCCATGGAGAGTAATGCTGATTTTTTTTCTTTTTTGGAATCATTAGGCCGACGTTATGAATTTGATAGAGATGGAAAGCTAGTTATGGGTAAAATCAAGTTTCCAGACGAAGAATATCAAAAAGGCTTAGATAGCATAATGAGATGTAAAGGGACAGCACAAATCTATTCGTCGCCATTGTATATTCCTGACTCTTCTTCATTAACAAAAGAATTTATTATCTCTAACATAAACGAATCTTATTGGGCGTGGAGGACATTTCCATGGGCAAAGAATGTTTCTTTTGATGTATTTAAAGAATATATTTTGCCTTACAGAGTAATTGACACTTATTGGGAGAAGGCTAGGCCATATTTTATTTATAAATATGCCGGTTTCATGAGGACTCATAAGGACAAGAGTCTAACCGAAATCGCAGATTTAGTCAAAGACGATATTCACTTATGGTTTAAGGAAGATGGAGAGTTAACCAAAAGATGGCCTTTTATTGTTCCAATGTCTTTTCGTAATATAATAAAAGGAAGATTAGGGAACTGTTATGAGGCAACGGCATTGAGAATAACAGCAATGCGAGCTATTGGTATACCAGTCGCATTTGAGTTGATTCCGCACTGGGGAAACGTAAATTCATCTCATTTTTTTTATAAAGTTCTTGACGGGAAAGTTCTTGAATATAGAGAACTTATTGACAATAAAAATATATTTAGAGATACTAGATCCATAGTTGATGGATCTAGTTACGTAACTAAAATAGACGCTTTTCCGTCAAGTATGCAAGTTGTATTTAATAAAACTATTCCTAAGATATATAGAAGTTGTTTTAGCAAGCAGGATAATAGTTTGGCTATGCAGAAGACAACAGCGGATGTTATTCCTAGATTTTTTGAAAATGAAAGAATTATGGACGTGACAAAAGAATATCTCGACGTGAGCGACGTTAGAATCCAATTAGAAAATGCTAAGGGAAATAAATACGCATATCTTTGTGTATTTGATGTACAGGGATGGGTACCAATAGCATGGGCAAAAATAGATAACAATATTGCGATCTTTAAAGACATGGGAAAAAATATTGTTTATCTGCCAGCATTCTTCTCTGAGAATCGAATTATTCCAGCGTCTTCACCGATATTGGTTACCTCTCAAGGGCATATAAAAAAGCTGAATCCATCAAATCAATGCGTTACGATGGCGTTAGATAGAAAGTTTAGGGTTTCATCTCATAATTTCTCTAATGCTCAGGAATGTGTAGGGGCTAGATTTCAAGGATCGAATAATTTAGTAAATGGGGATTCTTCCATACTCTTTACGCTTAAAAATATAGCACTAAAAATGACCGAAATAAAAATACATAGTCAAAAGAAGTATAGGTATATAACGTTTGAATTCTCGGATTTGGCAAAAGGATCAGTTGCAGAACTCGAATTTTGGGGAATTAGGAATGGAGAGGAACAAAAGCTAAATGGCAAATTAATAGGGAATTCCGGAGAATATGGGAGAGAAATTTCAAGAGCTTTCGACGGAAAAAGAGACACATATTTTTCAAGAGTTCAAAGACAGGAAACATTTATAGGCATGGATTTAGGAACAAAAGGCGCTACACGGCTTACGAAAATTAGGTATTGCCCCAGAAGCGATACGAATGATATTCTACCAGATGAAATATATGAGCTATTATACTTTGATGATAAATGGAAAAGTTTAGGCAAGAGAGTAGGGAAGGATTTTAAGTCATTGATTTTCAAAGGACCTAAGGGCGCTCTTTTTTGGCTGAGAAATAGATCGAAAGGTGTAGAAGAGCGAATTTTTACCTACGAAAATAGCAAACAGATTTTCTGGTAGAAAGAGTATGTATTATAAATTTCTAAGGAAAAACAATATAACAAAGATGTAAAAAATATAAAGAAGATGATTAGCATGATGATAAAATTATAGATATGAAGTACAGAGGAAAGAACTACAAATTTATAGTCGGAAAATGGTCTCTTGCCATTGTTACAACTTTAGCTTGGATAATTCTTAGCGTAAGCCCGTCATTTGCTCAAACAGGATTGATTGGTTGGGCTACGGTTCATGATTTAGGAGTAAAGGGGACTAGCGGTGGTTCTAATGGTTCTATTGTGCGGGTTAAGTCGAAAGAAGCTCTTCAAAGATATGCCGGCGCAAAGGAGCCGTACGTAATTCTTATAGAGGGATATTTCTCTGGTTCGGGATTTATCGAGATGGAAAGCAATAAATCAATAATAGGAATAGGCTCTGGTGCTATATTCGACGGCTTTGGAATCGACGTTAAATACAAGCAAAATATAATAATTCGTAACATCCAGATAGAAAATGCGAAACCAGATGGTATTGCTATGCGACAATCACATCACGTATGGATTGACCATTGTGATCTGTCCTCATGTGATGATGGCTTATTGGACTTTACGATTGGCTCCAATTATATTACGGTCTCTTGGAGTATTTTTCATGATCACGATAAGGTTTCACTAGCGAATGGCGGGTCAAGAGATTTTAAAGATATTGGGAACAACAAAATTACTTTCCATCATAACTGGTTTAAAAACACGGTTCAGCGTAATCCGCGAATTGGATACGGACAGGGACATCTGTTCAATAATCTTTATACCCAAATATCATCCTATTGCATTGGTTATCATACCGGAGCGAGTCTTCTTATTGAGAATAATTATTTCTCTCAATCAAAGAATCCGTTAAAGCAAATGTACACATCTGATTCGACATCAGCTCACTATGCAAATGCAAAAGAAGTTGGAAATATCTTTGACAATACGATAGGAAACACAGGAGGGACAGGATTATCGTTTGATCCGGAATTATTTTATACTTATAAATTTATCTTAGATAGCACAAAAAACGTTCCTTCAAAAGTGAAATCTATAGCAGGACTTCGGCCAAATATTGAGGATGACATAATTCCTCTATCATCTAACGGAGATATTAATGCTTCTAATATATGTGAACTTGCATGGTCTGAGATAGAAAAGGTAAATCGTTGGGAGGTATATTTCGGAAAAGATGCAGAATCATTAGTAAGACTCAAAGGATCCAGAAGATCCGTTATTAAAGGTAATTTATGCTCTAATTCTAACTATTTTTGGAAAGTTAGAGCAATTAAAGTAGATACAATAATTGAGAGTTCCCTGTTTTCATTTAGAACCGCGCCAATCAAAGCTCACAATCCATACCCCAAGAATAATGAAGAGCATGCTAAATTGAGAGAAATAAAATCAGAGTATCACTGTGGTCCTATAGCTTTGAGATGGAATCCTAGTTTTGAAACTGAGAAGTACAAGGTGTATATAGGCTCATCAATAAAACTAACAGAAGCAGATTTGAAAGGAGAAACAAAAGAAGCAAGATTCGATGCTAGCTCGTTAAAATCTGGTGTAAGATATTACTGGAAGGTGGTATCGGTTTCAAAAAGTGGCTTAATTACCGAAGGGGATCTATGGAGTTTTAAATCTGATGTGTGTTATTCGCAAGCGGGTATTACAGAAGCTGAGAATATGGTGATCAATGGCAATGCCTTTGTTGAAAAACAAGATGGCAGTTGGTTTCCTGCATCTAACAATAAAGTGGTTTCTGGAGAGGCGGGTCCCGGAACGTTGAGTAGCATTTGGGCCGGCCCTAATGCCGAATGCTCAATCTCAATATCCTACTTCGATGAAAGTGATGGAGATGGCTGGTATGGCTTCTTTATTAATGATCGTCAGGTAGATGGATGGCTGGCATCCAGCAGAAGAGATTCAACAAAGAGGCGATACATTTCTTATGTTCAATTGCATGAAGGAGACGAACTAAGAATTGAATTTTATACAAATAAAGGAGAACTAAATCGAACAGACTCAATGGATATTAAAATACTTTCGAAATTATAGCATTCTTGCGAAGAATATATTGGAAAGACGATATGTCATTAGTAAATAGCTAATAAATATATCCTGCTTACAGAAGTATCAGGCATAAATAAAAACGAGCGCGTATGAGACAGTTTAATTGACCTAACTTTTATAAATTGTTATTTAATCTTATTATACTTTTATAAACAACTAACTTAAAAGATAAATGACAACTATCATTTAGTGTTTCCATGGGATTGTATATTTAGTATCTCCATTGAAAGCCAAATCCTCCTTATTGTAATTTTTAATATCTCCTTAATGACTTTCGTTTTCTCTGAAAAACTCAGACCATATAACCCATATAATAAATAAAATAATGAAAAAAAACTATTTTAAGGCCTTAGCGGCATTGACCGTATCAGCCATATTTTTTGCATTTGCTTGCAATAAGATGGAGTCGGAACCCGAAAATGGCGAAAATTCTACTGTAAAAGTTGGATCTTTAAATAGCTCCAATATTAAAGAAGCAATTGCTCACAGTGACGCGATTATCGATGTACGCGTGACAAAGATGATCCAAGAGGAAAAGAGAATTGTAAACAAAATCGAAATTATAAACAAGAGAAAAAAGGCAACAGTTGGAGTATATTTTGCTGAATTAACTTCGAAAAAGAACATCCGTCAACAATTAGAAAATGGAGAATTAAATGGAAGTGCTTTTATAAGAGACCATAAAAGTAATGTCGTTGAAGAATTTACGCTGAATGGAGGAAAAATCGAAAGGAGAATTATCAAGAATGGACTAGGAACTCGTTCTGCTGGTGCTGAAGCAGAGTGTTCCTTCTGGACAGTGCATGAATGTGTCGCAAATGAAATTAACGGAATGAATCCTATAGATTATGGGGTGTGCCTTTTTACCGCACCAGCTTGTTATGCGCAACTTTGGGCTTCTTGCACATGGGATACATGTTTCGATGCTGGTTAAATGTTAAATTTTAAACTAAATATCATGGAAAACAAAGAGTTAATTTTGATAATTGTCGTATTTATTTCATTTTTTTTGATAATTTATACGTTTAAGTGTATTAACAAGAATAAGTCGTTAGATAAAACTTCCAAAGTTATATTAAAAATTATCAGTCTCTACATTCCTTTAATTGGACTATTTTCAATCAAACGAATGAAATCCAAATAAACTAATTTTTTTATATTAATAACAATTTTAACAGGGTAATATGGTTCATTATCAAAGGGTAGTATCGAGCTACTCTTTGATTTTTTTTATCCGTTGCTTTAATATGTCCCTATCAAGTAAACTATAGATATGGTGTCAATTATAACGACCGACCCCATAGGAGATCGTAAGTATACGCTTCCTTATGCAATATTTCTTCTTACTATTACCTTTATTTTGGGAATGTCTTTCGTGGTTCCCGAAAGTATGCTAGATCAATTTAATTCAGGACCAAGCGTATTTTTCTGTGCAGTGACAAGCTTGAATGCATTGGGGGGCGCATTTTTCATATTATTAAAGAGAAATTTTAGATTTGACTTAAATATGCTAGATGCTGTAATTTTGACAGCGACAAGTTGGGTTTTAGTCGATCGTATATTCTCCAATTACACGGTCTATTTTTCTTTTGATATTGTGAAGTTGATATGTTTAACTTTTTTATACATATCATGTAAACATATTATTATTATTATTTATACACATACGTCTTTTCGTTTCCACAATCATTTCTATATCATTATTCTATCCTCTACTTTTATATCTTGCCTTTTGGGTTTAGTGCAGCTCTTGGGACTGGCCTCCAGTAATAATGGATACTTCCGAATGACTGGACAATTTAATAATCCCGCCGTTTTAGCAAATTATCTAATTGCATTGATGCCAATAAATCTTATGCTATATATGAGGTTAATTCGAACAGCTATCAAACGAGAAATACTTAGATACATATCTCTTTTCATGTTGCTTTTTGGCTCAACGATTATTTTGTTTTCTTTCTGTAGATCGGCATGGATCGCGCTACTCGTTGCTGCTATTATTGCTTCAAACACGAAAAATGCTTGGATAAAAAATATTAGCATTAAGAATTTAATTGCCATAATTGGGCTTCTTTTTGCCCTATTTGTTTTTGTTCTATATCTAAAACCGAACTCGGCTTTGGGAAGAATAACAATATGGAAGGTTAGCGGATCCATAATCTGTCAGAATCCATTAACAGGAATTGGCTATGGTAATTTTGAGAGTCAATATCATAAGTATCAAGCGGACTATTTTTCGAGCTCTAACCGAAATAGCAGGGAAATAAACCTTTCTGGATTGGTTAAATACCCATTTAACGAATTTTTACGGATAATTATTGAATTTGGAATAATAGGAATAATTTTGTTTATATGGTTTATAGATAGATTGTTTTCTCTTTTGGCACTAAAAACATACTCTTTACATCAAATACAACTAAAGGATTGTTGTTTATTAGGGGTGTTCTCTATTCTTTGTAGCGGCTTTTTTTCATACCCTTTATCGATTCTTTCTATATTAAGTATATTTTACCTTTATTTGGGAATATTATCGGGAATTCAAAGTACATCACAGAGAAGTACGTGTCGTCTTAATAGCAAATATTTTGCACATGTATATGCGCTATTTTTGTTTATTTCATCAGTCATTTTAATTTGCTATTCTATATATAAAGCACAGTTGTACGTTGAATGGAAAAGGTCTTTTACCTCAAAAAAAATGGCTACTTTGTTGCCGAGCCTGGTAGATGACGGATCATTTATCACAGATTATTCTAACATACTTATGAATGAAAAAAAATATAAAGTGGCAAATAAACTCTTGGAGAACTATCGATACTTATTTTACACTCCTGATTTTTATAACAATCTCGGTATAACTTATCAAGAAATCGGTAATATTGATAAAGCAGAAGAAGCATTTAACGTTGCTGATAAAATGATTCCCAATCGTATTTTTAGTAAATATTTACTTGCTAAACTTTATTTTGAAACAGAACAATATCAAAAATCTTTCGAGATGTGTAGTTTGATCCTTTCCATCGGAGCCAAGAGGCCCTCTTACCATGCAGATATAATATTAGATGATGTAAAAAATATGAAAAATTTACTCATCGAACACTTGTAAAAAAATCAGAGAGTCTATATAGATAACCCATTGTGCGGTTTGAGTAAAAGTAAATAGATTAAAAAGGAAAGTGGGATAAATTTCGCAAACATCTGACAGTAAGTAAATTAGTAAATTATTACCTTGAAGACTAGAAACAGACAGTGAGCGTTTGATCCTTGCCAAATCTAGTGTGGCTTCGGTGCTTTTTCCGCGCATCTTCTGCGTAACCTGGTTCCATTGGTCTGGAAGAATATGCCTTCGGGTACTGATTTT
Source organism: Sphingobacteriaceae bacterium UBA6709 (assembly GCA_002454425.1). Classification (GTDB taxonomy): domain Bacteria; phylum Bacteroidota; class Bacteroidia; order Sphingobacteriales; family Sphingobacteriaceae; genus Arcticibacter. The sequence continues at coordinate 23,176 of DKIV01000033.1, forward strand.
CACGCGGTGTCCAGATAAGGAAATGCGCAAATAAACGGGGGTAAGGCCGCTGACCAGCGCCTTGTTTTTCTTTAGGAAAAAGTTGATGTAGATATCACCAATCATCTCTTTGAAAATTAAAAAGTTAACAATCAATTTTCGCCNNTGGCCCAATTTAACGATTAAAAAGGGACCACTCCAGAGACCACCTATGAGGTGGTCCCTTTTGAGATGATTTGCGCTGTAAAAAATAAAAAAACCGCCGAAATCTAACGATTTGGGCAGTTCATTCGCTCTAATTTTTATTGTTGCCGTCATTAATTCCAAGGTAGCTCCATAATGCCAATTTAAAATCCTTTTTATCGACACAAAATAGATCAAAATGTGGAAACAGAACTCATTTCTCTCGTTTTTAATGCGTTTGCCCTGATGATTTTACTTGCCTATATTGTTTATCGGCATAATTAGTTAGCTTTGATATTATTTTAAATATACTAATTTTTTTAGTATATTGCCAGTGTTTTTAGTAAAACATTAGAAGAATATTAACGTTAATATACCAAACATCAATCTTAATTTATGTCCAACACAGCGATAGATATTGCATTTTCTTCTGCCATTATACCATTAAAGGAGATTGCAGCCTATGAAGCGCTATGGCTTGAGAGCAAAGCTAGTTTTAGGACCATTGCTAATCTTTTTAGGCAGAATCCTGGTAGCCTTCCCTCAGAGCTGATCCACGAGGAGTTCTATAAAGATTTGTATCCGGAGCTTAAAAAGCTTATTCAGCACAGCAAAGCAGATTATAAGGCAAACATCCTGATCAATGAAACTTTTGACTATCCCTCCGGACTAAAGGATGCAGCTGAACAAGTTGAGGTATTATATTATGCAGGAAACTTAGATTATCTTCAGACCCGGGGTATAGCCATCGTGGGATCGAGAAATCCTTCTGCGAATGGAGTCAAGAGGGCTGAGAAGATAACCAAACTTTTGGTTGCTGATAATTTTACTATTGTATCGGGGCTGGCAAAAGGTATTGACGCCGTTGCGCACAAAACGGCAATCAAACAAAAGGGACGCACGATTGCTGTCTTAGGAACACCTTTGAATACTTACTATCCAAAGGAGAACTCACATCTGCAAAATTTTATTGCCCATCATCATCTCTTGATAAGCCAAGTACCCTTTGTGAGATATAGCAAACAGACACCGTTTGGCAACAAGCTCTTTTTTCCGGAAAGGAACAAAACCATGTCTGCTCTTTCGGAAGCAACCGTTATCATCGAGGCTAGTGACACCTCGGGAACTTTGATTCAGGCTAAAGCAGCACTTCAGCAGAACAGGAAACTCTTCATATTGGAAAGCTGTTTTCAAAACCCGAATATTACCTGGCCGGCCAAGTTCGAGGAACAGGGTGCCATTCGTGTAAAAGATTATCAGGACATCATCGGAGGGTTGGACTTAAAAGGATAATTGTGGTAAAGAAACTGCTCCAAAATCAATATCGTCTCATTAAAATCGATGAACTTACCATAGAGAGGCATTACCATCTTAGTGCCGATGATAATTGCTACTATCTCATGGAGTACAAAAAGGAAGATGGTTTCGACAATCAGGAAAAACAGCTGATTATAAATTTTAAGAAAAAGCTTTCGACCAGACATACCAATCAATGGCAATACAAAGTTCGGGCAATCGCCAAACTTGCAGCACTTTTCCGCAACTCGATAGTTCCACAGATTTTTCTTGACAAAGCTACGCTTGTTCCCATCCCACCTTCAAAATGTAAGACTGATGCTGAATATGACGACCGTATGCACCAACTTTTGGTTAAAAGCTTCCCGGGAAATGCCGACATAAGAGAACTTTTAGTGAACATTGAGAACATCCGCTCGGCGCATGATAACCCCGACAACAGGCCAACACCTCAGGAATTGCAGAAAAATATGGCAATTGATCCCGCACTTGCTGCCAATATAAGGGGGACAGTCATATTATTTGATGATGTACTAACCTCTGGCGGACATTTTCTCGCCTGCAAAAACACGATAAAGCAAGCGTTCCCAAATGTTGATGTCGTTGGGATTTTTATCTCGAGGACTTTCTGGGCTCAGCCCGATCCATCTGAATTCGACGTTTGCTTGGACAAAGATTGGCTTGACTTTTAGGGGAAACCTAAAATATTCACATGTGGAAATCCACTCCTACCATGCTAGAAGAAATTCACAATTATAGTTAAATTGTCTGCGGACGGTGGAAAAAATCACATCGCAAAGCAAAGCAAAATGCAGGCAATATTTGTCACAGGGGCTTCATCAGGTTTCGGTAAGGAATACAGACGGTCCTGTAAACAGGGCAACCACCCAATTCACTCTATTCAAGTTTTTTATCGAAAAAGTCTCTAGCTCATACGAAAATACTATTGGTGGACCAAAAAAACAATGAATAATGCCGTCAGTTGTACAAACAAAAAACCGAATTGGTAAATTTGTTGTTTGAATCGGCCCGGATAATAACCAGTTTATTATAGATTCAGTGCCCATTCCTATCTGCCAGAATGTGAGAATCTCCAGGGCCAGCATATGCAAAGAAGACACTTTTGTACGACCAGCCCGAGGCTATCATGCCTCTCATAAAATGCATTATTATGGCTTTAAGATGCAGCTGATCATTTCAAAGGCCGGCGTACCGGTATCGATGGGAATGACAGCAGCGAACATGCATGACGTTCAGTTTCTTAGTGAGCTTGAGAATATAGAACTAAGTGATTGTGAGTTGATTGCCGATAAAGGTTATTTATCTCTGCCCTATCAGACGAGCCTGTTTGAACAAGATAGAATCAAATTAATCACCCAACTGAGAAGTAATGTGAAGAAACAAACATCCATTTGGAATCCTTCTTACCGCTATATCCGAAAACGCGTGGAGACGTTATTTTCTCAGCAATGTGACCATTTGTACATTAAGAGAAATCATGCTAAATCCCTTAATGGCCTGTTTACCAGAATGTGTTCTAAAATCAGCAGCGTTGCCGCTCTTCAGTTGATCAATTTTAAAAACAACAGACCCTTTAATCCTTTAAAATATGCACTTGCTCTTTAAACCGCACAACGGGTTATATTATTGTTTGCACACATAGATAAAAATTAGGTGAAACAAGAAAATTATAATGAATTATTATCTAGTTTGCCTTTAACTTGTCTTTCATATATTTCCTCAAGATCACGTCCTATTATTTCTATTTTTCCAGGATCCAGATCCTTCTCAATCATCATTTTTACCGATGCAGTAATTGTACTCCAAGCCATTTTAGGGTTACTAAAATCACTAATTGGTTTTGCTTGATATGGCAACGCTGAAAAACGTTGAAGATTATAAGGCTCCTTTCTACCCCAATCGTAAAACTCTAAAATTATAGGTACAATTTTTATGTTTTCTCCATTATCATATCGATCGACTGCATTTTTTATTTCATGATCAATAATGTATTTCGTGCTATAGAAATATTCACTAACCATAAAAAATACAATATCAGCTTCCTGAAATTTATGCTTAATCTTCTTATCCCATTCATCACCGGGATTTGAACTGGTACAATACCAAGGTTGTTCAATAAGTTCTGCATCTATCAATGGTTGTAAATATCTTCTAAGAATATGTATCTGAGTTAGATCTTTTTTAGAGTATGATATTACTACTTTTTTCTTTCTAACAGTAGTATCAATAAATTCCATATAATCTTTTAGCTTAAAAAGTTTTTGTTGTTCAGATTTTAAAGGCTCTGATAGTTTTTTCTCAGAAAAGACATGCTTACCTATTTCTGCATACTTTTCAAGTAATTCTTTTGATATATAATCTATCCCATCTAATGTAACCATTTCCTCTAGTTCATAGCCCTGATTAACATCTCTAATGAATTTGAGTACATCATCTTTGAATATAGGGTGATCTTTTTGAGATAAATCATAGATATCAATACAGGCGTTTCCATTTTCATTACCAAGATGAAATTTTATCATTATTATTTCATCTGTATTAGGGTTTTTGATAATCAAACCGTCTTTCCAGTAATAAAATATATCTTTATTTTTATCAAAAGAAAATAGAGTTCCAAATTTCTGAAATATACTTAAAATAACATTTTTATGAATGAATCCTTTGAATTCAAATCTTCGATATGTAATCTGACCTTCCTTAAGAAACAGTTTAATTTTTCCATCAGGAATTTTAGGTAAATAGAGAGGTGCTATATATACATCGGAATAAGGATTTTTGAAAATAATCTTGAATTCCTCCATCATTAATAATAGATCATCAACTTTACTATCATCTGTCCCAAGTATTCTCACAACATACTCTCTTTCAAATTCTCCTTTTCTCTCCAACAGTTTATCAAGAACTTTATGCATACTCTCGATAACCCATTTCTTATCTACATATATCTTCTCTTCAGTGTCTTTACTCGTACATAATACAAGCCCCACTTGTTCCAGATATTTAACCAATCGTTTAGCTTGAGAATCATCAATAGGATTTTTAATTATTCTATTGCAATAATTCATAAATTCAGCAAATGTTAGCACTGGCTCTCCTTTATAGGAATTTAGGCTGTTCTTTATTGTCTCATAAAACTTAGGAAGAACAGCTCCAATAATGTTCATCTTATTAAGGATCTCCAAAAACAAACTATCAAAATGTTCTAAATTTCTTTTAGGATTAATGGATACATTAATTATATCATAAATAAAAGAATAATCTTTTGATAGGGTCTTATTCTCTTGAAATACAATTTTGGACGCATTATCAACTTTATTCTGAATTAAGAGAAGTGGGCTGTCATAAGTAACATCCCTTTTAATTTCAAATTCAAAGTTATCTGCCTCAACATCTTTGGTATAAAACCTTACGGAATCTAACCAATATCTTATCGGATAATCTTGTGTTTCAACTTCTATTTCTAAATTTTCTCTTGTTTTCTGGGTAACTCTTCTAGTATTTAAATTATCAGTTTCTTTATCCCACAATAGAAGATAAATTGTATTGGTACTGTAAAATAAATGATGAGTGTCGTGATAATAGTCGTGTCCTCCAAAATCAAAAATGTGTAACAAACATTCTTCTCCAATGGTATTAACCAAATACTTACTTTTTATAATCTTTTCATCCATCCAAAGAGTTGGAAGATGCTCATCTTCAAGACCATTTTCTTTATCCAAGTATTTTACCAAAGTAGATTTACCAACCTCACTATTGCCTACCAGAATTACCTTAATATCTTTATTAACATAGCGACCTCTTTTCTCAATATCATCAAGTATTCCTATAACCGCTTCTCTGCCTAAGGTCACGATTTCCATTGGTGGCAACTCCAAAGGATTCTTTGCTATATTTAATGTGTTTTTTTCCCATTTATCATTACTAATACCAATATTCTGAATGATTTTGATGATCGGTCTTAGATCTCTTATAATATTGTTGTGTAAATCTATTGTCTCAATATTATCTAATCCACTAATAAAATCTACAGTTTTAATTTTATTATTACTAAGATATAGCTCTGTAAGATCATTCAACTCATTTAAAGATTCAACCTTCGAAATCTTATTGTTATTTAGATGAACGATTTTTAGTGATTTTAACTTCTTTAAACCTATTATACTGGTCAACTCATTGTTGCTTAGGTTTAAATATTCAAGCTTTTTTAGTTTGGAAATTGAAGCAAGAGAGGTAATACCCCATCTGTTCCATTCTTGGTTGCTATACTCATTCCAATCTCCGCCACAAACTAAGGTTTTGAGTTCGGACAATTCATTCATTGATTCCGGCAAGAACTTAATATTATTTCTATTTCCTTTGTTTTTACTGGTTATCTTTCTCCATTTCCCGTTTTTATTTTCAGCCCATTCATTACTTAAAATCAACTCCTCTATGTGATTACATTCGAAAAGTTCAGGTATAATCTCCAGATTTGTTAATCCGCAATTTCCCAGATCTAATATTTTTGAATTCGTTCTTAAACATTCCTCAATTAAAAAGCTTGCAGATGATAAATCTGTGTATATTATGATCTCCTCTAAAGTGTTATCTTTTGTGATGATTTCATCCCAAATAGGCTTGATAAAAGGTAAGTAAAGAATACGACTACAAAGGGCACCCAAGTTTTTAGGATTTTGGGGGGAAACTCCTAATCTTCTAAAAAAATTTAGGATTGTTTCTTCAAACGCGTCATTATAAATTCTATCTGGAAAAATATTCTCGAAAACTTTCTTTCTATGATTTTCAGAAAGCATAGTTAGATTATAACTAGGGGACTCCAGATATGTAAATGCGTTTTTAATGCTTGGACTGAGAAACCTATGCTTATTGGTTAATTTAAATTTGATCAAGTTCAGAAACCAATCGTTCTGACGAACAGCAGATTTAGCTAATACACGCTTATCAGCATATTTATTCCAGATGTTTTTATGATATGCATTAAGATCAATGTAAGCAATTAATTCCCCACATAGTACTGTGAATTCATATTGTTCTTTAGATAAATTAGAATTGATAAATTCTTTGAAGGTAATTCCCGAAGATTTAAATTGAATTGATAATTGTTCATAAAAATCTTTGGGTAGTTCGTGCTCTATATATTCATTAAATTTTCTTTCAGCTAATTCATAATAAAAATCTTTATCATACTGAATTTTTTCTACTAATTCATTGGTATAAATATTAGAAATTTCGGCTTCAATAACCAGTTGTCCGCTAAAAGTATCTACATCTAATATATGATTCTTTGCCGAATAATGTATTTCTTCATCAAGAGTACAAAAAGTTAACCGAATACCATCAATATTTTTATTTTCATAAAATGCAGAACGCATAATATTCAAACTTAGATGCGGTTGTAGTTTACGTGCTCCAGCACCTAATATTGGAGTAGCAATTTCCCTGACACCTTTTAATTCCGTTACCTTTTCTGCAAGTCTTTTCCCTATTAATCGTATTGCATAATAAGCCCCATGATTTCCATTAACTGTACAAGCAAAGCCAACGAATTTTCTCTTTGATTTTTTAGGCAATATTTTAACATCTCCGAGTTCATAATTTCTATTTTCCCAAACATCTGGAGTAATATCTAACTCTTCTAAACCGCTTTTAAAAGAATTGGAAATAGTGCCAGCGGTTGAAATCGGAATTAATAATAAATCACAATTGACATCAAAAATATTATCGTTTAAAAAATCATTCATGAAAAACGTTTTATAATTCTAGTTTAAGACAAGAGAGCGAAAATAAATAAATAACTGCCAAGCCACGCTGAAATAATCTTGAGCTTAATTTTTGATACATAGATATAATTGTGTTAAAGGTTTTGTTACGCTGATCAAAGTTTGACGCGAAGATATAAATGTTAATCTATTTTGCAAATTTTGGCCAATAAAAACTCATTGCAAGGAAATGTTTTGTGAGATTTGATTTTTTAATTTGGCTACTTGAGTTATGTAAGCTCTATAGGATTAATAATATCAATTTGTTGAAGCACTTTTATAGCTGTCCAAAGTAAATAGGGAAAGCTCAAAAACAACAAATGGAGCGACAGTGAACGCTGTTTGCGTGGCTTCAATGCAGTCAAGCCGGCCTGTTTGACTGAACATTAACCATCAAAGATACTTAATTGACTATTTTCAGCTGTAGCACCACTTTGATAAAAACTAATTTCAGTTTATGATAAAGAAGGACAAATCATAGGAGATGTAAATCTATTTACGAGCCGTTTTGAAATGCAATCTATGTTCTATACAATTGTATCTTCTGGTGTTAATTCTAATTCTTCGAGGGAATGATCTGCCTTAAAATCGTCCGTTAACAGATAGCCAAGGAAATCCTCGTCTGTTTCCTTAACAATAACCAAGAGCTGTCCTTTATCGAAGGATCTACCGAGTATGGTTATCCAATATTCATTCCGCGTTCCGCCGTCATGTATTTGAAACAGCACGAAGGCGCGGTATCATCAAACCGCATGAGATTGGCGAACCGTTCTCTATTGTATCCCTTTTAACACTGGAGATTCAAAAATGAGCTCCCGTGATTTTTGGGGTTTATAGTGCTGCACGATTAGCGCCGTTCACACTGGCGTCATTAGTATTTATAAATTGCAGAAACTGTACTGCTGTGATTTAACGGCACTTATTGCAGCTGATATGTCATCTTTCCTAAATAATAAAGGAAGAATTAACGGTTAAAGATATTAAAACAATAAGGGAGTTGCACTGTACTCACGTTGTTTCCCTCCAACGAGGCCGATAAAGTCTTTTAAGGTGATTAGCTGCCTTTGTTGTTCAGATGTGTAGGTTGGAAATATAGCGGAAGGAATCACTAATTGCAGATTGTTTGCCCGCATATCTTCTGTTTGGTTCCGGCTTATAGCTGGCTCAAGTGTGATTAAGTGTTTATTCGGAACCTTGGCGGCTTCCGACAACACCTGCCGCCAGCGGTCTTTGGCCGTGGTTTTAACCCCCAGCATGGTTAAAAGGCTGGCATTGAATTTTTGGTCGTGATAGTACTCTATACCCGGAAAGATAAAGTCTGGTTTATTATTTCGTTCGGTTACTGCTCCATGAGAATAGTGTATACCATTTGCTGTAAAAAGAATCGCAAGGTTATTCTCAAAAGCAAAGCCCGCACGCGCTTTTCGACGATTTTGCACACTGAGTGAGAATTTTATAAACTCATCCACATCCATACCATCTTTACCAAATCCCTTTTGAAGCGACTCTTTAATGATCACTTTTTCAAGAGTTTTAAACAGCAATTCCTCCCGTTCCAACCATGCCATAATAGTTTCGTCTGGTTCCTCTACTGGTGAGACATTTTTTACTGTCGAACGTGCATATTCAGAAAACTCTCTCGTTGAGGGAAAGGACTTATCGAATCGTGCCAGTAATTCTTCCAGAAAATCTGGCGCTGTCTCCTCCGTTTCAAAACCCAACGAAGAAAGAATATACCGCCCTGCAAAGCCAATATCTTTTTTGCTGTCCGTCAGGTCTCTGACGGTGAACCGACAATTCACGTCCGATAGTCCGAAAAGCCATAACAGTTGCTTTTCAGCGGTTGAGCCGCTAGATGCCACAATTACCGCTAAGTGATCGTCATCAGCTTGAGCAACCACCACAAGATCTCCTGCACTAGCAGCTAGTAAGACATCGCTACCAGAATAGTATAATCGATATTCACTTCTGGTAGGATGATTTTCTCTAGCATCATACCATGTTAAATTTCCGTCTTGTTGTAACGTCTGTTCCTCTTGGTCGGAAATGAAAATAAATTTAGCGGTAAATCTACGTTTGTCTGACCCAAATATTTTCTTAAAATCGCCGATTCCGTTAAATTCATGTTGATTAGAAACGTCAGGAGCTATCTCTACCTGACTGAGACGTTTAACGCCAAATCCTTTGAAATATTCAGACAGCCTTCCTTGCATCTATCAAATACTTTAGTTGTATTGTTAATTCCTTGCCGATAGCCTGTATCAGCGGCATCACCACAGAATTTCCGAACTGGCGGTAAGCTTGAGTATCCGAAACAGGAATCACCAAAGAGTTATTTTTATTATTGGTATTTATTGGCCAGATTGGATAGCCCTGTAAAGCTGCGGCCTCTTGAGGGGTGAGCCTTCTTGGATTTTTTTCACGCTGTGGAATCAGAATTTCAGCGCCATCTTTATGGTAACGAGCACTGATCGTACGAGAGACTCCGTCCAGATCAACCAATCCAAAACCAAAGCCATTCCCTTTCTCACGATGCTTTCTTGCGTACTCTGTAAGGTAGTTCCAGAGGTGATCAGAAAGTGTGTATTTCTCACTTACATCTGTTTGAAGAATGGATCTAATCGCCTGTTGCGTTTCAGGGAGTTCTATTTTGTCAAAATCAAACCGAACATCATCACCAAAAAAATCCTTGTCAAATCCTATCATAAAGGTCCGTTCCCGGTGCTGGGGGACAAAATGGCGACCATCAATTACCTTTTTATCGAAGGAATAGCGCAGACCTTCTAGCGTTTCCTGAATAACTTTGAAGGTATTACCCTTATCGTGAGAAATAAGGTTCTTCACATTTTCAAGAAAAAACACCTTCGGTCGATGTGTCTGCAGAATTTCAGCAATATGAAAAAACAGATTACCTTGCTTTTCGTCTTCAAATCCATGGGACCTACCAAGGCTGTTTTTCTTCGATACGCCGGCAAGCGAAAAAGGCTGACATGGAAATCCTCCGCAAAGGATATCAAAGTGTTTTGGTATGTGTGCTTTTACCTCATTTTGAGTAATATCACCGAACGGATAATCACCATAATTAGCAAAATATGTCTTTTGGGAGTATTTGTCCCATTCGGAAGTAAAGACGCATTTCCCGCCCAAATTTTGTAGCGCCATTCGAAATCCTCCTATTCCGGCAAAAAGATCTATGAATGTAAACTTTTCGTAATCTTGCCTAGGGCCGGGGAACGGTACAATAGGGGTCAGATCTTTAATCTCTCGAATTTTTTCATAAAGGATGTCTAAATTATTCTTTGTCGCCAAGTGAGCATATTTTTCATGCAGGCTAAGAGCATCGCTGTAAACAACATCCTTAGTCGAATGATAATGAGTTAATAGCGCTAACTCAAATTCGTCCGGAAGAATCGGTAAATTTTTCTTTCTTGCTTTTAAAGTATTTGCTACTGCTTTTTCTTGCATTTCACACCCCACGATTTTTCTCAGCAAACTAACGAATTTTTTGATTAACTTCCTGATGAAATTTGTGCAGGTAGTGCTCCAAGTGTTTTCTGTATGGTGTGTTTTTTTAGTTGACACTCCCACAGAATAATAATCTTCCACCCCAAATCAGCAAGTGTCACTAGGGCGTTTCTATCATTATTTATATTGTTGTTAATTTTTTTTATCCACCAGTCTGTTCTGGTTTTGGGTACGACAAAATATTTGCAGTCGGTATGGCCGTGCCAGAAGCAGCCGTGAATAAAAATGACCGTGCGATATTTGGAGAGTACAATATCTGGTTTGCCAGGAAGATTTTTGTTGTGTAGGCGGTAGCGGAAACCTTGGGAAAAAAGGAATTTACGAACAACAAGTTCGGGTTTGGTATCCTTGCCGCGGATACGAGACATATTATAACTTCGTATTTCTTTTGAATGCACATCGGCCATATTTCAAATGTCTTATAAATTTTAGATATCTAGAAATGAGGATTTTCGGCGAAACAGATGAGATTTGATCAGACTGGTGCTTTTAAGGGATCATCCTACATAGCATGGGTTAAGGTCGTTTCTCTTTTTAAATTCCCAAGTTTTTCTATTCATTTTTGTCGTGTCAAAACATTGTAGTAAATGAGCAAGAGGGAGTTGGGCAAAGCCCTACTCATCGGCCTCTATGCGCTGCAATCGAGGCCGCCAGTGTACTCCCGGTACACTTATCCCTGTCAACGCCCCGTCAAACCCACAAAACAGTATACACCTCAGTCTACTTGCCTGATTTTGGAAGAGAAACCTCCTCATCAGCGATTCCGGAAGAATAATTACGCACTAAGCTCGGAGGCTGTGGGCAGCTGGTACGCCATGCCAAGATAGTTTCTGAAAAAAATGGGTATCCACCTTGGGGCGGAGCCTCCGCATTTTTTCAGAACTCCATCTTGCCAGCTACCCTTATCAGCCTCCGCTTTTCTGCGCCATAATTAATTCATCCGTGAATCTTAAAAAGAAGATGTGTTATGGAAACGCTAAAAAACAACTATGAACTATTGGGTTTATCTGAAATCTCTGTTTGCTATCGTCCAAGCTTTAAGGCCTCCCAGAGGCCACAAGTCACCAGCGCTAGTGCTGCCTACGAGTTATTCCTGCACAGCTGGGATCTGGGTAAGATTGGTTTTCTCGAAGAGTTCAAAGTATTACTATTGAACCGGGCTAACAGGGTACTGGGGCTGTTTACCGTGTCTCAAGGTGGCATATCAGGAACCGTTGCCGATCCTAAGGTAATCTTTGCTACGGCACTTAAGTGTGGGAGCCCCTCTTTGATTCTTGCACACAATCACCCTTCGGCAGGATTGAAGCCTTCGCAGGAGGATTTAAATTTAACCAGACAACTTGCTCAGGGTGCAAAGCTATTAGATATACAAATTCTGGATCACCTTATAGTCACTGAAGAAGCATACTTTTCATTTGCGGATGAACGTCTCCTGTAATATCTATTATATTTTGAGCAGTCCTGAAAAAAACATGGGTACTACCCAAAACCTTGTCAAATAAAATATCCAAGCCTACCGTCCTTTGCCCAAAATAGATGGTTATGGCATTATTCAACGTTGAAATTTTGACCAGACAGGATCTGGATCAATTTAAAAAGGAGTTGTTCGAAGAGCTTAGAAGCACCGCTGTTGTTAAACAGCATAAAAAGTCCGAGCCTCGCGAATGGCTTAGAAGTTACGAGGTTCGGGAAATGCTAAATATCTCTGCCAATACCCTGCATAGTCTACGTATAAAAGGTGTATTGCCTTTTAAAAGAATTGGGGGCTCGATGTATTACCGGTATCAAGACATCAGGCAATTGATGGAAGAGATTAAATAAGCTGAACATTTTCATGGCCTATACAATGCAAGATCTCAATAATAAAACGATTCGTTTTCCCGAAAAGGCAAACGACAACTTGACAAAAGTCGCTCAAAAGTTTGGTCGCACTAAGCTGAAGATCTTTTTGCAGATGGTAGAATATTTTTATCATACTAAGAAGGATCCGGCAGACCTAAATGATGGAGCACTTCGAAACGCTGTTATCAAAGGAAATCACCAAATAGCCTCCTTTTTAAAAGCTCAGGAGCAACTATTGCTTATCCCTATAAAACAAGACAGTGAGCGAATCTCTCATGCTCAGCAAAAAGTATTGGAATGGCTTTCCTCCGACGAAATCGGACATCGGCAGCGGATGGAGAAAATGCTATCAAATCAGTCGAAATTGATTGAAGAGATTTCGTTTCTCTCCAGAAATCATCTGACGAAGATTCAAAATAAAGAGCAAATGAAGCATCTGTTTCAGGAAATCTTTGAAAGCTACGTCATCCAACGGGATGGCTTTAGCCTGATGACTTCTTCCAAAGAGAAGGAAAACGTCCTTGCAGAAGCGCGGAGGAAGATTAAAAATCTATAAGTATGCACATTAATATTACCGTAGGAGAGATTGGAAACAATAAAGGAAGCTGCGCGGCGCTGGTGAATTATCTGGAAAAGGAAAACAGAGAAAAAGAAAACGGATTACCCACCTTACACCCTGAATATTGGTTCAATGAGCAAAGTCAGCATATTCAGGCTTACCGTGTTAAGATGGCTATCGATAAGAACATCGCCAGATTAGGGGGCAATGATGCCAAATTCTATCTGCTTAATATTAGTCCCAGTCAAAAGGAGCTTGCTCACCTTCGTGAAAGAAATCCAGGATTTGATTTAAATACACTGCTAAAATCCTATGCGGTTAAGATAATGGACGAATACGCCCGAAACTTCCATCGTATCGGAGTGAATAGAGCAAATGATCTGCTCTGGTTTGGTAAAATCGAGAAGCACCGCCGCTATTCTTATAAAGACAAAGAGGTAAAGAGTGGGCAAAGAAGAAAAGGAGAACTCCAACCGGGAGATCAATGGCACATTCAAATTATCATCAGCAGAAAGGATAAATCCAACTTAATTAAGCTAAGCCCCTTGAACAATTCCAGAGGAAGAAATGCTACTCACGCGCAGAAAATGGGCCAATTTGATCGTAAGACTTTTGCGATGAGTGGTGAACGGATCTTTGATGAGTTATTTAATTATCAAAGAGCTCTCAGCGAAAGCTTTCATTTTGCTAATACTATTAAAAACGGGAGTCAGGAAGATCGCATGACGATTATGGGAAACCAGCCAGCTCGATTCAATTCGGGTCTGTCAGCTACCATTCCCGAGAATTTGGAGACTGAAAAAAATTGGCAAGAAGTCTTCAAAAGTGCGTTAATAGCCAATCCACCGCCAGAAGAATATCAGCATAATAGGCGTAAAAAGAAGAGGAGACCAGAACAATCACCGAATCTATAAAGCCATCTATTGATGCCAATCGATTTCAATTATGCAAACCGGAGAAGATATACAAGGCCTACGCAAAATCATAGACTTTAGCAGATTTATCAGCGTATTTGTTTTAGCAGTACACTTTTATGCGATAGGTTACAAAGTATTTTATGATCTTGGTTGGCATTGTGAACTCTCTGATCGTATTCTAAGAAACCTTGATAAAGAGCGATTTTTTTCAGGGATGTTTAAATCAAAAGTGTTTACCCTGCTATTTTTAGTTATTTCTCTTGCCGCTGCAAAAGGAAGAAAAGATGAAAAGGAAAGTAAAAGCATATTGCTCCTGTTGATCTCTAGCGGCTTAGTCTTATTTTCAATTGCGGTGATCTGTTTTTATGTTCAAGCGCCGGAAAAGATTTTGGTGTTTGCATATATAACAATGAGCACACTTGGATATTTGCTCATATTAAGCGGTGGAGTTCGCCTTTCACGCCTTTTAAAAAGCCAAGGCAGTATTGATCCATTTAATCGCATCAACGAGACATTTCCACAGGAAGAACGCCTTTTGGAAAACGGATTTTCTGTAAATCTACGAGCTAAATACCATCTAAAAGAGAAGATCCGAGACAGTTGGATTAACATCATTAACCCCTTTCGTGGTATCCTCATAGCTGGCACTCCTGGAGCTGGAAAATCCTATTTTGTGATACGACACATCATTGATCAGCATATAAAAAAGGGATTTTCTATGTTCATCTATGATTTCAAATTCGATGACCTTAGCAAAATTGCTTACAATAAACTACTGGAACACCACAAAAGTTACAAAGTAAAACCCTCTTTCTTTATTATCAACTTTGATGATCTCAGCCGATCGCATCGTTGTAATCCATTACATCCGGAGTCCATGGAAGATATTACTGATGCCACCGAAGCAAGTCGTACGATTATGCTGGGGTTAAACAGGGACTGGATTAAGAAACAGGGAGACTTTTTTGTGGAATCGCCAATTAATTTTTTAACCGCCATTATATGGTATCTGAAAAAATACGAAGATGGAAAATACTGTACACTTCCCCATGTCATTGAATTGATGCAAGTAGAATACGATGCACTCTTTCGCCTACTCTCTAAAGAAGAAGAAATAAAAGTGCTTATCAACCCTTTTATATCCGCTTATCAAAACAACGCAAAGGAACAATTGGAGGGACAGATCGCCTCGGCCAAAATCGGATTGGCCCGGCTCTCGTCCCCGCAACTTTATTACGTATTATCGGGGAACGATTTTACGTTGGATATTAATGATCCCACGAATCCTAAAATTGTATGCATCGGAAATAATCCGCAAAAACTGCAAACCTATGGAGCTGTTCTTTCACTATACATCTCCCGCATGATCAAACTCGTGAATCGGAAAGGCCTATTGAAGTCCAGTCTTATCTTCGATGAGTTTCCAACGATTTATTTTAACAATATTGATAGCCTTATTGCGACAGCTCGCAGCAATATGGTATCAACCACTCTGGCGGTACAAGACTTTAGCCAGCTTAAAAAGGATTATGGTGCAGAACAGGCCGACGTAATTACAGGAATCGTCGGCAACATTTTAAGCGGTCAGGTAACCGGTGATACGGCGAAAAGATTATCGGAAATGTTGGGTAAAATTATGCAGGATAAAACCAGTAGAAATTTTAGCAGCAGTGACGTATCCCTAAATCGGTCTTCCAGCCTTGATTACGCTGTACCGGCAGCTAAAATTGCTTCCTTATCGTCGGGAGAATTTGTGGGCATTGTATCCGATAATCCAGAAGAGAAAATCAATCAAAAAATATTTCATGCTGAAATTCAAAATGATCATCAAGCTATTAAGACTCAGGAAGAACGATTTCACCCCATTCCTGTTATTGAACTGGTTACCAGCGAAGATGTTCAAGAGAACTATATAAGAATAAAACAGGATATTAGAAAAATAAAACAAGCTGAATAAATATCTTTCCAGCATAACTTTATGCGTAGAACTATTCGAGCTTTCTATACAAATAAGAAGTCGAGCTTTCGTATTTCTTTCGTCTTGCTAAAACCCCTTTTTCATATAACCTCCTAAGCTCGCGAGAAACCTCCTGACTCTTTAAAACTCTAGCAAATTTACCTTTACTGTATGTAATAATTTCTTTAACAGAGCGCTCTTCATTGAAGATGCCATCGCTTAGGAGAACATCCTTTAAGAATGTTGCCACTTTATACTCTTTTTTTCTCTCAATAAAAAAATCATGGTTGTGTTTATTCTGAATATAAAATGAGCTAATTAATCCCTTTTTGCGAGATAAATCCAGTTTAGGTAATTTTTCGGAAACGAATAGGCTAACTGGGATATCGAAAAAATTACAAATACTTTCAAGTTTCTCTTGAGATAGATTGGCGCCACCTCGCTCAATCATAAGTACGTAACTAATTGATATTTTTAATGCGAATGCGATTCCCTTGCTTGTCAAACCTGCTTTAAGTCGTAATGTCTTAAAGTTTCTTCCTATGATTTTAGATAAATGAATACTTTTCATTGCGCATTGATTTGCGCAAATGGAATGTAAAATTTGTGTTCATTTTAAAGAATAATATTACTATATTTGATTATAAATAAAAATCACTACACATTGAATTATAGTTAATTAAATCAGGTCTTAAGTTTTTTAAATTATAGCATAACGAACCTCGCAACAGGAATCCGCTAAATTTCAGCAATGCGAGTGTGAGTAATGCGCCATTATATCCTATCTTTGGAGATAATCCTGGATGGGACTGGCGCTTACTTTTCACTGTATTGCGAACTGATCATAAGTCGGTTTGAGTTCAAAAGCTGACCAGGCAGTTTTTGAAAGGCTTTTAGCGGAGCCTCTGTTGCAGTGACAAGCGATTACCAGTCCCTTTTTTGTCGCTCAATGGTTCGTCTATCCAGACGAATATGATTACAGGAGTATTTTTATCGCATTTATTTGAGATAGCTTACTTGTGGGATTTTCCTACAAAATCGTTATCGCTTTTACCTTCTCTTTTGTCTAATTACATTGTGTTTATCTCACGCAAGTTATTTTTCAAAAACATCATAGCACCTCCACCTTTTTCGGAGGACAGCGTTACGGTACTAACCTTTACTTTATTCGACATTTTATTCTCCCGAAAACCCAAAAATCCGATTTAGTTCTCTTCCTAATCAAGGTATCACCGTTCATCGGGATACATCATTTCTGATCCTATCATCATCTAATCCATCACAATGAAAAATAAAGCAAAAAAAGGCTTAAGGGATATGCTATGCCCTGAGCTGAGACCTTACATTCAAAATATCCGAGGGTGTATATACCTCTTTCTTCTCTTATTTTTAGCTTCTCCTGCCGACGCCCGGCAGTCGCCTGTTATTTCTGGCATCGTGAAGTCCAGCACCGGAGAATCTCTGCCTGGCGCCAATGTTTCCATCAAAGGAACTAAAAGCATTACTCGCACCAACACAGCAGGTCTCTTTTACATTTCCTCAATCGCGCAAAAAGGTATCCTCTTCGTCTCATTCATAGGATTTCAGCCAATGGAAATTCCTTACAACCTAGCAGATTCCTCCTTTTATGCAGTGACATTGAAACCCAATGCTACTGATCTGTCCGAAGTGGAGGTTTCCACGGGTTTTCAACGTATCCCCCGAGAGCGGGCCACAGGAAGCTTTGTTCAACTGGATAATGCATTAATTAATCGGCGTGTGTCCAGTAATATTTTGGACAGGCTTGACGGTATTGCCAGCGGCGTTTTATTTAATACCAATACTTCTGACTCCTACGAACGTTTCAATGTCCGCGGACGAAGTACGCTGCTAACGAATTCTCTTTCTGCAGGAGCTGCCGATCCCCTTATCGTACTGGATAACTTTCCCTATGATGGCGATATTAGCAACATCAATCCTAATGATATAGAATCTATATCTATTCTTAAAGATGCGGCCGCGGCATCGATATGGGGAGCGCGCTCGGCTAATGGCGTGGTGGTCATTACCACCAAAAAAGGAAAAGCTGGCCAGCCCGTAAAATTAGAGTTCAATAGTAATTTGACTTTAGGAGAAAAGCCCGACATCTTCTACAGGCAGAGTTTTCTAGAAGCTTCGGCGTATATTGATGCGGAAAGGTTTCTCTATGAAAAAGGCTATTTTAACTCTGATATCTCCAACTCTTCCACCTATCCCGTAATTTCTCCCGCCGTGCAAATCCTAAGTAGTACAGCGCTTTCTGCCCAGGAGAAGGAAACTCGTTTAAATGCCCTGCGCGCTCAAGACGTACGAAGGGACTATTCCAAATACTTTTACCAAGCGAGCGCCAATCAACAATACTCTTTGGCTTTGCGTGGAGGGGCGCCTCAAATTAATTATAGTCTGTCTGCCGGCTATGATCATAACCGGGCTGAACTCGTTAGAAATTCCAATGAGCGTCTGACTTTTACCTCATTAGTTAGCTACCATCCCTTAGAGAAACTGGAAGTAAACGCAGGATTGCTTTTTGCCCAAACGGATAATCAGAATAATAACACCACCTATTACGGAACCGAGGCGGTTGGTGGAAAATACAACACGCTTTTCCCATACGCCAGTTTTGCCGACGAGCAAGGTAATCCACTGGAAATTACCAAAGGATATGGTGATGCCTATAAATCAATGATGCAGGCAAAAGGCTTTCAGGATTGGAGCTATCGCCCCTTACAAGAGCTGCAGCTTGCTGACAATACCAACAAACTAAGGGATATTACTCTGCGCGCAGGACTAAAGTACCACATTATTCAGGGCCTGAATCTTGAGGCGCTCTATCAACATCAACGCTACTCCGCTACCTCCCGCAAGTTGACAGACCAAGATTCCTATGAGGTACGGAATTATGTCAACCGCTTTAGTGCCATTAACAGCGCAGGTGTCATTGCCTATAATTTTCCAACCGGAGCCATACTTAATCAAGGGCTAAGAGAATCCGCTTCCTATAACTTGCGCGCGCAAGTCAATTACAATTTCTCGATAGCTGCTAAACACCACTTTACCGGACTTGCGGGTATAGAAATGCGCGAGAATAAATCTACAGGTTTCGAGCGTACCTATTACGGCTACAATGATGAGTTTGGGACCTCTGCTACCAACCTCGACTTTAAGTCGACCTTTACCGTGAACCCATCTGGTTCATCCATGCTTCCCTCGCCTCAAAGTCTGGTGCCAGGCACCTTAAACCGCTACATCTCTTACTTTACCAACCTTTCCTACACCTATGAAAATCGGTATTTACTAACGGCAAGTGCACGGCAAGATGGGGCAAACATCTTTGGGGTGAAAACCAACGACAAGATTACTCCTTTGTGGTCGCTAGGGCTCGGATGGAACATTAGTAATGAAGCATTCTATCATTTTTCTGCACTGCCGTATCTGAAGTTACGGGCAACTTATGGCTATAATGGAAATGTGTACAATGCCAGCGCTTTTCTTACGGCACGCTATTCAGGAAATAATCCATTAGGCCTGCCATATTCGCTGGTCACCAGACCTCCCAATCCAGAGCTAAGCTGGGAGAAGGTAAGAAATATCAACATTGGGATAGACTTTGCCAGTAAATCAGACGTCTTCTCGGGCTCATTAGAGTTTTTCAGGAAAGATGGGACCGATCTAATTAGTGACATCCCACTAGCTCCTTCGCTGGGCTTTAGCAGCTTTCGAGGAAATGCAGCTAGTACCCGCACCTCTGGATTTGACCTGACGCTAAATACTCAGAATATCCGCGGAAAATTTAATTGGAAGAGCTCTTTGCTACTAAGCTATGCGACCGATAAAGTAATCCGCTACGATCAAAGCTATACCAATGCCGTGTTAACTGCCTCTTATCTGATTCCTGTAAAAGGAAACTCGTTATATGGCGTTTATAGTTACCGCTGGGCCGGACTGGATGGACAGAATGGCGACCCCATTGGCTATCTAGGCAATCAGCCCAGTAAGGATTGGAACCGAATTATCAACAACACGCCTTTAGATAGCTTACGCTATCACGGCTCCGCCAAACCACCTCTATACGGTTCTTTATTGAACTTTTTTTCTTATGGAAAGTGGTCGGCTTCGGTAAACATTCTCTTTAGAACGGGACATTATTTCCGGCGTGAAGCAACTCCCTTAAACTATACCGAAATTATTAGCATGCCCCATAAGGATTTTGCAAGTCGATGGCAGCAGGCTGGAGATGAAGCACATTCGCAAATCCCCTCGGCGGTATATCCGGCCAACAGCGCGCGTAGTAATTTCTACCGCTTTTCAGAGCAAACCGTGGAGCGAGCCGACCTTATTCGCTTGCAGGATCTGACCCTTAATTATCAGTGGAAGGCAAGAATTGGCTTTTACTTCTATGCCAACAACTTGGGGCTCATTTGGAAGGCCACCAACACGGACCTGGATCCCGATTTTCCGAATGCCTCTCACGTAAATCCACGCACATTCTCCTTTGGTATTAAAGCGACACTATAATTCCAGCAACTATGAAAAAACAGATTTCCTTTCTTTTAGCAGCGCTCTGCTTACTGAGCTGTAATAAAATTGACACCTGGTTAGACGTCAAGCAAAACAAAAACGAACTGGTGCCAGTAAGCATTAGTGATTATCAGGCACTACTGGATAATCCCAGCATGTATCAGAATTTTTCCTCGTTAGGGCAGGTTGGTACAGATAATTTTTATGTTACTGATGCTGACTTCAACTCATCAACAGAGATCGAACGAAACACTTACCTCTGGCAAGACGAGATCTACAAAGGAGTGACCTCGGTTCTTGATTGGACCTATAGCTACCGCCGCATCAGTTATGCCAATATTGTTCTGGATGGTTTACAAAAGCTGAGTGTTAAGGATGCTGAACAACCGCAGAAAAACAATGTTTTAGGACAAGCTCTTTTTTATCGTGCGATTGCACTGTTTGATCTGCTTCAACTCTTTGCCCCGCAATACGATCCTGCGTCAGCCTCTGCTGATTTGGGCGTTCCTATTCTGATCTCTTCAGACATCAACACCAAAGCAAGCCGTGCCAGTGTGGCTGATTGTTACGCGCAAGTTATAGCGGACATCAAACAGGCGATCGAACTACTTCCACTACGGCAAGCTTATCTTAGCCGCCCTTGCGGCCTTGCAGCGAACGCCCTTCTAGCCAAAATATATCTTCAAATGGGGAACTACAGCCAGGCATTATCCTATTCCTCGATGGTCTTAGAGCAAAAGAATGATCTTTATGATTTTAAAACCATTACCAGCGTTAACTCCCGTCAATTTCCTGTTATTACTGCCGAGCCTAAAGAAGTGATCTTCTATGCAGAGGCAAGCGATTACGCGATGATCACTACCGCCTTTATGGGAAGAGTAGATTCCTTGCTATTTAAAAGTTACGCTAGTGGCGATCTGCGCAAAGACCTGCTATACAGAACCTATACGGATGGACGGCGCATGTTTAAAGGCACTTATACCGGTACCTTCTCACTTTTTGGCGGCATTGGCGTAAATGAAGTGATGCTAATCAAGGCAGAAGCAGCTATACGCACAGGAGATGTATCCAAAGGAATTTCCACCATCAATCAGTTGCTAAAGTATCGCTTTTCTTCCGGCTCATTCGTGCCTTACAACACCGAAGACGAGCAAGCAGCCATGCGTATTCTGATCGCTGAACGAAGAAAAGAGCTACCCTTTACCGGCCAGTTGCGCTGGATGGATATTCGCAGGTTGAATAAAGAAACCGGGTACGCCATTACGCAATACAGGCTCGTTAACGGACAAGACTATCAGATTCCGCCTAATGATCCACGATACGTGTTTCCCATCCCACCAGATGAATTGCTGTATAACAACCTACCACAAACTGAGCGATGAAAAAAACGATGAAATTTTTAATAATGGCATTACTGATGACTCCATTATCCCTGATCGGACAAAAAGTGCCTTCAAAGGAGGCGATCCTAAACATCTTTTTTGACGAGCCGCTTACAGAGGATACCTTACGCTTTGTTGTAAAACAAAATCCAGTATCAGAATTAAATGAGCTGGGAGGCATTTATTCCTCTGGGCAGACGCTTCCTCTAGGAGCGGCACATATTCGAATGAGGATCCCTAGCCCGAGTGGACTGAGCTACTTTAGCCTAAGTAAGGAACGGTCGATGACTAAATTTCAGCCTTACATCAACTTACTCGACGATTACCTGATAGAACCGGGAGATTCTATTTTCCTCACCCTAAGAAGAGATACTTCTTATCATCCCCAGCGGCATATGCGAACGACTATCTCCGGGCAGCGGATACCAGAGATACTAGCAGACGGAACGAAGTACACGCGGGCTTACTATTTAGATTTTTCAGGAAGAGGAAGCCTTAAATTTAGAATACGCTTTGAACTGGACCGGATATTTTTAAATCATTTTGACTATCATGTTCTGGCTAGCAAAGCAAGGGTACTATTGGACAATAACCGCCTGGCATTAGGAAGCAGAGCATATGAACTTTTGCTGGCGGATTATATGGTAAAAGTCTTTGGGCGCTACAAGCGGCTAAAAATGCAGGCCATGTGGCAAGATGCTGCAGCGCTAAGCAAGCTACTATCTCCAGAGACAAAAAATCAATCGAAGAGCTACGCAGGATGGGAACTAGAGCGCTTCTTTACCATGCAGGATTCGGCAGTCCAATCTCCAGAAGAGAAGCTCTCCAAGATTGCAAAAGCCTATCCTGCCGGACTCATGCGCGATCGAATGCTCCTGATTTTGCTTGTTAACAACAAACATCATTTTAATAAACCTTTGGAAGAACAAACTATCAAACAAATCTCCAACAACGCATACCGCGATCAACTTACCCGGGCTTTTAAAAATACGAGCCGAGGGGTTAAAGCGTATAACTTTTCCTTGCCTGACACCGCGGGCAGGATTGTAAACTTAAGTGACTTTAGAGGCAAGGTGGTCTTTATGGATTTCTATTTCAATGGTTGCGGCGGATGTGCTCAGTATTATTCGAGGGTTGTCTCACATGTTAAGAAACATTTCTCTGGCGACAAAAGTGTTGCCTTTGTTTCCGTTTCCATTGATAAAACCCGGGAGAGCTGGTTAGCTGGACTTCGAAGCGGATTATACACTTCGCGGGATGCTGTTAATTTATACACCGCAGGCATGGGCAGTAATCATCCCATTATTGATCACTATCTGATAAGCGGTTATCCCACACCAATCCTGATTGATGCTGGAGGATTAATCTACTCCGATAGTAACTATCAGCTTCGCATGGAGGGACCCTCCGGATTAATTCAGGCGATCAAAGAGGCCAAAGCGCTCTATTAAATCGAGAGCATACAAGGGTAGATAATACGAACTATTATAGTAAATAAAATCAGCCCCCGGCAAGCAGGGGCTGATTTTATTTAATCGAGATTAACGTATGTTCCCATGGTCGGGCTCGAGCTATTTTTATCTAGCTTAAATACCCCGTTATCGGACACAGGAGCACTATCTGACTGAATCGTACAAATCGTAGAAGCGACATTACACCGATATGAACCGACGGTCGAAGCCGTCTGCTCCACAATATAGTGTCCCGAAGTTTCAGAAAGGTAACGGTACGATTGGCTTGCTTGCCCTCCCTTACCATTCATTGCCATAGCCCCACCAATTCCAAGAATAGCGGTTAAAGCCATTAGTACAATTCGGAATCTTTGTAAGAATCCTCTTTTTTCAGTAGTCATAACTTTAAAAATTAGGTTAAAAAACAAATGCTTACTCTTTTCTACAGGTTTTCAGCGTTTTCCTGATCCGTGCACAGGGATTTCTTTATCGCTCATTGCATCTTGCATCGATTCTTTTGTCTGATTATTTCTATACAGCCATAGCCCGATCATTCCTGCCAGGGTAAAAGCAAGGTTGAAAAGTAAGTGCTGCCTCCAGGAAAGATGCTCGAACGCCGTAGCGCAGCCACAGGGGACCCGGGGAAATACCCCTAGTAAAATCAGCGCGATATAAAACGTAAAGACTAACATCAATGCCGAAAATGCCAGTAGTCCTATCAGGGCAGTACGTTTTAGCATCAGCGCCGCAGCGATAAGTAGTTCTACCATCGGTATTCCGTAGGTTAAATATGGCGTAAAGACCTTGGGAAATACCTGATTGGCGATCTGTGATTCAAAGATCGATATCGCCAGCATTTTGCTCAGCGCGGAATACAGAAACAATAAAGCGCAGCTAAAAACGATTAATTCAAAAATGATTGCTCTGATTTTCATATTCTACTTCATTTAGCTTAAGATCGATAGTAAACTTTATGGTCGCTAGCGAAGGCCGCTTAACAGGGTTATGCTCCATGCACCCTTGCATGAGCATTTTTAGATCGGCATCGATAGGTTGATCTTTTAAATGCTTTTGCACGCTACCTGTAATGGTTTGTGGATTTTTTCCGGTGAGCATAAAGTATAATACGGCACCCAATGAGTAAAGGTCTTCCGGAAAATCGGGCAAGCGGTAAGCTAGCTGTTCGGGAGCAAGATATCCGGGCGTTCCCAATACAAAAGGCGGCCAGGGTCGGCGTTTATGTAAATTGAAGGCAAGCTCGAAATCCAGCAGCTGCAACCGGCCATTGTCCGATACGTGAAAGTTCGAAATGGTGATATCTCGATGTACAATTCCCAGAGCATGTATCTTGCCTGTAATATCGATGGCGTGCTGATACCAGCATAAGAGCTGTTTTTGATCTTGTTTGCTTAGAGCATTCCATGGGCGGCCCTTTAAAATTTCCAATACCCGATCGCCCAGTGACTTCCCCTCAAGGAACTCGAAAACCAGATAAGCAGAGTCATGCAGTTCGAAGTAGTCGATGACCGCTGGGCTAATCTCCAGTGGTGCTAGTTCCCCGGCCAGCTCTTTTTGCCAGCAGAGTCGGTCCCGCATATCTCTACCGAAATGATCATCTAGGGCAAAAGGGCGGGAATGCTTAATCAGGCAAAGCTGGAAAGCTAGTTTTCGTATGCTAACGGCCTTGAAGATTTTCCCTTTGATGGTATCACTTATCAACTCGATAGGTATATAACGGTAGTGTATTATGCGGGGCAGGGTGTCTTTTATTTTCCGGGCGCTGAACTTCCTGGTAAAAGTCGAACCTAAGGGCAAATACAAGACCGAATCTACCCGGAAATGATTCCTCACTAATGGTCCTTTTAGTTGTTGTGACAAGCTCAATTCACACAGTTTTTTAATCGTTTCAGCGGCAAGTTGGTAGCTTTCAGGATAGATGAGTAATATCCTGCCCACATGCTCCGCGCCAAAGGCTCCTGCGTTTTGCTGATATTGAAGAAGCTGATCTTTTATCAATTTGAAGGATATACGGTTTTGTTTTAAGAAGGGAATGAACGAGCGCAAGAACGCTGGTGTCTCTAGTGAACACAGGGAGATGATGAGCTCCTTGCCTAGTTCCCCAGGATCACCGGCGATGAGATAATGCTGCTGCTCTTGGAAGGCGACATCCAGTTTTCTTAAAAGCTGGCTATAGTCGGCAAAGTGAATTTCAAAATCGCTTTTCATAATACCCTTAATGACCTTTGAAGTAAAGATCAGTAAGGGTATTATTCATTCCGGGTCAATTTAATTTTAGAAATAAGGTCATTGACCTTTTTGGATAGCTTTCCAGCGTATGTCTCTGGGACTTAAGCCCCGACGACGCTTTATCATTCGGGAAAAATGATTGGCGCTGCTAAAACCACATTTACTGCTGATCCTGGAAATAGGCAACGAGGTATGTTCCAGGTATTCGATAGCTTTCTGTATTCTGATATCCATAAGAAAATCATGGATATTTCTGCCGGTAAACTTCTGAAAAATGCGCATCAGCGTACGTCGGGATCGATTAAATTGCAGGGCCAGATCACCAATATGCCCCATTTGCGGATCGGAAAAATTTGCTAAAAGGAATTTCTGAACCTCCTGCACCGTCTTGCGATCACTTTGTGGACTAGCCATTCGTCGAACAAGCATATTTTGATACTCAAGCAGCATGCGCATACATATTCCAGTCACATTCTTTTCCAGGGCTACTGGCTTATTTTTTTGAATCCTGAATAGTTTTTCGAATTCCAGCTTCATCTGCGCGCTAATCATACGCCTGCCCAGGTGTACGCTTTGTAAGCCTTCCTGTGGGGAAGATTTAAACAAATCGGTAAACTGCGTAAACGTGCCCAGATGCTTGTTTAGCCATTCGGCGCGTATCCCGATGTAAAAAATAGAAGTAAGTCCTTTTTCCAGCCGGCAAGTGTAGCGCTGAGGGGAGGAATAGGTCAGGTGGCATAAGCCTGCTGAAAGATCCGGAAGATCACCCGAAAACACTAATGCGCCGCGCTGTATGTAAAGAAGGAATATGGCAGGCTCTTCAACCTTTAGCTTAACGGCGCAAGACTTACGCATATCCGTCTGTATCAGTTCAATAAAAAACAAGTAATGGCTAAACTGCTGACTGTAATAGATTCCATTACTAAACTCATAACCCATCTTCGCGCCAAATCTTAATTGTAGGGGAAAATGTAACAGCTTCTCCGGCATCAGATCTCTTGGGGTTTGCTTCTTTAAAAAGATTATCTCAATCACTTTTTTCATATTGCATCCTTTAAAGTTTCATTCACTGTTCCTCAGACGTTTCAGGCAAAGGTGCATTATTAAAAAAACTTACCAGAATGATACATTTTTGCGGTTTAAATATCATGTTCAGCTTTTTCAGACGTTGAATTCTCTTAAAATGCAGGCAGAATGTTGAAATGCCTCTAGAAATTTTTAATAAGAAGATCATTTTTATTATATTGCCATTACATTTCCGCAAAATTCTCTTTACTGTAGGCCGTTGGGGTACGGCTTTCCTTTGACTTTTAATCTTATCACAAAAGGGAGTAACATGAATATTGAATTTCTAAATCTTAAAGATGAACTGGCGCATGGGGCATCGCGGGGATCGTTCCATACAAATTCAGCGAAGCATTCGGATTTCACGCAAGCACTAAAAGGCAAATGGGAGGCCTTTAAAAAAAAGATGGAATTACGCATCGATGAAAAAAATTCCCAGGAACAGCTAACGGTGTTTATACAAAAGACGCAGGCACGACTAACGGAAATTGGAGAAATGTTATATGAATTCTTTTTAGGGCTACAAATCAAAGAACCAGCGCCCTTGCGCGCTGCTATAACAGAGATAGCCATGGATATTACGCGCACTTTTGATTCGCTTCGTCTTTATTATCCGGCCCATTTTCAGTCTGACATGCAGCTTTGCTGCTGGTCGATTTATTTTAATAAACATCATCAGGGCACCGTAGACCAAATAACCGATGCGCTGAAAACCAAAAAAATTGATCCCGAACTAGTCGATTTGGTGTTTGTACACTTGAAAAAAATATGGGAAATTCCGCAGCAGGGAAGAATCTCCTGGGCGGAATTAGATTTTTTGATTTCACTAAAAGAGGCGCTCACCGAATTTTGTCAGCTATACTCAGAGCTTGGCGAGCGAAGTACTCTAAAACTGATCCGGGTTCTCATCTTATTGAATTTCAATTCCCCGCTCTTTCATCAGTACCTAATTGGCTGCCAGGAAAGGCATATTCCAAAAGATTGGCCCTTAGAAGAACAAGAACTTGCGATATTAGAGCTCTTGCAGGTTGTGGAAAAAGTAAATACGGAGCCCATAAGCGGCTATCGGCCAGGTCGTCCCATCGGACAGGCATTTTCAGACTCGCTCAAAAAATCACTGGAAATTATTACCATTACTCAAAAATTATATCAAAACCCCGATCTGAACTCCAATCCTCAATCCTGGTTCTATTTTGAGATGGCCATAACACTGGAAGATCTGGCCTTTGATTTCCGCATTCAGCGCGAGAGGAAGATGATTACTACGCCCCATCTTTCCGGAGTACTTAGGTTTATTAAAACACATATCAAAACGCCCCGATCCAAAAATCCCTCCATGGGATATTTACGTAATCTCTTTTGTGCGAAAGAAAAAGTTGCTCCCGATATCGTTAAGCGCGCGCGAAGGCGGTATGCAGATCAACTACACTTTCTGGAGCTGGAGTATAAAAATTTCTTCTAAGTGTCATTTTTGTTTTTTTTCAAAATTCCCCATTCAATATAAAAATCCCCCAACAGGGCTTTTCTATTTGAATTATGCACAATGTGACATTTTTCCCTTTCTCCCATATCACACTGGCACAAAGTGATTAGTATAGATATTTACGTCCGCATCATCATGAAAGACGACTATGATATTTCAAATGACAGAAAATCTTTACGGGGAGGCTCTCCTAAAGATTGCTGAAGTGGATAGCATGGAAAATTCAGATCCTTCAGCAGCAACGGAGCTTAAGGCGGACATCGCCCTAAATTATTTTAAGAAATTAAAGCAACTTGTACTTCCTCATCAGTTCGGATCTAATGATGAGGAGATAAGATTCTTTAAGCTCTACAAACCTAAACTTTCCGCCCTCAGTATTTATTATTCAGAACTCTACCGTATCGAATTACGGAAGCCCAATGCTGGCAAGAAGGCCATGGAAGATTATTTTCAAGCCGAGCTTCAATCGGTTCAGCGTTTTTATGAGCGCAATAGGGAAATCTATTCCTATTACCGGACAGGGGCCTCCAATCTGGATCTGCAATTATTCCTACGCTCCGCAGGCAGATACCCCTGGCTGTGTCGGGTGAGGGAGGATCGCGATGAACGGTTTACGACCGCCGCTGACAATCTGTTTGCCCGATTTCTGGCTAGAGAGCAAGTAGAAAGATATCTGGAAGCTTCCATTGCGGGCCTAGCGGAAGATTCTCATTTAAAGCAAGCTTTCGATCACGGAATGCACTGGACCGGCGACTCCATTAATTTGCTGGAGAATATTTTTGGTTGGTATTTAACCGGGCAGATAAGTCATGGACAGATTACCCTAACTGAACTAGTGCGTAAAGTCGAGCAGATTTTTGGGGTGAAACTTGATAAACCCCATCGCAGATTCTCTGAAATCAGGCAGCGCAAGCGCTTGAGTAAGACCAAATTTATGGATGAGATGTCCAATGCCATAATCAAAAAAATAGATAACGAGGATAGTCTATGAGCTATCGGAGGTAATGATTCATGATGCCATGCCGCATGGCAGCCGAAGGAAAGACCGCCAAATTAGGGCCACAATCTTTAGAAGAAGCGAAAGACTACGGCCTCTAGTTTAGCAGTTGTGATTACGGATGTATTATTAGCAGATAAAATAGGTGAACTATGAGTGCGACTGATAGCTAGTATCGAGTTGCGTATTAGACCTATTTACTTGATCATAATGGAAAGGTGAACCATGACTAAGGCTGGTTTTGGGAACCAACCATGTTATGTATTAGACCTCTTTCATTGTGATCCCAGTAAAGAAAGTTCAATCGTGTGATTGATCAACGGCAGTATCGTTGCGAGATAGGTATCGGTCTACGGGAGCGTATCAGACCTGCCGCTTCAATCGGATTAAGGGTTAGGCTTTTTGCCTGGTTCTTACCTAGCTTTTGCCAAGAAAGTAGTGAACGAAGGTTGCGTCTGGACGTAGATCCTGTTTGTGTATAAGACTTCTTTCTAATCTACATAAAAGCGTTAGTAAAAGCAGCAATCAAATCATTGAGATTTTATCAGGAGAGTTAGTTAAAGTGGAAACTGCTATAAAATCTTTAGTAAAGGCTAATCCTTCAGTTAATTATGACCTGATTACCTCATTGGTAGGAATAGGCTGTGCAACGGCTGTTCACTTTATAGTCGCTACAGGGAATTTTACCCGCTTTGCCGACGGGTCTGTTATTGTGGGGTTGCTCCGTTCAGACCTCAGTCAGGGACCAGCATTGGTAGTAAAGCTAAAGTCAGTCATCTTGCCAATAAGAAGCCGAAGGCTTTACTGACTTTGGGTGCAATTGCCGCTGTACGTTTTGACCCGGCGTTGAAAGCTAAGTATGAAGAAAAGGTAAAGCAGGGCAAGGCAAAGATGAGCGTCTTGAACATCATCAAGGCGAAGCTGATCTACAGTATGTTTGCAGTAGTAAAGTGCCAATATAAGTATAATGCAGTGTTAGTTGCATAGATAGTTGGTCTAACAACCATCTTTTTGATACGATTGTATAGCAGTGGCTGGGCTGGTATTGTCTAATGAAAATACTTTTGGCGTGTGCCTTAAGGCTGCGTTCATATCTTTGGTTTGTAAGAAAATGGGAGGAAATTGAGGCCGGGCAATACGCATAGTTCACGATGTTGACGAGAAAGAGTGAACCTCCTTTTCGATTTGATTACAAATCTTTAATTTTTACACGACTACCACTCTGATAAAAATGAAAGGATACGTGGCCGCACAAAAGAAACGAAAAGACTCATGAACTTGATCTTCAAACAACGCTCCAACTGTTCGTCAAACCAGTATCCAGCATTATTTACCGCTATATAAGGCCGATCTCCCGGAAGAACGTACGACGCTGTCGAAAATTGGAGCAGAGCATCTTAAGGCAGACTAGCGCCGAAGTAAAGATAGGACTAGATTTGGTTGCTATATAGCCTAAGGCTGCAATTAGGCATTGCTAAATCACTTTTGAAATGATTAACTTTGTCCTGTGAGATTTTTTGCGATGATACTGTCCATCATGGTACTGACACTTTCGTTAGTGCCATGTTGCGCTATGGAATCAGCGTTTGCAACCGAGCACCAACAAGATAAAGGTGCTTCTGAAAAATCCGGGCATCAAGAGCAGGATGGCGACTGTTGCGGTCATTGTTCTCCTTTTTATACTTGTGGAACCTGCGTGGGCTTTACATTCCCTGTGCCCTTGGTGTTCCCTTCTGGTCGCCCCGCCTGTGAGCCATCTGAACAATTTA
The DNA here is from genome assembly GCA_002454425.1 of Sphingobacteriaceae bacterium UBA6709. Lineage (GTDB taxonomy): Bacteria > Bacteroidota > Bacteroidia > Sphingobacteriales > Sphingobacteriaceae > Arcticibacter. The sequence continues at coordinate 54,144 of DKIV01000033.1, forward strand.
GCCTTTATCTTCAATCTGCACTTCAGGGACTTCCTGCGTCAATCTGGCAGCCTCCCAGATTCGGTTAAACATATTTCGGCCTTAATATAGGCCAGTTATTGTTTAATCTTCATCTAATTTATTACAATGAAAAAATTGACCGTGCTGCTGGCAGCACTGTTTTACACTGCTATAACCTATTCTCAGAATAATACATTTAAGGCCATTATTAAAGATGGCAAAACAAACACGCCTTTGATCGGTGCATCTGCGCAGGTGTTAGGCACTTCAATTGGTTTCTCTGCCGATTCTACAGGAACGATAATCCTTAGCAATGTACCATCAGGTAAGCAGGTAATTGAATTCCGGTTCTTGGGCTATGCTAACCGCAAGAATACCCTGATTTTCCCGCTGGCACAAGTCACACCGTTGCAGGTTACGCTGAATCCTGAAGAAAGTGACGATTTGGATGAGGTGGTAGTTTCTGCTACACGAAGCAGCCGTACCATTGATAACATTCCCACACGGGTTGAAGTGATCGCGGGCGAAGAGCTGGATGAGAAAGGCAACATGAAACCTGGAGATATCCGGATGCTGCTGGCCGAAAGTACCGGCATCCAAACACAACAAGCCTCTGCAACCAGCGGGAACTCTGCCATTCGTATTCAGGGCCTTGACGGAAAATATACCCAGGTGACCCGTGACGGCTTCCCGCTCTATTCCGGTTTCTCCGGAGGACTGAGCTTGTTACAGGTAGCACCACTGGACTTGCAGCAAGTGGAGGTGATCAAAGGATCTTCTTCAACCCTATATGGAGGCGGTGCCATTGCTGGTTTAGTGAACTTGGTGTCAAAGAAACCAACGGAAGAACGTCAGATAAATTTCCTGCTGAATGGCACCTCTGCTTTAGGAATAGATGCAAGTGGCTTTTATGCGCAGAAATTTGAAAAGATAGGAGCAACGGTTTATGCGGCGTATAACCACGGAACAGCATATGATCCGGCAGATATCGGCCTTACCGCTATTCCAAAATTCGACCGTTTCACGCTTAACCCGAAGCTGTTTGTATATTTCAACGACAATACCACACTAACAGCGGGAGTAAATGCAACCGCCGAAAAGCGGGTTGGCGGTGATCTGGAATACATTAAAGGAAATGGCAGTGCAGATCATTCCTATTTCGAGGAAAACAAGACCGGACGCTACAGCACCCAGCTTGAACTCGAACATCGTTTCAGCGATAAGGCAAAGCTGGTGTTAAAAAACAGTCTGAGTTATTATGACAGGACTATCGGCCTGCCTAACTACAAATTCTCAGGAGCGCAGGTGTCTACATATTCAGAAGCTAATTATTCCCGAAATGACGGGCAAGCTTATTGGGTAATCGGAGCCAATTTCCTGACCGATAGATTTAAGGAAAATCAGGCTTCCGCTACGCCTGTGAGGAACTATAATTATACTACCATTGGCGGTTTTGTGCAGAACACATGGGACGTAGCAGAGGACGTAACTCTTGAATCAGGTCTAAGGGGTGATTACCACAATAAATTCGGCTTCTTCTTTTTGCCTAGGGTTTCTGCCTTGTGGAAGATCAACGAACATTTCTCTACGCGGTTAGGAGGCGGGATGGGTTATAAAGCGCCAACCGTATTTACTGAAGATGCGGAGCGGATACAGTTCCGTGGTGTGTTGCCACTAGACGTGGATGGAACTAAAGCAGAAAGGTCTTTTGGCGCGAATTATGACATCAACTATCGTACTTTGCTGTTTGATGAACTTGGTTTTAGTATCAATCATATGTTCTTTTATACCCGGATCAATAACCCGGTGATACTGACACCGGCCATCGGAGGGAACTATCAGTATATCCAGCCAAATGGCAATTTCGATACCAAGGGGATGGAAACTAATGTGAAACTGACTTATGGCGATTTCAAGCTGTTTGTAGGGTACACCTATGCTGATGTAAACCAGCATAGCGGTAGTACTTCCACCACCTACCCATTAGTGTCCAAACACAGGCTCAATAATGTACTGATGTATGAGATAGAGGAAAAATGGAAAGTAGGTGCAGAGGCTTATTATTTCAGCACGCAACAACTGAACGATGGCAGTACCGGGAAAAGTTACTGGACAGCCGGCCTAATGGCAGAGCGGATCTGGGAGCGCTTCTCCATTTTCGTAAACTTTGAGAATTTTACGAATACACGCCAGACCAAATTCGGGCCGATTTATTCTGGCCCGATCACAGCTCCCGTGTTTCAGGATATCTATGCCCCTGTAGATGGATTTGTGGTCAATGGAGGAATTAAGCTAAAGTTTTAACGCTAACCCGAAACCAATGAATAAAAAATGCTGTAGACTGGACAGCGGGACCAAGCTTCCTGCTGTCCCCGAAAATAAAAAGGTGGTTGTTCAGGAGCAGGAAAATGATTGGCCTAGTCACTGGCCGCTGCTTTCGGCCCTGATGATCTTACTGGTTATGCTGATCCTTGAATTTGGATTCAGCTATAAGCCGCAGTTTCCGCTAAACCTGATCATTTATAGCTTGGCCTATTTGCTGGCCGGATATAATGTGCTGGGCTTGGCTTTTCGTAAAGCTATGCGGTTAGATTTCTTCAACGAGTTCTTCCTGATGAGCGTAGCTACCATTGGTGCTTTCAGTATAGGATCTTACAGTGAAGGTGTGGCCGTAATGGTCTTCTATTCTATCGGAGAATGGTTCCAAGATGCGGCAGTTAACCGGGCTAAAAGAAGTATCAAAGCCTTGCTGGATATCAGGCCAGACCAGGTAACCGTACTGCGTGATGGCAAAACTGCAGTAATTGATCCAAGAAAAGCTGCTATAGGTGATCTCATACAAGTAAAAGCCGGTGAGAAGGTAGCCCTGGACGGGGAATTGCGTTCAGACACTGCTGTGTTCAATACAGCAGCACTGACCGGGGAAAGCAAGCCGGACAGCAAACGCAGGGGTGAAACCGTGCTGGCCGGGATGATCAATTTGGACCGCGTTTCAGAAATAGAGGTAAAATCCCTGTTCACCGATAGCAAGTTGAGTAAAATCCTGGAAATGGTGCAAGATGCGACCGCCCGTAAATCACAGACCCAGCTTTTCATGAGCGGATTTGCAAAGGTCTACACCCCAATCGTATTTGCACTTGCTGTCCTGGTCTGTTTTACGCCTTATTTCTTCACGCCGGATTACAATTTTCAGCAGTGGTTCTACAGGGCATTGGTTTTCCTGGTGATCAGTTGTCCTTGCGCTTTAGTGGTATCAATACCACTCGGATATTTCGGCGGCATTGGCCTGGCTTCCCGAAATGGTATCCTGTTTAAAGGTTCCAATTTTCTGGATGTAATGACCACCATTGATACCATAGTGATGGATAAGACAGGCACATTGACAAAAGGTGTGTTTAAAGTGCAGCAGGTGGTAACCGCAGGAATCGGGGAAAAGGAACTGATCGCCATTGCAGCGGCCATTGAAGCAAGCTCCAGCCATCCCATCGCCAAGGCCATTGCAGCTTATGCAGGTGAAGGTTCTAGCAAGATGAAGGCAACCGATGTACAGGAAATCGCAGGACATGGGTTGAAAGGAAACGTAAATGGCAAGATTGTGCTTGCCGGGAACTCCAAATTGCTGGCTAAGTTCGATGTTAATTATCCGCCGAAAGTGGACGAGTTGGTGGATACCGTAGTCGTCCTTGCACTAGACGGTACGTATGCAGGCTATATCACTATATCCGATGAGTTGAAAGAGGATGCTCAGCAGGCCATACAGCGTATGCACCAAATGAATATCCAAACGGTAATGCTTTCTGGCGATAAAAGCGCTGTGACCGCGAAGGTTGCCAGCTTATTAGGAATTGACAAAAACTATGGCGATTTGTTGCCCGATGGCAAAGTTGAACAAGTTCAAAAATTGAAGGATCAAGGTCGCCGTATTGCTTTCATTGGTGATGGTGTAAATGATGCGCCCGTGATTGCCCTGGCGGATGCTGGCATCGCTATGGGTGGCCTGGGAAGCGATGCTACTATTGAAACTGCAGATATTGTCATTCAGAATGATCAACCCTCCAAAATTACAGCCGCTATTCAGGTAGGCCGTATCAGTAAACGTATTGTATGGCAAAACATCATTCTTGCAATGGTGGTAAAGGTGGCCGTGCTCTCTTTGGGTGCAGGTGGTATTGCCAACCTTTGGGAGGCGGTCATTGCTGATGTAGGCGTTGCGTTGATTGCGATTCTGAATGCGGTTAGGATACAGAAAATGAAAATCATGTAAATAGAAGAGGCTGTATCATTGAAGAAATGATCAGTCTCTTTTTGTTTTTGGACTATTTTAGATGTCTAAGATTCTTTTTAGTTCTGGAAGTCTGATACAGTGCTGTTAGCAGCAAAAAGGCCAAAGCGAGCCTTCTCTAGGCTGCTTTTTTCCTGATGTTCTGCGCTATTGCCAATAAGCCCCATTCGATCTCCACTTTTTCCTTTCCCCGGCGCATGAAGCGGCGGAACCCATGGTTCTGTTTGATATTGGCGAAGACTGGTTCCACATCAAAGCACCGCTTCTTCCGGTGTCTTACTCCTTCCAGGCTGTTTAACCGTTGGTGTGCCTGTTGTTTCTGCCTGTTCAGGTTTACATTTACTTCTATGATGCGGTTAGTCTTTGCTTTATGACAAACTCCGTTCAAGGGACAATTGCTGCAATTTTTCGCCTGGTACCGTCTGTAGGTCTGGACGAAACCGGTACTGGTTTTGTGAACCTTATTACCTATATAGTGCATCTGCTAGCCCATGGGGCAGATATAAACATCCTGCTGATCATTGTAAAAGAGCTTATCGGCAGCAAAAGGATGCTTCTTGTTATATGTCTCATGCTGCCTGGAGTTGCTACCTTAGAGTGGAGACGGTTTTAATTATCATAAAGAATTAAATTAGGATTACAATGAGTAGAATATTTGATGAATCATTTAAGAAAATGGCAGTAGAACTATCGTATGTCAAGGAATCGGTAGTTTCAGCAGCCAAGGCGTTGGAAATAGATGCAGACTTGTTAAGTAAATGGCGAAAAGATCCTCGGTTCAATGGAGGTTCATTAGTATCTAAAAAGCCAACCTTAACTGACACAGAACAGGAAAACAGAAATCTAAGAAAGCAACTTAAGGACATGGAAGTAGAAAATGCAATACTAAAAAAAACCGTGGCCATATTCTCCAAGAAATACTGAAAATATTTCAATTTATAAAACAACATGTTGGAATATTTCCAGTTGAGAAGATGTGTAACGTTTTAAAGGTTAGTAGTAGTGGATTTTATAAATGGCTTCATCGAAAGCCTGGCAATCGCACTATAAAAACAAAGGAACTCTGTACCATGATTAAAGATACGTTTGTTCAATATAAGCGTATATATGGAAGACCCAGAGTTACCCAAGCATTAAAAAACGAGAAAAATATTTATTTGTCAAGACCTTACGTTGCCAGACTAATGAAAAGCATGCATTTGCGTAGTAAAGTTCGTAAGAAATATCTCAGCACCACGAATTCGAATCATGCCTATATTTCAGCAGAAAATCTTCTGGGGAGAAATTTTTCAGCGGACGGGATCTGTCAAAAATGGGTAGGAGATATCACTTTCGTCAAAACAGGCACTGGATGGCTATATCTAAGTACCGTAATTGATTTAGCAGATCGAAAAATTGTTGGATATTCTTTCAGTAGTGATATGAAAGCTAACAATACGGTTGTAGATGCTCTTAAGATGGCCATCAGAACTAGAGGCTTGAAATCAGGATTAATTTTTCATTCAGATAGAGGCGTACAATATGCATCGAAAGATTTTACAGACCTATTAAAGTCAAATGACATCACGCAAAGCATGAGCCGAAAGGGAAACTGCTGGGATAATGCGGCAGCGGAAAGTTTCTTTAAAACCCTAAAGACAGAATTGGTATACCATTGTTTTTTTCAAAATAAGGCAATTGCTAAATTGGAGATTTTTCGATACATAGAAGGGTTTTATCATGCACGAAGATGGCATTCTGCATTGGGTGGAAAAACGCCTAATCAAATGGAGCAATTTTATATGACTAAGCAAACTTTAGTAGCTTAAAAAAGTCTCCACTTTTAAGTTGCAATTCCAGCCCTTTGTCAAAGGTATTGTACTTTACATAGGCTTCCGTCTGCTTTGCTTCAAGCAGGGTGTAGTTTTCTTCTGAACCATAGCCTCCATCTGCAGTAAGGGTTTTGGGCGCATGGCCAAAGCTGCTCTCATGTTGTTCCAGATGAGCTTTTAAGGTCGTGGTATCGGTTGGATTGGGGTGAATGGTATAATTAACAATGTACTGATTTGAACTGGAGATCTGAACATTATAGCCGGGTTTGAGCTGCCCGTTGAGCATATGGTCCTCCTTCATCCTCATAAAGGTGGCATCTGTATCAGTCTTACTGTAGCTGTTCCTTTCTCCAAGGATCTGTTCCTGGTGCTCATATTTAGCGATGTTTGCAGGAAAGTTCTTATTGATGTACCGGAGCTTGGCCTTTACTTTTTTATCAGCCTGCTCATTACCGGCTAGCACCTTATTGAGCTTTTCAACGGTCGCCTTTACATTTTCTTTATTGATAGTGACTGCTGTAGGTGGCTGGGGCATCAGATCTTCGTCTGCTGCAATACGCTGGGCATAGTTCCAGATCTCATCCAGCTGCTTTTTCATCTTTTCCTTGCTGGTCTGAATGGATTTCTTCCACACGAAGGTGTATTTATTAGCATTGGCTTCAATCTTGGTCCCATCGGTATATACCTGATCGATACTCAACAGGCCTTCTTCAGCCAAAAGCTTCACCACCTCTTCAAAGACACTGCGTAGGGCATGCTTAAGGCGTACTCCCCGAAAACGGTTAATGGTATTGTGATCGGGCTTGCTCATGGCACTCAACCACATAAAGGGTACTCGTTCCCTGCAGGCCTCGGCCAGCTTACGACTAGAATAAATATTGGTCACATAGCCATAGACCAGCACTTTTAAAAGCAAAAGTGGATGATAGTTGGAGCCCCCTCGTACATGATAGGCCTTCAGCAAAGGCTCGATATTGATGGCATTGATGACATCGTTAACAACTCTTACGGTATGATCTGCTGGTATCAGGTCTTCCAAAGTTGGCGGGAGAGCCATGAGCTGATCTTGATGGTAGGGCTTAAAAACAGGTTTTCTTACTGCCATATTCGCTGTGTTTCTGATCTTAATATAAGAAAATCAGCACATTACAACAAGAACAAATACCACTAAAAAGGCATGACACCTAATATAATAGAACTCGGACAATAAAAATAGGGTGATCATGATTTATGATACACCCTATTTTCTCCTATTAACAAGTAGCAAGGCTTATACTATTTTCAAAAAAATTTGGCCGCGGCAAACTATTATCGTAATATTGCGATGTAAATATTAGATATGGGTGCTACTAAAACAGATTTATTTACCAAAGAACAGAATGAGATTGCTATAATGGCAAAGGCAATCGCGCATCCTGCACGTATTGCCATCCTGCAATACCTGGTTAAAAAGAATGTGTGCATTACCAGCACATTTGTGGAGGAGTTGGGATTAGCTCAAGCGACTGTTTCTCAGCATTTGAAAGAATTGAAACTGGCTGGGATCATACAGGGGGGCATTGAAGGTGCCAGTGTTTGCTATTGTATCAATCCTAAAGTCTGGAAACAGTACAAGGTTTTGTTCAGCAGCTTCTTTCAGGACGTAGACCCTAAAGCGCAGGATTGCTGCTGATTTTTTTTGAATACAACTATCGCAATATTGCAATAACGCAATAACAATTAAGCTATGAGTACTGATAACGAATTGAAAGAACTGGTAAAGCAGAAATACAGTGAAATTGCTTTACAGGACAAGGAAACCAATGCTTCATCCTGCTGTGGTTCGGGTGGATGCTCTATTGAAGTGTATAACATCATGAGTGATGATTACACCAATCTAGAGGGCTACAATGCCGATGCTGATCTGGGATTAGGCTGTGGCTTGCCTACAAAATTTGCCAAGATAAAAAAAGGTGACGTAGTGATTGACCTGGGCAGCGGTGCCGGTAACGATGCTTTTATTGCACGGTCTGAGACTGGTGAAACAGGTAAAGTGATCGGGATAGACTTTACACCTGCCATGATTGAAAAGGCGCGTGTAAATGCGGAAAAGCTGGCTTTTCATAATGTAGAGTTCCGTCAGGGAGATATTGAACACATGCCGGTGACGGCAAACGTGGCTGATGTGATCGTGAGCAACTGTGTGCTGAACCTGGTGCCGAATAAAGACGGGGTATTTAGGGAGATCTTCAGGGTATTGAAGCCGGGTGGTCATTTCAGTATTTCTGATGTGGTACTGGTAAATGATTTGCCTGAGGCGCTGCGCTGTGCTGCCGAGATGTATGCAGGTTGCGTGAGCGGTGCCATTCCGAAAGATGAATACCTGCGCCTGATTGAAGCCAACGGTTTTAAGGCCTTGCAATTGCAAAAGCAGAAACCAATCACGATTCCGGATGATATTCTAAAGAACTATCTGGATGATGCAGCGATCACCGCTTTCAAATCTGGTAGTACAGGTATCTTCAGCGTCACTGTATATGCGGAAAAACCTGCGGAAGCAGCAGCTTGCTGTGCTCCGGGATGCTGCGATTAATTATCAACCATAATAAATATGACTGCAAATAACTGTGCTCCGGCGCACGACTGGAAAAGACTGGGCTTTTTAGACAGGTATCTGACTTTATGGATAGTTCTGGCAATGGCTATCGGTGTAGGCATCGGCTATGCGATTCCATCATCAGCGGACCTTATCAATAGTTTCTCCAGTGGCACGACCAATGTACCGCTGGCTGTAGGATTGATCCTGATGATGTACCCGCCGCTGGCTAAAGTAAAGTACGAGAAAATGGGCGAGGTATTCCGTAATACCAAAGTACTGGGCACTTCATTGTTCCTCAACTGGATTATTGGCCCAGTATTGATGTTTATACTGGCTATTCTTTTTCTGAAGGGTTATCCCGAATATATGACCGGCCTCATTTTGATCGGCCTTGCCCGCTGCATTGCAATGGTCGTGGTCTGGAATGAACTGGCAGAAGGGAACCGCGAATATGCGGCCGGATTGATTGCTTTGAACAGCATCTTTCAGGTATTGCTGTATAGCTTATACGCCTACGCGTTCATTACGGTGCTGCCCACGCTATTTGGCATTGAGGGTGTGGATGTAAATATCACAATTGCTGAGATTGCAAAATGCGTAGGCATCTATTTGGGCATCCCCTTCGCAGCTGGCGTGATCTCCAGGTACACGTTGATCAGCATTAAGGGAGAAGATTGGTTCCGCACAAAGTTTATCCCTTTCATTTCGCCAATTACTTTGATTGCCCTGCTGTTTACCATTGTCGTGATGTTCAGCTTAAAGGGTGAACTGATCGTGCAGATACCGTTGGATGTGCTGCGTATAGCTGTACCGCTGGTGATCTACTTTGCCATCATGTTCCTAGTGAGTTTCTTTGCCGGCAAACGCATGGGCGCTGATTACTCCAAAAGCGCGTCCATTGCTTTCACAGCTGCTGGTAACAACTTTGAACTGGCAATTGCGGTAGCTATCGGTGTGTTTGGTATCAACAGCGGCCAGGCATTTGTTGGGGTGATAGGGCCGCTGGTGGAAGTGCCGGCATTGATTGCGCTGGTCAATCTCGCTTTCTGGCTCCGTAGGAAATACTATTCAACTCCATTATAAGAAGTAAAAACTAATTAAAGAACAGATGAAAATTGCATTATTCTCAGACATTCACGCCAACCTTCCGGCATTGGAAGCTTTTTTTGCCGATGTGGATGCACGTAAACCGGATATGATCTATTGCCTGGGCGACCTGGTAGGTTACAACAGCTGGCCCAATGAGGTGATTGACGAAGTCCGCGGGCGCAACATTCCGACAATTGCTGGTAACTATGATTTTGGCATTGGCAGCATAAGTGATGAATGTGGCTGCGCTTATAAAACGGACACGGAAAAGGATATGGGCAAGATCTCTATCTCCTATACCAATAGGTCGATGAAGCCGGAACAACGGGCATACCTGCGCACTTTACCAGCGCATATAAAAGTGGAGTTCCAGTTAAACGAAAACAAACTGAACCTGCTTTTGGTACATGGCAGTCCACGCAAGATTAACGAATACCTGTTTGAAGACCGTGAAGAAAAAAGTATGATCCGTATCATGGAACAGGCCGACGCAGACATCATGTGCTTTGGTCATACGCACAAGCCCTTTCACCGTGTATTAAATGCAGGTGTAGATGGTTCTGACCATTACCGTCATGCTATCAATATTGGTTCGGTAGGTAAACCGAAAGATGGAAACCCGCAGGGTGGCTATGTGATGTTGACTATTAATGAGAATAGTAGCATTACCGATAAAGAAAGTATCCAGGTAGAGTTTATACGATTTGATTATGATGTGGAACGCTCCGCTAAAGGTATTGAGAATAGTCCTTTACCAAATGAATATGCAGATATGCTGAGAAGAGGATATTGATTTCACACTACAATTTGCTGTATTAAGGTTTGGGGCCACGTGGATGCGTGGCTTTTTTGTTTTCTACTGAGCCAGCCTCCTGCACCGCGCTTTTCGTTGCATGTCCTCGTTGGAAATATAAGGCAGTCCTTTTGATTGTTTATTTTTGGGTACTACCCAAAACCTTGTCAACTATTCCTGTCTGCTCCATCGAGATTTGCTTCCCAAGGGTGACAATGTCGTTGCCCGCTAAATCTCCATCTTATGTTAGCTGGATTCACCTGGTTGCAATTTGTCTGCGTAGCGCTGAGCCTTTGCGCTACCTGGTATCTCATTATGCTAGGCGCATTTTATTTCAAGCGTATTTTTCGTGCCAGAGGTTCTCCTGGTTTGCAGCTTCCGGAATCAGCACCCCATAACCTGATGGGTAAAAGCAAAACTCCGGCAGGGTACGGGCAGCTGGAGGATGGGATGTTTTCTTTTGCTCCGGCCAAGCCTTCATCCGAATTATTCTCCGGAATTCCGCCGCTATTAAGCGATGATCTGGAAATACTACTACGGCTAGCTGCTGCCCACAAAATTACAGCAACGGACTTCTGCTCGCTTTTTAAACTGGTGAGCGCTAAGCATCCTGGATTGTCCGGTGACGCTGAATTAAAAAAGAAAGTTAGCGACTTACTTCATCAGCAATTACCCTTTGCGCTGAGTGTCGAGCAAGTTCTTGTCCTCTGGAATCATTAACCCTCAAAAGCTACATCATGAAAAATATCAAAAAAATAATCTGCTCATCCAGTGCGCTACGCCCGGCAAAAAAACTCTTGTCTATGCTGACATTTATTGCCTATCAGGGGAACCTCTACGCGCAAGATGGAAACGCGGGTATACAGGAGGCGACCAATAAAGTCAAGAGCTACTTTGATACGGGCTGCGATCTAATGTATGCCATCGGCGCGGTCGTTGGCATCATCGGCGCCGTAAAGGTCTTTAACAAATGGAATGCCGGTGAACAGGATACCAATAAAGTAGCTGCAGCATGGTTTGGATCCTGTATTTTTCTGGTAGTGGTGGCCACCGTACTCAAGAGCTTCTTCGGTATTTAAAAATGGCTAGTGTCTACCAAATCAATAAGGGCATAAACAAACCTATTGTATTTAAAGGATTGCGCGCCCAGTACATTGCCTATCTGGCAATTGGAATGGTCGCGCTCCTTTTGAGCTTTGTCGTCTTGTATCTACTATCCATGCCTTTAATCGTGCTTGTTCCGCTCATTGTGTTGTTGGCACTCCTGCTGATCTATACAGTGCAGCAGCTCAGCAAGTGCTTTGGACAGCATGGACTCATGAAGTACACGGCCGCAAGAACATTACCGGCAACCCTGAGAATTCCTTCACGCAAAGTATTTACCTCCTTAATTAAAAACTCACATGCAAAACTTTGAAGACATTCTGCCCCTCTCAAAAGTAGAACATCAGGTGATTTTATCCGCTCAGGGAGATATCACCCTGGGCTATGAACTTCGCTTGCCGGAACTATTTATCCTTTCAGCGCAAGACTTTGAAAACCTGCATCAGCTTTGGATTAAAGCTATCAAGCTCTTACCGCAGGGCATGATTCTGTGCAAGCAGGACTGGTTCACCCAGGCGCATGTTCAAGCAGATTTTAACCAGCAGGCTGAGGACTTTTTAAGCTTGTCCAGTGAGCGCTTTTTTCATGAACGCCCATTTTTGGATCATCGTTGCTATTTGTACGCTACCGCCAAAGTCGCTAAGCGAAAAGCAGCCAGCTCGGCTCTGAGTGGCATTTTTCGTAAACACCTGGTGCCCCAGCAGCTCCTTGATCCCCAGTTGCTGGAGCAATTGGAAAGTCATCTGAGTCAGTTTGCCCGCGTGGTACAGGATAGTGGCCTGGTCGGTATTCGCCGTCTTACGGACTTTGAGCTGGCAGGAGACCGGAATCATGGCGGGTTAATCGAGCAGTATTGTACGCTCTCTCTGAGCCAGCCCCCCATACTATCAGACCTCCAGATAAAAGGAGAGCTAAAAATTGGAAACGCCTATTGCCAGCTGTACACGCTGAGCGATGTGGAGGATCTGCCGGCTCTTTGTGGCAGCCGCATGAATTACGATCCTTACAGCTCTGATCAGAGTGTTTTCTCGCAGTGTTTTGCCGCCCCCTTATCCATGCATTTGGATTGCGATCACCTGTACTCGCAGTATCTTTTTCTGGAAGATGCCCCCGCTACTATTAAAAAACTGGAAGCAAAAAAGCTTCGCCTGCAATCGCTTTCTGCCTATAGCAGGGAAAACGGCCTGGCTGCTGAGGCGGTCGATGATTTCTTGAATGAATCCATTGGCCAGCAGCGCCAGCCCCTGAAAGCACATTTCAATGTGCTGGTCTGGGCGCAGGATAAATCCCAGCTTACCGAAATTAAAAATAAGGTCAGCGCAGCGATGGCTCGCATGGATGCTACACCCCGCCTGGAAAATGTGGGTGCCCCCCAAATCTGGTGGGCGGGAATTCCGGGCAATGCGGCCGATTTTCCGATGAACGATACCTTCAACACGTTTATTGAGCAGGCCTGCTGCTTTTTGAATCAGGAAAGTGCCAGCAGATCCTCTCCGAGTCCTTTTGGTATGCGCATGGCCGATCGCCTGAGTGGCCGTCCGCTGCATGTAGATATTTCCGATGAGCCGATGAAGCGTGGCTGGATCACCAATCGTTCCAAGTTTATATTAGGCCCATCCGGATCAGGGAAGAGCTTTTTTACCAATCATATGATGCGAAGCTACCATGCTCAGGGTGCCCATATCATGATCATTGACATTGGCCACAGCTATCAGGGCCTCTGTGAGCTCGTCGGTGGATACTATTTTACTTACTCCGAAGAAAATCCCATTCGCTTTAATCCTTTCTACTTAAGTGCTGAAGATTCCCTGGATACCGAAAAACGCGAAAGTATCAAAACCCTGCTACTGGCACTCTGGAAAAAAGACGATGAGCCCTTCCGCCGGAGTGAGTATGTGGCCATCTCGGGCGCCCTGACTGCATATTATGATTATCTGGACGTTCATACTCAGGAGTTTGCCTGCTTTGATAGCTTTTACGAGTTCCTGAGCGTGGAATATGAGCAGATGTTACTTGTTTCCGGAGTAAAGGAGCGAGATTTCGATCTGGGAAATTTCCTGTATGTCCTACGACCCTACTATAAAGGAGGCGAATTTGATTACCTGCTGAACGCCTCAGAAAATCTGAATCTATTGCATGAACGCTTTATTGTAATGGAGCTGGACAATGTCAAGGATCACCCGATTCTTTTTCCCGTAGTGACGCTGATTATTATGGAAATGATTGTCTCCAAGATGCGTAAGCTTCCCGGACAGCGTAAAGTTGTACTTATTGAAGAGGCCTGGAAGGCTATTGCCCGTCAAGGCATGGCCGAGCACATTAAGTACTTGTGGAAGACCATGCGTAAATTCTATGGCGAGCCCATCGTTGTTACTCAGGAAGTTGAGGACATTATCTCTTCACCCGTGGTGCGCAATGCCATTATCAATAACTCGGATTGCAAGATCCTGCTGGATCAGAGCAAATACCAAAACAAGTTTGAGCAAATTCAACAACTGCTGGGCCTAACCGATAAAGAAAAAACGCTGGCGCTCTCACTCAACCGCGCCAATGATCCCTCTAAGAAATACAAGGAAGTATTTATCAGCCTGGGAAGTCAGCATTCCCGGGTATATCGAACCGAAGTAAGTCTGGAAGAGTATTTCTGCTATTCTACGGAAGAAAGCGAAAAGCTACGCGTCAGAGAATACGCAAGGCGATACGGTAGCATGAAAAAAGGGATAGAAATGCTGGCAGCAGAAGTGCGTGCAAAGAATTAAAAATCAACAATCATTTATACCATGAGCACAATGAAAAAATTTATGGTCATGTTGCCCGTTAGCGCCATGACTCTGTTTGTTGCCTTGCCACGGCAGGCGGATGCCCAGATCGCCATCGCTGAGGTGATCAAGGCGGGAGTAAAGAAAGTCATTAAAGCCGTAGATCTGAAGGTGCAACGCCTGCAGAATGAAACCATCTGGCTGCAAAACGCACAAAAAGTACTCGAAAATCAACTGAGCAAACTCAAGCTCACGGAAATTGCCGATTGGGCCGCCCGCCAACAAGAGCTCTATGGTAAATATTATAACGAGCTATGGGAGATTAAAGCCACCATCAGCTATTATCATAAACTTAAAGAGCTCACCGATAAACAGGTAGCCATCGTGGAGGAATACCGCTGGGCATGGAATCTATTTAATCGAGACAAACATTTTCGGACTGAAGAACTCGCTCACATGGAATCCGTATATCAGGGGATGCTGGACGCCAGCTTAAACAATCTGGACCAATTACTGCTGGTGGTGGAAAGCTTTCGCTCGCAAATGTCCGATACGCAGCGCATGGAGCAAATCAGCAAAGTTGCTCAAGCAATGGACGATACCTACCGTGATTTGCGGCAGTTTAATACGCAAAATAGCATGCTCAGTATTCAGCGGGCAGCCAGCCTGGAAGAAGTAACCGTTTTAAAAGAACTCTATGGAATCAAATAAAGTAAAAGCCTGGATATCTCGGGGAGGCAAAGCGCTGCTTTGTTGTACCATGTTTCAGCTAGGCCTGCAGGATGACCTTTGCGCACAGACCTTCGCCGAGATCTTTAAGCAAAAGAAGACCCAGAAGAAGTATTTGCTCGAGCAGATCGCCGCCCTGCAGGTTTTTACCGGTTATGTGCGTCAGGGTTACCAGATCGCAGGCCAGGGCTTGGAGGCTATCGGCAGCTTTAGCGGAGAGGAGAAAGCATTACATAACGCATTTTTCGATCACCGTCGCGGCCTTTTATCGGGCTTGGCGTCCAGCCCGACTCTCGCTCGCCTGATGTATCTGAAAGAGGCATTAGAAAAATCCCTAACAGGCAACCCCGGCGTCGTTTCGGAGCTTTCCCCAAGCCAGCGAGACTACGTCAAAACCATATGGAAGCAACTTCGATCCCGCGCTACGATCGCAGCTATCGAACTCGAGCAGTTAACGCGTAAAGGAGCTCTGGAACTTGAAGATCAGCAGCGCCTATCACGCCTTCAGGAACTGCTTACCCGTTATGAGGAAATGCGGGAGTTCTCCTGCTTTTTTACCGCGCAACTGCTTCAGCTTTCCGGCGAGCAAAAAAGGATGCAACGTGAATTAACGCTAACCCAAACGCTATATGAAAAAGAGGATTGATCTGGTGCTGGCTTCCATGCTACTGGTGCCCTTCTGCCAACCACGGGTCGTGCTGGGGCAATCAACGGAGGCGCAGCAGCTCCTGCTCAATGCAGAGAAGCTCAGCCAACTAAAAAACATTCTGGAAGACATGAAAAAAGGCTATCAGGTCATCTCGCAGGGATACAACACCATTCGGGATATTTCCAGTGGCAACTTTTCCCTGCATCAGGTATTCATTGATGGCTTACTGAAGGTGAATCCCGAATTGAAAAAGTATGCCCGCGTAGCAGAGATTATTTCCACGCAGCAGCGTATTCTTTCCGAATATAAGGCCGCCTATGGCTCCTTCCAGCGTTCAGGAAGCTTTGGGGTTTCCGAGCTATCCTATCTGAACGGAGTGTATGCCGGCTTATCCTCGGCCAGCCTGAAAAATCTCGATGACCTGCTGATAGTACTTACCGGTAATTCCCTGCGCGCCAGCGATGGTGAACGTTTGGAAATGATCGATAAGTTATTTCTGGAAATGCGGGACCTGCTGTTCTTTCTGCGCGAGTTCAATCGGCAGGCTTCGCTGCTGAATTATCAGCGCAGCCTGGCAAAACGAGATCTCCTGCAACTACGAACCTATTTCCCAAATACACCTTAAATCTCCCGCTTATGAAAAAGAAGATTGTATTACTAAGTGGAATGTCCCTGTTATTTGTACCGCTGCTTGCAGGTGCCCAAACGGCGCCGGCCTCGCTATCTGGCATGCAAGGTGAGCTTGATAAAGTGTATCAGCAGATGTTACCCATGTGCTCGGATCTGATTGGCGCAGGACGAGCCATTGCGGGATTTGCCGCACTCTGGTATATCGCCAGCCGCGTTTGGCGCCATATTGCCGCTGCCGAATCCGTGGATGTTTACCCTCTGTTGAGACCCTTCGCCCTGGGGCTTGCCATTCTGCTGTTTCCCTCAGTCATCGCTATCATGAATGGCATCATGCAACCCGTGGTTTCTGCAACCGCCGGCATGGTCAGCGGGAGTAACAAAGCGATTGAAACGCTGCTCCGCCAAAAAGAGATCGCTATTCGCAGAAGCCCCGCCTGGCAAGCTTATGTCGGAGAAACCGGCAGCGGCAATCAGGAAAAATGGTATAAATATACCCATCCAGAGAGCGCGTCCTCCGAAGATGGGATGTTTGATGGTATCACAAATAGCATTAAATTCTGGATGGATAAGCAGAGTTATAATTTCCGCAATTCCATTAAGCAGTGGATGAGTCAGGTGTTAGAACTGGTCTTTCAGGCAAGCTCACTCTGCATTAATACCCTGCGTATTTTCTTTCTGATTATCCTGGCCATTGTGGGACCCCTGGTATTCGGTTTTGCCGTCTTTGATGGCTTTCAGCATAGCCTAAATAACTGGATTGCCCGCTACATCAACGTTTTCCTCTGGCTTCCTATTGCCAACATCTTCGGCAGCATCATCGGAAAGATCCAGGAGAATATGCTAAAGATCGACATCTCCCAAATTCAGGAGCAAGGTGACACCTTTTTTAGTACTACCGATACCGCCTACATGATCTTTATGCTCATCGGAATTGTCGGCTACTTTTCGGTGCCCACCATTGCAAGCTATGTCGTGCATGCCGCAGGAGGCAACGGCTTATTGCGCAATGTAAACACCCAGCTCATGAGTAATGCCAGCCAGGTGTATTCCCAAAGCATAAAAGGGGATTCTGTCATGGTAAGCTCCCTTAAGGGATTTTCCAGTAATTCTTATAACTATTTACGCTCGCGACTTTCCGGTAATTCAGAAACTACTACGCAGCGCGATACGCTTTCAGGAAACAAATAATAACCCATAGCGCCATGTTTAAACACTTTAAAAATATCGACACGGCTTTTCGCTATATACGGGCCTTTAGCCTGCTGTTTTTACTAGCAAACGCACTGGTGGTTTGCTTTAGCCTCTACCAAAGTAAGCAACTCGTAGAGACCGCTCAGAATCGGGTGGTGGTGCTTTATAATGGCAGTGTGGTTCAAGCCGTGGTTTCCCAGCGCAAGGCCAATCTGCCAGTGGAGCTAAAAGATCACATTCAGAACTTTCATCACTATTTCTTTGAACTAAGTCCTGATGAAAAAGCGATCAAAGAAAACATGCTGAAAGCCTTGTTTCTCGCTGATGCCTCGGCAGCCCGGCAATACGACAACCTGAAAGAGTCCGGATTCTATAATAATTTGATTGCTGCCAGCGTCGTGCAAACCCTGCAAACCGATAGTATCCAGCTCGATACTGATCACTATCCTTACGCTTTTACTTACTACGGACACCAGCGGTTGGAGCGCTCCAGCAACACCTCATCTCGCCAGCTAATCACCAGTGGCAGGGTTCGTAACCTCAGCGAGCGCACGCCGGATAATCCTCATGGATTTCTGATCGAAGACTGGCAGGTTCTGCAAAATCAGGCACTCTCAAGTCATTAACCTTTAAATTTTAATACCATGAAAACTCAAGAACAGAACAAACGCAAAATGCTATTGATCCTTCCCTTGCTCGTGATGCCGTTTTTAGCGCTAGCCTTTTACGCCATGGGTGGTGGTAGAACTGCCTCGAACGCACAGCCCTTGCAGCCCGGTAAACTCAGCACCGAGTTACCCGAGGCAAGCTTCAAAAAGGAAACGCCCATGGACAAGCTTACCATGTATCAAATGGAAGCCCGAAAAGAGCACAACCAGCGCATAGAAGATCAGGAAGCGTTCAAGAAACTAGCGACATTAAGCCCTGAGCAGAAGAAACAAGATCTCACCGAGCAGCAAATCAATGAGCGGCTCCATCGTCTGCAACGGGAGATACACTCGCCTGAAAAAAGGCAGCCCGCAGCAATCATGCCGAGCCCCGTCCTCCCGGATGCCAGCATGGCTGAGGCTACTGGTCGATTGGAAAAACTAATGGGAGCAATCTCTGGAAATAAAGAAGATGATCCGGAGATCACGCAGCTAAATGTGCTGCTGGATAAAATTATAGAAATTCAAAATCCCCGCCAGCAGGCTCTTGGTGACACCTCGCTCCACGATAATCAGTTCGTGGCCATCCGGGCAGAAGTGGCCCGCAAACAAAAGGTGGCACATGGGGCTAGCGTAGAACTTCGGCTAAAGGATTCATTACAAGTGGGCGCCTATACCATTCCCGCGGGACAGCTCGTATTTGGTACTTGCCGCATTACCAATCAGCGTATGCTATTGGATATTAAAACTATCCGCTTGGGAGCTTCTATTATTCCCGTAGATCTGACCATTTATGATCTGGACGGCATGCCGGGGATATTTGTACCGCAGGCGAATCTCTCTGAATTGGGCAATAATAGCGCTGCGCGTGCCCTTGCAGGAACCAGCTTTTACGGAATGGATACCGGAATTGCCGGCCAGCTTGCCGGGGCAGGTATTGATGCGACTAAAGAACTGTTGGGAAAAAAGCTGCGTAAAATAAAAGTTAAACTGGAGCGGGGGCAGTCCATCCTGCTAAAAAATAACACGAACACGAAGCTAGCTTCCCGCCTTTAAACTCCTCCTATCTATTTGAACACTAAATTTCAAAACTATGAATCAGAAAAACCTGGAGAAACTCGCCGCAGAGTTGAAAGAACTCGGATTTGATAAAAAGCTTGCCGCAGAACTGGAAAAGCAAATGAAAAAGAACCCTTCCGAAATACAGCTGGAAACCAAAATGCTCGTCGGCAGAACCTCGGCTGACTATGTCCTGCATTTCCGCCAATCCTCTAGCTCCGATTATTATTTCCTGAATAAATATGATGCCATCCTTGACAGAGGTAAACCCATTGGCGGCAATGAGAAATATATGGTATTCTCTCAGGATGAAGCAGGAAAAAAGCTCATCAAAAACTTCGACAATCCGCATTTGGCCATCGACTACTTTCAAGCGCAAAAGGGGAATGCAGAACTAGCTGTTGGAGAGAATCCTCAGGTAAAGTACCCTTTAGCCAGCAAGGAAAATGACAAGGTGACTTTTGTAGAAAAAGAGTTTCGCAGCGTGTTTTATGTGCCCGCTGTTCGTCAAACCATTTATGTAGAAAGTGGGAAAGGATTTACGGCTTCTCAAGCTGCCAACCTGCTGGATGGACGTGCCGTTTACCGGGATGATCTGTTGAATATAGCAGGGCAGCCCTATAAAGCTTGGATTGCACTGGACTTTGAAAAAGAAAAAGACCGCTTTCAAAACTACAAAACCCGGCAATATAATGATCCGGCTTATGGCTTTAATCTTCGGGAGACCCTTGAAAAATATCAAATTCAGGAGCTGAAAGATCCGCAGAAGCTAAAAGTATTGGAAGAGTCGCTTAAAAACGGCAACAGAGCATCAGTAACGGTAGAGGCCGAAGGTAAAAGTCTTAAAATGATGATCGAGGCTGTTCCACGCTACAGTCAGTTGAAGTTTTATAATGAGGCCGGAAGATCCGAAAAAAGGGAGGCCTATCTCAAAGAACCCTTATCTCCCCCCACTATAGAAAAAAATGCCCCCAAAGCGCAGACCAATAGTGTAAAAATGTAAATCAAAAAAGAGGTAATTGACGAGCTTGTCGTAATTACCTCTTTTTAATATTCAAATGCCACATATAAAAGAGCGTTGATCTGGTTAGCTCTCCAACTTCTTCCTCAGTACCTCCATATCTTCACTAACCTTGCTATCCAAAATCTTAGCATAATGCTGGGTAGTGCGGATATTTTTATGACCTAACATCTTGGAGACACTTTCAATGGGTACACCATTAGACAGAGTGACGGTAGTAGCAAACGTATGCCGGGCAATGTGGAAGGTAAGCTCTTTATTGATGCCACATAAAGTAGCTATTTCCTTCAGATAGCTATTCATCTTCTGATTGCTTAGGATTGGAAAAACTTTATCCTGATTAATGGAGCGTGGATCATCCTTGTATTTTTCAATGATCCTTATGGCTTCTGCCAGCAACGGGATTCGAGAGGGGACATCCGTTTTCTGCCTACTGGTAAATATCCATTTTTTCCCATCTATTCCAAGCATGATTTCAGCATTCGTAAGTTTCTGTACATCCACATAGGCTAAACCCGTATAACAGCTAAATAGAAATATATCGCGCACCAATGATAGTCTCTCCAGACTAAAGACCTTATCCATTAACCGTTGGATTTCCTCCATGCTCAGGTAATCACGTACGACTTCTTTTACCTGAACCTTGTAATTTAGGAAAGGGTCTGTTTGTATCCACCCGTTAGCAAGGCATATGCGGATAATCTTTTTAAAGTTCTTCAGGTATTTAACTGTGGTATTATTCGAGCAGCCTCGTTTTGAGCGCAAGTAGTAGTCATAAGAAGATATGAAGTGATGATCTATTTCTTTAATATCAAGATCGTTCTTTTGGTATTGCCACTGCATAAACTCTACGGTATGGGAAAGGCAAGTATTATATCTTTCACACGTTCCTGCTGAATATTCCTTTCCAACGAGTTGCTTAATGCGCTCATTATGCTCCCGGAAAATGGGAATCAATGTACGAATCTTTACCTGTTTGGTTTTTCCTTCCAAACGGTCGCGTAAATCGTCTACAGTAAAAGAACGTCCTTCGTTCATGAGCTGTGCATGCACATTAAAGATTTGTTGCTCCATGACCTTCATATATTGATTGAAGGCATTCGCTTCAGTGCTTTTTCCTCGCATCTTCTGCGTAACCTGGTTCCATTGGTCTGGAAGAATATGCCTTCTGGTACTGATTTCTACGCGGTAGCCCGATAAGGAAATACGCAAATAAACGGGGGTAAGGCCGCTGACAAGCGCCTTGTTTTTCTTTAGGAAAAAGTTGATGTAGATATCACCAATCATCTCTTTGAAAATTAAAAAGTTAACAATCAATTTTCGCCCTTCCAAGTGGCCCAATTTAACGATTAAAAGGGGGCCACTCCAGAGACCACTTATGAGGTGGTCCCTTTTGAGATGATTTGCGCTGTAAAAAATAAAAAAACCGCCGAAATCTAATGATTTGGGCGGCTTTTAAATGCTTTAAATACTTATCAGCGGAGAGTGAGGGATTCGAACCCCCGGACCTTTAACAGTCAACGGTTTTCAAGACCGCCGCAATCGACCACTCTGCCAACTCTCCGGGGACAAAAGTACAAACTCCAGCCATTTCTCCAAAAAATATTTTTAAATAATTATAAAATTTTTTTAATGTTCAGTTAATGAATCAATTGTCTTTTTGTTGTATTAGGGTAGGGGGAACAATTGCGTAGAAAATCGGTGTTTTTAATGAGAATTTTGGCTTCTTAGACCGATACTAAACGGGAAAGTTGAAGCGTTTTTATGATGATAGGACTATAAAAACGCAAAATTGCTGTATCAAATAGCACGCTTATAAAGCGACTACGCTAAGCATTCTCAAATAGAAAATCAGATTGTTTTTCTGAAATTACCCATGTCTCAGGAGCTTGATTTCCGCTTAGAGATTTTTCCCGTTAATGCGTCGGGTTTTCAGGAAATGAAAGTTGGTATCAGTATTACGGCTGGCGGAATATTGGCGTATAATCATACGTAGTAAACAGAATACTCACTAAATCCTTCAAGAGTTTAATTAACAAGAAGCTCTAACGCCATTTGCTATAAATACCCCTAGCGTAAGCTTTCCGTGATAGCCAAAATTTCTTTCTGGAGTTCGGCACCTCGATCTTCATTATACCAACGTTGTAGCTCAAGTTTTATTTCCTCAAACGTTGCAGCACGTCCCATCATTTCGCTATAAAGAAGAGCACATTCTTGAGGACGAGGTCCCCAGACATGTAGATCCTGGCCATGTTCATCTCGTATTATTAACTTCGGGATAGATTTCCCTCCATTTGTAAGATATCTATCAATCAAAAACGGAGGCTGATCTCTTAGTTGAATATCCAATTCAATCTTGGGATTCAGGATGCTAAACTTATAGATAAAAGGAACGATATGGGCAGCGTCACCACACCAAGGCTCTGTTATCACAATCCAGTGCAAACCCTTCGTTATTTGCCTGATCGACTCGGCAAGCTGCAGATTCACTTCTCCTGTCTTTAACCAGCGTTGTTGCCGCGACCAATTTAACTTTGTATAATTAAAGTAATCGGCTTTACTATAAGGTAACTCCGGATTGGGATTTTTTAAAATTTCTTCAAAATAGTGGAGGTAATCGTTGAATTTCATCAATAGCAAAAGGATTTTTTACAACTTTCTCTGCGTGAAAGCCGAATCTTTCCTTAAAGATAGGGGGCGATAATAGTAATACTACCATTGCTAAAAGTATTCTGACAATATTCTTATCAAAGCGCCTTTTTTTGTGATTATTCTGATAAATCAGCGTTAAAATGCTATAGTGATCTAAGTAATCCGCCATCGATTGGGATGTTTGTACCAGTGATGTATGCAGCCTGATCTGAGGCGAGGAAACTTGCTAAAAATCCATACTCCTCGGGTCTGCCAAAACGCTTCATGGGCACCGTTGATTCCTTTTTCTTTTTGAGAATATTGAAGTCGGCGCCACTTTGATGCGCTTGATCTTTAATAAGATTATTCATCCTGTCTGTATCAAAGAATCCTGTCAATATATTATTCACCGTGATATTGAAAGGAGCCAATTCTTGAGATAACGATTTTGACCAGCTAATTAAGGCTGTCCTGATTGTATTGGACAAGACCAGTGTTGGCGAAGGTTCCGCCACAGTTAGCGATGAGACGTTTATTATTCTTCCCCAACCTTTTTTCTTCATGTTAGGTATCAGAGCAAGAGTCGTAGCACACACCGTCTTAAACAGCAGATCAAATGCTTCCTGATAATCCGCAGTCGTCTTTTCAAGTACGCCTCCTGGTTGGGGTCCCTGGGTATTATTTACCAAAATATCGATCTCTTCTGTCCTAAGAGCGCCATCTATCATCTCTTGCGTCGATTTAAAATCGTTAAAGTCGACTGTAATGTAGCGATGTACTTGTCCGTCAGAACAGGGAAGCTCTTGTGTCAGCTTTTTTAACTTTTCTTCATTGCGAGCCATTAATATTACAGATGCTCCGCTAGTAGCCAGTTGCATAGCTATCGCTTTGCCCAGACCGGCTGTGCTTCCACCTATCAGAGCTGTTTTGTTCTTCAGTTCAATATTCATGAGCGATCAAAATTTTACAAAAAAATCTATCTGTTTTTCTTTTCTCTGCTTAAGATTGTGCAGTTTGTGGCAATGTCGTATAAATAAGAGAGAATGGCAAAAGCATTATTAGTAATGGACATGCAGCAAGGTATTGCTGCGTCATTTCCAGGTATCGAAGAGTTGAAAACGAGGATAAGTAAAATTTTGAATCCAGCAAGGGAGGCGGGAATTCAGGTCATTTTTGTTCGTCTTGCATTTAGAGAAGGCTGTCCGGAAATAAGCCCCCTTAATAAAATGTTTGCGCCGTTCAAGCGTATTATTCAAGATGTTGGAAATGCGAAGTTTTCCGAACTTTTACAAGGCCTGGAGCTACATTCCGCGGATATTCTTGTTGATAAAAAACGCGTAAGCGCCTTTGCCGGCAGCGATTTGGAGGTAATATTACGTGCTAACAGGATTGACACACTGGCGCTCTGTGGTATAGCAACGAGTGGCGTTGTTCTATCAACATTGCGTGAGGCTGCGGATAAAGACTTTATCATTGAAGTTTTGAGCGATTGTTGTGCCGACAGGGATCCAGATACTCATCAATTTCTGGTAGACAAGATCTTTCCCAGGCAGGCACAAGTGTTAGGCAGCCAGTCGTGGCTAGCCGCCCTTTAAGCGCTTGTCACGGACATCGCAAAGTCTTTATCGCTTTCTAAAGCGCCAAAGCTTATAGGTCCATCCCAATAATTTAATTTTTAGGTAAGCCGCGCGCACCATCAGAAACAGAGCTCCTTTGTTCTGACGCCAATCCGCCCTGTTCATCGTACTGGGTTCGGCGCTGGAATTCCGTTGCTCAAACATGGTATTAAAGTGATCAAAGAATATTCCTTTACCGCCATTTTTAATAAACGACAGAGCCATCTCGAACTCGCCCTGGTCTCCGCTTACGCCTTCATGAAAGGGACCAAACTTTTCAGCGAAGGTCTTACGCCTCAAATGTGGGTGATCGCTGTATACATAAAACTTGATGTGATCAGAGGCATATAGAGAACTGCGAAAATCCATTACCGAGAACCCCTTACCATAGGGTTTCTTATAAGGGTATGCGAAGTATGCATAAAATCTTGCGATATCGAGTTGCTTGTCTGTTTCCATGAAATCCAGCGCATCATCAAAATGTTTTTCAAATGCAGGCAGAGGTTCGAAATCTTCCTGCACGTAGAGTATATAGGGGAGACTTACTGCATTCTGTCCCTTATTGATATTGGCCGCCAGACCAGCATTTTTTGGGGCTTCCACTAGTTGAAATGAAAACCGTTCTTGCAGGCTTCTGATAAATTCCAGATGCTCCTGTTTGCTGCCATCGTCAGATACAATCACCTCTCCAAAGACGATTTGCAACTCTGTGAATTTCGTTAATAGATTTTCCAGAGAGCGACTTCTGTTATACGTAGTTATCAGGAGAGCGACCTGATGATAGTTTTTCATATTACAATAGAGCGTGTGCCCTAAGTTGATTATTTTACTTCGATAAATAAAATAATATTTACGGGCTAGTAATTACTAAGTGCCTACGCCCGTTTTTTTCGTAAGTTCGTCGGCAAATATTAGCGAGGCCTTGCTTCTATAGGCTCCCTTGCGCCAAGTGATATATGATTGGCGCGTCAAATCATTTCCTTTGATAGGAATGGCCACTAAATCACTCCATCCAATTAGTGCCTTGGCGTTAATAATTGAGATCTGATCACTGTATTGAACCATCGACAGTAGCGAATGCATATCATTTAACTCAATATGAATCTGTGGGCTTACCTGGTGCTTCTCAAACAATTCATCAATAAAATCCCTTGAGCTGAAGCCTTTCGCTGGCAGAATAAGCCTGAGATTAACAATTTCGTCGATATTGATGGACGGTAATCCCGCGAGTTTATTTTTGTTTGATACCACCATAACTATCCTTGAAGTATATAGCGGTTGTCGTTCTATTTCCACTTCGTCAATCTTGTTATGAAATGTAAGCACCAAATCAAGTTCTGAAGCCTTTAGTTTTCTCTCCAACTCTTCCGGCGCATCATAATCTAATGTTATCTTAAGATTGGGATAATTCTTAACAAAATCCGGTAAAACAGGAATGATTAGCGAGGTAAAAGCATAGGTGACGCCTATACGTAGCTCTCCACTCACCAGGTTATTCAAATCATCCATCGCTTGCCGGGCCTTAGTTACCGACGCCAGGATATTTCGCGCATGATCTAAGAACGTTTTTCCAGCATCGGTCAGCCTCACTTGCTTCCCAATCCTATCAAACAAGGGGATGCCAAGTTCTTCTTCCAATAGCTTTATCTGTTGAGAAAGAGTTGACTGAGTAATAAATACAGCATTAGCTGCAGCTGTAAAGTGCAGGAGTTCCGCGGCCTTCACAAAATAAGTTAACTGCCTAAATTCCATATTGATCGTTTTTGTCTATTAAAATCATTGAAACAATCTATTTTATAAATGTAACAAAAATGATGACATTTGTTATCACAGACACCGTATTCACGGTATTTAGATAAATCATGGAAATATTCAGATCATTAAAATATAGAAATTTCAAACTATTCTTTTATGGGCAGTCCATTTCTCTCATAGGAACGTGGATGCAAAAGACTGCGGTAAGTTGGTTAGTGTACCGGGTTACCGGGTCGGCGGTTTTGCTAGGTGTGGTAACATTCGCCAGCCTGATACCATCGCTCATATTATCACCTTATGCTGGAAGTTATATTGATCGGCACAATCGTTTTAAGGTATTGGTGGGCACACAGGTGATATCAATGTTACAGGCTGGTGTTCTTGCGCTGATGATATACCTGAAGATCTATAACATGACCGGGATCATTGCGTTGAGTCTGCTTCAAGGTATCATAAATTCATTTGACGTTACCTGCAGGCAATCGCTAATGGTCGATATGGTTGATAAGAAAGAAGATCTGCCCAACGCCATTGCACTGAATTCAACCATGACCAACATCGCCCGTATAGCGGGGCCTGCCGTCGCTGGCGTTATTCTCAGTACTTTCGGGGAGGATTTCTGTTTCATTAGTAATTTCCTCAGTTATATCGCTGTGTTGGCATGTCTGTTTATGATGAAATTGGATCTTGCGGTTGTTGATCGTTCTCAAAAGGATATCTGGACAGAACTCAAGGAGGGTTTCGTTTATGTCAAGAGCGATAAGGATATCAGTAGCCTGATACTCATGTTGGTGGTGAGTAGCATCTTTGTAATGCCCTTTAACACACTGATGCCGATCTTCGCCAAGGATATCTTTCATGGATCAGCAAAAACCTTCAGCTGGTTTGAGAGTGCTGCTGGCTTAGGTGCGCTGATAAGTGCAGTTTATATGGCGAATCTTACTAGTCATAAGAATCTGATCAGGATAACTATTGCTGCCAGTATGATTTTCGGATGTAGTGTGTTGCTTTTGTCTTTTTCTAAACTTCTTTCAGTAGCGTTGTTCTTTATGACATTCACAGGCATAGGAATGATGGCGCAGACATCTTCTATAAACACGTTCCTCCAAACACATTCCGTTCCGCATATGCGTGGACGCACTATCAGCTATTTTGTTATGGCCTATCAGGGAATGATACCCATTGGTAGCCTAATCATAGGTGTCCTTGCCGATACCATGGGCTCCCGCGCGGCAGTTTCAATTTCAGGTATTACAGGCATTATTGCCACGTTCGCATTCATGTTATACAGGAGGAGGAAAACCGGCCGGGGGCGACTTGTAATCACCATTAATCGTTTATTACATCCTGCTGCGTAATCTTTAAGGAAACTTATATACCATGCTAATACCTTTGTAGTTGCCCTGAATGTTTGGGACAAGAACCAGATTTGAAGATTTGCCGTGCATCAGAAGCTTACGTATGTGCGGGTATGCTAAATAGCTGAGGCGTGTTGCCAGGATTCCATATCCCGCACCGGCCACTACATCGCTGAACCAGTGGGCCTTATTGTAGACACGTGAAATTCCGGTAGCCATGGCGATGCTATAGGCTATGATCGGATAAATCACCGACGTTTCGCCATATTCCCTGTTAATCATCTCCGCTGCCATAAATACGAAAGAAGCATGTCCGGAGGGATATGATTTATTGTCAAAGCCATTTGGCCGCTCTCTACCTACTACGCGTTTTAAAATACCTGTACCAGCGGTGTTAATTGCTGCTGATAATAAGAGTAATGCTGTCTGATCGGCAACACCATGTTTGCTTCTTACGCCGGCGAGTTTGAATCCGTAGAGCATCGCTACCGGAGCATAGCGCAGATAATCATCGACATCCGTATCAAAAGTTTTATGATGCCTGTAAATACCCTCTGTTATCGCTTTATCTAGCCTGCGTATTGGCTTTATGTATACGGCTGCCAGACCATAGCTCGCCAGTGATACCGGAAGAATAAACTGTTTGACTTGAATAGCCTGATTGGTAGTATCTGAGCTCAGGGTAGTGACCGAATCGATATCAACCTCTGGCTGCGCAAACGCGTGGCCGTAGCCGGAAATCGCGATAAGCAACGTGAAAAATCTTATAAGTAGTTTATGCAAAATAAGTTTTCATTAATTTATCATTAACAAATAATGGCCGATTTTGCTTTACCATATGGTAGATCCTCGTATAATTCCCTTTGAATAAGCATTTCGCAATTTGGTATTCTCAAAGTGCAAGGCCCTAACGCATTAATCAGCAGGTTATTATCATTGTCATCTTAGGCGTGTAACCCCGTAAAGGTTGATAGCTTGATGCTTCACCGAGCCCCAAAGGGACATCGGTTCATACATTCACCTTAGTTACCAGATTCCGTTTCTGAATTCTCTGATGCTTTAAGCTTTGAGTGCTTGCGGCTGTAAGTAAAATAAACAACAAGACCTATCGCAAGCCATATAAGGAAACGAAGCCAGTTTACATAACCTAATTCAGTCATCAAATAAAAACAGCTTAACAGTCCCAAGACAGGGATTAGCGAGAGTTTTTTTCTAAATGATAACGCAGAAATACCGATAGCTAAGGCGATAAAAAGGAAATAGGGGAGTTTATCTTTATAGGCATGCCAGTCACCGGAATATACAAATAGTTCTGTGAACGGGGTCCAGAAAAAGTACAGAGCTGCGATCATTAATCCCGGTACAATGTATTGAGAATTTATATAGGGGATTCTGAACTTTCCCCTGCTCACCTGTTTGTCATCTTCGAGAATAAGCACACCACCACAAACAAGCACGAAAGCAAAGAGTGTTCCAATGCTGGTAAGATCCGTTACTTCCGTAAGGTTCATGAACAATGCCGGAATGGCAACTACCAGTCCTGTGATAACAGTAGAGAACGCAGGTGTTTTATACTTAGGATGAATACTTGCGAATTTTTTAGGAAGCAGGCCATCCCGACTCATACTCATCCAGATGCGGGGTTGCCCCATTTGAAATACCAAAAGCACGCTCGCGGTCGCTATTACTGCAGATACCGAGATGATATAGCTAATATTATTCTGCCCTATTTTCTCGAATACAAATGCCAGGGGATCGCCTACAGCAAGCTCTTTATAATTCACCATGCCCGTCAATACCAATGAGATGAGCACATAAAGGATGGTACAGATAACTAGAGAAAGGATCATTCCCCGCGGGAGGTCTCGTTGAGGGTTCTTACACTCTTCAGCGGTAGTAGAGATGGCGTCAAATCCTATATAAGCAAAAAATACGCCTGATACTCCCCGCATAATCCCCTTAAACCCGTTGGGCATAAAAGGATCCCAGTTTTCAGGCTTAATGTAAAAACAGCCCACGGCGATCACTGCCAGCACCACGGCAATTTTAAGCAAAACCATAGCATTGGTAACACGCTTGGTCTCTTTGATACCTATGTACACTAACACTGTTATCACGACAACAATGGCAAGCGCGGGAAGGTCAGCAATCAATTTAATATTTCCAATTGCCGGAGCTGAGAGCCATGCGTCAGCCTGATGTTGTAGTCCCGCTGTTATTTCCGCAGTTTTTCCGGCTGCTTTAAGCGCCTCAACCTCTTCAAATCCCCGCATGGCCGAAACGTAATCCATGGTGAGGTAATTAGCGATGTGGATGTTGAACCCTTCCAATAAGTTGGTGAAATACTTACTCCATGAGATTGCCACCGCAATATTTCCGATAGCATATTCCATTAGTAAATCCCAACCGATAATCCAGGCAATAAGCTCTCCGAAAGACGCGTACGCATAAGTATAGGCACTTCCTGACACCGGAATGCGTGAGGCAAATTCAGCATAACAGAGCGCCGAAAAACCGCAGGTAACTGCCGTTATGATAAAGAGTAAACTAACGCCGGGGCCTCCGTGGAAGGCAGCTTCTCCTATAGTTGAAAAGATACCCGCGCCTACAACCGCCGCAATTCCCATCATGGTAAGGTCGCGAACACCTAATACACGTTTCAGCGAAGAGTCGTGGTCGCTTGCTTCTCCATCTCCATAACCATTTTCAATGTCTGATAATATTTTGGCTAAGGGTTTTTTTCTGAAGAGATCTTTGATCATTTAATTTATGGTGATATAAATACTACAACGGTTTCAGTTGTAAAAAGATAATGAATTAAATCCAAGTCACGAATGTTTATCAGTAATAAACGGAATTTGCTGTTGTTTTTGTTCCGCAGATAGACATTTTTCTGATTTTAAATAGTACGGGCTTCGTATTTTAAGCAATTTGTTCCTTGTTTCCTGGATAAGTGTCGCTCTGGCGATGCCGACTGCAAAAGTAATAATGAATGTCGAATAAAAAAACGCAAAAATTGCGCTCATCTTGCGTTAAATGTAAGTAATCTGTGACCGTCTGATAGCATCCGCTGGCGTCTTTGCCATGGTCTGACTATCGTCAACCGCAAACCATTCGCCTTTAAACAAGTTAATAAAGGATGAAACATCTACTTTGGTTATTTATTGGCACCATGATTTCCTTTACCGTAAAGGCGCAGACCTGGAAATCTGTAAGAATTGACGACTCGGTTCAGGTGTCTCTACCACCCGATTTCGCTCGTAGCGATACCGGTGGTCAGATTATGATTACGGCTCGCCCCCCTTTCGGAGATATTCTCGTAACTCGTCAGGATGATAACCCTCAGGCTACGCCCGATATCGAGAAAGTTAAGCATTTGCAAAAGTACTACGACGACTTCGTTAAGCGTGTTCGCAAAAATGCAGAAGGCATCGTCTCTGACGAGAAGGATACACTTTTAGGCAAGTTACATGTTAAAGAGTTTACGCTAGAGGTTGATAGCGGCAGAGGAAAGCAGTATAGGCAGATACGGATCTTGCATGAGGCGGGAGCCACTTATACCTTTCAATTTATGTATAAGGACATACACAAGGAGTATGCAACAAAATCTATCGACACGTTCTTTAATTCAATAAAGATTCCGCCTGATGCGGGTGTTGAAACGCAGTTCACTAATGCCGGCAATACCACAGGTATTAGTCCCGGACAAAGGAATTGGACATACTACGTGATTGCCGCGGTGGTGTTATTGGTGATAGTTATACTAATAGTGCGTCGATCCGGAAAGTCGCGTTAACACTGGCAGTGCTAAGGTAAGTTTAATACCTACGATCATTTAATCATAAAACCAGGGGGATCCACAATGAGATCCCCTTGATTCGTTATCAGATTTTTTTGCGGTACTCTTCAACAAAGTCAGCTAGTTCCTGAACGTATTCACTGCTGAAGTCAAACTTAATTCCCGCAGCCTCATATATCGAGCGTATGTTCTTTGTATATCCAAGGGATAGTGCTTCTTTATATTTTTTTAGACCCAATTGCGGATTTTCCTTATAGTTTTTCCATACCGCTATCGCGCCTAATTGTGCAATAGCATATTCAATATAATAAAACGGAACTTCAAAAATATGTAGTTGCTTTTGCCACAGATTTTCAAGAGCAAGCTCATAGTCCTGCCAATCCGCGAAATTTGCGCCGAAGCGACCGAATATCTGCACCCAAGCCTCCCTGCGCTGCTCCGAAGTGTGATGAGGATTAGTATATATCCAATGCTGGAATTGATCAACCACAGCTACCCATGGCAAGGTTTTGAGCACATCTTTCAGTTGCTCGTGTATTGCCCGGCGTAAGTCAGCATCATTATCGCCAAAGTATACGCTCCATTGATCCATGGAAATCAGCTCCATGCTCATGGAAGCGAGTTCAGCCACCTCGGAAGGGCAATGCTTAAAGTCATTAAGTTCCAATCCCGCTGACAGAAACGTATGTACCGCATGTCCGCCTTCGTGTACCATTGTCGTGAGATCACGGAAGCTGCCCGCGGAATTCATAAAGATGAATGGGGCACCTGTTTCCGCCAGCGGATAATTATAGCCGCCGGGAGCCTTACCTTTACGGCTTTCAACGTCGAAAAGATCATTTTCTTTCATGGCACTCAGGCATGTGCCCAGGAAAGGATCCAGCGCCTTGAAGCAGGCGATCGATTTCTCTATCAGATCATTGCCGTCGCCAAAGGGCTGCAAGGCCGGACGACCAGCCGGATCAACATCGAGATCCCAGGGTTTCAGGGTATCCAATCCCAGTGTTTCCGTACGAGAGTCCGCCTGATCCTGCAAAATTGGCACAATTACCTTCTCAATAGCTTCATGAAACTTATAGCAATCTTTTGGCGTGTAATCGAAACGGCCTAAAGCGCGGAACATGTAGTCCCTGAAATTTTCAAAACCGGCATTCTGGGCTACCTGATGACGTAGAGCCAGGAGTTCGTTAAAGAGAAAGTCAAGCTCCTCGCGATCCTGCAATCGACGTTTGCTAATGGTCTCCCAGGCCTTCTTTCTAAGGGCTCTGTCAGGGCTCTTCAGCAACACACCTGCTTGTTCCATGGTGTATTCCTTGCCGTCAATGGAAACCGTCATAGCACCAGTTATCGCCTGATATTTCTGCTGCTTAACCTGTATTTCCGTCAACAATGGTACATTCTGTTCTCTGAAGAGCTCAAGCGCATTTCTGGTGCCGCGAATAAGGATTTCATATTTTTCCTTATTCAGCTCATCGAGAAATGGCGAATCAATAAACTTTTTGTTCAGGTCATTATTTAGTGGCGCCACCAAAGTCTCAATTTCAGTAGCGAAGTATTGGAAGTCCTCCAGCAGTTTCTGGTCGGCGGTATTGCAAGTCATTCGTATATAACGCCAGGCAAAATCTTCTTCCAACACGGCTTCAAGCTCACTTCTGTCCCGTAGCCACTGTTCCAATTCTTCTACTGAACCAATAGAACGTGCAACCAGTTCATTAAATAATGGCTCAATATTCTCCCAGCTAATCGTCAGATTTGCCGGAACATATATTCTTTCTTTTTTATGAATCATTTACGATTATACTGATGTTTGATTCTAAATTAACGTTACTGACGCACTAGCATGTCAAGAAGAAAACATAATGCGAAAAGCACAGATGCTATGCCGTTGGTAGTGCCAAAGGCTAAACCAACCCGACTAATATCATCCGGTTTAATAATGCGATGCTGATATACAAGCAAGGACGCGAAAATGATCACCCCTGCAAAATAGAAGATTCCGAAAGATGCGAAAAATAGGGGCAACAATACAAAAATAACCGAGAGCACGTGCAGGGACGAGGAGACCATCAGCGCTTTCTTGCGACCCAACACAGCCGGGATTGAATACAGCTGCTGACTGCGGTCAAATTCATCATCCTGCAACGCGAAAATAATGTCGAAGCCACTTACCCAGGTGAGCACGGCAAGCGAATAGAAAATCGGAACGATATTAAATTCGTTCGTTACTGCCAGATATGCGCCGATAGGTGCTAATGATAGTCCTAAGCCCAGAATTAAGTGGCACAAAGCCGTAAAGCGCTTAGTGAAACTGTATCCTAAGATAACGAACAGCGCTACCGGCGAGAGGTAAAAGCATAACGTGTTTATAAAATAAGTGGTAAACACAAAAAGCGCGCAGTTTATTAATGTAAATATTAGAGCATGCTTCGCCGGAATACGTCCTCCCGGAATATCCCGATTGGCGGTGCGTGGGTTGATGGCATCAATGTCTCTGTCGAGGTACCGGTTAAAGGCCATCGCGGAGTTGCGGGCAAAGACCATACACAGAATCATAAACACCAGCTTCATCCAGTCAAAAGGATAAAGCGTAGTGCTCACCGCAAGGAAAAAGCCCACAAAAGCGAAAGGCATTGCAAAAATGGTATGTGCAAACAGCACTAAAGAAAAATACTTTTTCATTTGAATTTATAACCTTATAAAAACAGCTAGTTGTACTAGCTTATTCCGTGGGGGGAGGGGGGGGGGTGAATTGTTTATTAATGTTGTCTATGAAGTTCAGTACCTCCTCTTTGCCTGTTCTGTTTTCAGAAGATGTGACAAACGTTTGGGGGAGCTCTTCAAAATATTCTAACAGAGCCTCCTTAAACACGTCTACATTCTTGCCTGTCTTTAATGCCGACTGCTTGTCTGCCTTGGTGAAACATAAAACGAAAGGTATTCCATTTTCTCCCAGCCAACAGCAGAAATCAAGGTCTGCTTTTTGGGGTTCAATTCTGCTATCAATTAATACGAATACGCATTGCAAATTTTCTCGATGGCGGAGGTAATAACGTATAAAACGTTCCCATTCTTCTCTTAGCTTCTGCGACACGCGGGCGTATCCGTACCCTGGAAGGTCCACAAGGTACCAATCGTCATTTATCAGAAAATGATTTATCAACTGTGTCTTTCCGGGCGTCTGAGAGGTCTTCGCCAGCCCCTTTTTCTGGGTAAGCATATTGATGAGAGACGACTTGCCCACGTTTGAGCGTCCGATGAACGCATATTCGGGTATCTCGGCAGCCGGTAACTTGTCAGTACGCGTGTTGCTGCATTTAAATACTGCTGATTCTATAAGCATAGTGCAAAAATAGTAAATTAAGAATAACCATAGTTACGGCTGCTGAATCAGAATGCCCGAGGGGGGATGCTTCATTCTGCGTTGTTAATTTGCAGGCTAAAGGAATTGCTTATTAATATAGGGGCGAGCGGTATTCCAGTCTATTAATACTTCTAAAGGCCCCTGCACATACGCAGCCACATCATAAGGATTATAATGTAGCAGGAGCCCATCCTTTACAGGAATGATATTATTGGGAAGGTAAAATTTGTCGCCCTCAAACATAAAACCTGTCGAATTAATAGGCTTGCCGGCCGGAACCTTGTATTTATCTCTGAACTTCTCTTCCGCAAGTTTTTTTAACCCTTCATTATCAGCGATCAGGTCAGTGTTTGTAACATGTTGACCATTTGTCTTATTGAATATCCACACGTTTCGAGTGCCTAATCCATGTGCTCCTCCGGTCATCATGTAGGCATCCACTTGTACTGCTACCAACTTGTCGCTTTGGAAGCTCGGAACTGTTTTTACCTGCGCCTCCCATCCCAGCGTAGCGTCGGGCATATCTCGTTTTTGCCTTTCGTATTCAGCAACGAAAGCTTGCAGTAAAGCAGGGTAGGTGGTTTGAGATCGATCTTTCTGGGCATCACTAAAGAGCATAGCTCTTTTCATTTGTGCGAATACAGAGTCATTGATGCTCCGCGCCACGGCACTATTGCCCTGTGCTTCTGAAATATTGACGGACACCTGAGGGCATACCTCGCAAGGAATATTGGTTTTCTCCTGATATTCATGTTGGACGAAGCTAAGCGTGTCTGCCGATGCACTAGCTGTAGTATCAGCAGATGCGGACTGCTCCCGCTGGTTGGCGCCACATGCTGACAGGATCAATAATAACGAAAGGGCCGACAGTGTTTTCATGAGTTTAATTTATGAATTAAAAACAGGAAAACAGGTTGATTGTTTGTGCGCTGATAAGGACTGTCGCGGGTGCATTAATGCCGCTATAAAACAGGAAACGCTGTAGCCCTGGTAGGTACAGCGTTCTCCCGCATTATGGAAAATAAATCTTAAAGAACAGATTTTACTGTTTTAATAATTCTTGCAGCAACCTTATATGGATCTGCAGCTGAATTTGGACGACGGTCTTCAAGATAGCCTTTCCAGCCTCTTTCAACAGTAGCCAAAGGAATACGGATTGAAGCACCGCGGTCAGAAACCCCATAAGAGAAGTCATTGATAGAGGCTGTTTCATGCTTTCCTGTTAAACGCAGGTGGTTGTCGGCTCCGTAAACTTCAATATGTTCTTTCACAACAGGACGGAACGCTTCACAGATCTTGTCATAAGTTTCTTTATTGCCCGCTTCGCGAAGAACAGTGTTTGAGAAGTTTGCATGCATTCCTGATCCGTTCCAGTCAAGCTCGCCGAGTGGTTTACAATGCCAGTTAACACTTACTCCGTACTTTTCGCCAATACGCTCAAGTAAATAGCGGCCGATCCAGATCTGGTCTCCAGCCTCTTTAGCACCTTTGGCAAAGATCTGGAATTCCCACTGTCCTGCGGCAACCTCCGCGTTAATACCTTCGACATTTAAACCTGCCTCAAGACATGCGTCTAAATGCTCCTCAACGATCTCTCTTCCAAAAGCGTTTTTCGCGCCAACGGAACAGTAGTAAGGACCCTGCGGTGCTGGGTAGCCATTTACAGGAAAACCTAGCGGTTTGTTAGTTTCGATGTCCCACAGGAAGTATTCTTGCTCAAATCCGAACCAGAAATCATTATCATCATCGTCAATAAGTGCACGACCGTTGGATGGGTGAGGAGTGCCGCCTGCAGCAAGAACTTCACACATTACCAGATAAGCGTCCTTGCGCTGAGGATCTTTGCAAATATAAACCGGCTTAAGAATACAGTCTGATGAACCCCCTGGTGCCTGCTCTGTCGATGATCCATCGAAGCTCCAGTATGCACAATCTTCTAATTTTCCACTAAAATTTTTCTCGATTTTAGTTTTACTACGCAGACTCTGGGTTGGTTTGTAGCCATCCAACCAAATGTATTCTAATTTAGTCGCCATTTTGTTAATGATTTCAGGAAAAATGTTAAATTTTAAATTCGATACAATAAATGTAGGGAGATTTTTAATAAAAATATAAAAATGTTTTAAAAATTTTAAAAAAATATCCATTAAAGCTCCTTTGTTGTACAATTGTGCATTTTAAGCCTTTAAAAATCTGTTTAGTGTTGCAACGTGTACTTTTTCGCTCATTGCCCTTCTGGTAAATACTTGCTTCCTTTTGTAGTCTACCTGCTAAGCTTGCTTTTTTTAAATTGCGTATTTGTGTCAATAATTAATAATTTGCATGTTCTATAATGATACTGCATGACGACAAATCCTCTTTTGAATTTTCTTACTGACGATTCCGTTCGTCATGTTAAGGTAGGCTTTGCTGATATTGATGGCGTATTGCGCGGAAAAGTCATACACAAAGAAAAGTTTCTTGATAGCCTCACAAACGGACTGCGTTTTTGTGATGTTACCTTTGGCTGGGACACTCAGGATGCTTTATATGAACAGCCATCGGTTACCGGTTGGCATACAGGTTTTCCTGACACTACCTGTTATCCGGATCTTAGCACCGCGCGTTTGGTGCCTTATCAGGAAAATACCCCCTTTGTGTTGGCCGATTTCGGAGAAGGAGGTGCTTCTTTTTGTCCGCGAACGCTCTTACGTACTGTCGCGGCGCGCTGTCAGCAGATGGGGTATCATGCAGAATGCGCACAGGAATTTGAATGGTATAACTTTAAAGAAACCCCTCAATCCATCAGAGAGAAAGGATATCGCGATCTGCGCCCTCTGAGTCCGGGAATGTTCGGATATTCCCTTTTACGCACCTCTCAACATTCCGAATATTACTACGATCTCTTCCGTCAGTTCGAAGGTTTAAATATTGAATTAGAGGGCCTGCATACCGAAACTGGTCCCGGGGTATATGAAGCTGCTATTGCGCACGCTCCTCTGCGCAGGTCTGCGGACGAAGCCTTTCTATTTAAAAGCGCCGTGAAAGAGATTGCCGCCCTACACGGGATTACGGCGAGCTTTATGGCTAAGTTCAACGCTAGCTTGCCGGGATGCAGCGGTCATATACATCAAAGTCTATGGTCTGCCGATGGTAAGCGCAATATGTTCTATGATGCTGCCGCTCCTCATAAGATGAGCCAGCTTATGGAGCATTTTCTTGCCGGGCAGCTTTACTGTCTTCCCTTTATAATGCCCATGTATGCCCCCACGATTAATAGTTATAAACGACTTGTTGAAGGTGCATGGGCACCCACTCGCCTTTCCTGGGGCGTCGAAAACAGAACTTGTGCTGTACGCGTGATAAACAATCACGAGAAATATACCCGTCTGGAAATGCGGGTTCCGGGATCAGATTCCAATCCCTATTTAGCCATTGCGGCCTCCCTTGCTTCGGGACTGTATGGTGTCGCTAATAAATTACCATTGGAATTGCCGCTCGTCACAGGCAATGCTTATGCACAGTCGGACGCACTGAGACTACCAAGCGATCTGAAAGCCGCAACGGACAAAATGAAAGGATCGGAAATTGCTGCACAGTTGTTTGGCGCCGACTTTTGTGCTCACTTCATTCAGTCGCGGGAATGGGAGTGGAAGCAGTATGCCGCTTCGGTAAGTGATTGGGAGCTATCCCGTTATTTTGAGATAATATAATATGGACTGGTCAAGAATAATAAAGAAGGCTTGGAAGGTCTATGATTCTTCCCGAAGTGTGTTGCAAATTAGCGATATAAGTGCCAGGGTTTCCACAAATCACGTCTTTCGCGTGGTGCTCGACGATGATGAAATGGTTATCGCCAAGTTGTCTTATTTTGGTAAATATGAGCACTTTAAGGAAGATCATCGCATTATTCATTCATTGGCGAATAACCTGTTATATCCAAATGAAAATCTCCTGGCGAAGTCCTTATTGAAAAATAATCGCGTATTTACATATCATTACAAGACCTCAACAATCGATGCCTGGGTGGTATTTTACAATCCCGTACGCGTATTGCACCGGCTGCCAAAGATATTGTCTGAAGAGCAGATCCGTCGACTGGGGCAGCAGATGGCACGTCTTCATCGCGCCTGTTCCCGTGCCACGAAGGTTTTGCCAAAATCGTCTAAAACGCTAAGCTCTGACGTGCGTAGTCTGATGCGCTTTCTTTCGCGTCCGCGTATCAATACATTTAATGAAATGCAAACCGCGGTGTTAAAACAGCATTGCGAGTATTTCCTGGAAAACAAGCTTAAGCTCAGAGCTTCCCGCTTCGAGAAGATACCCGTTTTTATCGACTGGAATATCGGCAATTTTTCAGTTACCAATAATACGAAGTTGTTCTCTCGGTGGGACTATGATTGGTTTAGAATGAGTAGCAGGATGATGGATTTCTATTTCCTGGCTCGTGTGGTTTCCAGCGTTGGCGACCGTACGGTATTTTCCTATCTCATAGATCCGCTGAAGGAGGAACGTTTCCTTTGGTTTCTTCAGGAGTATCATCAAATAAATCCGCTTACGGCCAACGAGGTTCGTTTTCTGAAGGAAGTGTACCGATTCTTTATTCTAAATTATGTCATTAAAGACGGAAGCTATTTTTTTAATGAACAATACGCCCGGAAGTTGCAGGAGGAGGCTTTTGACATTTATCTCCCTTCGATTGATAGCTTTGATCCTGAAAAAATAATAAAAGTACTTAATCTGCAATAGTCAGCATGCCTATGAATTCAATACATTCGTTTTCCGAGATTGTCGGGAAATATAAAGTAATATTTTTCGATGCTTTCGGGGTGCTGAAAAATTATAAAGGACTGGTGCCCGGCATTGATCGCACCTTTCAATATCTGCATGATAAGAAGAAGGAGTATTACATCGTAACTAACGACGCGTCGCGGAGCCCTACACAACTGGCGGAGAAATACCATCAGGCAGGACTGCACGCCATAAGCAAAGACCGGATCGTGTCTTCGGGGATGCTAGCTAAGGAGTATATCAATCTGAAGGTTAAATCTGGTATCGTCGCATATCTGGGCACTCCCGATTCTGCCCATTACATCGAAGGAGAGGGCATAGAGGTGCTTCCTGTAAGTCAAATTAATACACATAATGTTGATGATGTTAATGCTTTGGTATTCCTTGATGATGAGGGGTTCGACTGGAATTCGGACCTTAACAAAACCGTCAATCTTCTTCGTAAGCGTACTATTCCAACCATTGTCGCCAATACTGATGATGCTTACCCCTTGAATCTCGGAGAGATTTGCATTGCTGTGGGAAGTGTGGCTACGATGATTGAAAATATCGTGGGCAAGAAGTTTATAAGATTTGGCAAGCCTGATTCACAAATGTTTATCTTTGCTTATGAGCGCGTGCGACGGCATATGCATGTTACTAAAGATCAGATTCTAATGGTTGGCGATACGTTGAATACTGATATTATGGGCGGAAATAAGTTCGGTCTTGATACTGCGCTGGTACTCTCCGGCAATACGCTTCCTACGGATGTTGAAAGCAGAATAAATAGCAGCGGCATTCTTCCTACCTATATTTGTCCCTCTGCCGTTGTCGATTATTGATGTTCGTCGATATACATACTCATAGCGTAAGGCCGTCTGCAGACACCGTCAAGGTGGTCAATCACATCGTTCAGGTCGACGACCGCTTGCATGGCATGCAAGATGCCTCCTTGTATAGATCGGCGGGAATTCATCCCTGGCATCTCAGTCAGGAGAATGGAGCCGCGCTGTTGGAGCGCTTAACACAATTGGCTGCGAGGCCTTCGATAACATTCATTGGGGAATGTGGAATCGATAAATTAAGAGGGCCTTCGTTGGCGTATCAGGCAGATGTTTTTGTGAAGCAGCTGGAGCTGGCAATTGCGCTCAATAAACCGGTCATTATTCATTGTGTCAAAGCTTTTAATGAGCTGGAAGCCGTGTTGCGCAAGGTGAAACCCTCGGTGCCGGTTATCATACATGGCTTCAATGGTAAGGTAGAACTTGGGCGTCAGCTGAGCCGCTTGGGTGTGTATTTCTCCTTTGGCGCGGCCCTACTGAATTCCGGGTCAAATGCAGTAAGGTTTATGGCTGAAGTAGCTGAGGATCGTTTCTTTCTTGAGACTGACACTGCCGATATACATGTTTCTGAGTTGTACAATGTAGTGGCAGGAATACGAAACGTGGATAGTGTCTTATTAAAAGCCGACCTATACCGGCGATTCCTGCAATTGAAAGGTGAGGGGTAAGGCTTAGAAAGCTAGTTGTTCAGCATGAATGAAGTCAATCCTGCGGCAAGAATTCTTTCGTCCTTCAGATCTAATATTTCCACTCTTAGCGTATAGAAGCCAGCTGGCAGATCCCTGATACCCAGAAGCCATCCCGTGTTATCGTATTTTATAATAGTGCTAACTACTTTTCCTTCTTTAATGACAATTAACCTTTTTTTGTTGCTCAGATAAGCGCTTGAATTGCATAAGCCAAAGCATTTTCGGTCCTCATTACTTCCCGGATAGGATGACTCCTTCATCCATATTCCCAGGTCTGTTTTCAATCCTGGTGGAAGAGGTTCAGCATTTGGCAGCGTTGATTGTGAATTATCTTGCCCGGCTACGGTCAGCGGAGGGGTTACCGGTGTCGTGGGCTGGGTAGGAGGAGCAGGAGCTGGTACTGCTTTTGTGTCGTTGACCGATGTATCACCTACGTTAACCGTTGTTGGAGAAATAATATACA
Source organism: Sphingobacteriaceae bacterium UBA6709 (assembly GCA_002454425.1). Classification (GTDB taxonomy): domain Bacteria; phylum Bacteroidota; class Bacteroidia; order Sphingobacteriales; family Sphingobacteriaceae; genus Arcticibacter. Next base: position 95,752 of record DKIV01000033.1, read on the forward strand.
TAGGTATTGTTTTTGTACTATTATCCAAGGTGTCATGTATAACGAGGGTATCTCTATCTTGTATGTAAATGGTATCATTGTGTTTTACCACTACATTCTTCACGATCTCCTCTTTTGTGCACGCTGACACGATAAATAAGATAAAGAGAAAAGGTACTACTAATGTGCGTAACATTTTGAACGTAAATTTTGTCAGGCAAAGTTTTAATTTACGGGTAATTCTTGCAATGATCTTGATCAGTCTTGTGAGTGATTGCCATTTATTAAATGGACAACATTTACAATTCGTTATTCTAATGATGCGGTGAAGCGAAACATTTTAGGAATCTCGATAACGCTACCGGATATTATGAAGTGTTTTGTATGCCACATTCCCTGTCTTTCGGAGATAATTAAAAATCTGTTTTTGAAACGCAATAAGAAGATGTTGATCCAATATCTACGTTTAGATATTTGAGTATCTTTGGGGTTCTAAAAGAGCTATTGACCGATTCTTTAAGAATCGGCCGTGGTGATATTAAATGTAAATTACATTATGGCTAATTTAAGCTGGTTATCGCGTTCAGCGTTATTGGTGGGCGATGAAGGAATTGAAAAGTTACAACAATCGCATGTTCTGGTAGTAGGATTGGGCGGTGTCGGTTCTTTTGCCGCCGAATTTATCTGTCGCTCTGGTGTTGGGGAGATGACCATTGTGGATGGTGATGTTGTCGATCCTTCAAATAGAAATCGTCAGTTGCCAGCCCTGGCAACAAACCACGGCGTACAAAAGGCGGAAATTATGGCGCAACGTCTCAAGGATATCAATCCTGACCTTAAGTTGCATGTCATTCCTGACTTTCTCAGTCCTAAACGTTGCCGCGAGATATTGGAACAAAAGTTTGACTATGTGATGGACTGCATAGACAGTGTGACACCAAAGTTATATCTGCTTGCTACTGCCTATGAATCGGGGCAGCGCATTGTAAGTTCCATGGGCGCGGGAGGGAAGGTTGATCCTACAAAAATCAGGGTGGCTGATTTATTGGAAACTTACGAATGTCAATTTGCTCACTATGTTCGCAAGCGTGTGAAGAAGCTTAAGGTAGGACCAGGGGTTAAAGCTGTTTTTTCTACGGAAATGGTGATGAAAGAATCGCTCATAATGACCGATGGTTCGAATTTTAAGCGCTCGGCGTATGGCACAATATCATATCTGCCCGCTGCCTTTGGCGGAGTAGTGGCGTCTGTTGTTATCAGGGACCTGCTGGGATTTGAATATCCTTTGGAGGAGCGCCCCGCGGCTATGAAGCGTATCGATAATCGCGTGAAGAAATCTACGAAGAAAAAGATATAGGGGACTTAATGCCTGCGACGAAGAGGTCGTTCTTGCTCGCAGGCATTAAGTGCTGATTTTTTAGCAAATACACGATGTTGTCCCGACACGCTAGTTATTTATAAGCTCTGCGCTTGCTTCCGGACGCTGTATATTACCGTTAATAAAGAGTGTCTGCGTAGGATATGCGAACTCTATGTCGTTGTCGGCAAACTTGTCTAATATGTCAAAGCCTATGCTTTGCTGGCGATCCATATATAGTGCGTAGTCTGGACTTAATACATAATAAATAAATTCGAAGTCGAGACTTGATGCTCCGAATCCGGAGAAGTGTCCCCGGTCGAGACGTATATCTTCTTTAGAACTGATGATGGCTTTGACCAAATCAGGAATCGCTTTAATCTTTTCCGGCGGCGTATCATAGGTAACGCCCAATTTCAGCACGATCCGACGCTCCTGCATCTTCTTGAAATTCTGTAGCGGGTTATTGGTAAGGTAAGTATTCGCGCATACCAGCTGCTCGCCATTGAGTGTTTTGATGCGGGTAGTTTTTATGCCGACTTTCTCAATAGTCCCTGATTTGTCGCCCACGGATACAAAGTCGCCAATCTCAAAAGGACGATCAAAGAAGATGATGAAGTAGCTGAACAGGTCGCCCAGGATCGTCTGTGCTGCTAACGCAATGGCGATACCTCCAATACCTAGTCCGGTGATGATGGTAGTTACATTATATCCCAGATTGTTGATGACGAACACAATGCCGATCACCCAGATGGCAATATTTACCAGAATAAGGATTCCTCGCGCCTGTTTCTTTTTTATCTCAGCATCGGCACCTCTTCCTAAAAACGAAAAGATGAAATGTCGTATCAGCGACGAAATGATGGCGATGGCAAAATAAAGCATTGCAAACATGAATGCCACGTGAATGACCTTGGAGACTTTTACAGGTAGTAATAAGGAATGAATGGCCGAGTAGAAGAGAATGACGTACAGCATGGGCACTCCCGATCTTTCAATTACGTCTACAATGAAATCGTCAAAGTTGCTTTGTGTTCTCGTTACCAGTTCTTTGAGCTTTCTTAAAAGAATCCTTTTTATGTTATAAAGGATAATGATTCCAACTAAGAGTACCGCAATGAACACCGCCCAGTTTTCGAGGGTGTTACCTAAGAATTTCATTCCTAATATTTCTTCCATTTATATGCTCCTGTTTTGAGTATGTCGTAACGCGCTGATTTGTGAAGTATGCGTTAGGCATGCGTGACTTCCTCGAGCGCTAGTGTACCGAAATGTTTTCGGTTGGCGACGAAATTAAGGATTTTTGCTGAATTAGGAGCGGATGCTGCCCAGATGGAAGCACCGGGGCAGCGCATAGAACTCAGGATCCAAAGGAGTTCAGTGTCCAGCTGTCGGCCCAGGAGAGCTCTGGCTTTTCTGCCTTAAAGGTAATAGGAAGCCAGATATAGCGTCCATCGATGGCATTTTTCGGTTGCCATTTATCAGCCATAAATATAAATGCGTTCTTTTTGCCAGCCACAGGAAGAATAAAGGTGCTTTGACCTCCGTAAGTGAGCCCTGCCCCCTCTCCCTGGCATGGGTTGCCTTCGTACTTCCAAGGCCCATAAATTGAGGAAGCGACAAACAAGCGTGCCGCATTGGGTGCCCAGCCGGTACATGCAGATCCGATCATATAGTACTTGCCGTTTCGTTTAAATATGGCAGGAGCTTCGGTTTGAAATCCCGGATAAACTCTGCTGAACTTTCCGGTATGGGATGTATAGCTCTTGTCGAGTTCTGCGATATGGAGGGTCATGTTCTCTTCAGAGGAGAAAATATGATAGGCCTTGCCATCGTCATCGACATACAAGGTCATGTCTCTGCACATCTGTCCCCCTTTCCAATCTCTGCAGAAAATGCTGTCAGTATTGTTTGCAGGCTTTTCCACGTTAATATGCTCGGCGACGGGTATGCCGGAAGGGTAGAAGGGCATCTTGCCTGCATTGGGGCGTAAGCTCTTGATGAACGTATAAGGTCCCGTGGGACGATCTGCCGTCGCAAGTCCCGCGCGTGCTGCCCAATACCCTTTGTCCTTCAACTCGAGGTGAAACCACATTACATATTTCCTGGTACGTTTATTGTAAATCACCTTGGGGCGTTCAATAATACATCCTCGAACGATGTCGCTCTCAGGATCATCCGAAACGCTCAGCGCGATGCCGGCGTCTTTCCAGTGGTACAGGTCTTTTGACGTGTAGCAATGCACGCCTACCTGAGCGGTGTTGCCTTTACTGCCCTCAACTTTATGTTCTCCAAACCAGTAATACGTTCCTTTTTGATAAAGGACGCCGCCGCCATGCGCATTGATATGAATGCCATTATTATCTTTCCAGATGGCAGCGGGTTCGAAGGTTTGTTGTTGTGCATTAACATTGCTTAATATGAACACGTAGGGGAGTAGCACCAATATCTGCACCAGTTTTGTTGCTTTCATAGGCTATAAATTCAAGTATTTGTAATGTGGTTTATGCAGAGGTAAGTTACTTTAATTAAGTTTATTACGCAACCCGAATTTTGGGTTTGAGGGCGCAGGCCTGTTAACACTTCCTGAATCTGTCACTACGGATTTCATCATCAGTCCTGGGTTGCTGAACCTACAGCAGGCGCTTAGGGCATTACTATCCTGTACGACCACCTTTACGGGTTAGTTCTGGACACTATAAGTTGTGAATTCGATACATCGACGTAATTCTGTTGTTCTGTTTCATTCTCATAATAAGGTTGTTATAAGTCTGTTTTGGTGAATTTTCAGTAAGCTTATTCAAAAGCGAATACTTATTTTTATAGACATTCCTAACAATGAAAGATATAAAATTGCCGTTTTTTGCATGCTGTTTGCTTGTAAGCCTTATTTGTTCATGCAGTAAAGACAAGGATCCTGACCAACCTGCGGCAAGGCTGGCTTCTCTGGAGGAAACAAGCGTAGGGCCGTTGATGAACCCGCTTACGTCAACCTTGAAATATTCGTTTGGCTATGATGATCAGCATCGTGTCTCGGCAATGAACGACCGGTATTTTTTTTATGGGAACAACGGGAAGGTTAGTTATTCCCGTATCAACAGAATATCGCTCCTTGTAAATGGAATGACCCATGAATATAAAGAGCGTCTGCGTTACGAGTGGGATGATCAGGGCCGGCTTTCATCTGTTGTTGGCGATACCTTGTATCATCACGTTTATAGTGGTGACGCGCAACACGCTCAAACTCAATTGAAGTCTTTAAAAACGGGATGGGTGCTTGCTCGTTATTCGTATAATGGCACGGAAAAGTTACCTCGTTCAATTACATCGATTATTGGATACGAAATACCGACTGGCGAGCCCACGCGTGAGAAGTATGATTTTTCGTATTCGGGAGCGGATGTGTCGCACCAGCTGACTACTCAAGAGTTTCCCGGTCCGCTGAGTAGTACCGGTCAGACTTTGAGCATGAGCCTTAATACCTGGTATCGTTACAGCACGCATCCTCATTTTCTGTATAACATTTACAAGCAGCTTGGATTTAATCCCTGTAATCTTAATTCTGTAGTATCTGCTCATACGCATAACGAATTCGTCATGCAGGTGCAGTCGGGTAATGCTAATCCTGATCCGGATTGGTCAAAAGCAGAGCAGGTGACGGCCAGCCTTGATAATAAGGGCAATGTTACTGAACTTCGATCTTCTACAAAGCGCAGTTCCCTGACTTATTATTAAGCGCCGATTTCTTCTTAATATTTTTCGAGGGCGGCAAGCGAAAACCCTCCTTTTCCCGGTATGTCTATGGGCGTCAATGATGTGAAAATTATATTTCATATAGAGATTTAAATTTAACTACGCATCTCGTTTTCTGTTTTATGGTTATGGGCGCTTGTTTAATTGATTGATTTATAATTATTTGTGTTTGGCTCTTGATAGGATAAATAATTTTCTTAATTCTTTATATTGCTTACTCCTATTGAGAAACTAATTTTCAGCAATGGTGGATGATCTGATTCGTATTTCCCGCAACGCTGGCTAAGGTGAAGCGTTTCATCGCGTCCGGACTATGCCCGCCGCTCCGCTCTAGCCCCTCTGTTCGGGGGGCACCTACCTACCAGTTTCGAGTCTGACTCGGGACTNNTCGAGCGTGTCTCGAGTCTGTCCCGAGCCAGTCTCGAACCAGGTGGGTAGCAAGGGGGTACAAGGGGCGGGCAGGTGTATGACCTGAGCAGGCGTCGCCTGGGTGTTTTGATGCGACATTATGTGACATTGCGGGACTCTCTCTCATCCCTGCTGACAGGCAAGGTAAGCCGTTGCCGGAAAGAATCAGGAAACTGAATAGGCTAGTTTTGTGGGGAACAATCGTACTGAATAGTGAAGACTCAAGTGATTGAAGGATATGGCCTTGACTACCGAAAAAGATTGTTTCATCTTTGTTCTGTCAGCGCTGCGTACCGGTACCCATTGCAGTGTGTCTGACAACTCCGAAGTCGCCGGGAGAGCTCAGGCGGCATGAAATTTAAAATTTATGCTTATGGCAGGAATTTCAAAAATCACTATGTTCTAACGAAAGAGCGCCGTGCCCCATCGAATCGTTTTTAATCTTTAAAGGATCAAACCGGAAACCTGTGG